>NZ_JBGNUW010000079.1:0-855 GCF_041950495.1 Nonomuraea sp. MTCD27 | reverse complement strand
ATGGTCCGGCAGCGGGTAAACCAAGATCAGAGAGCCCTGCCCCGTGATCACGGGGCAGGGCTCCTACCTGCGGAGGATCGGGGATTTGAACCCCGGATGGGCGGTAAACCCAAACCGCATTAGCAGTCCCCTAAACGAGATGATCGAGCATTACCGAGCAAGATCCTCCAGTGCCATCCTTGCAGCTAAATCTAGTTTACCGATACCGAATCTGATCGTTCATTGCCGTATGTTGCTGGGCAATATGGTCCGGCAATGGTCCGGCATCTCCCCAGGTAAGGCCCACTCCGGACCCTGGAGTCCACCCTGTCCGGCCAGCACGGCCGACCGGGTGGCCAGGATGCGTCACGTGGCAATGTAGGAAAAGCCGCTCCGGGTAGATACGATCAAACTGCTTCGATCCATCCGAAGGCCCCCATTCTGAGGACAAACGCACAGAATGGGGGCCCCGGTGTTTCTAGTCGAATTCTCCGGCCTTCATGCCACGGCGGAACGCTTCCCATTCCGATGCCGTGAACTTCAAGACCGGACCGTCGGGATCCTTGCTGTCGCGAACTGCACGTCCGCCATGCGGAAGATCCGCAACCTCGACGCAGTTGTCACCCTGGCCAGAGAACGAACTCTTGCTCCAGGTGAGTTGAGGTCTGGTGCTTCGATCCATCCTCGTCACCTCTCGTTGATCATGAGCTCCATGAACCGGACCGACTCCTCCGGGGAGAGCGCCAGCGCCAGGGCTGAAGCGTTCTCATGTCGTGAGACCGAGTAGTTGAAGACCGTCGGCTGGGTGGCTGCGGTAGTGGTCGGTGGCAGCGGCGATGTTGGTCCAGCCGAGCAGGCGTGCCAGGCCGATGGCCA
>NZ_JBGNUW010000078.1:0-906 GCF_041950495.1 Nonomuraea sp. MTCD27 | reverse complement strand
CCATCTCGCCGTTGTCGGTGCACGGACCGTCGGCGATGACCTGGTTGACCTCCACCCGGTCGCCCTCGGCCACGATCGGCTTCTGGTTGAACGAGGTGCCCTGGTTGGACCGCTTGAACTTGGCCACCCGGTAGGTCGTCCGGGTGCCGTCGTCGTTCATGACGGTGATGTAGTCGGCGGAGACCTCCTCCACCACACCGGCCTTCTCGGCGCTGATCACGTCGCCGGCGTCGGTCGCGGCACGGTATTCCATGCCGGTGCCGACCAGCGGCGCCTCGCTCTTGAGCAGCGGCACCGACTGGCGCTGCATGTTGGAGCCCATGAGCGCGCGGTTGGCGTCGTCGTGCTCGAGGAAGGGGATCATCGCGGTGGCCACCGACACCATCTGGCGCGGCGACACGTCGATGTAGTCGACCTCCTCGGCACGGGCGAGCTCGGTCTCACCGCCCTTGGTGCGGACCAGGACGCGCGATTCGGCGAACGACCCGTCGGCGTTGAGCACCGTGTTGGCCTGCGCCTTGACGTAGCGGTCTTCCTCGTCGGCGGTGAGGTAGTCGATCTGGTCGGTCACCTTGCCGTCGACGACCTTGCGGTAGGGCGTCTCCACGAAGCCGAACGCGTTGATCCGGCCGTAGGAGGCCAGCGAGCCGATCAGGCCGATGTTCGGGCCTTCCGGGGTCTCGATCGGGCACATCCGGCCGTAGTGGGACGGGTGCACGTCACGGACCTCGAAGCCGGCCCGCTCACGGGACAGACCACCGGGACCCAGCGCGGACAGACGCCGCTTGTGCGTCAGGCCGGCCAGCGGGTTGGTCTGGTCCATGAACTGCGACAGCTGCGAGGTGCCGAAGAACTCCTTGATCGACGCCACGACCGGGCGGATGTTGATCAGGGTCTGCGGCGTGA
>NZ_JBGNUW010000077.1:0-935 GCF_041950495.1 Nonomuraea sp. MTCD27 | reverse complement strand
CCCGAGTTTCGCAGTTCGCGGGCACATAAGCCTTGATCGTTGAGCGAAAGTGCTGGTCGGCATGGTTGTGGATAACTTCCGGAGTCCCAAAGTGTGGGCACACGACCATTCGTGATTATGCTGCGGAAGCTGCGACTTGTGCGGGATGATGCGGGCATGTACCTGCGTAAGACGCAGCGACGCAACGGCGACGGCAGCGTGGTCCGGTATCTTCAACTGGCCAACAACCGGCGCATCAACGGCACCACACAGGCCGAGGTGCTGGTCAACCTGGGCCGCGAGGACAAGCTCGACGTCACGGCGCTGCGCCGGCTGGTCGCCTCGATCAACCGCTACCTCGGCGACGAAGACGACGTCACCCTCCCGCTCGGTGCCGAGGCCGGGCCACTGACCGTGGAGCAGGCCCGCCCGTACGGCGCGATCTGGCTGCTGGATCAGCTGTGGCGCACGCTCCAGATCGATGCGGCACTGGCCGACGTGCTGGGACCACGCCGCTTCCGCACCGACATCGAACGGATCTTGTTCGCGCTGGTCGCCAACCGCGCCGTGGCCCCCTCCTCCAAGCTCGCCGCAGCCGAGTGGATCAACCACACCGTCGCCATCCCCGGCCTGGAGCGCGCCGACAAGGACCAGGCGATGCGGGCGATGGACCTGCTGGCCGGCGCCGATGCCCAAGGCCAGGTGCAGCAGGCGGTGTTCTTCGCCGCCGCCAACCTGCTCAACCTGGAGGTGGATCTGATCCTGTTCGACTCCACCTCCACCTACTTCGAACGCGACGGCGAGCCCGAGCCCGGCGACGCAGGCAGTAGCGACGGGGGCGACGGGGGCGACGGGGGCGACGGGGGCGTCGAGATGGGGTTGCGCCGGTTCGGGCATTCCAAGGACCACCGCAAGGATCTGCCGCAGATCGTCATCGGGCTGGCCGTCACCCGCGA
>NZ_JBGNUW010000076.1:0-1042 GCF_041950495.1 Nonomuraea sp. MTCD27 | reverse complement strand
GGCGGGTTCGGACGTGGTGTTCGTCTTTCCTGGTCAGGGGTCGCAGTGGGCTGGGATGGCGGTGGAGTTGCTGGACAGCTGTGAGGTGTTCCGGGTCGAGGTGGAGCGGTGTGATCGGGTGGTGCGGTCGTTGACCGGCTGGTCGGTGGTGGGGGTGTTGCGTGGTGTGGCGGGGGCTCCGGGGTTGGAGGGGTCGCCGGTGGTGCAGCCGGTGTTGTGGGCGGTGATGGTGGGGTTGGCGGCGGTGTGGCGGGCGGCCGGGGTCGTTCCGCGGGCGGTGGTGGGTCAGTCGCAGGGGGAGATGGCGGCGGCGTGTGTGGCGGGGGTGTTGTCGCTGGAGGACGCTGCGCGGGTGGTGGTGCTGCGTGGCCGGGCGTTGGAGAAGGTGCTGGGTAGTGGCGGGATGGCGGCGCTTGATGTGTCGGCGTCGCGGGCGGGGGAGTTGATCGGGTCGCGGTGGGCGGGCCGGTTGTGGGTGGCGGTGCATTCGGGTCCGGCCAGTTGTGTGGTGGCCGGGGAGGTGGCCGCGCTGGAGGAGCTGGAGCAGCTGCCGGGGGTGCGGGTGCGGCGGATCGCGGTGGATTACGCCTCGCACACTCCGCACATGGATCGCCTGGCTGAGGAGCTGGGTGTGGCGTTGGCCGGGGTGGGGCCGCTTGATGGTGCGGGGGTGGGGTTCTGCTCTTCGGTGGAGGGGGCCTTCCTGGATGTGGGGCGGTTGTCGGGCCGGTATTGGGTGGAGAACTTGTGCCGGCCGGTGCTGTTCGAGGAGTCGGTGCGGGTGGCGGCGGGGGTGGGTGCGCCGGTGTTCGTGGAGGTGAGTCCGCATCCGGTGCTGGTCGGTGATGTGGAGGACATCTGCCGGGCGGCCGGGGTCGAGGCCGGGGTGTGCGGGTCGTTGCGCCGGGGTGAGGGTGGATCGCGGCGGATGCTGCTGTCCCTGGCTCAGGCGTGGGTGCTGGGCGCGCCGGTGGCCTGGCCGCTGGTGCTGGGTGATGGACCGGCCCCGAGTGGGCAGCCTCCCACCTACGCCTTCCAGCGC
>NZ_JBGNUW010000075.1:0-1142 GCF_041950495.1 Nonomuraea sp. MTCD27 | reverse complement strand
ACTCACCAGAAAGGTGCACCTGCTTCTGCAGCGGATATGGCTTCGACACCCGAATCCTTGCAGTTCAGGGGCACCTTTTCTCATGTTCTAGAGCACAGCTACCGCCCCGGCTGAATAGCTGAGGTTATCGCGAGCGGCCCAGGGCGCTGGCCGATCCCGTGCACCGCGTCACGATCGTGAAGATTCGCGATAACGACGACTCAATCAGGATCCGCCGACTGGACGGCGACGACGCCGGGCTACAGGAATGGGTCTCCTACACCTCTCTGCTCGACCGCTGGGCCGACATCGAACCGCGGCTCAACGACGAGCGGCGCCTCTTGGCCGTCAGAGAAGCATCGTCTGCTGCCGGCGACACGGTGGAGTACGAAGCCGCGTTGCTCGTCGTGAAGGCCTGCGGGCTTGGCCGACGGGTGATCCTCGGACGAAGCAAGACCGAGACGGGGGTCCTGCGGATCGACAAGCCTGCGGGGGTAGCTGATCGTCTGGGACTCACCGTCGAAGAACTAGCCGACGACCCTCTCGCCTTCCATGATCGTCATGGGACGCTGATCAGCCCTTGGCGGGCAGCACGGCGGCTGATGCCGACGATTGCTACGGCCTTCTCCGAAGGGATCATAGAAGCGATCCACCGGGAAGAAGCGGAACTGCGTTCGGAGAACCTCTACGGGTACCCTTACCGCCCATCCTGGGAGGACGTCCGTGAGGAACGCAAAGTACGGCTGCGCGAGCGCGAACCTGTGCACGCCTTGGTGCGGCAGTGGTGCGGGCAGGAAGCCGTTGAGCGGTTCGATGAGCTGATCGCCTTGCGCAATGAGGTTGTGCGGCTTGGCAAGCTCCTGGACCGGGCGGTCGAGGCACTACGCAAGCGCGGGGCTACGGCTACCGCCGCCACCATTGAGAGCGACCTGGGCGTCCCCATCGCCATGCTGATGGATAGAGATCGTCGTACCTGACGCCGGCGGGTTCTTCCGGTCGTGATTCTCGTTCGCCTCGACTTTCCTCCCGCAGGTAGCGCCCGAGTTTCGCAGTTCGCGGGCACATAAGCCTTGATCGTTGAGCGAAAGTGCTGGTCGGCATGGTTGTGGATAACTTCCGGAGTCCCAAAGTGTGGGCACACGACCATTCGTGATTATGCTGCG
>NZ_JBGNUW010000074.1:0-1166 GCF_041950495.1 Nonomuraea sp. MTCD27 | reverse complement strand
GCGACGGGGGCGACGGGGGCGACGGGGGCGACGGGGGCGTCGAGATGGGGTTGCGCCGGTTCGGGCATTCCAAGGACCACCGCAAGGATCTGCCGCAGATCGTCATCGGGCTGGCCGTCACCCGCGAGGGCATCCCGGTGCGCTGCTGGGTCTGGCCCGGCAACACTTCGGACATGACCGTGATCGAGCAGGTCAAGGACGACCTGCGGGACTGGCGGCTGGGACGGGTGGTCACCGTGGTCGACTCCGGTTTCTCCTCTCGCGAGAACATGGCCTACCTGCAGCGGGCCGGCGGCCACTACATCTGCGGCGTCAAGATGCGCGACGGCTCGGCCCAGGCCCGCGAGGCGATGTCCCGCCAGGGCCGCTACCTGCACGTCCGCGACAACCTGCGGGTCAAAGAGGTCCGGCTCGCCACCGACCCGGGACGGCGGTGGATCATCTGCCACAACCCCGTCGAGGCCGAACGCGACCAGGCCCGCCGCCAGGCGCAACTGGAGGCGATCACCGCGGAGCTGGACCGGATCGCCGCCGCCCGCGCCACCGACGCCGCCCAGGCCAAGGCCAAGGCCGCTCAGCAGGGCAAGAAAAAGGCTCCCAAACCGCCGGACGCGCCGCACCGCAAGGCCGAATGCGCGCTACGCGATCATCCCTCGTTAGGCCGCTGGCTCAAGCAGCACCCGGGCACCGGCCGCCTGTCCATCGACGCCGCCAAGGTCAAGGCCGAGGCCAACTACGACGGCAAGTACCTGATCGCCGCCTCCGACCCGGACCTGAGCCCCGAAGACATCGCCCTGGGTTACAAGAACCTGCTCCAGGCCGAGGCAGCCTTCCGCACCATGAAGACGACCTTGGACCTGCGGCCCGTCTACCACCGCCTCGACCAGCGCATCGTCGCCCACGTGCTGCTGTGCTGGCTGGCACTGCTACTCATCCGCGTCGCCGAACGCCGCACCGGACGGACCTGGAACGCCATCAACCGCGAACTGGGACGCATCCACCAGGTCACCCTGTCCGGCCCTGCCGGACGACTGCAGCAGACCACCCGCCTCACCCCCGCCCAGGCTCAGATCTTCAAAGACTGCGCCGTCGCATTGCCGCCAAAGATGAGCGGCCTGCAACCTGCCGAATAGCCTCCGACCAGCAAGAACCCAGCACACAGGCGT
>NZ_JBGNUW010000072.1:0-1255 GCF_041950495.1 Nonomuraea sp. MTCD27 | reverse complement strand
CGCTCAGCTCCTTGACGCGGATGTTGCGGAAGGCGACCTGGTCGGAGGCGCCGTGGTTCTGGATGCCGACGTGGCCCTGGCGTAGCGAGCGTGCCGGGTCGGCGTTGGTGAAGTCGTTGATCTGC
This sequence comes from Nonomuraea sp. MTCD27, assembly GCF_041950495.1. Classification (NCBI taxonomy): domain Bacteria; kingdom Bacillati; phylum Actinomycetota; class Actinomycetes; order Streptosporangiales; family Streptosporangiaceae; genus Nonomuraea; species Nonomuraea sp. MTCD27. Next base: position 1,130 of record NZ_JBGNUW010000072.1, on the reverse strand, counting down.
ACGCCGTTCAGGAAGACCCGCAGCCGTTCGCCCTCGACCAGCAGCTCGTAGGTGTTCCACGCGCCGGGCGGGTTGAGGGCGGCGTCGCGGGCTTCCAGGTCGGCGGCCTTGAAGCCGTAGATCGAGCCGGTCGTGCGGTCGGGGGTGTCGGTGGCGTCGATCTGCACCTCGTAGCCGTTGTTCACCGCCGACCAGGGGTCGTCCGAGGCGGGGAAGCCGACGAAGACGCCGGAGTTGCTGTCGCCGGTCAGCTTCCAGTCCAGCTTCAGCGAGTACGCGCCGAACTCCTTGGCCTCGTACCAGAACATGCCCAGTCCGCCCTGCGAGGTCAGGGTGGCGTCGGTGTTGGCGAAGCTGCCGGGGCCGGCCTGGGACCAGCCGGTGGTGGAGCCGTTGTAGAGGGTGGTGTAGCCGTTCTCCGGCCGGCAGTCCGCCTTGGCCGTGCCGGCGGCGTACCGGATGCCGCCGAGCAGCTGGGTGCGGAAGGCGGGGTCGGTGTAGGACTCGGCGGTGTGGCCGAGGCCGGTGTAGAAGGCGCGGCCCCGGCCTTGGGGGTGGCACCAGGTGATGGGGTGGTCGCCCATGTCGCCGCCGCTGTAGCTGGCCTCGTCGAGGGTCTGCAGGACGCGTACGGCGGGGCGGGGGTTGGTGCGGTAGTTGTACCACTCGTCGGTGCGGCTCCAGGTGGGGCCGAGGTGGGCGGTGGCGGGGTGGGCGCGGTCCTGGTTGCGGACGGTGGCCTGCTGGATGGCGGGGTGGTTCTTGAAGTAGGCGCCGGCCAGCTCGCCGTAGTAGGGCCAGTCGTATTCGGTGTCGGCGGCGGCGTGCACGCCCACGTAGCCGCCGCCTTGGTCGATGTAGCTCTGGAAGGCGGTCTGCTGGGTGTCGTCCAGGACGTCGCCGGTGGTGTTGAGGAAGACGACGGCCTCGTAGCCGGCCAGGTTGGCGCTGGTGAAGGCGGTGGCGTCCTCGGTGGCGGTGACGGTGAAGCCGCCGGCCGCGCCGAGGTCGCGGATGGCCTGCAGGCCCGCCGGGATCGAGTCGTGCCGGAACCCGGCGGTCTTGGAGAACACCAGCACCTGATAGGCCGGATCCACGGGAACGGCGGTCAAACCGGCCGCCACGAGCGC
>NZ_JBGNUW010000071.1:0-1260 GCF_041950495.1 Nonomuraea sp. MTCD27 | reverse complement strand
GCCGCAAGCCGGCCAAAGATCTCTGGCTGTGGCACGCCGGGCCCATCGAGGTCGATGCGGCGCTGCTGGACCTGCTGTGGAAGGCCTACCTGCGCCGCTTCGATCAAGAGCACTTTCACCGCTTCGCGTGCAAAACTCGGCACTCCCGCCGACTCACCGAAACTCACCAGTCCCGGCCCCGGACGCCCCAAAGGATCAAGGAACCGGCCGAAAGACAAGCGCCCGCCCTACCGCAAGACCGAGCCGCCGACAACGAACACCGAGAGTGACGTTAAATCGCAAGCTTAGTGGTCCGGCTCGTAAGTCATTCGAGGGTTCACGCGGCTGCCGGTATTGCGGCAGGCTGGTGATCGTAGCCGGTGAGCTGCTGGAAGCAGCGCTCGTTCTGTTCGTGACGCTCGGTCCGGGCCAACAGGTCCTCGAGGTCGGCGGGGTGAACTTCCATCTGAAGGGCCGGGCGGTCTCGTTGTAACGGCGCTCGAAGGCGATCAGCCGGTCTTCGACCTGGTCAAGGCCGGTGAAGTCGTTGGGTGTGACCACCTTGCGCTGCACGATGGAGAAGAAGATCTCGATCTGGTTGAGCCAGGTTGCGTGCACGGGGGTGTGGATCATCACCGCGTTGGGGAACCGGGCGGTGCGGCCAATCCGGTCTGGCCGCGTGGCTTTCACACCGGAGCGGGACGGAAGGGATCACATGCGGCCGGCCGGTGTACTCCGCCAGGTGCGCGGGGGCACCACATGATCGAATGGAGAGGTTCAGCGATGATTCGGCAGGCAGTCGATTGACAGTCGGTTGACTACGCCGCTCGGACCCGCGCCGGTTGAGACGGCTGAGGCAGGGTGAAGCCCTTGGCGAACAACCAGATGGGCAGCACCAGGACTTCGAACAACCCGCCCGGCGCGAGCAAGAGCATGCCTGCTCCCGCGTCCATGTCCAGGACGCCGAGCAGGTCCAGCGGCACTCCCAGCAGCAGCAGGGCGTAGCCGATGAGGCCGAGGGCCGCGATGGGCTGCGGGACGATGCGTGAGACGAACAGCAGGTAGGTGAACACCAGGCCGCCGATGGCCGTGGGGATGTACACCCACAACATCGTGTTGGGGACGGCTTGCAGCTGCGTCAGCAGGTAGACGCCGCAGGTGGCGGAGACCGCGAGCTCGATGACCCTCATGACGGGGTACCACAGGGCCAGTTTCTGGTTGAAGCCCTTCAGGATTCGGTACATGAGCAGGCCGATGCCTACCACGGCCAGGCCCGAGCAG
>NZ_JBGNUW010000070.1:0-1301 GCF_041950495.1 Nonomuraea sp. MTCD27 | reverse complement strand
GCGAAGCGGTGAAAGTGCTCTTGATCGAAGCGGCGCAGGTAGGCCTTCCACAGCAGGTCCAGCAGCGCCGCATCGACCTCGATGGGCCCGGCGTGCCACAGCCAGAGATCTTTGGCCGGCTTGCGGCCGTCGGGAAGCCGGTCCACGACGATCTGGATGACGGTGCCGCGCACAATGGGCAATCGCTCATGGGCAGGGTGGCCGGCCCAGCGGCCGGTGCGAGTGAGCTTTTGATGCAGGCCGGTCCAGGCGCGGACGGTCACGGTGCCGTGCCGGGACGAGTCTGCGGTCAGGGCGAGATCCGGGATGTGCCGTTTGGCGGGGTCGGAGCAGGAGAATTCGCGGCCGTGGCGCTTACCCGCCCCCATCTCACCGGGTCTGCGCGGTGCTGGGTCGGCGTAGAAGACGCGGGTGGCGCGCAGCCGGACCAGCACCTGGACAGGGTGAGCGGCCAGCGCGTGGGAGATGTCGGTGGCGTAGTTCCCGGCGTCCAGCATGACCAGCGGTGGCGGGTCATGTTCGACGAGCCGGTTGGTCGCCTCCAGGTCACCGAGCAGGTCGGCGATCTGGCCGATGGTGACGTCGGTGTGCTCTTGACCGGGATGGATCCGGCGCGCCTCGATTGGATCCACCCACGAGGAGGAGCCCCACTGCACGCCCACCAGCAAGCTGTAGGGCCAACCAGGCAGGAACTTGTCGCCGCCCTTGCCTCTCACCTGGACCATCACCCGCTCATCGGCGTACTCGGCGTCGGGCCGCGCATCCGGCGTGACATCCAGGGCGAACATCAACGGCTCACCCGGCCGGGCCGCAGTGGCCACGCCCAGCAGCAGGCGCCGCAGAGCGCCGGTGTCGATCCGCCCTTGATCCAAAGCGGCGTAGACCGAGCCATGCCCACGGCGGAACTCCGGCTCCATCGACAACTCCACCGGCGAGCGCACCGGCCCCTGCGCGCACAACATCGCATCAGTGAGCTCGAACAACGCATCCGCCCGCCGCCATAACAGCCGATGGAAGGCGGCGCGGAAATCGATCAGGGGACGAAGGTGTGACGCCTCGGATGCCCCGATGTGCTCGGCCACCTCGCGCGCGCCTGCAATAGTGAACATCTGCGGCCACCCCTCTTCTCCGGCGTCTTCTCAACACCGAAGATGAAGGCGGTGGCCGCTCCCGACTGACACGACACGCCGTAGCGCGGCAGTCACATTCCGGTACATCCCGTTACATGGTGATATGCCACAACATCGGGCGCGATCTGGACGCACCTGCACCGATGCCCGGACCTGCTTAAATCGCAAGCT
>NZ_JBGNUW010000006.1:0-551489 GCF_041950495.1 Nonomuraea sp. MTCD27 | reverse complement strand
CTGACACGACACGCCGTAGCGCGGCAGTCACATTCCGGTACATCCCGTTACATGGTGATATGCCACAACATCGGGCGCGATCTGGACGCACCTGCACCGATGCCCGGACCTGCTTAAATCGCAAGCTTAGTGGTGCCGCCCGGAAGTCTCTCGGGGGTTGACGGACTGAGACTGATCGTGCTTCAGAGTCAGGTGTCGATGGTGGCGACGTAGAGGTCGCAGACCAGGTCCAGGGCGTCTTATGGGGTGCCGGTGAACCAGGGGGTGGCCTCGTAGCGGTCGGGGTCGCTCGGCCGGATCAGCCCGGCATCCGACGCTGATGGGGTCATGCGGGCGGTCATGATCGTGTTCGATTTCTGATCGTTTTGCGTCGATCTGCGCGCTGTGAGCTCCAGGCCGACCCGACGGCGACGAGCACGACGATGCTGATCATGGCCAGTGACACTGTCGCGGACTTCCGCCCGGGGAGTTCCATCGTGTTCCGGAAGATCTCGCCGGCACCATGGAAGGCGAAAGCGGTCGCGCCACAGCCGAAGACGAGCCCGGCGACACCGACGACAGCGGTGACGGCCTTGCCGACGTCCGCCGGCAGGAACCGCGCGAGGCTGGCGCACAGCAAGCCGACGACAACGACATCGGCAACGGCTGCGATCATTACGGTGACGCTGAGCACGGCGTTGTCCCCGTAGCGCTCGAAGTACTCCCACGTTCCGCCGGCATCAGGGAGTCCGGCGATACCGAGCGCCGTCATGACCGCCATCGCCAACGTGAACACCAACGCGGCAACACCTACGGGCGACCACTTCTTCGACCGGGTCGGCAGGATCTTGGTGTCGCGCCGCACGTGGACTGTGGTTGCCGGCTGCTCACCTGCAATACTCCCTGCCATGGCCAGTGCTTCGTCCGCCGTCGGCCTGCGGCCCGGGTCCTTGTCCAGTAGCCGGGTGATGAGCTGCGTGAGCGGCCCGGTTCGCCGCGGCGCCGGGGCCTCCTCCAGTAGTACTGCGGCCAACGTCGCTTCCTGGGTATCGCGGCGGAACGGTGAGACGCCCTCGACGGCCTGGTAAAGGGTCACGCCGAGGGAGAACAGATCCCCGGCGGGGAGGCCGTCGGCGCCGCGCAGCCGCTCGGGCGCTGTGTACTCGGCCGAGCCGATGAGCATCCCGGTGGCGGTCAGTGCGGTGTCAGTAGTGTGGATCGCGGTCCCGAAGTCGGTGAGCAGGACCTTCCCGTTCTCGGCGAGCATGACGTTGGCGGGTTTGATGTCGCGGTGCACGACACCTTCCCGGTGTGCTGCGCCGATCGCCGTCAGCAGCGCCGCGGCCACTTCGATGGCCCTGCCCATCGGAAGCGGTCCGTGCTTCTGCATGTGCTCGCTCAGCGAGCAGCCATCGACTAGTTCCATGACGATCCAAGGAAGGCCGTCGTCGATGACGACGTCGTGGATCGCGACGATGCCGTCATGCTTGCGTAACCGGGCGGCATTGCGGGCCTCGCGCGTGGCGCGCGCCAGCCGCTCGGCTCGTTCGGTTTCCGGCATCCCCGTCGGCAGCTGCAGTTCCTTGATCGCAACGTCCACGTCGAGGGTCTCGTCGCGGGCCCGCCAGACTCGCCCGAAGCCACCGGACCCCAGTTCGGCGGCAAGCTGGTAGCGCCCGCCGACCACGTCACCGGCCAGCCTCGAAGTCATGCCCCGTCTCCTGCCATCGTGCTTGGCACAAACAGTTGATCAGGGTACAGCCGCCGTCATCGGTGCATGCCCCTTTTGCTTCTCGGCGAACTCGCCTTCAACGTAGGCGAACTGGCCGTGGTAGCGAACGTGGACCGTGACCAGTTGCGGCCAGCGCTCCTTGGCGTGCAGACGTGTCGGGCGTGCACACACCGGCACGCGCCGGGCAATGTCGGCGGGCCACTCGCCCAAGATCGACCAGAGAAAGACCTCGGTGCCCCGCTGTCGCGCTCGCTTGATCACGCTGTCCGCCTCCGAACGGCGGCGGCTCAAGAAGATCGCCTACTCCCACACCGCTGCCTACCAGCTCGTGGTCCGGGTCCGGATCGTGCTGGATGCCGCGCACGGCTACTCCAACAACCAGATCGCCCAGCGTCGTGGGGTGACGGTGGACACCGTACGGTTATGGCGGGGACGCTACCGCAGCCAGGAGGGCATCAAGAGCCTGACCGATCGGCCCCGCTCCGGCCTGCCACCCACCTTCAGCACTCTTCAGCGCGCCGAGGTCAAGGCATTGGCCTGCCAGCTGCCGGCCGAGACCGGCGCGCCGCTGTCGCGCTGGAGCTGCCCCGAACTGGCGCGCGAGGCCGTCACCCGCAGACTAGTGGCCCGTCCCTGAACGTTGACCCGGTAATTGATCTCGGACGGTGAAGCCGTCAGGCTGGCTGCCTCTGCAACCTGGGAGGTAGTCGTGGCTCGTCCACCGGATGTGTTCGTCCGGCCCTTGACGATGGAGGAAGGCCGGAAGATCCAGCGCATCACCCGGACCGCCAAGGACCCGGTCAAGCTGCGCCGGGCGATCGTGGTGATGATGTCAGGTCAGGGCCAGAGCGTCCCGGACATCACCTCGTTGATGCAGGTCAGCGACGATTACGTGCGCGATGTCATCCACGCCTTCAACGAGCGGGGGTTCGACGCGCTGGACCCAAAATGGAGCGGGGGCCGGCCCGCGGCGATCAGTGAGCAGACGCGTGAGCACATCTGCCTGATCGCCCGGACGGTCCCCGCCGAGTGGGGTATCACCGGCCACTCCACCTGGAGTCTGCGCACCCTGGCCGAACACCTCATCGCCCGCGGTGTGGTGGTCGCGGTCAGTCGCGAGCACCTGCGGCGGATCCTGCGCAAGGGCGGGGTCAGCTGGCAGACCACCACGACCTGGAAGGCGTCCAACGACCCTCACTTCATCGCCAAGATGCGCCGGGTGCTGGAGTTATACGATGACCCGCCCGCCGACGGGCGGGTCATCTGCGTGGATGAGTTCGGCCCGTTGAACCTGATGCCCCGCAAGGGCAAACGGTGGCGGCCGGCCGGAAGCCCGGCCCGGCTGCGGGCCACCTACCACCGCTACCACGGCGTGATGCACATGATCGCCGCACTCGATCTGGCTACCGGCAAGCTGTACTACCGCATCCGCAAGCGCAAGCGGTGGCGCGAGTTCTTGTCCTTCCTGAAGACCCTGCGTCAGCGGTGGCCCGGCGAGAAGCTGTATATGATCATGGATAACTACTCGCCGCACAAGCATCCGCAGGTCCGCGCCTGGGCCGCCGAGCACGACGTCGAGCTGGTGTTCCTGCCCACCTACGGCTCGTGGCTGAACTGGATCGAGTCCGAGTTCGCCGCGCTGCGCTACTACGCCCTCAACGGCACCGATCACCGCACCCACGATGAGCAGAACGCGGCGATCGGCGGCTACGTCCGCTGGCGCAACGCCCGTGCGAAACCGAAGACCAGCTTCGCCGCCAGCTCACCCATCCGAAGCTGGACCAGTTACCCGGCCAAGGTTGCGTGACGGACCACTAGCAGCAACGATCTCGGCCTCCACCGTGCGCCGGATCCTGGCCGAGGACACGCTCAAACCCTGGCAGCACCAATCGTGGATCTTCATCCGAGACCCGGCCTTCGCCGCCAAGGCCACCCGCGTGCTCGACTTATACGCGCGCCGGTGGGACGCCGCTCGGCGACGACGAGTACGTCCTCAGCGCCGATGAGAAGACCTCCATCCAGGCCCGCTGCCGCTGCCACCCCACCCTGCCACCCGGCAGCTCGCGAATGATGCGCATCAACCACGACTACGACCGCGGCGGCGCTCTGGCCTACCTGGCCGCCTATGACGTCCACCGCGCCCACGTGTTCGGCCGTTGCTCGCCCAAGACCGGCATCGTCCCGTTCATGGATCTGGCCGAGCAGATCATGACCCAAGAGCCTTACGCCTCGGCCAAGCGAGTGTTCTGGATCGTCGACAACGGCTCCTCCCACCGCGGCAAGACCGCCGCCGACCGGCTGACCGAACGCTTCCCCAACGCGGTCATGGTGCACACCCCCGTGCACGCCTCGTAGGTGAACCAAGTGGAGATCTTCTTCTCCATCGTGCAGCGCAAGGTTGTCTCACCCAACGACTTCACCGGCCTTGACCAGGTCGAAGACCGGCTCATCGCCTTCGAGCGTCGTTACAACGAGACCGCCCGGCCCTTCAGATGGAAGTTCACCCCGGCCGACCTCGCGGACCTACTGGCCCGGATCGAGCGACACGAACAGAAGGAACGCAACTCCCAGCAGCACGATGACTGCGACCATCAACCTGCCGTACTCGACGCAGCCGCGTAACCCCCGAAGGATTTACGGAGACGACCACTTGGGACTGTAAAACTAACGGCGGATCTGATGATCAAGGGAGACACACTTGATGTCCGAGACTGCCGTGGAGTCGCTGTCCATGAACGAAGTGCCTGCCGACCCGGACCGCTCGATGACGGACGAGCAGCTGATCTCGATGCTGGTGGGTCGAGCCCGCAGCGAGGGTCTGCAGCTGACCGGCGAGGGCGGCCTGCTGCAGCAGCTGACCAAGCGGGTACTGGAATCGGCGCTGGAAGGCGAGATCACCGATCACCTCGGCTACGACCGGCACGACCCGGCCGGGAAGAACAGCGGCAACAGCCGCAACGGCAGCCGCACCAAGACCGTGGTGACCGACGTCGGCCCGGTGGAGGTGCGGGTCCCACGCGATGTGGCCGGCACCTTCGAACCCCAGCTGGTGCGCAAGCGGCAGCGCCGGCTGTCCGGAGTGGATGAGATGGTCTTGTCGCTGTCGGCCAAGGGCCTCACGCACGGCGAGATCTGCGCGCATCTGGCCGAGGTGTATGGCGCCCAGGTCTCCAAGCAGACCATCTCCACCATCACCGACAAGGTCATGGACGGCATGGCCGAATGGCAGAACCGGCCGCTCGATCGCGTGTACCCAGTCCTGTTCGTGGACGCGATCAACGTCAAAATCAGGGACGGTCACGTCGCCAACCGGCCCATCTACCTGGTCATGGCCGTCACCGTCGAAGGCCACCGCGACATCCTCGGCATCTGGGCCGGCGACGGCGGCGAGGGCGCCAAGCACTGGCTGGCGGTGCTGACCGAGTTGAAGAACCGCGGCGTGGACGATGTTCTCATGCTGGTCTGCGACGGGCTCAAGGGCCTGCCGCAGGCGGTGGAGGCGGTCTGGCCGCGCACCATCGTCCAGACCTGCGTGATCCACCGTGGCCGCCAAGAATCAACATGCTGGTTTTCCTGGGTCGGGATGCTCGTGTGGTGTGTCGGTCGAGGCGAGGAGGTCGGCGGCCGAGGCGTAGCGGTGGTCGGCGGGGGTGATGGCGGTGCCGTGGTTGTTGAGGATGGGCAGGACGTCGTTGATCGCGTTCCACAGGGTGCTGCGGCTGATGTTGAACAGTTCGGCGAGGGTGTCGAGGGTGCAGACGCGGCGCTGGTAGAGGATCGTGGCGAGGATCCGATCGCCGTCAGTGATCTTTTGCCGGAACACTCCGCCTCGGGTGCCGGGGCGGCGGTTGCCTCCGCGTTTGCGGTGGCGGCGCTGTTCGATCGCGGCGGCGTAGGGCACGATCAGTTTCTCGAGCATGGCGTCCAGCGCCTTTCGGCTCATGCCGGTCAGGTTCGGGTCGGTCAATGCATGACGGGTCGGGCTTGCCGGAACGTGCGAGGCCGGGTCGGTGCCGGTGTTCCAGGCGCGTAGGTCGTCTGCTCGGGTGAAGTAGCGGACGACGGCCGGGGTGATGCTGATCTTCTGTTCGTCCAGGAGTTGCCGGGTGGCTTTGATCGCCTGGCCGATCGTGACGGGGTTGATCCCGAGCAGGTCACACAGCACTTTCTGCGGGCAGACCTGCCGCAGATAGATGACGGTGATCAGGATCTCGTCTGAGCTGGAGAGCAGTGCTCGGCTGCGGTCGGTGGTGGCGACCCGGCGGCCGCCGCGCAGTACGAAACGGCGTTGCTCGGCCCGGGCCTCCTGGGCCGGGGCGAGCCGGGCGCGTAGCGCGTCGAGTTCGTCGCTGTTCATGCCGGTCAGGCGAGGGTTGGCGAGCAATTGCATGGTCTGTGCTCGGGCCGCGGCTCGCTGGTCGGCACGCAGCGGGACGGCCTGCCCGCCTTTCGGGGCAATGCTGTAGTTCCAGGCGCCGCGTTCGCAATGGGCGGTGATGGGCAGAGCCTGGAGCTGGTCGCGGCTGACCGAGACCCCGGTCGGATAGGAATCGGGATCCAAAGCGGCCTCGACCCTCAGCCCGGCCGAGGTCGTGGTCGCCGCGATCGTGTTGAGGACGACTTGATGGCTGGTCAACGGCCGTCCCCGCCAGTTCATCGTGATATGCGAGAACAACCGGTGCTCGATCTTGTTCCATTTCGAGGTGCCCGGCGGGAAATGGCAGACCATGACCATCAGTCCGGTCTCGGCGGCGAACGCGGCCAATTCGGCTTTCCAGAGCCGGTAGCGGTAGCTGTTCGAACCGCCCGCATCCGCGGTGATCAGCAGCCGAGACGCGCTTGGATAGTCGGCTTGGCCACGCGCCTGCCACCAGCGGCGGATCGAGGCGACCGCGAAAGCCGCGGTGTCGTGGTCGACTCCGACGTTCACCCAGCCCGTGTTGGCAGTCATGTCGTAGATCCCATAGGGCACCACCGTCTCGACGTTCGGGCCGGCCCAGAAGCTGTGGTCCTCGACCTGCACCGGCTCGCCGTGAGGCCGCCATTCCCGCCCGCCCATCGACAGCAGTCCCAGCTGCTCCTTCTTCTTCGCATCCACGCTGATCACCGGCTCGCCCGCCGCCTGATGCTCCTTGACCTGCACGTTGATGTATCGGAACTGCGCGTCCCGATCAGGATGCTGATCGCCTTCCAGGGTTTTGGCGGTGCCTTGCAGGCTGAACCCGTTCGCCTTCAACAGCCGGCTCACAGTCGGTGCGGCAACCCGATGCCCCTGCCGGGACAACTCCGCGGCCAGATGCCGGAGCGATTTCGTCGTCCATCGCAGCGGTGATTCGGGATCCCCGCGCTCGTCCGGCTCGACCAGCCCCATCAACGCTGGAAGCAGAAGGGGATCAACAGCCTCGGCCCGCAGCCTGCCACCTCCCACGCGCCGAATCCGCCCATCGGGCAGCGGATCAATCCCGGACTCGAGCTCGAACACGCCCTTGCGGACAGTGGTCTCGCTGACCCCGGTCACCTGCGCGACTAACCGAACACCCCCATGACCCAGCAGTCGGGCCTCGGTCGCTAACGCCAGACGCCGTTGACGCTCGTTCAAATGCGGCAGCAACACCGCGAACCGCGCCGCGAGCTGATCGCGGACCTCGCCTGGGATGGCCATACCACGCCATCGAACCGGAAACCGAGAAGCACCGTGTTGTTTCATTACAACCACACCTGCTGCGCAACTCCTTCCGGTACGCCGCCCGCCAGGACTGGGACAAGATCGCACGTGCGCTCAAGCCCGTCTACACCGCCCCGACCGAGGAAGCGGCGCTGGAGCGGTTCTACGAGTTCTCCGAGCTCTGGGGGCGCAAATACCCGGCCGTCGTGCGGCTGTGGGAGACCAGCTGGGCGGAGTTCGTGCCCTTCCTGGCCTTCGACGTCGAGATCCGCCAGGTCATCTGCTCCACCAACGCCATCGAGAGCGTCAACGCCCGCATCCGTAAGGCAGTCCGCGCCCGCGGCCACTTCCCGAACGAGAGCGCGGCCCTGAAGTGTGTATTCATGGCGCTGATGAGCCTGGATCCCACGGGCAAGGGCCGCAAGCGATGGACCATGCGCTGGAAGGCACCCTTGAACGCCTTCCAGATCGCCTTCGAAGGCCGCCTCACCCCGGCCAACCTCTGAACACTTCAACACCCAAGATCAGCCGTTAAGTTGACACTCCCGACCACTTAGCTGGGGGATGGTTGGGCCGATGTCGAGCCGGGGGTTGGGCGAGTGTCGGCTCTCAAGTTGGTTGGTGCGTGGGCAGGCGTTGGGCAGCGGGTATCGGGTCGAGGTCGGGCGAGTGTGGGGTTGAGGTTGGAGCGGTATCGGGCCGGGGTTGGGCGGGTGCCGGGTCGAGGTTGGAGCGGGTCGTCGGGTCGAGGTTGGGCGGGTGTTGGGGTCAAGGTTGGGTGGGTGTGCGGGTGGGGTGTTGTGTGGCGGTAGGGGGTTGGCAGGCTTGGCGCGGGGGAGGTCAGCTGGGGGTTTCCGCGTGGAGGAGCAGCCGTTTGAGGAGGCTGTCCAGGAGGGCCTGGTCTTCGGGGGGCAGGGCGTTGACGACGGAGGCCTCCGCCTCGGCGCGGATCGTCATCGCGTCCGTCCAAAGGTCGTGACCCTTCGGGGTGAGTTCGATGTCAACCCGGCGCCGGTCTTCCGTGCTGCGCACCCGCCGCACCAGTTCTGACCGCTCCAGCGTGTCCAGCCGGCCCGTCATCCCGGCCGGCGAGAGCAGCAGGTCCGCGGCGAGTTCGGACGGTGTGGCGGATCCGCCGCGCGCCACCAGGCGGTGCAGCGTCTCGAACTCGAAGTCCTGCATCCCCACCTCCGCCAGCGCTGCCTCCTTGGTGTGGGCCACGTGCTTCACCAGGAACTGCAGGCGGGTCACGATCGCCTCCACCCGCTCGTCGAAGGGCGCCTTGCCGCGCCAGCGGGCCAGGTGGCGATCGACGGAGTCGTCCATGGCCGGGATCATATGCCAGCGAGTATTTCGTTGACGAAACATTAGCTGGCGAAATATTGTCTCGAGGCATGACGTACCGGCTTCTGATTGGACGATGCCTGTCGGCTCTGGCCACGGCGCTCATCCCGACGACCCTGACCCTGGCGGTGTTACGGGCCACCGGCGACGGTGGGGCGGTCGGGATCGTGCTGGCGAGTGAGCTGGTTCCGATGCTGCTGCTCCTGCCTGTTGGTGGTGTGCTGGCCGATCGGTTCAGGCCCGAGCGGGTCGTGCTGCTCGCGGACCTGACCCGGTGCGTGTCGCAGGCCGCCATCGCCGTTGAACTGCTCCTGGGGCTGAATCGCCTGCTCGACCTGGCGTTGTTGTCGGCTCTGGCGGGGGTGGCCATCGCGTTCGGGAGCCCGGCCGTTCCGCGGCTGGTGGTGGCGGTGGTGCCCGGTCCGGACAGGTTGCGGATGAACGCGCGCATCGGCGTGGTGACGAGCCTGTCGTCCGTGGCCGCCCCCGCGATCGCCGGTACGATCACCGTCACCGCCGGGCCCGGCTGGGCGGCGGGGGTGACGGCGGTGCTGTTCGCGTGCTCGGCGGTGACCCTTGGAGGGATCCGTACGGCAGGAGCGGCCCGCGCGGAGCGGGCTGCGGGCCATCGCCAGGCGCGAGGGGGTAAGGCTGTCGCGGGTCTGCGAGGGCCTGTCAGGGGACGGGCGGTTTCGGCGTTCGGGCGGGACCTCGCCGACGGGTGGCGGGAGGTCAGGGTACGGCCCTGGTTCCTGGCCTGTGTGCTCGGGCACGGGGTGTGGCACTTCATGGCCGGGTTGTTCCTGACGCTCGGGCCGGTGACCGCCGTGCAGGGGCTGGGGGGCGAGGCGAGCTGGATGGCGATCGTGCAGAGCGGGACCGTGGGGATGGTTCTGGGGGTGTTCGCCGCTCCCCGGTTGCCGATCCGGCGGCCGCTGGTCGTGGTGCAGGTCGGTGCCGCGTGCTATCTGCTGCCCATGATGGCTCTGGCCGGGCCGTCGCCTGTCGTGGTGCTGGCCGGAGCGTATTTCGTGGCGATGTTCGGGCTGGGGGTGCTCAGCCCGCTGTGGGAGACGGTGGTGGCCGAGGAGATCCCGGAAGGTGCTCTGGGGCGGGTGCGGTCGTTCGATCAGCTCATCTCGTTCGCGGCGCGGCCGCTCGGGCTGGCGGTGGCGGCGCCGCTGGCCGGGGTGACCGGGGTGGCGGCGATGGCGCTGGTGGGTGGGGTGCTGGTCGCGGCCGCCAACCTGGCCGCGATCGCCTGGTCGAGGCCGCCGGCGACGGCCGGACCGCGATCACCGGTGCCGAGCCTGAGGGATTGAGGACGACACGCCTCGGGAGTGGGAGACAGGGGGCCGGGTGGACATTGCGGGAGCGGGAGGGGTTGGGGTGCGGGTCGCCGTGCCGTAGTGGGGAGGGGTAAGGGCTCGGGGTGCCGTAGTGGGGGAGGTGGAGGCGCCGGGCCCGGGTGGGGTGCGGGGGGAGTAAAGCGGGCCCAACGAGTGCGGGCGGGTCAGGTGCGGGCGGCCTCGCGTACCACGCCGTCGCTGATCTCCAGCACCCGATCCGCCAGCGTCATCAGGCTCGGGTCGTGCGTCGCCACCAGCGCCGTGACCCCCTCACTCCGTACGAGCGCCCGCAGCAACTCCATGATCTGCCGCCCCGTCTGCGAATCCAGCTGCCCCGTGGGCTCGTCCGCCACCAGCAACCGGGGCCGGTTGGCCAGGGACCGGGCGATGGCCACCCGCTGCCGCTGCCCCCCGGACAGCTCGTACGGCCGCTGGTTGACGTGCTGTTCCAGCCCCACGAGGGCCAGCAGCATCCGTACGCGGGCCTCCCGCTCCTCCACCGGCATCCGCAGCAGCCGCATCGGCACCCCCACGTTCTCCGCCGCCGACAGCACGGGGATCAGCCCGAACGACTGGAACACGAACCCCACCACGTCCCGGCGCAGCGCCAGCAGCTCGTCCTCGGACATGGCCGTGACCTCGTGCCCGTCCACCACGACCCGCCCGGCGTCCGATTTGTCCAGGCCGCCGATCTGGTTGAGCAGGGTCGTCTTCCCCGACCCCGACCGCCCCCGGACCGCCACCAGTTCCCCGGGGAACACCGAGAACGACACGTCCCGCAGCGCCACGACCTCCTTGGGCCCGGTCCGGTAGACCTTGCGCAGCCCTTCCACCACGACCAGGGGCGAATCAGTCACTTGAGGGCTCCTCTCGGGCGGGCCACACGCCGATGTGGTCGGATTCGAGCTCGAGGCGCACCCGGCGCTCCATCTCGAGGGCGTTCATGAAGTCGCGGGGCAGCTGCAGCCGCCCCACCCGGTCGAGCACGGCGTACTCCTCGGCGATGATCTGCCCCTCCGCGTCCTCGCGCCGCAGCGTCTCGCTGCTGGTACGCCCGTCGCGGATGCCCACCGTTCGGTCCACCTGCTCCGACACCAGCGGGTCGTGCGTCACGATGACCACGGTCACCCCCAGCTCCCTGTTGGCCTTGCGCAGCGCGTCGAACACCTGCTCCGACGTCTCGCTGTCCAGCTCGCCGGTGGGTTCGTCGGCCAGGATGAGCTGCGGCGAGTTGGCGAGGGCGACGGCGATGGCCACGCGCTGCTGCTCGCCGCCGGACATCTCGGGAGGCTTGCGGCCGGCGCAGGAGGCGACGCCGAGCAGCTCCAGCAGCTGGTCGGCCCGTTCCCGTCGCTGCCTCGCGGTGCCGGTCCCGGACGAACGACCGCCGCCCGCCAGCTTCATCGGCAACTCGACGTTCTCCCGGCCCGTCAGGTACGGCAGCAGGTTCCTGGCCGTCTGCTGCCAGACGAAGCCCACCACCGACCGCCGGTACCGCAGCCGGTCGCGCGCGCTCATCGACAGCAGGTCCATGCCCGCCACCCGGGCCACGCCCGCAGTCGGAACGTCCAGCCCGGACAGCACGTTGAGCAGCGTCGACTTGCCCGACCCCGACGCCCCGACGATGGCCACCAGCTCGCCCTCGTCGATCACCAGGTCCAGCCCCTGCAGGGCGACGACCTCGACTCCTTCGGTCTTGTAGATGCGTACGAGGTTGTCGCACACGATGTGCGCGTCACCGCCGAACGCGGCCTTCTTCCGCGTGGCCTTGGCTTCCAGCTCTGACAGGGTCGGGTTCATGTGAGGTCCCCCACTCGAAGGACGGCGCCGAGGCTGCTGCGGCGGCTGATGGCGGTGTGCGCGTACGCACCGAGCACGGCCACGGCGGCCAGCCCGGCCGCCAGCGCGCTCGGCAGGAACAGGTCGAGCGAGTAGTCGCCGACCGGCAGGTCACCGGCGTACGACGACAGGTCCACGCCGGGCCCGAGCGCGGCCGGCAGGCCGAGGCCCAGGCCGAGCCCGACCAGCGCGGTGACGAGGATCATGGGCAGGATCTCCAGCACGGTCAGCCGTTGCGCCTGCCGCTCCGACAGGCCCAGCGTACGCAGGAACGACACCGCCCTGGCCCGCTCGGCGGCCCCGATGACCAGCGACAGCACCACGGCGATCAGCGCGTACGCCGCCAGCGCCCCCGTCACCACGGCCAGCGTCCACCGGACCGTGCTGGTCAGCGGATCGTCCTGGATGGCCCGCAGGGCCGCCTCCTGGGAGGTGACGGTGGCCGACGGGACCAGCCGCTCCAGCGCGGCGAGCGAGGCGTCCCCCTCGATCAGCAGGGTGTTCGGGGCGAGACGGAGTTGCACGCTCGGGGGCACGACCATGAACTTGCCCTTGGCGTAGAAGCCGGGCACCGACTCGATCAGCCCGCGCGTGGCCAGCTTGAGCCGGGACTGCCAGCCGATCTCCAGCGTGCCCCGCCCCCGCAGCTCGGGCGAGACGAGCGCGCCGCCGTCGGACAGCGCGGGCAGGCCGACGGGGGCGTCACCCAGGATCCGGCGCCACTGGGCCACGTCCACGGCGATGGCCTCCGCCCGCTCCGCGCCGTACCCGACTTGCACCCGGCCCGTCTGCGCGAGCACCACCTGCTGCACCCCGGCGAGCCCGCGGATCCGCTCGATCGCGGCGGGCGGGATCTCGACCTCCGAGGTGATCCTGATCGGCGCCCCCACCTGCTGCCAGGACGCCAGCCGCTGCGTGCCCGCGATCCCGTCGGACACGACCGCCGCGAACACCGACACGCCCAGCGCGGGCAGCAGGATCAGCACCGGCAGCACGCTGGCGGAGCGCGCCCTGGCCGCCCTGGTCAGCCCCAGGAACGGCACGGCCGCCCGGCCGCGCGAGGTCAGCCGGACGAGCAGCCGCAGCGGGTACGGGTAGCAGCGCAACGTGATCAGCGCCGCCGCGACCGTCAAGGCGATCGGCACCACCAGCAGGAACGGATCCTGCCCCGCCGAGGTGCTCAGCCCCCGGGCCCGCAGCAGGTACGCCCCCGCCAGCGCGAGCACCACGACCAGCACCTCCAGCGTGACCCGCCGGGCGGAGGGCCGGGCGGCGGCCACGTCGTCGCGCCGCTCGTGCAGCGGCCGGCGGTGGACGAGGGCCGGCCGCACGGCGGCGAACCCGACGGCGACGACCACCACGATCACCGGCCCGGCGTGCACGATCGGCAGCACGGGCCCGGGCACGAGGTACGACAGCGCGTACCCGGCCAGCGCCCCCGGCGCCACGGCCAGCCCGGTCAGCGCCGCCGCCGTGCCCGCCACCTGCCGCAGCGACCCGCCGCGCGCCCGCGTCAGCGACAGCGTGTGGTCCAGCTTGTCGGCCAGGAGCTGCACGGCCAGCACGATCACGCCGAGCGCCACCGCCAGCAGCCCGCCGAGCACCAGGTACATCACGGTCTGGGCGGTGAACAGCTCGGCCAGGAAGTCGTGGAGCAGCTCGGGCAGCCCGGTCTCGACGTGGTACCGGCTGGCGGAGCCCGCGGACTGCAGCGCCACGACCCGGTCGAACTCGGTCACCGCCGCCTGGAGGGCGGGCGCGGCCAGCGCGCCGGCCGCCTTCCCGTCGAGGGGCAGGACCCAGCGATAGGTCAGGTGGCGGCCCTCGCCGCTGAGCTCGGTCAGCCCGGCGTCGGACATCAGCGTGGTGATGTGCTTCACATGGTCCTGGCCGCCGGGTGGCTGCTGCTCGATGACGTGCAGGACGTCGGCGTTGTGAGACCAGTAGCGGTCGCCGGGGTCCTTGGCCCGGAAGACCCCGACGATCTTCACCGCGGCGTAGTCGTTCTCGCCGACGATCGTCGTCTGGCCCAGCCGCAGGTCCATCTCGCCCAGGGCCTCCTCGACGATCCCGACCTCGAAGACGGGGATCGTCTCGCCCTCGTGGCGCATCGTGGCGGGCGCGCCGGGCGCCCGTCCCCGGACCCAGTCCACGCGCCGGTCGGCGTCGGAGAGCCAGCCCAGGTTGATGAAGGCCCCGCCGCTGGTGCCGGCGATCGGCGTGAGCGTGGTCTTGGCGCTCATGTGGCCGGTGGCCCGTGTCAGCGGGCGCAGGTCCGGGGGCAGGATCTCGCGCCAGAGGCGCTCGCGGGAGTCGAACTGGCCGCGTTCGCGCAGGTCCTCCTCGCGCGAGCCGGACGCCACGGCCACGGTCAGGTCGGCCTGCATGGCGGGGGCGGCGGTCAGCGAGCGGCGCAGCGCCTCGTCGTACGACGCCTGCGTGGCCCTGGGCAGGCCCGCGACCAGCAGGCAGGCGCTCAACGTCAGCACGAAGAGCACGGCCACCGTGCCCAGGTGCACCCGGGCGAGCAGCCAGGTCCTCACTGTTCCTCCCGAAGGCCGAGCCCTTGCCTGCGCAGGTTGCGTGCCAGCCCGGCGACGATCGCGAACAGCACCCCGGCCACCAGCGCCAGCATCGCGCCGGTGACCGCCCACGGAATGTCCAGCACCACGTCCGGCGTGACGGCGGCGGCCTGGCCGGTCAGCACGATGTGCGGCACCACCAGCACGCCGACGACCACGGCCAGCCCGGTGCCCGCCGCCAGCGACAGCCCGATGACGAACGCCTGCTCCATGGCCAGCATCCCGAACACCTGCCTGGAGCTGACCCCGAGCGCCCGCAGGATCGCGAACTCGGCCATCCGCTCCCGCGCCGCGACGGCCGCGTTGACCAGGAATCCGAGCACCGCGAACACCAGCGCCGCCAGGAACCCCAGCATCAGCGCTCCCTGCAGCCCGCTGGCCAGCGGGTCGTCCCGCAGCGTGGCGGCCAGCTGCTGCTGGTCGAGCGCGGTGACGTCCCATTCGGGGTGGTCCTTGAGTGCCGCGGCGGCGGTCGAGGCGTTCCCTGCCGCCAGCCACCACTCCGTGGCCGGCCTGGGCGGTTGCGCGGCGGCCAGCTCGTACGCCTGCATCGTCCCCCAGTCGGCGAGCACGGCCTTCTGGCCGGCCGCGGTGGTCGGCATCGTGTCCACCACCCCGACCACCTTGACCGGCAGCACCCTGCGGTCGATGCTGGCCCGCCCGACCTGCCCGACGCCCAGCTTGAGCGAGGCGGCCAGGTCGGCGGTCAGCACCACGGGCATCGGCCCCGGCTCGGGGCCCCGGACGAAGGGGGCCGCCGTCGAGCGGGTCACGCTCATCGTGAGGGCGGGCACCGCCACGTCCTGGCCGTCGGCGCTCAGACCGGTCACCTCCAGGTTCGCGGTGCCCTCCGGCGCGCCCGCGACCAGGCCGCGCAGCGACAGCGGGTACGTGATCGTGCCGCTCCGCCCGGCCAGCGCGCGCAGGTCCACCTCGACCCGGTTCTCGCCCCGCTTGAGCACGCCGAGCGACACGTCGCGCCAGACACCGAGCGCGTCGGACACCACCAGCCGCAGCGACATCTCCGCGCTCGCCTCGGCGCGCAGGGTCAGCGTGGCCGGCCGTCCCGGCAGGTCCAGCCTGCCCGCCTGGTCGCCTGCCAGCGCTCTGGCCAGCTCCCCGACCGGCTGCGCCGACAGGTCGGGACGCAGGTGGAACAGCTCCCCCAGCTTGGCCGCGTCGAGCGCGAGCAGCAGCGCGCTCTCGCCGCTGACCTCGGTCTGCCCGCGGAATCCGGGGGAGGCGGCGGTGACGCCGGGCAGGGCGGTGAACGCCGTGCCGCGCCCGAGCGCCCCCAGCTCCGGCCCGTCCGGCGGCCCCGACAGCCGCAGGTCGGCGCCGGCCTGGTGGCGGGCCTGGTCGAGCTGCGAGGAACGCCAGGTGGCCGCGGTGGCCAGGGACACGATGCCGATCGCGATCGCCATGGTGAGCAGCAGCGCCGGCCCGGCGTACTTGAGCGGCCGCCGGCTCACCTGCCACGCCCCGAGCGCGGGCGCGAGCGTGGGCCGGCCGGAGGTCAGCCGCTCGGCCAGCCTCGAGATGCGCGGCACCAGCCGCAGCCCCAGCATGCCGCCGGTGAGCAGGGCCAAAGCGGGCCCGGAGATGATGAGCGGGTCGATGCCCAGCCCGCCCGCCGCCGTCGCGGTCACGGGCGCGCCGTAGCGCTGGAGCTGCCAGATGGCCAGCCCGGCCACGACCAGCAGCGCCAGGTCGGCGCCCGCCCGCTCGATCAACCCCCGGCCGCCGCCGCGCCCGCGCGCCGACTGCTCCTCCACGTACGTACGCCGCGCGCCCGCCAGCGCCGGCAGCACCAGCAGCACGGCGGCGGCCAGCGCCACCCCGAACGACACGAGGTACGTGCCCACGTCCGCCTCGGGCGCCAGCCGCACCCCGGAGGACCTGATCCACGGCAGCAGGTTGACCAGCGCGAGCAGCGGCGGCCCCAGGAACGGCGCCACGATCGCGCACGGGAGCGCCACGAGCAGCGCCTCCCCGCCCGCCAGCGCCGCCAGCCGCACCGTGCCCGCGCCACGGGAGCGCAGCAGCGCCACCTCCATCCGCCGGTGGTCGGCCAGCAGCCGCGCGGTGAGCATCAGCGCGTACGCGGCCAGCAGCAGGAGCTGCAGCACCGGGATCAGCATGGTCGAGCGTGCCACCAGCGAGGCGGTGTCGAGCTGGGTGAGCATCTCGGGCAGGTGGCCGGCGGCCACGCAGCTCGGGCAGCCGCCCGCCTGCAACCGCTCCCCGATCCCGGCGATCGCCCCGGCCAGCGGCCGCAGCTGCTCGGGCGTGAGGGCGCGCAGGTCGGGCACGGCGGTCCAGGTCGCGTTGACGCTGGTCGCGAAGCGCGCGACGAACGTCTCGCGCGCCACCATGAGCGGCCCGTACGTGGTGAACTCGCCGCGCTCGACCCCCCGGCTGAGCAGCTGCTCGCCGGCCCAGCGCTCGCCGAACGGGTCGTTGAGCTGGAAGACGCCGACCACGCGGACCCTGACCGGGCGGGGGTCGAGCCGGCCCCGCGTGGTGAACTCCTGCCCCACCTCGAACCCGGTCGCCGAGGCCGCCGACAGCGAGATCGCCGCCTCGACCGGCTCCTCACCCGGCTCCTCACCCGGCTTCGGCCAGGCGCCGGCGACCAGCCGGGCATGCCGGTCGAGCCCGTCGTAGCTGCCGAACCTGAGCAGTTCGGGCAGCTCGCGGCTCTCCTGGCCGGGCATGGTGTAGGAGTCGGAGCGGAAGCTGGTCGTGACGGCGGGCGGCTCGGTGTAGGCCCGGCCGAGCTCGGCGCGTACGGCCTGGTCGAACTTCGGGAAGGTCTCCGCCGTCACGGGCGCGCTGATGGTGGCCGCGGTCTGCCGGTACGAGGCCGTCTCCATCGTCCTGCGCACACCGGCGTCGGCGATCGAGGAGGCATACATGGTCAGCGCCACCAGCGTGGTGGTGGCCAGCAGGATCGAGCCGAACGCGGCCAGGAGGAGCAGCGGTTCGCTGAACGCCCTCTTGACGACCAACGGCCCCCGCATGTGTCCCCCTTCGCCCGTTTAGTGCACCTTCGAGCACATCTTGGGCGAGGGGCAAGGCGATCTTTGTAACGGTGACGCACCCGATACGGCGGTGTGATATCGAAACCGTGACAAAAGAGCCGCAAAACCCAAAAACGCCGCACCCCCGTGGGAGTGCGGCGTTATCTGTCGCCGGGTTGCTGGGCTCGGCCTACTTGGCGGCCAGCGCCGCGGCCTGCTTGGCGATCGCGGACTTGCGGTTGGCGGCCTGGTTCTTGTGGATGACGCCCTTGCTCACGGCCTTGTCGAGCTGACGGGCGGCAACCCGCTGCAGCGCCACGGCCTGCTCGGCGTTGCCCTGCTCGGCGGCCTCGCGGAACTTCCGGACGGCCGTCTTCAGAGAGGACTTGACCGCCTTGTTGCGCAGGCGAGCCTTCTCGTTCTGCTTGTTGCGCTTGATCTGGGACTTGATGTTCGCCACGAAGAAGCCTCGGTGAAAGTCTGGTGATGGATGGGGCGCGCGGGCTCGAGAGAGGGCGCGCCACACGCAGTTACCCAGGGTACCAATAACTCAGGCGGCTGCTCAAATCAACGCCATAGTGTCATGTACTCGTGCCAATCCTCTTCCGTGGCCGCGAAGTCCACGTAGAGGGCGAGGCCGAAGAGCTCGCGCCGGCTGCCGTGGCCGGTCAGGGCCAGCCGGGCGCCCTCCGCCGCCATCGCCACGCTCTCGGCGTTGTCGAGCCAGGGTACGCCGTGGTCGTGGTAGGCGGGTGCGCCGATGTACAGCGCCTTGGAGGCGGGGACAAGGTCGAGGGCGAGGCTCGCCTGGCGGGCCACGTAGCCGCCGTAGAGGGACTGCGTGGGGGTGTAGGAGTCGTACGTCATGATCGCGACCTGGTCCACGAGGTCCACGACCTGGCCGAAGTAGCCCTCGGACCAGTACTTGTCGTGGCCGAGGAGGGTCCGGGCGGTGAGGCGCATGCCGGCGTACGGCTCGATCTGCGGGACCGAGGTCGACAGGAGCTTCGTGTGCTGCCTGGTCCGGTCGAGGAGGTCGAGGAACTCGGTGTCGCCGTCGCCGATGGGCTCGAAGTTGTAGTGGATGCCGTCGTAGCCCTGCTTCATGATGGCGGCCACGCCGGCCAGGACGTTCTCGCGGGATCTGGGGTCATCCAGGTCGAGGCCGTTCTTGACGGCCTGGCCGAGCCAGGCGGAGACGCGGATGGCGGGGAGCTGCTTACGCATCCATTGGATGAAATTTCCGGCGTTGGGATATTTGGCGGGATCTAAGCGGCCGTCCCACTCAAAAGGGCCCGAATGGACGTACACATCCTTGACGCCCGTGGCGCGGAGGCGTACCGCCAGCTGCTCGACGTCGCGCTCCGTGCGGCGGCCGTCAACCCAGGCGTGGCCCAGCCAGAGGGCGTCGTTACCGGTGCTCTTCGCCCAGGCTGCCGGGGCACCGGTAAACTGGAGGCGGAGCGCCGCGGCGAGGAGGCCGACCAGCGCGACCACGATGACCAAGGCAAGCGCGAGCAGGCGCAGGCCGCGGCGAATGACGGTTCGGGCAATCACCCGGGCATGTCACCATGAAAGACTGCTTGACCTCAACCCTGTCGAAACGGACTTCGGTGCGCACTCAGCCTGGCCAGACCGACCCCGCGTTGATCCGCAACTTCTGCATCATCGCGCACATCGACCATGGCAAGTCGACCCTTGCCGACCGGATGCTGCAGATCACCGGCGTGGTCGACGACCGTTCCATGCGTGCCCAATATCTCGACAGGATGGACATCGAGCGCGAGCGGGGCATCACGATCAAGTCGCAGGCCGTGCGGCTGCCGTGGGACGGCCACGTGCTCAACATGATCGACACTCCCGGGCACGTCGACTTCACCTACGAGGTGTCCCGGTCGCTGCAGGCGTGCGAGGGCGCGATCCTGCTGGTCGACGCGGCCCAGGGCATCGAGGCGCAGACCCTGGCCAACCTCTACCTCGCCATGAACGCCGACCTGCACATCATCCCCGTCCTCAACAAGATCGACCTGCCGGCGGCGCAGCCGGAGAAGTTCGCCGAGGAGCTGGCGGGCCTGATCGGCTGCGACCCCTCCGACGTGCTCAAGGTGTCGGGCAAGACCGGCGAGGGCGTGCGCGAGCTGCTCGACCACGTGGTCGCGACCGTGCCCGCGCCGGTCGGGAACGCCGACAAGGCCGCCCGGGCACTGATCTTCGACTCCGTCTACGACACCTACCGCGGCGTGGTGACGTACGTCCGGGTCATCGACGGCCACCTGGGCAAGCGCGAGCGCATCCTGATGATGTCCACCAACGCCACCCACGAGACGCTGGAGATCGGCGTCATCTCCCCGGAGCCCAAGCCGGCCGCGCTGGGCCTGGGCGTGGGCGAGGTGGGCTACCTGATCACCGGCGTGAAGGACGTGCGGCAGTCGCGGGTCGGTGACACCGTCACCTCGTCGGTCAAGCCCGCCACGGACATGCTGGCCGGCTACGAGCACCCGAAGCCGATGGTGTTCTCCGGCCTCTATCCGATCGACGGCGACGAATATCCCGAGCTGCGCGAGGCGCTCGACAAGCTCCAGCTCAACGACGCCGCGCTGGTCTACGAGCCGGAGACCTCGGCGGCGCTCGGGTTCGGGTTCCGGGTCGGCTTCCTCGGGCTGCTGCACATGGAGATCGTGCGCGAGCGGCTGGAGCGCGAGTTCGGGCTGTCGCTGATCTCCACGGCCCCCAACGTGGTCTACCGCGTGGTCATGGAGGACGGCAAGGAGCTCACGGTCACCAACCCGTCGGAGTTCCCCACGGGGGGCAAGATCGCGCAGGTCTTCGAGCCGGTCACCAAGTCCACGATCCTGGCGCCGGCCGAGTTCATCGGCGCGATCATGGAGATCTGCCAGGGGCGGCGCGGCCAGCTCCTCGGCATGGACTACCTGTCGGAGGACCGCGTCGAGATCCGCTACACGCTGCCGCTCGGCGAGATCATCTTCGACTTCTTCGACCAGCTCAAGTCGCGCACGCGGGGGTACGCCTCGCTCGACTACGAGCCGGCCGGCGAGCAGGAGGCCGAGCTGGTGAAGGTCGACATCCTGCTGCAGGGCGAGCCGGTCGACGCCTTCAGCGCCATCGTGCACAAGGACAAGGCCTACGGCTACGGCGTCGACATGGCGAAGAAGCTGCGCGAGCTGATCCCGAGGCAGCAGTTCGAGGTGCCGATCCAGGCCGCCATCGGCGCCCGGGTCATCGCCCGCGAGAACATCCGGGCCATCCGCAAGGACGTGCTGGCCAAGTGCTACGGCGGCGACATCTCCCGTAAGCGCAAGCTGCTGGAGAAGCAGAAGGAAGGCAAGAAGCGGATGAAGATGGTCGGCCGGGTCGAGGTGCCGCAGGAGGCCTTCGTCGCCGCGCTGTCCACCGACTCCGGCGCCGTCGACAAGGCCAAGAAGTAGCCGCCGCTACAGGTTGAGGACCGCCGGCGTCCGCGCGAGCGAGCGCCAGCGGCCCTTCGGGTCGTCGACCAGGCGGCGGGCGTCGAGGTCCATCAGGCCGCCGACGCCCGTCAGCTCGGCGGCCAGCTCGCCGTCCGGCCTCCTGAACTCCTGCCGGACCCGATACGTCTTCCCCTCGCCCCACTCGAACGCGCACGTCACCTCCACCTCGTCGCCGCCGCGCAGCTCGCGGTGGTAGCGGATGGTGTTCTCCAGGGTGACGGGGCCGAGGCCGGTGCCGCGCAGGTCGTCGACGTCGATGCCGGCCGCGCGCAGGCACTCCCAGCGGGCGTGGTCGCCGTACTGGTGGTAGACGGCGCTGTTGACGTGGCCCTGCGTGTCGAGCTCGTAGCCGCGTACGGCGATGCGTACCGAGAAGGTCATGTCCGTTCCTCCAGCCAGGTGTGCGATTTGGCGGTGAGGTAGCGCAGGCCGTCGTCGCCGATCTCCACCCACTCGCCGCGGGCCCATCCGCCCGTCGTCTGCGGGGCGAACCCGTGCCGCTGGAACAGCGCCGACGCCTCCTTCTGGGTGAGGCCGCGCCGCCCCCAGTCCTGGATGACCCGCGCCGTCCGCTCGTCCTCGCCCGCCTCCTGCTCGTCGCCCAGCGCGGCGGCCAGCTCTTCCAGCCCGCGCGCGATGAGGCGCAACGAGGACTGAATCTTTGGGACGTCCATCTCATCGCCCATCGATCGGTAGCGATTGCCTTCCGATCGTAGCGACTACCCTGAAAGCATGGAAGTGGTGCAGACGGCGCGAATGGTCCTATCTCGGGTCACGGCCGACGACTTGGACGCGGTGCACGAGATTCATTCCGACCCGCGCACGAGCGTGTACCATCCCAGCGGCCCCGTGACCGACCTGGAGTCGAGCCGCGCCATGCTCGAACTGTGGATCGACGACTGGACCGAGCGGGGGATCGGCTACTGGGCCGCACGGCCTCTGGGGCAGCCGCGCGTGCTCGGCTTCGGCGGGCTGCGGCGCGCGATCGTGGACGGGGACGAGGTGCTGAACCTGTACTACCGATTCCGGCCCTCGGCATGGGGGCACGGGTACGCGGTGGAGCTGGTCCAGGCCGCCCTCCGGATCGGCAGGGAGCTGGGGACGGTCGTGGCGGTGATCCGGGACATCAACGAGCCGTCGCGCAGGGTGGCCGAGCGGGCCGGGATGCGGAGGGATCGTACGATCCCGTACGGCGGGGTGCCGAGCGACGTGTACGTGGCCTGAGCTCCCGTCACCCTCCCTCGCCTCCCTTACCTCGGCCTGCCCGCCCGCCACAGGTAACCCACCAGCACCACCGCGCTCACCGCTGCCTGCGCCGCCAGGAACGGCCCTGGGGAGGCGGGCTGGGAGGCCAGCGCCATGGCGGTCGGGAGGCATCCGAGCAGGGCCAGGTCCGGCCCGGTGGCCGCCCAGAAGACCGGCCCGGTCGGGATGGAGCCGCCCGGGGTGTCGATGACCGGCATCGAATGGTCGACCGGGGCACGCCTGGCCATCCGCAGGGCACCGGCGGCCAGCGCGGGCGCGGCCAGCGGCCCGAACAACCACCACGCCATGGGAAAGCCGGCTGCCGCGTCGTCGGCCAGGGCCGTCCCTGACAGGTCGTGGACGACGGCCGGGACGTGGGCCAGGGCCGCTCCCGAGGACGGGTCGTGGGCCATGGCCAGGCCCGCCAGTGCCATGGCCGCCCACGTCGCGCTGAGCAGCGTCGGCAGCACCGCCCGGGCCGCCAGCGCCGGGCGGTGGCCCACCCCGATGAGCCGGGCCAGGGCCGGGTTGTCCGCGTCCCGGCGCGCCCCGGACGTGCTCGTCGTCGCCACGGCCAGCCCGCCCGCCAGCACGGCCACGCCGAGCACCGCCGGGGAGGCGCCCGCCTGGGCCAGGACCAAGGGCAGCGCGGCGGTCGCGGCGATGGCCGCCAGCCGGCCGGGCCTGCGGCCCAGGCGGCGCCAGTCGTGCCAGGCCAGCGCGAACGGCGCCGGCATCGGCGGCCAGCGCCGGGAGCCCAGCTTCCTGGCCCGCCAGTGGTTGTCCTCGGCGATCCAGGTCAGCGCGCCGGGATCGAGGGACACGGTCGCGCTCGCCACGTGTCCGGCCCGGGTCGAGGCGGTCACGAGGGTACGGGTGGGGATCCGGCCGAGCGAGGCCGACGCCTGCCGTACGAGCAGGCCGGCGGCCACGGCGGCAGCGGCCACGGCGGCGGCCAGGGCCGTCAGGGGCGCGCTCGCGGCGACCGCCGGCACCGTACGCAGCTGCCCGCTGACCGCCACCACGGCCAGCACCAGCAGTGCCGCCGTCGCACCGGTCAGCCAGAGCTGCCACGGCTGGGAGACCTGCCCGAGCACGGCCAGCGCCATCCCGCCCACGCTCGCGGACACGCCGAGGGCCAGCGCGCCCAGGACCCGCCACACCAGGTGGTCGGGCGCGCCCAGCACCGCCAGCATCCCCACCCCGAGCAGCACACCCACCGCCACGGCGACCGTGAACAACATCCGTGCCGGCCGGGCGAGCAGCAGCCGCCGATCCAGCGGGGACATCAGCAGCCAGGAAGCGTCGGGGGCGGGCAGCAGCACGGGCCCCGCCGAGCGGGCGACCGCCAGGAAACCGGCGACGGCCAGCGCCAGCAGCGCCACCCCCGCACCCATGCGGGCGGGATCGACCGTCCCGGCCAGCCCGGTGAACACCCCGGACAGGGGCCGGCCCCCCACGGCCACGAACATGGCCAGGCAGAACGCGGTGACGTAGCGGTCGAGCAGGCCGGCGGGGGCACGTCCCTTGGAACGCAGGTAAGCCCGCACGGCCCTTACGCTGCCGGCCGACTCGCTCATACGGCGGCCTCCCAGGCCGAGACGCGGCGGGGCACGCTCACCGGGCCGGAGATCCCACGGAACGCGTACCGGCTGGTCGTGCGGGCCCTTCCCGGCCCCGAGATCCCACGGAACCGGTCCCGGCCGGTCATGCGGAAACCTCTCGACCACGTGACCCGGCGGAACCGGCCGGGACCGGTCATGCGGGCACCCCGGACGGCGAGACCCGGCGGGCGCGGGTGGCCAGGCCCTCGTCGTGCGTGGCCATGACGACGGTGCCGCCCTCAGCGGCGTACTCGTCGAGCAGGTCGGCCAGGCGGGCGCGGAACCCGGCGTCCAGGCCGCGCTCCGGCTCGTCGAGGAGCAGCAGCGTGCTCGGCCTGAGCAGCGCGGAGGCCAGGGACAGGCGCTGGCGCTGGCCGGTGGACAGGTTCAGCGGCGGCGCGTCGGCCCGCTCCACCAGCGCGAACTCCTCCAGCGCCGCGTCCACCGTCATCCGGGCCCTGGTGTGTACGGCCCCCATCAACTCCAGGTGCTCGCGCGCGGTGAGCCCCGGATACCAGGCCGGCTCGTCACCCAGCAGCGCGACCCGGCCCCAGAAGCCGGCGTCGTCGGCCGGCGGCCGCCCGAACACGCGTACCTCGCCGGAGGTGGCGGGCTGGAGCCCGGCCAGGCAGCGCAGCAGCGTGGACTTGCCGGATCCGTTCGGGCCGACCACGGCCACGATCTCGCCCGGCGACACGGTCAGCTCCATGCCCTTGAGTACGGGATTGCCCCCGAGTTCGACCGTGAGGTCGTCAATGCGAATGATCGAGTCGTACACCGTTCGAGCGTATCCAGCCACAAGCTTGATCGCGTACGCGTCCGCGGCGGCGGGCCCGGGAAGCCCGGCTGCGCAAGGGATTCTGTCGGTGCCACCGTCTACCTTCTGTTCCGAACACCTGTGCGACTGGAGGGTGACGTGATTGCTTCTGAGCGATTCGAGCGTGCCGCGGTGCTGGGGGTGGCTGTGGCCGAGGAGACTCGGCGGCTGCTGAAACTCCACCTGGGGGAGGGTGAGGAGGGCGAGGACGGCACGGTCCTCGTCGACGTGCCCTATCCCGACGCGGTCGTGGTGACGGCGCTGCTCGACGTGGCGGCCGAGTGCTTCGGCGAGCGAGGAGGCTCGATCGAGGAGACCAGGCAGGCGGCGTTGGAGACGTTGTTACAGCTGGCCGGCTTCGACGAGGAGTCCCAGCTCAACCGGGGTTGACCAGGCCGTGCCGGTAGGCGTAGGTGACGGCCTGGGCCCGGTCGCGAAGGTGGGCCTTGGCGAAGAGGTTGTTGATGTGGGTCTTGACGGTGGCTTCGGTGATGTAGAGGCGGGAGGCGATCTCGGCGTTCGACAGGCCCTCGGCGATGAGAGCCAGCACCTCGCTCTCGCGCGGCGTAAGCCCGTCGGGCGCCCCACCACCCCACGCCGCCGCCCCCCGCCCACCACGCCCGCCTGCGACCCCGGACTCCCGCCCACCCGCGACCCCGGACCGACGTCCGTCCGCGCTCGTGGACTCCCGCTCGGCTGCGCTCCCTGATCCGCGCCCGTCCACGACCGTCGACCCCTGCCCGGCTCCGGCTCCGCCCCTGTACCCGCGTCCGCCCACAGCCCCGGACACCCGCCCGGCTGAGGGCCCGGACACCCGCCCGGCTGCGGGTCCGGATCCGCGCTCGGCTGCGTCCCCTGGCCCGCTTCCGTCCGCGTCCATCGACTCCTGCCCGGCTGTGGCCCCGTACCCGCGTCCGGCTGTGGCCCCGGTCTCGCGTCCGGCCGCGGTGTCGGATCCGCGTGTGGGCGCAGGCGCGGGGCTGCTCGCTGCCGTTCCGGACCCTGTCTCGATGGCTTCTGGGTCGCTTGCGGCGGGGACTGGCGATCGAGGGGCAGGCGCTTGGGGCGGGGTGGCCTGGGTCGGCGGGGGTGGCGTGGTCGGGGGTGGGGACATCGTGTCGAGGAGGCGGCGTTGCACCGTGGGGTCGAGCTGGGCGTCGCCGCGCATCACCGTGGCCACGGCCGAGGCGATGTCGTCGGCCTCCGCGTCCTTGGTGAGGAAGCCCCGCGCGCCCGCCCGTAGCGCGGCGAAGACCGAATCGTCATCCGAATACGTGGTGAGCACGACGACCTGGGTCTCCGGGTACGCGGTGCGGATGCGGCCGGTGGCCTCCACGCCGTCCATGCGGGGCATGCGCAGGTCCATGAGCACCACGTCCGGCCGCTCCGCGCCGACCAGCCGCAGCGCCGCCTCGCCGTCGCCCGCCGACCCGACCACCTCGATCCCCGGCAGCAGGCCGAGCAGCAGCACCAGGCCCTCACGCACCACGGCCTGGTCGTCGACCACGACCACCCTGGTCATACGGGCACCTCCTGAGGTTCGAGGGGAGCGGCCATCCGCCGGCTCCCGGAGCTCGGCGGTGGGAGATGGCCGGCCGGTGGGTAGCCCGTCAGGCCGGCCGGGGAGCAGCCCATTAGGACAGTCGGTGAGCACTCCGCCAGGCGGCTGGCCGGTGGGCAGGCTGCTGGGACAGCCGGTGGGCGGCTCCCCACGGTGGTGGGTGAGCCGTGGGTCGGGGCGGTGGGTGGGTTGTGGAGGCGGGGTCATGCTGGGACTCGCAGGTGGACCTGGAAGCCGCCGTCGCGCTCGCCCGCCGACAGCGTGCCGCCGAGGAGCTCGGCGCGTTCGCGCATGCCCACCAGGCCGTACCCACCGCCCGGTGAGCCCTTCTCGGCGGAGGCAGGGTTGGTGACGCGCAGGTCGCAGCCGGTCGGGTCGAAGTCGAGCTCGACCGTGGCCGGGCTGCCGGGCGCGTGGCGGCGGACGTTCGTGAGGGCCTCCTGGGCGGTGCGGAGCAGGGCGAGCTCCGTTTCCGGCGGGAGGCGCTGCTCGGGACCCGAGATGCGCAGCGTGCACGACTGGTGCGCCGTGTGCTCGAAGTCCTTCGCGAGGGTACGCAGCGCCACGGGCAGCGCGGGCGGGTCCTCGCGCAGCGCCGACACCGCCCGCCTGGCCTCATCTAGGCCCGACTTGGCCAGGTCGCGGGCGTGGGTGACGCGGTCGAGGGCCTCGGCCGTCCGCTCCGCGCGGAGCAGCAGCTTGGCTCCTTCCAGGTGGACGAGCTGGGCGGAGAGCGAGTGGGCGAGGATGTCGTGGATCTCCCTGGCGATTCTGGCTCGCTCCGCGAGCACGGCCTCCCTCGCCTCGGCGGCCCTGGTGGCCTTGCGCTGCTTCGCCGCGTACGTGATCAGGAAGATCAGGCAGACGCTGAGAACGAGGGTGAGGTCGTTCGCCGGGGAGCCGGAGAGCTCGGCGGCCACGACGAGCCCTATGACGGCCAGCAGCCCGATGGTGAACGACTGGCGCAACGACAGGCGGCTCACCGCCAGGCTGACGCAGACGAGCAGGACGCCGATCGTCACCCCGCTGTGGGTGATCGAGTTGAGGGCGATGGAGAAGAGCACCGCCAGGCCGAGGGCGATCAGTGTGACGAGCTGTGAGGCTCTCCCCGGCAGGCGGACCGCCTTCCATGGCGCGGCTCCTCGGTGCGGCTGTGCGGCGTCGGCCGCCGTTGCCCGGCGAGAGGTCTCGTGTGGCGAAGGCGACATGAGATGCGGCGGGCGCGACATGAGGTGCGGCGAGGGCGACATGACGTGTGGCGGGCGCGGCAGGACATGGGGCGGGCGCGACAGGAGGAGGATCGCGAGCAGCGTGAGGGCGAGTGCCACGGTCAGGAGCGTGACGGCCAGGGCGACGCCGGTGAGGCCGGGTGCGGGGGTCGCCCGCACCTGGACCACGATCAGCAGCACGATCAACCCCAGCCGCAACGCGACGGGGACGACTCTGGACAATCCACGCATCACCTCATGAAAGTATCCGGTTGCCGGTGAGCGCACGTCCCCGGCGGGCGACGAGGTACGCCTGGGTGCCGATGGTCAGGCCGAGGAACACCAGGACACTCCCGGTGGAGACGGTCAGGCCGGCGGCCACCCCGGCGAAGTAGAGGGCGACGCGGGTGGCCATAGAGGCCAGCCAGGCCAGCAGGGTCCAGCCGGTGGCCTTCGACCAGGCGACACCGGAGTCGTCGACCCACATGCGTACGGTCCTCGCGCGCCACACACCGAGCGCCACGGCGGCGACCGCCTCCACGGCGAAGAGGGTGGCGCTGAGGGCGAGGTGCCCGGTGTCGACGAGCCCGCCCGAACCCCCGGAGTCGAGCAGGCCGCCCGAGACGAGGCCGAGGACGATCATGGCGGCGGCGGTGTAGAGGCTGCCCGTCGCGGCGGCGGGGCGGGTGCGCGTCTGGCGGTAGATGACGAACACGACGGCGAGGAGGACGAGGAGGGAGATTTGCACAGTTTCCACAGGCCACGACCGTAGGGAGGCGGCGATCGTACCGGATCGGTCTGTGGGTTGAGTGCCCCGATCTCCACCCTGGGGTGGAGGCGGGTCGCTGCCGGTGCGGATCCTCGGTTACCGTCCCCCTATGCGCATTCTCTCGGTGAACGTGGGCACGCCGGTCGACGCCGATTGGGCGGGGAACCTGAAGCGTACGGCGATCGACAAGCGGGCGGTCCCGCACCGGGTCCAGGTGCTGGCCGACGGGCTGGTCGGGGACGAGCAGGCGGACAAGCAGCACCACGGCTCGCCCGATCAGGCCGTCTACGCCTACGCCGGTGAGGATTACGACTGGTGGGAGGGCGAGCTGGGCAGGGAGCTGCGCCACGGGCAGTTCGGCGAGAACCTGACCACGTCCGGCCTCGACGTCAACGGCGCCCTGGTCGGCGAGCGGTGGCGGGTGGGCGGGGCCGTGCTGGAGGTGACCAAGCCGAGGACGCCGTGCGTGGTGTTCCGCAACTGGATGGACGAGTCCGGCTGGATCAAGCGGTTCACGGCGGCGGCGCGGCCCGGGGCGTACCTGAAGGTGGTCGAGCTCGGCGAGCTGGGGGCGGGGGACGAGGTGGAGATCGTCTCGCGGCCCGATACCGGAGTCAGCGTGGCCGACTGGTTCCGGGCCAGGCACGGTGACAGGGACGCGTTGCGCCGCATCCTGGCGGTTCCCGGACATGACGCCCGGTGGGACGAGATGGCCGAGCGCGTCCTCGCCTGAGAGGGGAGGCCGCGCCCGGCCGGGTCGTCAGCGCAGGACCGAGTAGAGCGCCGAGGTGAGCGAGGCGCGCGCGTCGTCCTGGTCGATCGACCACATCATCGACCCGCCGAGCCCCTTGAGCCGGATGTAGGCCGCCTTCTGCACCAGCATGGCCGGGTCGTCGTAGGACCAGAACTCGTTCCCGTCATAGAGCCACATGGCCCCGGTGCGCAGGTCGCGGTAGCGCTTGCCGGGCTTGCCGACCAGGTCCTTGTAGTCCTCCGTGCCGGGGGCCCACTTGCCGGGGGCCGGGCCGGTGGCGGGCGCGTACAGGCCGTCGCCGCCGCCGGTCACGCCCGTCCAGCCCTGGCCGTACGCGGGCACGCCGACCACGAGCTTGCGGGCGGGCGCGCCGCGCGAGAGGTAGTCGCGTACGGTCTGGTCCACGCTGTACTTCACCGGGTTCGGGTCCCGCCGGTCGGTGAACAGGTTCCCGTTGTGCCCGGTCTGCGGCTCCCACGTACCGTGCAGGTCGTACCCCTGCACGGTCGCGAAGTCGAGCTGCCTGAACACCCTGCGCACCTCGAACCCGGCGTCGATCTTGGCCGCCGCGGCCGGCAGGAACGCCGTGAGCTGCGCCCCGGACGAGAACGCCTTGAGCTGCCCTCGCAGCTCCTCCACGAACAGCGTGAAGTTCCGCTTGTCCTCGGGCCTGATGACGTTGCCCTCGGCCCCGGCCGAGCCCGGCCACTCCCAGTCCAGGTCGATCCCGTCGAACACGCCGGCGCCCGCGCCCGGCTCCAGCCCCGGCAGGTTGCCGCGCAGCCACAGGTCGATGCAGGAGCTGGCCAGCGCGGCCCGGGACTCGGGGGTGAGCACGGCGTCGGAGAAGTACTTCGAGCCGGTCCAGCCGCCCAGGGAGATCATCGTCTTGAGCCCAGGGTGCTTGGCCTTGAGCTTGCGGAGCTGGTTGAGGTTGCCGTTGAGGGCCTGGCCGGGCGCGTCCGCGACCCCGTCCACGCTCTGCTCCGCCGGCACCGGCCGCTGCCAGTCGGCCCACGGGTCGGCCGAGTAGCAGCCGCCTTCGGCGTTCACGAAGCCGAACGCGTAGTTCAGGTGCGTGAGCTTGGCCGCGGCGCCCGAGACGTCCACGTCCTTGACGTGGTAGTTCCGGCCGTAGATGCCCCATTGGATGAAGTACGCGACCCGTTTGAAGCCGGAGTGGGCCTCGGCGGGCACGGAGATCGCCGTGAGGCCGAGTAAGAGCGACAGTGCGAGCAGGATCTTCTTCTTCACGGAGCGGCTCCCGGGGACTGCGCCACTTATATAGGAAACTTTCCTATAAGTTAGACGCGATCGTAGAGCCGCCGCCCGTCACCGTCAACGATCCGCGCGACCTCCGCCGGATCCGACAGCAGCCCCCACGCGAACGCGGGGTGGGAGAACAGCGACACCACCAGGTCGGCGAGGTCCTGCCTGGTGGTCGCCGCCGACGGCAGGCTCACGCTCGGGCGGCGGCTGCAGGAAGGCGTTCGTCCAGTCGGTGACCGGAGCCCCCGCCTCCCACATCCGCTCCGCCGTGGTACGGGCGAATTCGATGTCCCCTTTGCCGGTATGGCGTCAGTGGACCCGCCACGGTTTGCAGGTGGATCGGAGCACCCTTGGGAGCCGGGCAAACTGGAGGCGTGCCATCGACCCTGCCTGACGGCGATCCCGCGCCCACCTCGGGCGAGCTGCCCGCCGGCGCCCTGAGCGGCCTCGGCGAGCGCCCGTTCGGCTTCTACGTGCACGTGCCGTTCTGCGTGACGCGTTGCGGCTACTGCGACTTCAACACCTACACCGCCGCCGAGCTGGGCCCAGGCGCCTCGCACCGAGACTACGCCGACACGGTGGTGGCGGAGATACGCCTCGCGCGCCGCGTCCTGGGCGGCTCCGACCTGCCGGTGGAGACGGTGTTCTTCGGCGGTGGCACCCCCACCCTGCTGCCCCCGGAAGACCTGGCCAGGATCCTGGCCGCGATCGACTCGGAGTTCGGGCTGAAGCCGGGGGCCGAGGTCACCACGGAGGCCAATCCCGAGTCCGTCGACCCCTCCTACCTGGAGAAGCTGCGCCACGGCGGGTTCAACCGGATCAGCTTCGGCATGCAGAGCGCCCGCGAGCACGTGCTCCAGGTCCTCGACCGGCGGCACACGCCCGGCCGGGCGGCGGCGGCCGTGCGGGAGGCGCGGGCGGCCGGGTTCGAGCACGTCAACCTCGACCTGATCTACAGCACGCCGGGGGAGTCCGACGACGACTGGCGGGCCTCGCTGACGGCGGCGATCGAGGCCGGTCCCGACCACGTGTCGGCGTACTCGCTGATCGTCGAGGAGGGCACCCGGCTGGCGGCCCGGATCCGGCGCGGCGAGCTGCCGATGCCCGACGACGACGTGGCCGCCGACCGCTACCTGATCGCCGACGAGCTGCTGGCCGCGGCCGGGTTCAGCTGGTACGAGGTGTCCAACTGGGCCGTCTCCGACGAGGCGCGCTGCCGCCACAACCTGCTCTACTGGACCGGCGGCGACTGGTGGGCGGCCGGCCCCGGCGCGCACAGCCACGTCGGCGGCACCCGCTGGTGGAACGTCAAACACCCGGCCGCCTACGCGCAGCGGCTGGCCGCCGGCGCCTCGCCCGCCCACGCGCGCGAGGTGCTCGGCCAGGACGACCGCGACGCCGAGCGGCTGATGCTGGAGCTGCGGCTGGTCTCCGGCTACCCGCTGGCCGAGGTGGCGCCCGCGGCGCGCACGGCCGTGGCGAGCGCACTGGCGCGCGGGCTGCTGGAGCCCGAGCCGTTCAGGTCGGGGCTGATGGTGCTGACCCTCCAGGGGCGGCTGCTGGCCGACGCCCTCATCAGGGATCTCCTGGTCTAGGTGATCATCCGGATGGAGAACGGGTAGCGGTACGGCTGGCCCTTGTTCGTGGCCATGGCGGCCTGGATGTGGAAGATCAGCGACAGGATCCAGACGATCGGCAGTAGCAGGATGCCGATGAAGACGACCGTCAGGATGCCGGCGATCAGGTAGCCGATGAACATCGTGATCTGGAAGTTCAGCGCCTCAGCGGCCTGGTCCCTGACGTAGGGGGACTCGTCCTTCTTCATCAGGTAGATGATCAGCGGGCCGATCCACGAGACCAGCAGGCCGAGGAGGTGCGAGAGCATCGCCATGGTGGTGTCGTCGGTGCCGGGGCGCGGGCCGAACCTGCCGGGGATGTACGGCTCGCCGGGGCCCTGGGGGTAGCCGTGTGCGCCGGGGCGGCCGTACGCGCCCGGCTGGCCGTAGCCGGGGGGCGGCGGCTGCCCGTAGTTGGGCTGGGAGCCGGACTGGTGGCCGTAAGGCGCCTGCTGGCCATAGGGGATCTGCTGCCCGTAGGCGCCCGGCTGCCCGTAGCCGGGCTGGGAGCCTGGCTGCTGGCCGTACCCGGGAGGCGGCGGCTGGCCGTAGCTGGGCTGCTGGCCGTAGCCGGGCTGGGAGCCGGGTTGCTGGCCGTAGCCGGGCTGGGAGCCGGGTTGCTGGCCGTAACCCGGCTGCGATCCGGGTTGCTGGCCGTACCCGGGAGGCGGCGGCTGGCCGTAGCCGGGCTGCTGGGGGCCGGAGGGCGGGGGGAGGTCCGCGGGGGTGACTCTGCGCGTGGCGTCGTCGTCGGGCGGTGGCTGGGGCGGGTCGTGGGTCATGGTGCCTCCGTAACGAAGTCGATCAGTTCCTCGACCCGGCCGAGCAGCTCCGGCTCCAGGTCCGTGTACTTCGAGACGGCGCCGAGAATGCGCCGCCATGCCTCCGCGGGCTCCATGCGCCAGCCGAGGGCGGCGATCACGCCCTCCTTCCACGGCACCCCGCGCGGCACGTCGGGCCAGGCGGGGATGCGCAGCACGGAGGGTTTGACCGCCTGCCAGATGTCGATGTAGGGGTGCCCCACCACCAGCACGTCCGGTGAGGTGATCTCGGCGGCGATCCTGCTCTCCTTGGAGCCGGGCACCAGGTGGTCCACCAGCACGCCCAGCCGGCGCCCCGGCTCGGGGCCGAACTCCGCCACGATGGCGGGCAGGTCGTCCACGCCTTCGAGATATTCGACCACGACCCCCTCGACCCGAAGGTCATGGCCCCAGATCTTCTCCACGAGGGCGGCGTCGTGCACGCCCTCCACGTAGATCCGGCTCTGCCTGGCCACCCTGGCCCGCAGCCCCTCCACGGCGATGGAGCCCGACGCGCTGCGCCTGGGGCCCGCGGGGGCCGCCGTGGGGCGGACCAGGGTCACGGCCTTGCCGTCCAGCAGGAAGGCGGCGGGTGCGAGGGGGAACAGGCGGCGCTTGCCGAACCGGTCTTCGAGCGTGACGGCCTCCTTGTCGCAGGCCACCACGGCGCCGCAGAAGCCGCTGTCCGCGTCCTCCACGACGAGGTCCGGCTCGGCGGGCACTTTCGGGATCTTGCCCTTGCCCGGCCGACGCCAATTTCCCGACAGAACATCGCCCTCGTACACACGGGGACCGTAGCAAATCACCCGCTGACCGCAAGGCGCTTACGCGCACCGCTGCGGCGTACGAGGACGGTGATGGTGCCGGCGATCGCGACGAGCAGACCCACGCCGGGGACGAGCACCAGCGCGGCCAGCCCGCCGGTGATCCCGCCCACGGCGGACAGGGCGTCGCGGCCCACGCCGTAGCGTACGGTGGCCTGCTCCTGGTTGGTGCAGGTGAGCTGGTAGTCGCCCTTGGCCGGGGCGTTGATCACGAGGAACTGCTCCCAGACGGCCCCGTTCACCGTGACCTTCTGGGTGCCCGCGGTCTTGGCCAGCCTGGCCTGCCCGGGCCCGCCGGTGATGGCGCAGTCGTAGGTGACCTGAGTGTCACTGGCGATGTACACGGCGGGCTTGTCGGCCGGGTCCACCGGGACGGTGACGCTTTCGCCCGACGCGAACGTCCGGGTCGGAGCCAGGTCCGCCACGCTGCTCACCACCCCGCCGGTGAACATGAGCACCCCCGCCACCGCGCACACCACGAACACGCCCCAGGCCGCCGCGAGCCACCACAGGCGGGGCTTTATCGCTTTGGAGTCGATTCGTGGCGGAAATTGGGGCTGTTGGCCGTATTGTCCGTACTGAGGTGGCGGGCCGAACTGGGTGGGCTGACCGTACTGCGGCAGCTGACCGTACTGCGGTGGCTGGCCGTACTGCGGTGGCTGGCCGAAAGGCGGCTGTCCGTAGGGCGGCTGGCCCTGTGGTGGCTGGCCGGGGCCGGGCTGAGAGCCGGGCTGGGGGCCGTAACCGGGCTGGGAGCCCGGTTGCGGGCCGTAGCCG
Organism: Nonomuraea sp. MTCD27; assembly: GCF_041950495.1. Taxonomy (NCBI): domain Bacteria; kingdom Bacillati; phylum Actinomycetota; class Actinomycetes; order Streptosporangiales; family Streptosporangiaceae; genus Nonomuraea; species Nonomuraea sp. MTCD27. The sequence goes on along the minus strand of NZ_JBGNUW010000006.1, from coordinate 517,244 downwards.
GGCTGGGAGCCGGGCTGCGGGCCGTACTGAGGAGGTCGCGGCTGACCGTGGTAAGGACCCTGCCCGGGCGGGGGGCCGTACGACGGGGGCTGGGATTCGTCGGTCATATGGGCAAGTGTGAGGCCTGTCGCTTCCAGGAAGCTAGCAGCAGGATGGGACGCGGTGTTATCGCACCTTGTGGGCGAGAGCCGTACACTTGGCACTCGGGAACACAGAGTGCTAGACACCGCGTTCCTGATAAGGACAGAGGCAGGAGGTGAGCACGTGCTCGACGATCGGAAACTGGCGGTGCTCCGCGCCATTGTCGAAGACTACGTGTCCACCAACGAACCGGTGGGCTCCAAGGCACTCGCCGAGCGCCACAACCTGAAGGTCTCCCCGGCGACGGTCAGGAACGACATGGCCGCGCTGGAGGAGGAAGGCTACATCACCCAGCCCCACACCAGCGCGGGCCGTGTGCCGACGGACAAGGGCTACCGCCTGTTCGTCGACCGGCTGTCGCAGGTCAAGCCGTTGTCGGGGGCCGAGCGCAGGGCGATCGAGACGTTCCTCGCCGGCGCCGTCGACCTCGACGACGTGGTCACCCGCACGGTCCGGCTGCTCGCGCAGCTGACCAGGCAGGTGGCGGTGGTGCAATACCCGACGCTGACGCGTTCGACGGTCAGGCACGTCGAGCTGGTCCCGCTGAACGACCGGCGGGTCATGCTCGTGCTGATCACCAACACCGGCCGGGTCGAGCAGCGCGTGGTCGAGCTGCCCGAAGTGGTGGAGGACACCCGCATTGCGCATCTGCGGGCCGTGCTCAACGCCTGCCTCGACGGCTGCGGCCTGAGCACCGTCCCGGAGCTGGTCGCCGACCTGCCCGAGCGGCTGCCCGTCGAAGACCGGCCCGCCGTGGCCACGATCCTGTCCGTGCTGCTCGAGACGCTGGTGGAGCGGCACGACGAGAAGATCGTGTTCGCCGGCGCGGCCAACCTCGCCGGCGCCGACTTCACCGTCGGCCTGCGCGACGTGCTGGAGGCGCTGGAAGAGCAGGTGGTCCTGATGCGGCTGCTCGGCGAGACTTCATCAGACACGCCGTCCGCTCTCACCGTGCGCATCGGCTCAGAAAACCCCTACCTGCGCGGCACATCCGTCGTCGCGACCGGATACGGTTCTGGCGACAACCAACTTGCCCGGCTCGGCGTGCTGGGGCCGACCAGGATGGACTATCCCGTGACGATGGGCGCCGTACGCGCGGTGGCACGCTACGTCAGCCAGATCCTGGCTGCATCATAAGAGGTCGATAAGTGGCAAACAGCGACTACTACGCCACCCTCGGGGTGCGCCGTGACGCAAGTCAGGACGAGATCAAGAAGGCCTACCGCCGACTCGCCCGTGAGCTGCACCCCGACGTGAACCCCGATCCTGAGACCCAGGAGCGGTTCAAGGAGATCACGCAGGCTTACGAGGTGCTGTCCGATCCGAACAAGCGCCAGATGTACGACCTGGGTGGCGACCCCTTCGGCGGCGCGGCGGCGGGCGCGGGCGCCGGAGGCTTCGGAGCGGGCTTCCCCTTCAGCGACATCATGGACGCCTTCTTCGGCACGGCGGGCGGCGCCCGGGGGCCCCGCTCGCGCGCCCGCAGGGGCCGCAACGCCACCATCCGGGTGGAGCTCGACCTGCGCGAGACGGCGTTCGGCACCACCCGCGAGCTGGTCGTCGACACGGCCGTGCTGTGCGAGGTGTGCCACGGCGCGGGAGCCGCGGCGGGCACCCACCCCGACACCTGTGACATGTGCAACGGGCGCGGCGAGATCTCCCAGGTCACCCGGTCCTTCCTGGGCCAGGTCATGACCTCGCGGCCGTGCCCGCAGTGCGGTGGCTTCGGCACGATCATCCGCCACCCCTGCCAGGAGTGCTCCGGCGACGGCCGGGTGCGCACCCGCCGTACGATCAAGGTCCGCATCCCCGCGGGCGTGGAGGACGGCACCCACATCCAGCTCGCCGGCGAGGGCGAGGTCGGCCCCGGCGGCGGACCACCCGGAGACCTGTTCCTGGAGATCGTCGAGCGGGCCCACGAGATCTTCGAGCGGCGCGGCGACGACCTGCACTGCACCGTGCAGATCCCGATGACCGCCGCCGCCCTCGGCACCATCCTGGCGGTGGAGACGCTCGACGGCTCCGAGGAGGTCGACGTCCGCCCCGGCACGCAGTCCGGCCAGGTCATCACCATGTACGGGCGCGGTGTGCAGCGGCTCAACGAGTCCGGCAGGGGTGACCTGCTGATCCACGTCAACGTGGAGACGCCGACCCGGCTCGACACGGCCCAGGAAGAGCTCCTGCGCGAACTGTCCAGGCAGCGGGGTGAGGAGCGCCCGCCTGGCAAGTTCGCACCGGGACAGCAGGGTTTTTTCTCCCGCCTGCGTGACGCCTTCAACGGCCGGTGACGTGACCGCACCCGTGTTCCTGGCCCACCGGCTGGACGGGCCGGAGCTGACGCTCGACGGCCCCGAGGGGCGGCACGCGGCCTCCGTGCGCCGCCTGCGGGCCGGTGAGCGGGTCGATCTGACCGACGGGGCCGGCGGGGTGGCCGAATGCGTCGTCCGCGAGACGCTGAAGGACGCGCTCAGGCTCGACGTGCTGCGCCGCTACGACGTCGAGGCGCCCCGGCCCCGGATCGTGGTCGTCCAGGGGCTGCCCAAGGGCGACCGGGGCGAGCTGGCGGTCGAGATGATGACCGAGGCGGGTGTGGACGTGATCGTGCCCTGGGCGGCCGCGCGCAGCATCACGCAGTGGAAGGGCAACAAGGTCGCCAAGGCGCTGGGCCGGTGGCGCTCCACGGCCCGCGAGGCGGGCAAGCAGGCCCGCCGGTTCCACCTGCCCGAGGTGGCGGACCTGGCCTCGACCGCGCAGGTCGAGCGGCTGCTGTCGGAGGCGGCGCTGGGGCTGGTGCTGCACGAGGAGGCGGCCGAGCCGCTGTCCGGGGTGGAGCTGCCGGCCGGGGGCGACATCGTGGTGGTCGTGGGGCCCGAAGGGGGCGTCTCGGAGGAGGAGCTGGCCGGGTTCCGGGCGGCCAAGGCGATGCCGGTGCTGCTGGGGCCGACGGTCCTGCGCACGTCCACGGCGGGGGTGGCGGCGGCGGCCGTGCTGCTCAGCCGCACGGGGCGCTGGTGAGCTCCTAGGGCGTGGTCTGGTCGGTCTCCAGCAGGGGACTGGCCACGGTGGTGGGAGTCTCCGTCACGTCGTCGGGCGGGCATTCCTCAGGTGGACACGACGTCGTGGGCTGCGCTGTCGTCTGCTCCACGGTGGGCGTCGGCGAGATCACGGGGCAGTCGGCCGGCGGCTCGACCTGCTCGGCCTGGGTGGACGGGCAGTCGGTGGGGGTGGCGCTGGGCGACGGCGACGGCGACGGCCTGCTGGTCGAGTCGGCCTTCTTGGTGGGCCGCGGCGACGCCGGCTGCGTGGTGTCAGGGATCACGACCTTGGGCTGGTCGGGACTCGGCTCCTGCGCCGGGGGCTGCTGCGAGCGGGTGGTGGAGGAGTTGGACGGGACTTCGGTGACCTCGTTGCCCAGCGGGGCGACGGGCTTCTGGTCGATGATCTGGGAACGCAGCTCGGGGACAGCCATCACGATCGTTCCGGCCACCAGGATGGCGCTGGCGGCGGCCGCGCCCGCTCGCCACCAGAACAGGTTGCGTACGCCACGCCGCTCGATGCGGGCACGGATGATCTCCAGTCCTTCCGGCGAGGGCACGACCGCGTCCGCCTCCGCGCGGAGCGCACGGCGCAGCAGATCGCCGTACTCGTCGGGGGGCTGGGTCATGACATTTTCTCCAGGACCGATCGCAAGGCGGCCATGCCACGTGCCGTGTGGCTCTTGACCGCGCCCTTGCTGATGCCCATGGCGTGGGCGATCTCAGCTTCGGACAGATCACCGTAGTAGCGTAGGACCAGTGCTTCTCTCTGTCGGGTCGGCAGGGCACGTAACGCCTCGATGACGGCGGAGCGTTCCAGCTCGCCGATCGCGCCGTTCTCGGCGCTCGGGGCGTCGGGCAGGCCCTTGGGAGCATACTTCTCGACGACCGCGCGGTGACGCAGCACGGACCTGGACCGGTTGACGACAGATTGACGCAGGTAGGCGAGTGCTTTGTCGGGGTCGCGCAGCCTACGCCAGGCGCCATGGATGGCGACGAACGCATCCTGCACGACTTCCTCAGCTGTTGCTATGTCGCGCACCAGCAACACAGCGAGACGCACCAACGACCGAAAGTGCGCGCTGTACAGCGCGGTAACGGCCATGTCGGCATCCCACCCGACCGGCACCGCCCCCATCGACCTGTCGGCCAGAAGGGTTTCGGTGGTCACATCAGTGGGACGCGCGGCCTTCCCAGAGGGTTTACGCTCTTCCGGTTCTTGAGGTTTCCCCGGTTCCTTAGGGTGCATTACCCAGTCGTGTCCTCGCCAGGTGGCGCTCGCCCGACCCTGAATCGTCTGTTTTTACGCTGAAGTGTCGCACACTCACCCTAACCGCGTCGATCTTCGTACGCACGACACAGCCGATTACCGATTCGCAACGGACTCGCTGACGGCAGCCCTCTCTGTAGGGTGATCGGGTGAGCGATTGCCTCTTCTGCAAAATCGTCGCCAAGCAGATTCCCGCTGAGATCGTTTATGAAACCGGCCGGACCCTCGCGTTCCGCGACATCAACCCGCAGGCGCCCACCCACGCGCTGGTCATCCCGAAGGAGCACCACGCCGACGCGGCAGCGCTGGCGGCGGCCGACGACGGTCTCGCCGACGAGGTGCTGAAGTCCGCCCACGAGGTGGCCGTGCTGGACGGCGTGGCCGAGGGCGGTTACCGGATCGTGTTCAACACCGGGCCCGGCGCCGGGCAGACCGTCTTCCACGTGCACGCCCACATCCTGGGCGGGCGGGATCTGAGCTGGCCGCCCGGATAACCGGACGCGGTGATATTGACGCGAGCAATCCGCCTGCTCCCGGATACGATGGGCGGAGAAGCACACCGAAAGAGACCGGGAGGCATCAGGCCGCTGGCCTGCCCATGTCCGAACTACACGAATCCCGACGCACGGCACCTCCCTCGCGCACTCAAGCGAAGGTGCTGATACCGGACGAATATCCGATGGTCAGCCTCCTGGGCTCCCGTGACGAGCTGCTGCGCGTCATCGAGGGCGCCTTCCGGGCCGACATCCATGTGCGGGGCAACGAGATCACCGTGACCGGCAGCCCCGACGAGAGCGGCACCGTGGTGCGGCTCTTCGAGGAGCTGGTCGAAGTCCTGCGCAGCGGCGGAGAGCTCACCCCCGACGCGGTCGAGCGCAGCATCGCCATGCTGCGCATGACCTCCGACCGCCCCGCCGAGGTCCTCTCCCTCGACATCCTGTCCTCCCGTGGCCGGACGATCCGCCCGAAGACGGTCAACCAGAAGCGCTACGTCGACGCGATCGACAAGCACACGATCGTGTTCGGCATCGGCCCGGCCGGCACCGGCAAGACCTATCTCGCGATGGCCAAGGCCGTGCGCGCGCTGCAGGAGAAGCGGGTCAACCGCATCATCCTGACCCGCCCGGCGGTCGAGGCCGGCGAGCGGCTCGGCTTCCTGCCCGGCACGCTCTACGAGAAGATCGACCCCTACCTGCGGCCCCTCTACGACGCGCTGCACGACATGGTCGACCCCGACTCGATCCCCAAGCTGATGGCGGCGGGCACGATCGAGGTCGCACCGCTGGCATACATGCGCGGCCGGGCGCAGCCGCTCGGCACCGGCGTGCTGACTCCCGACGGATGGCGCTCCATCGGAGAGCTCGAGGTCGGTGACCTCGTCATCGGGTCGAACGGCGAGCCGACCCCTGTGCTGGGCGTCTACCCGCAGGGGGAGAAGAAGATCTATCGGCTGTACAGCCAGGACGGTGCTTCGGTGCTCGCCTCCGAAGACCACCTCTGGACTGTCCGCACCCGTGACGACGCCAGACGCGAGCAGCCGTGGCGGGTGTTGGAGACCAAGGAGCTGATCGGCGACCTGCGGTCCTCTCACTACCACAAGTGGGAGCTGCCGCTGCTGAGCGTGCCGGTCTGCTTTCCCGAGCGCGAGGTTCCCATGGATCCGTACGCGCTCGGCCTGCTCCTGGGAGACGGGTGTGTCACCGGGACGACCACCCCGAGTTTCGCGACGGAAGACCCGGAGCTGGTCATGGCGCTCGAGCATGCCCTTCCCGGCGTGCGGGCGCGGTGGAAGGGCGGGCCGGACTACGTGCTCAACCGGGTGAGGCAGCCCGGGGAAAGCATGACGATCGCCAATCCGATCACCGACGTCATGCGGCGCCTGCGCCTGTCGGGCTGCAAGTCGAACACGAAGTTCGTGCCCGAGGTCTATCTGCGCAACACGGCTGAGACGAGGATGGCGGTCCTGCAGGGACTGCTCGACGCTGACGGGGGGCCTGTCACCCAGCAGGGGCGCACGTGCCGGATCCAGTTCAGCACCGTCTCGCCGCGGCTTCGCGAGGACGTGGTCTTCCTCGTCCAGTCCCTCGGAGGCGTGGCCTACTGGCGCACGCGTCCGGCGAGAGGACGCACGCCCGGGTCGGCGCGGGGCAGGCAGATCCGCCACCGGCACGACGCGTACATCCTGGACATCCGGCTTCCGGAAGGCATCGAGCCTTTCCGGCTGTCGCGGAAGGCCGAGGCCTACAACGCGTCCGGAGGCGGTCGCCCGATGCGCTTCGTGGACCGCATCGAACCACGTGGTACCGCGGAGTGCGTGTGCATCCAGGTGGCGGCGGAGGACTCGCTGTACGTCACCGAGGACTTCCTCCTGACCCACAACACCCTCAACGACGCCTTCATCATCCTCGACGAGGCGCAAAACTCCTCGGCCGAGCAGATGAAGATGTTCCTGACCAGGCTCGGCTTCAACTCCAAGATCGTGGTGACCGGTGACGTGACGCAGGTCGACCTGCCCTCGGGCACGGTCAGCGGCCTGCGGGTGGTGCAGGACATCCTCGACGGCATCCCCGACATCCACTTCGCCCGCCTGTCCAGCGCCGACGTGGTCCGGCACAAGCTGGTCAGCGACATCGTCGACGCCTACGGCCGCTACGACGCCTCGCGGGAGGCCCAGGAGCCGAAGGCCATCCAGCAGCGGGGGAAGCGGCGACCGTGAGCATCGAGATCAACAACGAGTCCGGCGTCGGGGTCGACGAGGAGAGCATCACCGCCCTGGCCGCTCACGTGCTCCGCGAGATGGGCATCAACCCGCTCGCCGAGCTGTCCATCGTGGTGGTCGACGAGGACGCCATGGCCGAGCTGCACGAGAAGTGGATGGGCGAGCCCGGTCCGACGGACGTGCTGGCGTTCCCGATGGACGAGCTGCGTCCCGGCGGCGGCGCGCGGGGGGAGTCCGACGGCCCCGCCGACCCGGCGCTGCTGGGTGACGTCGTGCTCTGCCCGCAGGTGGCCGCCAGGCAGGCCGAGGAGGCCGGCCACAGCACCGCCGACGAGCTCGAGCTGCTGTGCACCCACGGCATCCTCCACCTGCTCGGCTACGACCACGCCGAGCCGGAGGAGCACAAGGAGATGTTCGGACTGCAGTCCCGGCTCCTCGAGTCGTGGCAGGAGGTGCGCAACCCGCGGTGAACGCCTGGTTGCTGTCCGTCGTCGCCCTGGTGATCATCGGTGGCCTGATCGCCAGCGCGGAGACGGCGCTGACGCGCATCTCCAGGGTGCGTGCCGAGGAATACACGCGTGAGGCCAGGCGGGGGGCGGCGCGGCTGCAGGCGATCGTGACCGACCCGCCGCGCTATCTCAACCTGCTCCTGCTGCTGCGGCTGAGCTGCGAGCTGGTCGCCACGGTGATCGCGACCCTGCTGTTCATCGACCTCCTGCACGACCAGGGCTGGGCCTACGTCTGGGCCGCGGTCGTGATGATCCTGATCAGCTACGTGGTGGTCGGGGTCATGCCGCGCACGCTGGGCCGCCAGCACGCCGAGCCGGTCGCGCTGGCCAGCGCCCCCATCGTGTACGGCCTGACCCGCATCTTCGGCCCCCTGCCCAAGCTCCTCATCCTGCTCGGCAACGCGCTGACGCCGGGCAAGGGTTTCCGCGACGGCCCGTTCACCTCGGAGGCCGAGCTGCGCGACCTGGTGGACCTGGCCGAGGAGCGCCGGGTGATCGAGCCCGACGAGCGCGAGATGATCCACTCGGTCTTCGAGCTGGGCGACACGCTGGTGCGCGAGGTCATGGTGCCGCGCACCGACATGGTCTACATCGAGCGCACGAAGACGATCAGTCAGGCCCTGTCGCTGGCGCTGCGCAGCGGGTTCTCCCGCATCCCGGTCGTGGGCGAGAACGAGGACGACGTCGTCGGCATCGCCTACCTCAAGGACATCGCCCGCAAGATCCACGAGTCCGGCGAGGGCGGGGGCAAGGAGCCGGTCGACACGATCATGCGTTCGGCCGCCTACGTGCCGGAGAGCAAGCCCATCGACCAGCTCATGCGGGAGATGCAGGCCAGGCAGATCCACATCGCCATCGTGATCGACGAATACGGCGGCACGGCCGGCCTGGTGACGATCGAGGACGTCCTGGAGGAGATCGTCGGGGAGATCACCGACGAGTACGACCAGGAGGCGCCCCGCGTGGAGCCCGTGCCGGGCGGCGGGCTGCGGGTGACGGCCCGCATGCCGGTGGACGAGCTCGGCGAGCTGTTCGACACGGAGATCGAGGTCGAGGACGTGGAGACGGTGGGCGGGCTGCTGGCCCACGCGCTCGGGCGGGTGCCGATAGCCGGGTCGCATGCGGAGGTGGCCGGGCTCTCGCTGACGGCGGAGAGCCTGGCCGGCCGCCGCAACCGCATCAGCACGGTCGTGGTGCGGCGGGTCACGCCGCCGGAGGACGAGGTCGTCCCGGCCGCCGCCGAACGCGACTAGTCCCCCGCAAGTCCCGGATGTGGATAAAGGCGGACGGAAGCCGCAAGCGTTCTACAAGTCTTCTGCAAGCCGGGTCCGGCACTCTCTAACCACGACATCCAGTGCGGTGGGTGTCACGAGAGAAGCATCCGAACGCCGGGTGGGGTTCGCGGCCGGAGGATGTTTCTGGGGGGACGACAGCGTCTCGGCTGCTAGCCGGCTGTGACGCTGCTCGGCGTAAAGGGTGTTCTCGTCCGGAAACCGGGCGGGAGCACCCTTTTTGCGTATTGGTGGACACTCCGGTGGATTGCCGCATTCGTCTGTGGGGCAGGCTGCGATCACAGGGGGGATCATGAAACGCAAACCGGGGATCATAGCCTGCGCGTTGCTGGCCGGCGTCCTGGCGGGATGCGGCGGCGGGGGAGCGGAGAGCTTCCTCGACGCGCAGGCCATGGCACAGTTGCGCGAGGTGCTCAGCAAGGATCCGCGCCTGCCGGACGGCTTCACGGCCAGGCCGGAGCAGGCGTGGCGGATGCCGTTCGGGCAGGCGGACCGGAACTGCCGGGCGCTGCTGGAGCCGGCCGGAGGGCGGGCGCCGGGGCAGGCGCTGACCGCGCAGGCGGCCGTCAGCTACCACGGCGACGGGCTGGGGGAGCAGGCCGGGGTGGGACTGGCCCGGTACGCGAACGAGCAGGCCGCGGGGCACCTCGACGACCTGGCCAGGGCGATGGGGTCGTGCCGCGTCGTACGCACCTCCAGCGGCACCTACCTGCGGCTGCAGGAGCTCCAGGTGCGGAACGCGGGGGACGAGTCCGTGGGCGCGCGGCTGCGCGGGCGGCTGCACGGTTACCCGTACGCGATGGACGTCGTGCTGTCGCGCGTGGGGGACACGCTGGTGTCCGTCGTGCACACGGGCATGAACGACGTGGACGCCGCTCGTACCGACGAGGTGGTCGAGGCGGCCATTTCCATGGTCAGCGCCTAACCTAGAGCTCGTGACTCTCGATCCTGAAGACAGCAAGATCATCACGCTGGCCCGGGCCGCCCGGGCGCGCAACGGCTCGGCGGAAGGCGCGGCCGTGCGGGATGAGACCGGCCGCACCTACTCGGCGACGAACGTGGCGCTGAGCGCGCTCACCCTGTCGGCGGTGCAGGTGGCGGTGGCCATGGCGATCTCCAGCGGCGCGCGGTCCCTGGAGGCCGTGGCGCTGGTGAGCGAGGGGGCGCCGAGCCCCGCCGACGAGGCGGTGGCCGCCGAGCTGGGCGTCAAGTCGCTGCTCGTGGCCGGTCCCGACGGAACGCTGCGGGGCTGACGTGCCGATGTCGCCGTTCCTGGCGAGACTGCGGGAGATCGTCGGGTCCGAGCTGCTCATGCTGCCGTCGGTGTCCGGGTTCGTGTTCGACGAGGCCGGCCGGCTGCTGCTGGCCCGGCACGGTGACGTCGGGCTCTGGGCGGCGCCCGGCGGCGGCGTGGACCCGGACGAGCGGCCCGAGGCGGCGGTGGTCAGGGAGCTGCGCGAGGAGCTCGGCATCGAGGTCGAGGTACGGGGCCTGATCGGGGTCTACGGCGGCCCCGAGTTCCGCACCGTCTACCCCAACGGTCACCAGGTCGGCTACGTGATCGCGGCCTACGCCTGCGCGCTGGCCCCCGGCTCGGCCGGGCCCGAGCCCGACGGCGTGGAGATCAACGACTTCCGGTGGTTGTCGGAGCAGGAGCTGTCCGGCTACGACACGACCCCGTGGACGCCCGGCGTGGCGCCCCAGGCGTTCGCCTGGTGGCGTGAACACGCCCGCTGATGGGACAGAATGCAGTACGTGACTTCGCCAGACAACCATCGCGCCGGATTCGCCTGCTTCGTGGGGAGGCCGAACGTCGGCAAGTCCACGCTGATGAACGCCCTGGTCGGCACGAAAGTGGCGATCACCTCGTCCAAGCCGCAGACGACCAGGCGTGTCATCAGGGGCATCGTGCACCGTCCCGACGCCCAGCTCATCATCGTCGACACGCCGGGCCTGCACCGTCCGCGCACGCTGCTCGGCGAGCGGCTCGACAGCCTGGTGCTGTCCACGCTGACCGAGGTGGACGCGATCGGCTTCTGCGTGCCGGCCAACGAGCCCATCGGCAAGGGTGACCGGTTCATCGCCGACAAGCTGTCGGCGGTGAAGAAGACGCCCGTGATCGCGGTGGTGACCAAGACCGACCTGGCGAGCCGGGATCAGATCGCCGAGCAGCTGGTGGCGGTGTCGCAGGTGGCGGAGTTCGCCGCGATCGTGCCGGTGTCGGCGCAGTCGGGCGAGCAGCTCGACGTGCTGGCGGACGTGCTGATCGAGCACCTGCCGGAGTCGCCGCCTCTCTACGAGGGCGGCCGGCTCACCGACGAGCCCGAGCAGGTGCTGGTGGGTGAGCTGATCAGGGAGGCGGCGCTGGAGGGCGTACGCGACGAGCTGCCCCACTCGATCGCCGTGGTCGTCGACGAGATGGTGCCTCGCGAGGGGCGCGACGACCTGCTGGACATCTACGCCCACCTGTTCGTGGAGCGGCCCTCGCAGAAGGCCATCGTCATCGGGCACAAGGGTGAGCGGCTGCGCGACGTGGGCACCAAGGCCCGCAAGCAGATCGAGGCGCTGATGGGCACGCGGGTCTATCTTGACCTGCGCATCAGCGTGGCCAAGGACTGGCAGCGCGATCCCAAGCAGCTGCGCCGGCTGGGCTTCTACGACTGATCCGCGTCACGGGCGGCGGAAGAGCGCCAGGAGCGACAGCAGGACCACCGCCACCGCGCAGCCCAGCGCGCCGAACCAGCCGAACCTGATCACCGGCTCGATCGACAGCAGCTCGCCGAGGTCGATGGAGATCCGGTCCTGCAGGCCGCTGCCGTCGGTCACGAACAGCACCAGCACCAGCAGGGCCACGCCGCCGGGCACGACGGCCAGCGCGGCGAGCCTCGGGTGGGCGAGCGTGCCCACCAGGCCGCAGCCCAGCGCCACCAGCCCGGCCAGCAGGGTGTAGACGCCGAAGGTGTCGTCGATGCCGCGCACGTCGCTGGCCACCCCGCCGCCGATGAGGCTGCTCGTGGCCTGCAGGCCGGCCCAGGGCAGGACCGCGCAGAACACCAGGAGCGCTCCGGCGGCCATCACGGCCAGCGGGTAACCGCGGCGGACTCTCGGGCGGGCGGGCGTGGGCTTGAGGTCGTCGGCCACACGATCACTGTAAGCCCGGCTCGCGCTGCTCACCACCGTACGCAACGGAGTCGTCACCAGGGCGCGGCCGGGTCCGGCGGCTCGTCCGCCACAGCCGTGCGCTCGCCCCACTCCAGCCTGGAGCGCAACCGCACCGCGTCGTCCGCCAGGGCGGACACCAGCGTGCCGGGGCCGGCCAGCGGGAGCACCGCGACGCCCTCGGCCACGGCCGCCTCCTTCGCGGCGGCCGTCAGGAACGTGGTGCCGACGCAGCGGGCGGAGCCGTACACGGCGGGGGAGGGGTCGAGGTCCGGGTCGCCGACCGTGAACTCCTGCCTGAGCAGCGGCAGGCCGTCGCGGGTGGCGTCGAAGCGGGCGTGACAGCGGCCCGGCGCCTCGCCGTGGCGGCCGAAGACGATCTCCTCGCGCCAGAGCACGCTCGCGTCCGCCTCCAGCGCGAGGCGTACCAGGAGGCGGTGCCGGCTGCCGGCGGCGAGCACCGTCGGCTCCGGGGCGAAGCGCAGCGTGGCGCCCGCGCCCACGCGGGCGGTGACCAGCAGCTCGGACTCGCCCTCGCCGGGCAGGACCAGCGTGGCCGCGACCGAGCTCAGCTCCAGGGTGGTGCGGGGCGCGACGTACAGGTCCAGGGCCAGCCGGTCGCCGCCGAGCGGGCCCGCCGCGGTGGAGACCAGGTGCACGGTGGACGGGCCCGTCTGGCGCAGCGTCAGTGGCGGCGCCGAGGCCAGGCGGCTGACCACGGTGCGGCCGTCGTCCCCCCGCGCGGTCGCCACGGCGGCGCTCGCGCTCATGGCGCGGGGCATTACGAGACGGGGGCCGCGTGGCTGTGGGACCAGGCGTGCACCTGTTCGGAGACCCACGTGGCGACCGTGGCGGCGGTGGGGTCCTGCCGGATCGAGGTGAACAGCACCGGCCGCTCACCGCGTACGGCCGCCGCGTCGCGCGCCATCACGCCCAGGTCGGCGCCCACCATCGGGGCCAGGTCGGTCTTGTTGACGACCAGCAGGTCGGCCGTCGTCACGCCGGGCCCGCCCTTGCGCGGCACCTTGTCGCCGCCGGACACGTCCAGGACGAAGATCTGCCGGTCGGCCAGCCCCCGGCTGAACGTGGCCGTGAGGTTGTCGCCGCCGCTCTCCACGATCACCAGGTCCAGCGGGCCGAAGCGGTATTCCAGGGTCTCCACGGCGTCGAGGTTCGCGGCGATGTCGTCGCGGATGGCGGTGTGGGGGCAGCAGCCGGTCTCGACGGCCAGGATGCGCTCCTGGTCGAGCACGCCCGCCCGGCGCAGGAAGTCGGCGTCCTCGGTGGTGTAGATGTCGTTCGTCACCACGCCCAGGGACAGCGTCGGGCCCAGGGCCCGGCACAGGGCGGCCACCAGGGCCGTCTTGCCGCTGCCCACCGGGCCGCCCACGCCCAGGCGCAGCGCCCGGCCGCGGCCGTCGGGGGTGTGGTGGTGGTCGTCGTGATTGGCTCCCATGCAGGGTTCCTTCCTCAGGAGACGAAGAGCCGGACCTCGGCCTGGGCGTGTTGCTCGGCGAGAAGGTCCAGCGCGGGGGCTGAGTACGCGGGCAGGGTCTCCCAGCGGGGACCCGGAGTGGTCAGGGCCAGGCAGGACTGCGCGGCGACGGCGGTGAGGTCGGAGCTGAGACCGGCCAACAGGGCGTGCACGGCCACCGGGTCGAGGCCCAGGAGCCGGACCGCCGCCGTGGCCGGCCCGCTGACCGCGTGGTACGCCGCCGCGAGCGCGGCCTCCTCCGGCGTGGCCCCGGCGGCGTGTGCGGCGGCGCCGAGGGCGATCGGATGATGAGGGCTCGGCGTGGCCCGGGCCAGCTCGTGCAGCACCGGCGAGGGCCACACCCGGCGGGCGACCCGGAGCAGCAGCCTGCCCTGCGTGCGGGAGGCGTCCCGCTGCGCGGGGGCGGCGGTCCTGGCGTCCACCTCGGCGTCCAGCGCCGTCCAGCCGGCGGGCGTGGCGTTCTGAGCGGCCTCGGCGCAGGCCGCCGCCGTCAGGGCCGCGGTGACCGCGCCCGCGGTGTGCAGTCGGCCGCGCAGGAACGACGCCAGGGACGGCACGTCGTGCACCGCCCCCGAGACGATGGCGCGTTCCGTGCCGCCCGAGTGGGCGTGCCCGCCGGCCGGGAGGCGGGAGTCGGTGAGGAGCAGCAGGGCGGGATGCATCAGAACAGGAAGTACCGCTGGGCCATGGGCAGGGTGGTGGCGGGGGCCGGTTCGATGAGGGTGCCGTCGACCCGGACCTCGAACGTGTCGGGCGACACCTCGATCCGCGGCAGCGCGTCGTTGAGCGGCATCGACGACTTCCCCCTCCGCCGTACGTCCTCGACCGGCGCCAGGCGACGCCGGACCGCCAGCCGGTCCGCGATCCCCGCCTCGAGGGCGAGGGGCGAGACGAAGTGCAGCGAGGTGGCCGCCGCCGTGACCGGCGAGGCGCCGAACATGGGCCGGGGCAGCACCGGCTGCGGCGTCGGGATCGAGGCGTTGGCGTCGCCCATCTGGGCCCAGGCCACCACGCCGCCCTTGAGCACCAGGTCGGGCTTGACCCCGAAGAAGGCCGGGTCCCACAGGACGAGGTCGGCGAGCTTGCCGCGCTCGACGGAGCCCACCTCGGCGTCCAGGCCGTGGGCGATGGCCGGGCAGATCGTGTATTTGGCGATGTAGCGGCGGGCGCGGAGGTTGTCGGCCGGGCCCGCCGCCACATCGCCGAGCGAGCCGCGGCGGGCCTTCATCACGTGCGCGGTCTGCCACGTACGGATGATCGTCTCGCCGATCCGGCCCATGGCCTGCGAGTCGGAGCCGATCATCGAGATCGCCCCCATGTCGTGCAGCACGTCCTCGGCGGCCATCGTCGTCGGCCGGATGCGCGACTCGGCGAAGGCCAGGTCCTCGGGGATCGACGGGTTGAGGTGGTGGCAGACCATCAGCATGTCGAGGTGCTCGTCGAGCGTGTTGACGGTGTGCGGCCTGGTGGGATTGGTGGAGGAGGGGAGCACGTTGGGGTAGGCCGCCACGCGGATGATGTCGGGGGCGTGCCCGCCGCCCGCCCCTTCGGTGTGGTACGCGTGGATCATCCGGTCGCCGATGGCCTTGAGCGTCGACTCGACGAAGCCGGCCTCGTTCAGCGTGTCGGTGTGGATGGTGACCTGCACGCCGGAGGCGTCGGCCACGCTCAGGCAGGCGTCGATGGCGGCCGGCGTGGTGCCCCAGTCCTCGTGCAGCTTGAAGCCGGAGGCCCCGGCCCTGAGCTGTTCGAGCAGGCCGTCGGTGCTCACGGTGTTGCCCTTGCCGAGCAGCGCGAAGTTCAGCGGGTAGGAGTCGAGCGACTCCAGCATCCGGGCCAGATACCAGGTCCCGGTGACGGTGGTGGCCTTGGTGCCCTCGACCGGCCCGGTGCCGCCCCCGACGATCGTGGTGACACCGGACCCGATCGCCTCGTCGAGGAGCTGCGGGCAGATCAGGTGCACGTGCGAGTCGACGGCCCCGGCGGTGAGGATCTTGCCGTTGCCCGCGAGCACCTCCGTGGACGGCCCGATGACCAGGTCCACGCCGTCCATCGTGTCGGGGTTGCCCGCCTTGCCGATGGCGAAGATGCGGCCGTCGCGGATGCCGACGTCGGCCTTCACCACGCCCCAATGGTCGAGGATCACCGCGCCGGTGATGACCAGGTCGGCCGCGCCCTCGGCCCGGGTGGTCCTGGCCTGGCCCATGGACTCGCGGATGACCTTGCCGCCGCCGAAGACGGCCTCGTCGCCGGGCCCGGCCGGGCCCATGGACAGGTCCTCGGTGACCTCCACGAACAGGTCGGTGTCGGCCAGGCGGATCCGGTCGCCGGTCGTAGGCCCGTAGAGCGCCGCGTAGCGGGCGCGCGAGATGCGAGCTCCGTCAGTCATCGAGCGGCCCCGCCCACTCGGGCCGCAGGCCCGGCACCACCCGGTGGCCGGCCAGCGGCACCAGCGTCACGTCGCGCTCGACGCCCGGCTCGAACCTGACGGCCGTGCCGGCGGGCACGTCGAGCCGCATCCCCCAGGCCGCCTTCCGGTCGAACTCCAGCCCCGGGTTGGCCGCGGCGAAGTGGTAGTGCGAGCCCACCTGCACCGGCCGGTCGGCGGTGTTGACCACGCGCACCGTCACCCGCTCGCGCCCGGGGTTGAGCGCGATCGACCCCTCGGGGTGCACGTATTCGCCGGGGATCACGGGATCGGCCTGTGCACGGTGACCAGCTTCGTGCCGTCGGGGAAGGTGGCCTCGATCTGCACGCTGTCCAGCATCTCCGGTACGCCCTCCATGACGTCGGCCCGGCCGAGCACCGAGCGCCCGGCCTCCATCAGGTCGGCCACCGTGCGACCGTCCCTGGCGCCCTCCATGAGGAACGACGCGATGATGGCGGTAGCCTCGGGGTGGTTGAGCCGAAGGCCCCGGGACTGGCGCTCTCGTGCCACCCCGGCGGCGACGTGGATGAGCAGCCGCTCCTGCTCGTGTGAGGTAAGCCGCATGGCCGGACCATAGGAACCGGCCGTTTCCTCGCTGTTGCCGGGGGATGTCGTGTTGGTTTCGCCACTTGGTGAATAACGACATGACGGGTTTTGTGCATTTGTGAACGTTTGGCAATCGCCAATTAACGTACGGGATCTTCCAGCGAAATGTCGCGGAGTCACCTTTCTCGCAGAACTGGTCGGCAGGAAGGAACGGCTGTGCGCATCTCCAGCCCGATTGTCTCCGCGCTCCTCGTCTTAGCCCTCGCGGCCTGCGGATCCGGCGCCGAACCCGCCGCCGAGTCCAACGAGATCAAGGTCGGCCTCCTGCACTCCCTCAGCGGCACGATGGCCATCAGCGAGGTCACCGTGCGCGACGCCGAGCTGCTCGCGATCGACGAGATCAACAAGGCCGGCGGCGTGCTCGGCAAGAAGCTCGTCCCCGTCGTGGAGGACGGCGCGTCCGACTGGCCCACGTTCGCGGAGAAGGCCACCAAGCTCATCCGGCAGGACAAGGTCGCCACCGTCTTCGGCGGGTGGACCTCGGCCAGCAGGAAGGCGATGCTGCCGGTCTTCGAACGGTACAAGGCGCTGCTGTGGTATCCGGTGCAGTACGAGGGGCTGGAGAGCTCGCCGTACATCTTCTACACCGGCGCCACCACCAACCAGCAGATCATCCCCGGCCTGGACTACCTGAAGGAGCAGGGCAAGAAGAAGGTGTTCCTGGTCGGCAGCGACTACGTCTTCCCGCGGACCGCGAACAAGATCATCAAGGCGTACGCGGCGGCGAACGGGATGGAGATCCTCGGCGAGGAGTACACGCCGCTGGGCCACACCGAATACTCCACGCTGGTCAACAAGGTCGTCCAGGCCAAGCCGGACGCCGTCTTCAACACCCTGAACGGCGACAGCAACGTCGCCTTCTTCAAGCAGCTCAAGAGCGCGGGAGCCACGGCCGAGAGCATGCCCGTCCTGTCGGTGAGCATCGCCGAGGAGGAGGTCACCGGCATCGGCGTGGACAACATCGTGGGCCACCCCGTCGCCTGGAACTACTACCAGACCACCGAGACGCCGGCCAACGAGGCCTTCGTCAAGGCGTACAAGGCCAAGTACGGGCAGAACAAGGTCACCAGCGACCCCATGGAGGCCGGCTACAACGCCGTCTACCTGTGGGCCGAGGCGGTCAAGAAGGCGGGCACGACCGAGGTCGAGGCGGTCAAGAAGGCGGCGCCGGGCATCGCGCTCGAACGCCCCGAGGGCCTGGTCACCATCGACGGTGAGAACCAGCACATGTACAAGACCGCCCGCATCGGCATCATCCAGCCGGACGGCCTGATCAAGCAGGTCTGGGACTCCGGCAAACCGATCAAGCCGGACCCGTACCTCAAGGGCTACCCCTGGGCGAGCAGCCTGTCCGCGGGGCAGTGATGTCGGCCTTTGTCAACCAGCTCCCCATCGGGCTGTCGATCGGGGCGGTGCTGCTGCTCATCGCGCTCGGCCTGACGTTCACGTTCGGGCAGATGGGCGTGATCAACATGGCGCACGGCGAGTTCATCATGGCGGGTGCCTACACCGCGTTCCTGGTGCGGGACCTGGTGCTGGCGCTGCCGGTGGCGTTCCTGGTCGCCGGGGTCATGGGACTCGTCCTGGAGCGCGCCGCGATCAGGCACTTCTACGGCCGGCCGCTGGACACGCTGCTGCTCACCTGGGGCGTCAGCCTGGTGCTGCAGCAGCTCGCCCGCGACCTGTTCGGCGCCCCGAACGTGCAGGTGACCGCCCCCTCCTGGCTGTCGGGAGGGGTGGGCATCCTGCCCTACAACCGGATGTTCATCATGGGGCTCGCGGTGGCCGGCGTGGTGGCGGTCTGGGTCTACCTCACGCGTACCGGGCTCGGCCGCCGGACCCAGGCCGTGGTGCAGAACCGGCAGCTCGCCGCCACCAGCGGGATCGACACCGGCCGGGTGGACATGCTGACGTTCTTCATCGGGTCGGGGCTGGCGGGCGTGGCCGGGGTGGCCCTGACGCTCATCGGGCCCGTCGGGCCCGCGCTCGGGACGTACTACATCGTGGACGCGTTCCTGGTCGTCGTGGCCGGCGGGCTCGGGCAGCTGCGCGGGGCGGTGCTCGCGGCCATCGGCCTCGGCCTGCTGAACTCCTACGCCGAGTTCTGGTCGGACGCGTCGCTGGCCAAGGTGATCGTGTTCGCCGTGATCATCGCCTTCCTGCAGATACGGCCGCAGGGCATGTTCGTGCTGAGGTCGAGGGTGCTCACATGATCAAGCGACATCTGCCCTTCGCGACCATCGCCGTGATCGCGCTGGTGGCCGCGCCGCTGCTGCTGGAGCCGTTCCGGCTGGGGCTGCTGGCCAAGTACCTGTGCTACGCGATCGTCGCGCTCGGGATCGGGCTGGCCTGGGGGCAGGGCGGCATGCTCGCGCTCGGCCAGGGCGTGTTCTTCGGGCTCGGCGGCTACGCCATGGCCATGTACCTCAAGCTCACCGAGGCCGGATACGCCGACGGGGGCGGGCTGCCCGACTTCATGGTGTGGAGCGGGGTGGAGGAGCTGCCCGCCCTGTGGGTGCCGTTCGCGAACCCGGTCTTCGCGCTCGGCATGGCGGTGCTCGGGCCCGTGGCGCTCGCGCTGATCCTGGGCACGCTGGTGTTCCGGCAGCGGGTGCGGGGGGCGTACTTCGCGATCCTCACCCAGGCGCTGGCCGCCGCCATGGTCATCCTGCTCGTCGGCCAGCAGGGGCTGACCGGCGGCACCAACGGCATGACCAACTTCTTCGAGCTGTTCGGGCAGGACCTCGCCGAGGACTCCACGCAGCGCGGGCTCTACGTGGTGGTGGCGAGCGTGCTCGGGGTGCTCTACCTGGCCACCCGGCTGCTCGTGAACAGCCGGTACGGCCGCCTGCTCGTCGCCGTGCGCGACGGGGAGGACCGGGTGCGCTTCCTCGGCTACGACCCGGCCCTGGTCAAGACCGTCACCTTCGCCGCCTCGGCGGGCATGGCCGGGCTGGCCGGAGCCCTGTTCGTGCCGGTCGTCGGCATCATCTCGCCCGCGCTGCTCGGCGTCGTGCCCTCGCTGGAGCTCGTCGTCGCGGTGGCCGTGGGCGGGCGGCACGTGCTGGCCGGGGCCGTGCTGGGGGCCGTGGCCATGGGGTACGCCAAGACGGCGTTCAGCGAGCAGTTCGCCGACGGCTGGCTCTACCTGCAGGGGGCCCTGTTCATCCTGGTCATGACGCTGGCCCCGAAGGGGATCGCCGGCATCCTGGGGAGGTTGCGGCGTGCTCGAACTACGTGACGTACAAGTGGTGTTCGACGGCTTCCGCGCGCTCGACGGCGTGGACCTGACCGTGCCCGAGGGCGAGCTCCGCTTCCTCATCGGGCCCAACGGCGCCGGCAAGACCACGCTCATCGACGTCATCACCGGCCTGACCAGGCCGGCCGCGGGCAGCGTGCGGTTCGGCGAGCACTCCTTGGTCGGCCGGAAGGAGCACCAGATCGTCCGGCTCGGCATCGGGCGCACCTTCCAGACGTCGGTGGTGTTCGAGGCGCTCACCGTCCTCGAGAACCTGGACCTGGCCGCCAGCTTCCGCAAGCCGCTGTGGTCGCTGGCCAGGCGGCGCAGGGGCGTCTCGGAGGCCGTCGAGGAGGCCCTGGCCAGGACCGGGCTCGAAGAGCTCGCCGAGCGTTCAGCGGGTGTTCTCTCGCACGGCCAGCGCCAGTGGCTGGAGATCGGGATGCTGCTGGCGCAGCGGCCCAGACTGCTGCTCCTGGACGAGCCGGTGGCCGGCATGTCCAAGGACGAACGCGAGCGCACGGGCGAGCTGCTCACCCAGATCGCCGACGACCACACGGTGATCGTGGTGGAGCACGACATGGAGTTCCTGCGGCGGCACGCCTCGAAGGTGACCGTGCTGCACGAGGGCAAGGTGCTCGTCGAGGGGTCGGTGGACCAGGTCAGCGCCGACCCGCGCGTGCAGGAGGTCTATCTGGGGAGGAGGGCCAGCGATGCTGTCGGTAACCGGCCTTGAGTCGGGGTACGGGAGGGCCCGCGTGCTGTTCGGGGTCTCGCTCGAGGTCGAGCCCGGGCAACTCGCGTGCGTCATGGGGCGCAACGGGGTCGGCAAGACCACGCTGCTCAACACGATCATGGGGGTGCTGCCCCCCACGGCGGGCACGGTGACGTTCGACGGCCGCGACGTCACCAGGCTCAAGCCGCACGAGCGGGTCCGCCTCGGCATGGGGTACGTCCCCCAGGGCCACCAGTGCTTCCCCCAGCTCTCCGTCATGGGCAACCTGCTGGTGACCGTGGAGGCCGCCAAGCAGCCCAGGTCGGCCATCGACGAGGCCCTGGACGTCTTCCCCGCGCTCAGGCCGCTGCTCAAGCGGAGCGCCGGGCACCTGTCGGGCGGCCAGCAGCAGCAGCTCGCCATGGCCCGCGCGCTGGTGACCAGGCCGAGGATGCTCATCCTCGACGAGCCGACCGAGGGCATCCAGCCGTCGATCATCCTGGAGATCGAGGCGGCCATCGAGCGGCTGCACGCCTCCGGGCTGGCCGTGCTGCTGGTGGAGCAGTATCTGGATATCGCGCTGCGGCTGGCGGACACCTTCGTCATCCTCGACGGCGGGCACGTCGTACGCACGGGGACGGCCGAGGAACTGCACCGCGAGGACGTCCGCCGCCTGCTGGCCGTCTAGGCGGTCGTCCAGGCGCGGGCCGTCCGGACGATCTCCTCCAGGTGGTCGCTGTGCGCGCCGTGCCAGTAGACCTGGCCGCAGGTCGCGCAGCGGCCGTAGGCGTCGTAGTGGCGCCGGGTGCCGGCCTCCAGCAGGGGCTCGACCTCGTCCTTCGGAACGGGCGCCAGCTCGCCGTTGCAGGCCGTGCAGCGCGTCCACGGGCGCAGCGGCGGGGCGAAGCGTTCGAGCAGGTCGCGGAGCTGGTCGGCGGGGGCAGAGCCGCGGACGTACGCGCCCAGCCACAGCGCTCGGCGGCGCAGCAGGCCGCGGTCCTGGGTGAGCAGCACCCGCCGCTCCTCGTTGGCCTGCACCACCAGCGCCGGGTCGTCCATGTCGTTGTGGTAGGCCGCGTCGATGCCCAGCAGGCGCAGCCGCCGCGCCAGCGTGCCCAGGTGCACGTCGAGCAGGAAACGCGGCTCCTCCGGCAGCTGCTGGGGCCGGGGGACCGGGTGCACCTCGACCACGTCGCCGGGCACGAGCTGGTACGCCGGGGCCACGCCCCGCCCGTTCACCACCATGGGGCCGACCTCCGTCAGCGGGACGCCGATCGACTCGACGTGGTGGCCGAGCGTGGAGGTGCCGTCCGGGGTCACCTCCTGCCACTCCTGGCGGCGGCTCACGGGCAGGAACATCCTCAGCTCTGGGGAGATGCGCAGGCGTGCGGTCGTCACGCTGTCCATTCTGTGCCACCGGATAGCGTTAATTCATGTCCATATCGCGCCGCTCCTTCCTCGGGCTCGCCGTGCTGGCGGGCGGGTGCTCGGCGGGCGACGGCGGGCTCCCGGAGCTGCGGCTGGCGACGGGGCTGGCGGGCGGGCCGTACGGGCAGTTCGGGGACCGGCTGGCGGAGGAGTTGCGGCGTGGCGGGCTGAGGGTGCGGGTGCTGCGGACCGCGGCCAGCGTGCAGAACCTCACGATGATGGCCGACGGGCGCGCGGACGCGGGGTTCGCGCTGGCCGACAGCGCCGACGACGCGATACGCGTACGCCACCAGCCCGTCTCCGCCCTGGCCCGGATGTACATGAACTACGTGCACCTGGTCGTCGCCGCCGGCTCCGAGATCGCCACCGTGCGACAGCTGGCCGGGCGGGCCGTGTCCATCGGCGTGGAGGGGTCGGGCACGGCGGTGACCGCCACCCGCGTGCTGGCCGCGGCCGGGCTGGAGCGGCCGCCCGAGATCGCCCGGCTGGAGCTGGACGCCTCCGTCGCGGCGCTGCGGAGCGGCCGGATCGAGGCGTTCTTCTGGTCGGGCGGCGTGCCCACGCCCGCGCTGGCCGAGGCCGGCGGCATCCGCCTCGTGCCGCTGGAGCCGCTGGTGCCGGTGCTGCGGCGGGTGTTCGGCCCCTTGTACGAGGACGCGTCCGTGCCCACCGGCACCTACGGGGGCACCAGGCCCGTGCCGACCATCGGCACCCCCAGCTACCTGATGTGCCGGACCTCGCTCCCGGCCGACCTGGCGTACACGATCACCGAGACGCTCTTCCGCGCCCGTGACCGCCTCCAGGCCCCGTCGGCCCCCGGCGGGCGGCTGGACGAGCGTTACGCCATCGGCACCGGTGTCGTGCCGCTGCACGCGGGCGCGGCCCGCTACTACCGCACCGCCTACGGCTGAGGCAGCCGGAGCTCCACCACGAGCCCGTGCGGTTCGGCGGGGAGCAGGCGCAGCGTGGCGCCGCATGATCTGGCCAGTTCGGCGGCGATGGCCAGGCCCAGGCCGCTGCCCGGGACGTTCGCGTGGGCGCCGGATCGCCAGAAGCGGCCCAGTGCCTCCGCGCGCTCCTCCTCGCCCAGCCCCGGCCCGTCGTCGGCCACCCGCAGCAGCCGGTCGGCCAGCGTGACGGTCACCGTGCCGCCCGGGGGCACGAATTTCTGGGCGTTGTCGAGGGCTATGTCGGCGATCCTGGCCGCTACCTCGGGAACGACCGACATTTCGGAAATGTCGGTCACCAGTCGCACCCTCTTCGCCCCGTACACCTCCCGCCACGCCGCCAGCCGCGGCCCCAGCTCGATCTCCTTGCCCTCGACCCCCGCGCCCGCCTCCACCCTGGCGAGCGCCAGCAGGTCCTCCACCAGCAGCGCCAGCCGGTCCAGCTCCGCCATCGCCTCCTCGTACTCGGCCGTGCCCTCGACGCGCAGGTGCGGCTCCAGGTTCTCCATCCGCAGCCCGAGCACCGTGAGCGGGGTGCGCAGCTCGTGGGAGGCGTCGGCCACGAACGCCCGCTGCCGCTCCATCGCGCCCGCGACCGCGTCCGCCATCGCGTTGAAGCGCACCTCCAGCCGCCGCAGCTCCGAGGGGCCCACGCCGGGATGCGCCCGCGCGTCCATCCGGCCCTGCGCGATGGCCTGCGTGGTGCGGTCGAGCTCGGTGACCGGCCGCAGGATCCAGCGGGCCAGCCGTCTGGCCACCAGCACCGCGTAGGCCAGCGTGACCAGCGCGCCCAGCGCCAGCGCCGCCCACACCAGCGTCACGTCCACCCGGGCGCGGTCCGCCGGGGCCTGGAGCAGCACCACGCCGGACAGCTGCGCGTCCCGGCCGGCCGGCTCGGCGAGCAGCACCGTGGCCGGTCCGAACGGACTGATCGTGGGCAGGTCCTCCGTCGTGCGGCCGGACAGCGCCAGGCGCAGCGCGTCGCGGTCGTCGGCCTCGAAGCGGCCGGCGGTGAGGAGGAGGGAGCCGTCGCGGTCGCGCACGCGTACGGCGGCGCCGTACAGGTCGGCGTAGCGCGTGATCTCCGCCAGCAGCCCGGACCGGTCCCCCTCCCGCGCGGCATGGTCGGCCAGCTCCGCGAAGCGGGTGGCGTCGGCGCGGCGGTCGAGGAGCAGCCGGTTCGTACGGTGGGAGGCGTAGGCCAGGCCCAGCGGCACCGCCAGCGCCGCGACCAGGAACACGATCAGCGTCGTGAACGTGACCACCAGCCGGGAGTTCACGCCGTCGAGCCCAGCCGGTAGCCGGTCCCGCGCAGCGTCTCCACCAGCCCGGGACGGCCGGTCTTCGAGCGCAGGTTGGCCACGTGCACGTCCAGCGACCGGGACGCCGACAGCAGCGGGTCGCCCCAGACCTCGTCGAGGATCTCCTCCCTGCCGCGCACCACGCCCGGCTCGCGCGCCAGCAGCGCCAGCAGGTCGAACTCCCGCCGCGTCAGCGTCACCGCCTCCCCGGCGACGGTGACCTGCCTGGACTCCAGGTCGATGCGCACGTCGCCGACGCTCACCACGTCGTCGCGCGGCGGGCGCGGCCGGGTGCCGCGCCGCACCACCGCCTCCATGCGGGCCATCAGCTCGACCGTGCGGAACGGCTTGACCAGGTAGTCGTCGGCCCCCGACCGCAGGCCGCGGAGCACCTCGCGCTCCTCGGTACGGGCGGTGACCACGATCAGCGGCACCGCCGACACCCGGCGCAGGCGGCGCAGCACGTCGAGCCCGTCCATGTCGGGCAGGCCCAGGTCCAGCAGGACGAAGTCGACGCCCCCCGCCAGCCGGAGGGCGTCGACGGCCAGCCCCGCCCGGGTGACCTGGTGGCCGTGCCGGGCGAGGGCCGTGGTGAGCGCTGAGGCGAGCCGATCGTCGTCCTCGACCAGGAGAACCCGCATGTCGCCAGGTTAGACGCGGGCGGGCACCGATTCCGCCGTGGCCCGCTCGGCCCGCGAGAGCGCCGCGTCCCTGGTCTCGCGCATGGTGAGGTAGACGACGAGGGACACCGCGGCGCAGCAGGAGACGTACCAGAAGAAGCCGGATTCGATACCGCTGTCCTTGAACCACAGCGCCACATACTCGGCGGTGCCGCCGAACAGGGCGTTCGCGATCGCGTAGGGGAGCGCCACGCCGAGGGCGCGCACGTTCGTGGGGAAGAGCTCGGCCTTCACCACGGCGTTGATCGAGGTGTAGCCGGTGATGATGAGCAACCCGGCGAGCGAGAGCACCAGCCCGCCGCCGAACCCGCTGACGCCGCCGAGCGCGGTCATGAGCGGCACCGTCCCGATCATCGACCCGATCCCGAACGTGATCAGCAACGGCCGCCGCCCGATCCGGTCCGACAGCGCCCCCGCCAGCGGCTGCAGGCACATGAAGATGAACAGCGCGCAGAAGCTCACCAGCGTGGCCGTCTCCTTGGCCAGGCCGGCGGTGTTCGACAGGTATTTGGTGAGGTAGGTGGTGTAGGTGTAGTACGCGACCGTGCCGCCCATCGTCAGCGCGATGACCAGCAGCGCCTCCCTCTTGTGGGTGAGCAGCTGCGCGATCGTGCCGCGGCCGGCGCTCGTGTCCTCGCGCTCCTCCTCGTCGTACGCCTCCGTCTCCAGCAGGCTGCGGCGCAGGTAGAACACGACGGCCGCGGCCGCCGCGCCGACCACGAACGGGATGCGCCAGCCGTAGGAGTTCAGGGCCTCCGTGGACATCGTGTTCTGCAGGATGATCTGCAGGCCGAGGCCGACGAGCTGGCCGGCGGTCATGGAGACGTACTGGAAGCTGGAGGCGAAGCCGCGGCGGCCGCGCGGGGTGGCCTCGGTGAGGTAGGTGGCGCTGGCCGCGTACTCGCCGCCGACCGACAGGCCCTGCAGCAGGCGCGCCACGACCAGCACCAGGGCGCCGAAGTAGCCGACCGCCTCGTACGTGGGCGCGATCGCGATCAGCAGGGCGCTGGCCGACATCAGCGTGACGGTGAGCGTGAGCGCCGCCTTGCGGCCCTTCCTGTCGGCGTAGCGGCCGAGCAGCCAGCCGCCGAGGGGGCGCATGAAGAAGCCGACGGCGAAGATGGCGGCGGTGTTGAGCAGCTTCGCCGTGTCATTGCCCTCGGGGAAGAAGGCGGCGGCGAAATAGACGGCGAAACTGCTGTAGACAAACCAGTCGTACCACTCGACCAGGTTGCCGACGGAACCGCCGATCACGGCCTTCCATGGCACGCGTGCCTTGCTCACGAAGCACCTCCGGGGGCTCTTGGGGGGAGTAGTGGCTGGTCAGAGCCTTACGCCAGAAGGATGTTCGGACAAGGGAGCAGGGGTCAGATCTAACGTCCGCTTAACATGAGGTTCTTACGCGTGCTTAACCTCGACGCAACGGCGGCTTGGCATTCTGCGCGCGTTCGAGCGCCGACCCCCATGCCGCCCTCGCCCGGCCTTTCGAGCAGGGTGTACGGGCCGAGGTCATGGCCTGGGGCGACTACACCTCCAGCCGCAACTCGCTCCACTCGTCGAAGAGCTCGAAGCCCATGGCCTCGTTGATGGCGAGCATGTGGGCGTTGGACGTGGCGTTCCAGGTGATGATCCGGTCGAGGTGGGGCTCCCGCTCCCGCAGCCAGAGCAGGTTGTCGACCTTGAGGAGCAGCCCCAGGCGGTGACCCCGGTGCTCGCGCAGCACGGTCGTGTCCGCCTGGTGGCCCCAGCCGTCGGAGCGCTCCGCGTCGAGCAGGATGCGCGTGTAGCCGGCGGGGGCGCCGTCGGACGTGCGCCGGGCGATCACCGTGTAGCAGGTGCGGCCGGTGACCGGGATGGACTCCTCGCGGATGCGCAGGCGGTCGACGGAGAAGTTCATGTCCTCGACGTCCGCGTCGCGCGGGGCGTCGTTCATGCCGCCCATCAGCGTGGACAGGTCGGGCAGCAGCTCGGGGCCCGCCGGGCCGACCCAGCGCTCCAGGTGGTAGCCGGCCACCTCCGGCCGCATCCGCTCCAGCGCCGCCCAGTCCGCCGTACGCAGGTCGAGCGTGCGGCGGGCCTCCTTGAGCGCGACCGACATCCCGCGCGCGGTGGCGAAGCGGATGCCCACGCCGGTGGCGGGCGTCTCGGTCAGGAGCAGCGTCCGGCCATGGGCGCGCATCCGGTCGAGGGCGTGCGCGAACAGCGCCGAGCCCAGGCCCCCGCCGCGCCGCTCGGGCCGCACCACGAGGGGGAACAGCCAGCCCATGTGCGTGTTGTCGTGCTGGGGGAGGGTCAGCGCGTAGCCGCCGGCCACCTTCCCGCCCTCCGTCGTCACCCACGCCTCGGACCGCTCGCCCGGACCGCCCGACCTGACCAGGTAGGAGAACCAGGGGAGGGAGAGCATGGGCCCCGGGTCGTCGGCGCTACCGGTCACGAACGCGTCGTACAGGCCCTCGATGAGGTCGCCCGGGTGATCGAGATCGATCGGCTGGATGCGCATACGCCCCAGCAAAACGTACGCGGGCCGGCGCCTGCCAGCGAATTTACGGCACGCTCACTGGCGGTAGTTCTCCACCTCGCCGACGGGGCGGGCGGCGGCGCCGTCGGGGTCAGCGCCCGCGCTGCGCCTGGCGCGGCGCTGCCTGAGCAGATCCCAGCACTGGTCGAGGGCCGTCTCCAGCTCCTTGATGCGCTCGTGCTCCTGGTCGGAGGTGACCTGGCCGGCGGAGAGCCTGTCGCGCAGCTCGTGCTCCTCGGTGACCAGGGCACTGATCCTGGTGAGAATCTCGTCGTCCCGCATGCCCAAGACTCTAATGCTTGCGTGATAGAACACGCCCTATGTCTGGTATCGCGCTGGTAAGGAAGCCCGGCCCGCGGCTCGCCGAGGGCATCGTCACCCACATCGAGCGGGAGCCGGTGGACTGCGAACGGGCCGCCGCACAGCACGACGCCTACGTGCGGGCGCTGGCCGGCGCCGGGTGGCGGCCCGTGTACGTGCCGCCCGCCGACGACCTGCCCGACGGGCCGTTCGTCGAGGACACGGTGGTGGTGTCGAGGCGGCTGGCGGTGCTGACCAGGCCGGGCGCGCCGGAGCGGCGGCCCGAGGTGGAGTCGGTGGCGGAGGTCGTACGCGAGCTGGGCATGAGGTCGGTCAGGATCGCGCCGCCCGGCACGCTGGACGGCGGCGACGTGCTGCAGACCGGCCCCACCGTATACGTGGGCAGGTCCGCCCGTACCAGCGCCGAGGGCATCACGCAGCTGACCGCCCTGCTCCCCGAGCGCCGGGTCGTGCCCGTGGACATGAGCGGGGTGCTGCACCTGAAGTCGGCGGTGACGGCGCTGCCCGACGGGACGCTCATCGGGGACCCGCGCCGCGTGGACCTGCCCGGCCTGCTGGTGCCGGAGGAGGAGTCGGGGGCGCACGTGGTGCCGCTGGGCGGCGACCGCGTCCTGCTGGCCGCGTCGGCGCCGCAGACCGCCGCCATGCTCGAAAAGCATGGATTTATCGTGACAAAGGTGGATATTTCTGAGTACGAGCGGCTCGAGGGTTGCGTGACCTGTCTCAGCGTCCTGATCGCGGACTGATGTTTCTCAGGATCTGAGATCCGGGGCGGTGCATCCCGAGGTGTCTGGTAGCGTTCATGGCATGCTGCGCGGGCTCCTTCTTAGCTGCCGCGGCGGGGGCCTCTAAGGCCGGCTCCCTCGCCGCGGAGCGAGCCATGCGCGTCGGCCGCTTTCTTCCGCAGACCGACGAGGAGCATCAGCCATGACCGCCCAGCAGCCCAGCCGCATGCCGATCCATCGTTACCAGCCGTTCGAACCCATCCGGCTGACCGACCGCACCTGGCCCGATCAGGTCATCACCAAGGCGCCCCGCTGGTGCGCGGTGGACCTGCGCGACGGCAACCAGGCCCTGATCGACCCGATGGACTCCCACCGCAAGCTCCAGATGTTCGAGCTGCTGGTACGCATGGGCTACAAGGAGATCGAGGTGGGCTTCCCGGCCGCCTCGCAGACCGACTTCGATTTCATCCGGCAGATCATCGAAGAGGGCCGCATCCCCGACGACGTGGCCATCCAGGTGCTGACGCAGGCCAGGCCGGAGCTGATCGAGCGCACCTTCGAGTCGATCGAGGGCGCCAAGCAGGCCATCGTGCACCTGTACAACTCGACCTCCACCCTCCAGCGCCGCGTCGTGTTCGGCCAGGAGAAAGAGGGCATCACCGCCATCGCGGTCGAGGGCGCCAAGCTGGTCAAGAAGCTCGCCGACGCCACCGACGTGGACGTCTACTTCCAGTATTCGCCGGAGTCGTTCACCGGCACCGAGCTGGAATACGCGGTCGAGGTGTGCGACGCGGTCAACGAGGTGTGGCAGCCCACCCCCGACCGCAAGGTCATCATCAACCTGCCGGCCACGGTCGAGATGGCCACCCCCAACATCTACGCCGACCAGATCGAGTGGATGCACCGCAACCTCAAGCACCGCGACTCGATCGTCCTGTCGCTGCACCCGCACAACGACCGCGGCAGCGCCGTGGCCGCCGCCGAGCTGGGCTACATGGCCGGCGCCGACCGCATCGAGGGCTGCCTGTTCGGCAACGGCGAGCGCACCGGCAACGTGTGCCTGGTCACGCTGGGGATGAACCTGTTCTCCCAGGGCGTCGACCCCGAGATCGACTTCAGTGACATCGACGAGATCCGCCGCGTCACCGAATACTGCAACCAGCTGCCCGTGCACCCGCGCCACCCGTGGGGTGGCGAGCTGGTCTACACCGCCTTCTCCGGCTCCCACCAGGACGCCATCAAGAAGGGCTTCGAGCACCTCGAGCGCGACGCGGCCACCGCCGGCGTGCCGGTCGACGAGTTCACCTGGGCCGTCCCCTACCTGCCCATCGACCCGAAGGACATCGGCCGCACCTACGAGGCCGTCATCCGAGTCAACAGCCAGTCGGGCAAGGGCGGGGTCTCCTACATCATGAAGGCCGACCACCAGCTCGACCTGCCGCGCCGGCTGCAGATCGAGTTCTCCAAGGTCGTCCAGGCCCGCACCGACGAGCAGGGCGGCGAGATCAGCCCGGCCGCCATGTTCGAGATCTTCCGCGACGAATACCTGCCCAACCCGGCCAACCGCTGGGGCCGCCTGAGCCTCATGGCCCACCGCCACGAGTCCACGGTGGACGACAAGGACCGCATCAGCGCCGACGTACGCGTCGACGGTGAGATCCGCGAGATCGCGGGCACCGGGAACGGCCCCATCTCGGCGTTCATCGACGCCATCGCGGGGGTCGGCATCCAGGCGCGGGTCCTCGACTACGTGGAGCACGCGATGAGCGCCGGCAGCGATGCCAAGGCCGCCTCCTACCTGGAGTGCGAGATCGGCGGGAAGGTGCTGTGGGGTGTGGGCGTCGACGCCAACACCACGACGGCCTCCCTGAAGGCCATCATCTCCGCGGTCAACCGCGCTTCCCGCTGATGGTGTGAGCGGTCCCTGCTCCTCCACCCGCACTGTCTGATCACGGGCCTCCCGCTCCCCTTCCAAGGACCTTCGCCGAGGGCGTGGGGAGCGGGGTCCCCGCTGTTCGCACACGCCGCCCGCCCGCGACTCCCGCGGCGGGCATCGCGCTCCTCGCGCCCTCTCACGCTTCCAGGCCCTTGCAGCGCCTTGCCCTTCCGCCTCGCTCCCTCGCAGGTCCTGGCCGCTCGCGCGCCTTGTGTCCTCCCTGCCTCCCACCCGCCTCCCCCTGAGGGGCCGTGTCAGGGCGGGGCGGGTGTGGTGGCGGCTCTCCTGGGCGGGCGTACGGGAGGTTGCGCCCTTCCGTTGCCTCCGGCCTTGCGCACCACACCCGTGTGGGCGCAGCGCGGGCCGGTGTGCCGCCTGAGCGGGGGATCCCGCCAAGCAGTCGCCTCTCGCGCCCCCTCCTCCGCAAGGCCGTGCCCGAGTGCGGCGAGGGTCGTTGTGCCTCTTCTTCGTGTTAGTGAACGTTGCGTTTCTATGGAATGAATCCTATGCTCCTTAGAGAACGGTTCGTTCTCTAAGGAGCGGTGCCATGGGCTTCGTGCTGTCGGGTCTGATACTGGCGATGTTGCTGGGCGCGCTCGACCAGACGATCATGGCCCCCGCGCTCCCCGCCGTCGCCGGTGGGCTCGGAGGGCTGGAGCAGATGCCCGCCGTCGTCACCGCCTACTTCGTCGCCGCCACCGTCGTCATGCCCGTCTACGGCAAGCTCGGCGACCGGTACGGACGCAAGCCCACCATGCAGGTCGCCATCGTCGTCTTCGTGACCGGCGCCGTGCTGTGCGCGCTGGCCACGTCGATGCCGCAGTTCATCGCCTTCCGCGCGATCCAGGGGCTGGGCGGTGGCGGGCTGATGATCGGGGCACAGGCGATCATCGGGGAGATCGTGAGTCCCAGGGACCGGGGGCGCTACCTCGGGTTCATCGGGGCGGCGTACGTCGTGGCCGCCGTGGGCGGGCCGCTGGTCGGCGGGTTCTTCATCGACCGGCTGAGCTGGCGGTGGATCTTCGCCATCTACCCGCCGCTCGGACTGCTGGCGCTGGTCGTGCTGAGTCTCACGCTCAAGCTGCCGCGGCCACAGTCGCGGGCGCCGCTCGACGTCGCGGGGGCCGTCACGCTGGCCGTCGCCGTGGTGGGCGTGGTCATGGTGGGGCAGACCAGGAATCCCGCCTACCTGGCGCTGGCGGCGGCAGGGGTGGCGGCGTGGCTGGTCAGCGCGCGGTACGCCAAGGACCCGATCCTGCCGTTGCGGCTGTTCAGGGACCGGGCGTTCGCGGTCCCCGTGCTGATCAGCCTGGTCATCGGCTTCGCGCTGTTCGGGACGGTCACGTACATGCCGGCGTACGTGCAGATCGCCCACGGCACCAGCGCCACGCAGGCCGGGCTGCTGGTGACCGCGCTGATGGGCGGGGTGCTGCTGACCACCGTCGTGTCGGGGCGGCTCATCACCCGGACCGGCACGTACAAGCCCTACCCCGTCGCGGGCACGGCCCTGGCGGCGGTGGGGCTCGGGCTGATCGGGCTGACCGCGGGCTCGACGGCCGGGCTCGTTCTCGCCATGTCGCTGACCGGGCTGGGGGTCGGGCTCGTCATGCAGGTGATGGTGCTGGCCGCCCAGAACGCCGTGGAGTACGCCGACCTGGGCACCGCCACCTCGTCGGTGACGTTCCTGCGCCAGGTCGGGGCCTCGGCCGGGGTCGCGCTCGTGGGCGCCCTGATCACGCTGCGGTCGGGCATCTCCAGCACCTCGCCGTCGAACCTGCCGCCAGGCGTCCGCCAGGCGTTCGCCGAGGCCGTGCCGCCCGTGTTCGCCGCCATGGCGCCGCTGCTCGCCGTGGCGTTCGTCCTCGCGCTGGCGCTGCCCGCGCGGCCACTCCGTACCACCTCATACGTCGAGGAGAGACAGTGAAACTCGTCGCACCCCTGAACGCCTTCGGCCGGGGTGACCTGGCCATGGCCGGCGGCAAGGGCGCCAACCTGGGCGAGCTCGTCAGGAACTCCTTCCCGGTCCCCGGTGGGTTCGTCGTCACCACGCACGCGTACGAGCTGGTCGCCCAGGGCCGCAACACCCGGGCCGCCTTCGAGCGGGTCGAGCTGCCCGACGACCTGCGGCAGGCGATCGTCGACGCCTACGCCGCGCTCGGCGGCGGCCCGGTGGCCGTACGGTCGAGCGCCACCGCCGAGGACCTGCCCGGCGCCGCGTTCGCCGGGCAGCAGGACACCTACCTCAACGTCGTCGGCGAGGCGGCGCTGCTCGACGCCGTACGCCGCTGCTGGGCCTCGCTCTTCACCGACCGCGCCGTCGCCTACCGCGCCAAGCTGGGCATCGACGACTCCGAGGTACGGATCGCGGTGGTCGTGCAGAGCATGGTCGAGGCGGACGTGGCGGGCGTCATGTTCACCGCGAACCCGGTCAGCGGCGACCGGACCCGGATCGTGATCGACGCCAGCAGCGGCCTGGGCGAGGCCGTCGTGTCCGGCCTGGTCACGCCGGACCACTACGTGCTGCACCCGTCGGGGAAGGCCGACTTCACGCCCGGCCGCCGCGAGGTGGTCATTCGCGGCACGGCGGGCGGCGGCGTCACCCGCGAGAGCGGCACGGACGAGGGCGCCGAGCGGCTGCCCGACGCGGTCCTGGCCGAGCTGGGCCGGCTGGGCCGCGAGGTGGCCGCGCACTTCGGCCGCCCGCAGGACATCGAGTGGGCGTACGCGGGCGGCCGCGTCCACCTGCTGCAGGCCCGCCCGATGACCGCGCTGCCGCCGCCCCCGGTGGGCAGGCTCAACCCGGTGCAGCGCCGCCTGGCCACGGTCCTGCTGGAATACCTGCCCGAGCGGCCGTATCCGATCGACATGTCCACGTGGGTCCCGTACGGCCCGGCCGGGCTGATGGGCAAGGTCCTGGGCACCTTCGGCGTGCGGCGCGCGTTCGAGGATTTCCTGCGCGAGGAGGACGGCGTCGTCTACCAGCTCCTGCCGCCCGCCCCGCACCCCACGGTGAAGGTGCTCGCGACGCCGTTCCGGCTGCTGGCCAAGGCCAGACGGTACGACCCCGCCCGGTGGACGCGAGACCCGCGTTTCCGCGACTACCTGGCGGCGATCGAGGAGCTGGGCGCCCGCGACCTGGGCGCGATGTCGTGGGCCGAGCTGCGGCGCGTGCCCAGGCAGGCGCTCGCCCTGGTGACGCCCGTGGCCGACCTGCGGGTGGACTACCTGCCGGGCTTCGGGCTGGCGATGCTGCGGCTGCTGGTGACGACCAGGCTGCTCGGGCGGCGGGCGCTGTTCGGCGACCTGCTGCACGGGGCGCGTACCCGTACCACGGACACCAACCGGGCGCTGGAACACCTGGCCGAGGTGGCCAGGCGCACGGGAGCCCTGGACACCGACCCGCCGCCCGCCGAGTTCGCGGACGCGCTGGCGGCGTTCCTGGCGGAGTACGGCCACCGCGAGACCGCGAGCCCCCTCCTCGTCACCGTGCCCACCTGGGGCGACGCCCCCGAGGTCGTCCTCGACCTGGTCAGGGTGCTGGCCGCCGGGCCGCCCCCGCAGAAGGAGCCCGACGACGCGCTCGAACGCCTGCTCGCCCACCCCCTCCTGCGCTCGAAGCGCCGCCGAGCCAGGGTCGCGCGCTGGGTGGCGGCGGCCCGCGCGGGCGTCGCCTTCCGCGAGGACAGCCACTTCTACTTCATGATGCCGCAGCCCGTCCTGCGTAGGTCGCTGCTGGAGATGGGCCGCCGGCTGCGCGCGGCGGGCGTGCTCGGTCAGCCGGAGGACGTCTTCCACCTGCGGCTGGAGGAGCTGGAGGCGATCGCGGACGTGGCCGCCCTGCGAGGGGAGGCGGCCGAGCGGCTGCGCGAGACGGTCAGGGCGCGGGCGGCCAAGCGGGAGGAGCTGGCCGGGGTGCGGCTGCTCGACCCCGCCGCGGTCTTCCCGGCCTCCGATCCGGGGGACGCGCTGGTCACGGGGGCGCCGGCCGGCGGGGGCAGCGCGACCGGGCCGGTGAAGGTGATCAGGACCCCCGCCGAGTTCGGCCGGCTCGCCGCCGGCGACGTGCTCGTCTGCCCGTACACGAACCCGTCGTGGACGCCGCTGTTCCAGCAGGCGGCGGCCGTGGTCGTGGACACCGGGGGCACGGCCTCGCACGCGGCGATCGTGGCCAGGGAGTACGGCATCCCGGCCGTCATGGGCACCGGCACGGCGACGTCGGTGCTGGCGGACGGGCAGGTGGTCACCGTCAACGGCGACACCGGCAGGGTGACCGGGCAGGCGGTCACCGCCCACGACGGCGCGGTCACCGGCGCTCCCTAAAATTGCCACCATGGTCACCGACCACCGCAAGCAGCCACGGCGCCGGGGCGAGGCGCTCAGCGCCGCCATCTACCAGGCCACGCTCGACGAGCTGGCCGAGGTCGGCTATGCCGGGCTGACCATGGAGCGCGTCGCCGAGCGGGCCAAGGCCAGCAAGGCCTCGCTCTACCGGCGCTGGCCCACCCGCATCGAGCTGGTGATGCAGGCGGTCTACCAGTCGCTGCCCACGCCGGAGAGCTCGCCCGACATGGGCAACCTCCGCGACGACCTGGTGGCGATGCTCACCCGCACGGCGCAGGCGCTGTCCGGCCCGGCCGGAGAGGCGATGCGCGGGCTGCTCGGGGAGGCGCTCAGGGGCGAGTCGCCGCTCGGCAGCATGCGGCGGAACTCGCAGGGTGTCAGCAGGAAGCTGATGGAGGAGGTCGTCCGCCGGGCCGTCGAGCGCGGGGAGGTGGATCCGGCGGACGTCACCCCCCGCCGGCTCGACGCCGGGCACGCCCTGCTGCGCCACCACTTCCTCTTCGAGGGGCCGCCCATCCCCGACCGGCTCGTGGTCGAGATCGTGGACGAGGTGCTCGTGCCCCTGCTCAAACCGGCCCGAAGCTGACCGCCCCCGCCCCACCGCGGGCCGGACAAGCCTGGTCGACGGGGTGGTCAGGCGAGGCTGAGCTCGCCCACGGTGGCGCGGCCCTGCCGGAGCGCGCTTCTCGCGACCAGCGCGGTCATCCCGATGCTGACCAGCACGCTGGCCGCCATGGCGATCAGGAACCGCGGCGACGCCTGGGTCAGGCCCATGGCCAGCAGGACCGCGATGGCCAGCCAGCCGATCGCGTTCAGGATGGCCGCCACCGCGAGCGTGTTGCCGCTCGCCCGCACGTCGGGCACGAGGGCGGGCGCCTTGGCCGCGATCGAGGGCAGCGGCAGCACCAGCGCCAGCACGATCGGCCCCATGAAGCCGCCGAGCATCGCGTGACCCAGCGGCCCGACGGGGAACCCGCCGCCGTCGAAGGCCATGCTGTAGTACATGGAGCAGAACCCCCAGATCGGGAGCGCGAGGAGCGGAGCGGTCGCGACCACCCCACGCGCCCTGCCCCGGGTGACGGCACCGGCCGACGGCCGCCACGAGGCGGCCAACGAGGTGAGCAGCAGCGGCATCACCGAGAGCGCGCCCATCGCGGCCGCCGCGATGAACAGTGACGTCGCCGCGTTGGCCAGCTGCTCGGCGATCGGCCCCAGGCTCGCCGCCTGGG
Source organism: Nonomuraea sp. MTCD27 (assembly GCF_041950495.1). Taxonomy (NCBI): domain Bacteria; kingdom Bacillati; phylum Actinomycetota; class Actinomycetes; order Streptosporangiales; family Streptosporangiaceae; genus Nonomuraea; species Nonomuraea sp. MTCD27. The sequence continues at coordinate 481,211 of NZ_JBGNUW010000006.1, read as the reverse complement.
CCCAGACGCCGTTGATGCTGGTCATGTCGCGCACGCCGGGATTCCACAGATTGAGCAGCCCGTAGCCGGCGACGGGCAGCAGCAGCGGGAGCGGGATCCTGATGGGCTTGCCCCCGGGGATGTGCCGCCGGTGCAGCCACGCGTCGGCGGCGCCGCCGGCCAGGTCGAGCACCGTGCGCGCGCGTACCGGCCGCGCGGCGACCAGGTCGGCGACCTCCTCGCCGTAGCGCTGCCGCCACACCTTCGGGTAGCAGCCCAGCACGACCTTCGCCAGCGTCCTCATCATGCCTGCCCCCAAGACACGCGTGTGATCCCCGCCTGCTCGACGCGGCGGAGCGTGGCGAGCTGCTCGCGCAGCGCCTCCCGCCCGCCCTCGGTGATCCGGTACGGCTTGCGCCGCTCCGCGGACCCCACCGGCTCGATCCAGCCGCGCTCCTCCAGCCGCATCAGCGCCCCGTAGAGCGTGCCCGGCTCCAGCGACGTCCCCGAGAACTCCTCGATGTCGCCGATCATCCGGTAGCCGTGCTTCTGCCCTTCCGCGAGGCTGATGAGCACCAGCAGCGCCACGTCCGTGAAGCGGCCGAGCTCCTGTGTCCTGCGTGCCATGTATTCAGTAAAACTTAGTAAGTCTTACTGAGCAAGCCCCATCGTGTCGCCCATCAGCCCCATGGCATGCCCGAACGCCGTGCCCCGGTCGTCGATCGCATTGTTGAACTGGCCGAACACCTCGAAGTTGACCCACCCGTACAACGTGGTCCACGCCGTGAGGGCCAGCCAGATCACGCTGTCGGGCACCTCGGGCATGAGCGCGCGGAAGTTGGCGGAGTCGGGCCCGAGCTCGGGCGGGGCGTCGGTCTCCGGGGTCCGCAGCGCGCCCGCCCGCCAGGCGTCGGCGACGATGCGGCCCAGCACGGTGACGTCGCGTACGCGGGCCGCGATCGTGTCCTGCGGCGCCTGGTAGCCGGGCACGGGGGAGCCGTAGATCAGCGCGTATTCGTGGGGGTGGGCCACCGCCCAGTCGCGCACGGCGTGGCAGGCCGTCAGCCATCGCTGCCGGTGGGCCTCGCGCGGGCACGTGGCCTCGGCCCGCTCGACGGCCTCGCCGAGCGCGTTGTAGCCGTCGATGATCAGCGTGGTGAGCAGGTCGTCGCGGCTCGGGAAGTAGCGGTAGATGGCCGAGGAGACCATGCCCATCTCGCGCGCCACGGCCCGCAGCGACAGGCCGCCGGCCCCTTCGGTGGCGAGCTGGCGTCGCGCGATGTCGGTGATTTCCTTGGTGAGCTCGGCCCTGACGCGTTCTCTGGCGGTTCGGCTGGCTGTCATGTGAAGCAGATTATCAGAGCGGTGCCAAAAATCGAGAGCACTGCTCTTGACGATTGGCGCTCTTTTGAGAGAGCATTGCTCTCGTAAGCGAACACCACTCACGGAGGCCCGGAATGCTCGCCCTCGCCAAGAACGCCAACGCCCTGCTGATGTTCCTGCTCGAGCTGGGCGTGCTGGCCTCCGTGGCCTACTGGGGCTTCACGGTCAGCCCCCACTGGATCGTCAAGCTGCTGGCGGGGCTCGGCGGCCCGGCGCTGTTCGTGGCCGCCTGGGCGCTGTTCGGGGCGGGGGGCGGCGCGAACGCCACCTACCCGCTGACCGGCCTGGCGCGGGCCGCGCTGGAGATCCTCTGGTTCGGCGGCGGCGCCCTCGCGCTCTACGCCTCCGGGCTGGTCACCTCCGCCGCCGTCTTCTCCGCGCTCTTCGTTCTCAACGCGGTTCTCCGCATCGTCTGGAAAGAGGTCTGATCATGGGTAAGCACGTCGTCGTGGGTTCCGGCCAGGTCGGTACGCATCTGGCCGCCAAGCTCATGGCCCAGGGACACGAGGTCGTCGTCGTGACCCGGTCGGGCAGCGGCCCGGCGGGTGCGGTCAAGGTGGCCGCCGACGTCGCGGACCGGGCCCGGCTGACCGAGGTCACCAAGGGGGCCGACGTCCTGTACAACTGCGTCAACCCGAAATACCACCGCTGGCTCACCGACTGGCCGCCGATGGCCGCGTCGTTCCTGGGCGCCGCCGAGGCCACCGGCGCCGTGTACGTGATGCTCGGCAACCTCTACCCGTACGGCCCCGTGTCGGTCCCGATGACCGAGGACCTGCCGCTCGCCTCCACCAGCCCCAAGGCCCAGGTCCGGGCCAGGATGTGGGCCGACGCGCTGGCCGCGCACCGGGCCGGCCGGATCAGGGCCACCGAGGTGCGCGGCTCCGACTACTTCGGCCCCGGCGCCACCGACCAGTCCTACATGGGCGACCGCTTCCTCGTGCCGCTCAGGGCGGGCAAGACCATCCAGCTGGTCTGGCCGGCGGACATGCCGCACAGCTGGACGTACCTGCCCGACGTGGCCGACGCGCTGGTCGTCGCCGGGAGCGACGAGCGGGCCTGGGGGCGGCCCTGGCACGTGCCCACCGCCGAGCCGCTGACCTTCCGGCAGCTCGGGGAGCGCCTGGCCGCGCTGCTCGGCCGGCCCGCGCCCCGGATGACGCAGCTGCCGTGGCCGGTGGTCCGGGCGGCCGGGCTGTTCTCGCCGATGATCGGCGAGATGCGGCACATCCGCTACCAGTTCGTCGCGCCCTACGTGCTCGACTCCTCGGCGTTCCAGAGCACGTTCGGCGTCGCGCCTACCCCGATCGCCCAGGCGCTCAAGGCTACGCTCGACGGGTGAAGACAGCGCTGATCGGCCTGGGCGACATCGCGGAGAAGGCCTACCTTCCCGTGCTCGCCGCCCAGCCCGCCCTTGACCTGCACCTCTGCACCCGCAACGAGACCCGGCTGGACCGGCTCGGCGACGCCTACCGCATCGCCGCCCGGTCCACCAGCGTGGACGAGGTGATCAAGGCCGGGGTCGAGGCGGCGTTCGTGCACGCCGCCACCGAGGCCCACCCGGAGATCGTCGAGCAGCTGCTCGACGCCGGGATCCACGTCTACGTCGACAAGCCGATCGCCTACACCCTGGCCGAGTCCGAGCACCTCGTACGCCTGGCCAGGGCCGGGGACAGGTCCCTGATGGTGGGCTTCAACCGCCGCCACGCCCCCGGGTACGCCGGGCTGGCCGCCCATCCCCGGCACCTGATCCTCATGGAGAAGAACCGCGACAACCACCCCGACACCCCCCGACGGGCGATATTCGATGACTTCATCCACGTGGCGGACACCTTGAGGTTCCTCGCCCCGGGCCAGGTCACCGGCACGTCCATCAGGACCCGCGTCAAGGACGGCCTGATCGAGCACATCGTCCTGGAGCTGTCGGGCGACGGGTTCACCGCCATCGGCGTCATGAACCGGATGAGCGGCGCCGGCGAGGAGAGTTGCGAGGCCATGGGCGACGGCGTCAAGCGCCGGGTGGTCAACCTCGGCGACGTCATCGACTACCGGGGCGGCGAGACGCTCGCCAGGCGGCCCGACTGGGTGCCGGTGGCCAGGCAGCGCGGCATCGAGCAGATCTGCCTGGAGTTCCTCGCCGCCGTGCGCGAGGGCCGCCGGATCGACGCCGGTGACGCGCTGGCCACCCACGCCCTCTGCGAGGAGATCGTCAGGACGACGGAGTGAGCCGCATCGCGCGGTCGGCCCTGGCGAACATCCGCTCGAACGGCCGGCGCCCCAGCCGGGTCAGCACGGTGTAGCCCTTCGCGTCGCTCAGCGGGCTGGAGGAGGACACGACGCCCGCCACCGAGCCGCCGTACAACGCGGGGCCGCCGCTGCCGCCGGCGGCGGCGTGGCAGTTGCGCGTGACCATCAGCCCCGGCCCCTGCGAGATGCCCTCGACCGTGTCGCCCAGGCACCGGTACATCGTGGTGCCCGGATAGCCCTTGCCCACCGGGTAGCCGAGCAGCTCCAGCCCGCGCAGCTCGGTGCCCCGGGAGGTGGGCATGGGTGACAGGCCCCGCCCGGTCACGTCCTCCAGCGGGCGCTTGCGGCGGACGACGCCGACCAGGCCCACGTCGTACGGCAGCAGGTCCGGCGAGTACGGCCGCGTGCGCCACCGGGCCGGCACCCACGTCCGCACGACCGGCCAGACCCCCAGCCGCGGCCGGCCGCGGTCGTACCCGGGCAGGAAGGCCAGGTGCTTGAGCAGCCGCCCGTCGTGGTACAGGCAGTGCGCCGCCGTCAGCACCAGGCTGCGGCTGCGGGAGCCGATCACCGTGCCCCCGCACAGCACGTCCGTCTTCGCGACCGGATCGTGGCCGAGCAGCACCCCCGCCAGCCGCCGCGCCCCCGTGTAGGGGCGCGGGACCGGCGCGTAGCCCAGGCGGTCGCCCTCAGGGGTGAGCACGCGGGGAACGGGGACGTTTCGTTGGGACACCTCGGTGACGGCGGCTGGATCGAGCAGGACCAGAGACAGCACCAACCTGAGCACCTTCCCACTCTAGGACGAAGATGATCAGTGCTCTGACCTGCGACATCAATGTTTACCCTAACTTGTGTACGCGGAACCCAGCGCGCGCAGGCGAGCGTGCGCGGACTCGTAGACCGGCGCCCGAGCCACGTACGCCTTGGGCAGCTTGGCGACCATGGTGTAGTTGGTGTCGCACACGTTCCCGACCGGCGCCTGCCCGGCCTGGCTGACGAGCTGGTAGGCGTCGAGCGTGTCCAGCCCGGTCAGCTCCGAGGTCCAGGTGACCAGGTCGTGCTGGCTGATCCGGTACGCGTCCTCCAGCGGCCTGGCCGACCCCGTGGACATCAGGTGCAGGTCGTCCTCCAGCCGCGGCCACGGCGTGGCCACACCCTTGATCAGCTCGACCGCGACCACGGTGTTCATGGCCGACTCGACCGCCGTGCCGCACACCTCGCCGTGTCCCTGCAGCCCGTGTCCGTCGCCGATCGAGAACATCCCGCCCTCGACGTTGACGCCCAGGTAGACGGTGACGCCCGCGCGCAGCTCCGGGGTGTCCATGTTGCCGCCGTGCGCGTCGGGGGTGATCGTCATGCGGGCCTCGTTCGCGCCGGGGGCGACGCCGACCGTGCCGTGCATCGGGTCCAGCGGCAGCTCCACGCTGAAGTCGCTGTTGCGGGCGTGATAGACGGCCACGTTCCGCTCCAGGTCGATGTCGTAGCGCCAGACCCGCTCCTCCAGCGGCGGCTGGAGCATGGCCGTGGTGTGCGTCCCGGTCAGCGCGCCGAAGTGGGGGAACGTGGTGGACACCGCCCAGTCCCGGGCCGGCGTGATCTTGACGAAGTGCAGCGCCAGCGTGTCGCCGGGCTCGGCGCCCGCCACGTGGAAGGGGCCGGTCACCGGGTTGAGATAGGGGAACTCGCACACCTGCGACGGCAGGTCGTCCACCGTACGGACCCGGCCGCCGAAGCAGTCCTCGGTGTACAGCTCCATGATCGTGCCCGGCCGTACCTTGCCGACGGCCGGGCGACCCCCGAAGGTGTAGCTCAGCTCTTCCGGCGAGGGATGGTAGGAGACGACGTTCACTTGACCTCCGACGGTAGGACGGGCCTGCGGCCCAGCAGATACGAGACGCCGAGGACGACCAGGCCGGCGGCCAGCCAGACGCCGCCGACCCACTGGGCGGCGACGTTCTGGTTGATCACGACGGCCACCAGGACGCCGAAGCCGACCACGGGCGCGACCAGGTGCGCCCAGTAGTTGCGGCTGCGCTGCCTGACCGTGTAGTGGACGACCACGGCGATGTGCAGCAGCAGGAAGGCGGTCATCGCGCCGAAGTTGACCAGCGAGGCCAGCTCGGTGGCGCCGTTCTCCCTCGTGCTCATGAAGATGCCCACGACCAGCGAGATGGCGGCCACCACCAGCGTGGCGTTGACCGGCACCCGGTGCTTGGGGTCCACCTTGGCCAGGAAACCCGGGAGCTGCCGGTCGCGGCCCATCGCGAACAGCAGGCGCGAGGTGGCCGCCTGCGCGACCAGCGAGTTGGCGAAGCCCCAGGCGATGGCGGTGGCCACGGCGGTGAGCACCCCCAGCCACGGCCCGCCGGCGAACGTGGCGGTGTCGTAGAAGGCGTTGCCCTTGAGGTCGCCCTGCGTGATCAGCTGTGCCCGGTTCGGGGTGAGCAGCGCCGCCACCCACGTCTGGACCACGAACAGCACGGCCGCCACCGCCAGCGCGGCCACCATGGAGCGGCCGAGGCGGCGGGCGTCCTCGCGGTTCTCCTCGGCCAGCGTGGAGATGCCGTCGAAGCCGAGGAACGACAGCACGGCCACCGACGCGGCGGCGAACGCCACGCTGAAGGTGAAGGAGGAGGAGTCGAAGAGCGGGGTCAGCGCGCCGGTCTGCGCCTTGCCCTGGGCCAGGGCGACGCCGCCGACCACGAGGAAGATCGTCAGCACCGCCAGCTCGGCCACCAGCATGATCCGGGTGATCCTGGCCGTCATCTGGATGCCCAGGTAGTTGATGACCGTGTTGAGCAGGACGAACGCCACCAGCCACGCCCACACGGGGATCACCGGCACGAAGGTGTTCATGGCCATGCTGGCGATCAGGTAGAGCAGCGAGGGCACGAGGATGTAGTCCAGCAGGATCGCCCAGCCGGCCATGAACCCGACGGGGGCCGCGATGCCGCGCCCGGCGTAGGTGTAGACCGAGCCGGCCATCGGGAATGCCCGGGCCATGTGGGCGTACGACAGCGCCGTGAACGCCATCGCCACCAGCCCGATGACGTAGGCCAGCGCCACCATCCCGTGCGAGATGGAGAAGACAGAACCGAAGATGCCGAAGGGTGCGATCGGCACCATGAAGATCAGGCCATAGATCATCAGGTCGGCGAAGCCCAGGGAACGCTTGAGTTCCTGGCGGTAGCCGAACTGCTCGACTGTGCTCATGGACGGCTCCTAGCTGCTTGGGGGGCGATTCGCACCTTAGAGCCAAAGCTTTCTACTGAAAAGGTTTCTGTAGGAAGAAATCCAGGCCATCGGCCCTGCCGAGGTGGACGGGATGCCGTACCTGCCGATCGAGCAGCGTGAGCGTTCCGCGCGCGCTGGTGATCCGGGTGCCGTCGGCGACCGCGTCCAGCGCGGGCACCGCCAGCGAGCCGGCCCGCGCGCACAGGGCGGCCAGCATCGTGACCGCCTCGTAGCAGCCGTGTCCGTGGGCGTTGAGCATGGGGGCGTCCGCGCCGAACCGGGCGGCGTAGCGCTCGGCGAAGTCGAGGCCGGCCGAGGTGGGCAGGCCACGGAAGTAGCCCATGGACGAGTAGAGCTCGCCGGTGGTGTCGCCGCCGATGCCCAGCAGGCCGTGCTCCTCCAGCGCCCCGCACAGCCGGGCCGCCCCGAGCCCGGAGGCCGCGTACGCCCGGTTGAAGGCGATCAGGTCGCTGCCGATCAGCGTCAGCAGGATCGCGTCGGGCCTGGCGTCGGCCACCCGGTCCAGCCAGTTCACCGCCGCGCCGTACCGGACGAACCGCTCGCCCACCACGGTCGCGCCCGCCGCGCGCAACCGCGTGCGGGCGCTGGCGTGCACCAGGCGCGGCCAGATGTAGTCGTTGCCCAGCAGGTACCACCGGCGCGCCCGCCGCGTGCCGATCAGCCACTCGATGCCCGGCGCGAGCTGCCGCTCCGGGGTCTCGCCGAGGAAGTAGACCCCCGGCGCGCGGCCCCCGCCCTCGTACGGCGGCGCGTACACGAACGGCACCCGCCCCGCGATCGCGGCCACCACCGCCACGCGCACGTCGCTCGCGTGGGCCCCGGCCACGGCCGCCACCGTGCCCGACCGGACCAGCCCGCCCACCTCGGCCCCCACCACCTGCGCGGGCCGCCCGCCGTCGACGAGCACCAGCTCGACCTGCCGCCCCAGCAGGCCGCCCCGGTCGTTGATCTCCTCGGCGGCCAGCACGGCGCAGTTGATCGCACACGGGCCCATCAGGCCGAGCACCCCGGACACGGGCACGACCAGGCCGATCCTGATCGAGTCAGAGGGGAGGAGCCGCGCTTCGAGAGGATCGACGGTCGCCGCCACGCCGACGAGTATCCTCCCTTCTAGCACCCCGACGAAAGGACCTCCTCCATGACCACCTCTGGGCTCGGGTCCTCACTCGCCTATCTGCTGAGCCGTGCGGAGCGCAGCGTCAACCGGGGGCTGGCGGCGGTGCTCTCCGGCGAGGACGTCACGGTCGAGCAGTGGCGCATCATGCGGGCGCTGGCCGACGGCCGGGGCGAGTCGATGGGAGAGCTCGCCGAGGCCGTGCTGATGCCGCACCCGACGCTGACCAAGGCCGTCGACCGGCTCATCGACCGGGCGCTGGTCTATCGGGGGCCGTCGACGGGGGATCGGCGGCGGGTGGCGGTGTTCGTCTCCGAGCGCGGGGCCGAGCTGCTCGCGCGGGTGGACGGGGCCGTGGCCGAGCAGCAGGGGGTGATCGCGCTGGCGTTCGGGCGGGAGCGGACCGATCAGCTCATGCGCGACCTGGAGAGCCTGGTGGAGGCGCTCGACTACGCCGAGCTCAGGGCCTGAGCTAGGCGTGGTCGGGCTCAGGCCCTGAGCTCGGCGGCCGGGCGGCCGGCGCTCAGCCCTGCTCGCGCTTCTTGGCCACGTCCGTCCAGACCAGCGCCACCACCCCGGCCACCGCCACGCCCAGATAACCGGGCAGGGGCAACTCCACCAGCCGGTGCAGGAACCCCCATTCGCGGTCGAACCACACCCGCCCGATGAACCCGCCCAACCCCTGAATGATCGCGATCACGGCGACGACGTTGATGAAACCTCTCATGCCGTTCAGGGTCCCAACGCGAGGCCCGCCCCGGCATCGAACCTTGGGCGGGCCCCGTGCTACTTAAGTCGCGCTCACGGGTAGAGGCCGCGCATCTGGTGCGCCTCGGCCACCCGGCCCACGCCGATGACGTGCGCCGCCTGCCGAAGCGTCAGGCCGCGCTCGGCGGCCAGCGACGTGACCTCGGAGAACGCGCCCAGCATGAGGTCGCGCAGCTTCAGCTCGACCTCGCCGGAGCTCCACGAGTAGGCCTGCATGTTCTGCACCCACTCCAGGTAGGACACGATCACCCCGCCCGCGTTGGCCAGGATGTCGGGCACGACCGTGGTGCCGTTGGCGGCGAGGATCTCGTCGGCCTCGGGCGTGGTGGGGCCGTTGGCGCCCTCGACGACCAGGCGGGCGCGGATCCTGGGCGCGTTGGCCTCCGTGATCGCGCCCTCGAGCGCGGCCGGGACCAGGATGTCCACGTCCAGCTCGAACAGGTCCTCGTGGGCCAGCGCGTCGGCCTCCCGGAAGCCGCGCACGCCGCCGGTCTCGGCGACCCACGCGCGCAGCCGGGCGATGTCCAGACCTCGCGCGGAGTGAACGGCGCCGGTGGCGTCGGACACCGCCACCACCGTGCACCCCGCGTCGTACAGGAACTGCGCGGCCGGCCCGCCCACCTTGCCGAAGCCCTGCACGGCCACGGTCACGCCCTCCGGCGAGCGGCCGAGCGCGGCCAGGGCCGCGATCTGCACGCCGCGCGAGGTCGCGCCCGCGCGTCCGAGCGAGCCGCCCAGCGTCGTCGGCTTGCCGGTGACCACACCGGGCACCGAGTAGCCGGCGTTGACGCTGTAGGTGTCCATGATCCAGGCCATGGTCTGCTCGTCGGTGCCGACGTCGGGCGCCGGGATGTCCTTCTCCGGGCCGATCAGCGGCAGGATCTCGTTGACGTAGCGGCGGGTCATCCGCTCCAGCTCGCGGGTGGTGAGCCCGGCCGGGTCCACGGCCACGCCGCCCTTGGCGCCGCCGTACGGGATGCCGACCAGCGCACACTTCCACGTCATCCACATCGCGAGCGCGGTGACCTCGTGGATGTCGGTGCCGGGATGAAACCGGAGCCCGCCCTTGGCGGGGCCGCGCGAGACGTTGTGCTGGACGCGGAAGCCCTGGACGACGTCCAGGCGGCCGTCCTCGCGCCGCACCGGGACCGAGACGGTCAGCGAGCGGCGGGGCGTGGCCAGCATCGTGCGGAGCCCGTCTTCGAGCCCGAGATGCTCGGCGGCCTGGTCGAGCTGCTGGAGAGCGGAATCGAGGGCCTGACGGCCCGGGGTGATCAGGGCCGGCGTCTTTGACGGCACCATGATGCTCATGGAAGGAATTCCTCCTGTTATGTACGCCCTATTTGCGGAAAAAGCGCCATTGCCTTCCCCATTTGGGCGTTGTTGTCACGATCATCCTAGAGCGGGGCGTTTGACCTTGCCTAGTTGTTGGTAGAAATCCAAGCCGGTGATCGGATGCTGTGGACCGTGCCACTCTGGCAGGCTTGCGGGCGAGAGTATGCCGGAACGTCGAATCGGGGGTCGAATGCCCGCACTCGTGGTGGGACCGCTGTTGCGCTATGTCGACTCCGTCAGCGCCTCGATCTGGGTGGAGACCGCCGAACCCGGCACGGTCGCCGTCGAGGCGGACGGCAGGACTTATCGGTCGCCCACCTTCACCGTGCACGGTCACCACTACGCGATCGTGGATCTCGTTGAGTTGTCCCAGGATATCGCCTCGTACTCGGTGAAGCTCGACGGGGAGCAGGTATGGCCCCTGGCGGGTCGCCCGCCGAGCCGGATCCGGCTGCTGCCCGCCGGAGGGGCGCGTCGGCTGGCGTTCGGGTCGTGCCGCACCAGCGTGCCGCACGACGCCGCGCACGTACGCAGCCACGGCGACGACGTCCTGCGCGCCTACGGCGAGCACCTCGCGCAGGCGGACGAGGAGGAGTGGCCCGACCTGCTGCTGCTCCTCGGCGACCAGGTCTACGCCGACAACCCCTCGCCGGAGATGCTGGCCTACATCCGCGCCCGCAGGACCACGGAGCCGCAGGGGGAGATCGCCGACTTCGAGGAGTACGCCGAGCTCTACCGCCAGGCGTGGACCGAGACCGAGATCCGCTGGCTGCTGTCCACCGTGCCGAGCGCGATGATCTTCGACGACCACGACCTGCGCGACGACTGGAACACCTCGCAGCCCTGGCGCGAGGAGATGGCCAAGGTGCCGTGGTGGCCCCACCGGGTGATGTCCGGGCTGGGGGCTTACTGGATCTACCAGCACCTCGGCAACCTCTCGCCGGCCGAGCGGGCCGAGGACCCGGTGCTGGCCAAGCTGATGGCCGGTGACGGCGGCGCGGCGCTCGACGCGTTCGCCGAGCGGGCCGACGCCGAGCCGAGCAGCAACCGCTGGAGCTACGCCCGCGACCTCGGGCCCGCCCGCCTGATCATGGTGGACACCAGGTGCGCCAGGCAGCTCACCCCCGGCGACCGCCGCATGCTCGACCCCGGGGAGTGGGCCTGGCTGGAGGAGCAGGCGCGGCGGCCGGCCGAGCAGCTGATCATCGGCTCGTCGATCCCGTTCCTGCTGCCCGAGGGCGTGCACGGCGTACAGAACTGGAACGAGGCCCTGTGCGACGGCAAGTGGGGCCCGCTGGTGCGGCGGTGGTCGGAGAAGTTCCGGCAGGCCATCGACCTGGAGCACTGGGCGGCGTTCCGGCGCTCGTTCGACGACCTGGCCCGGCTGCTGATCGGGCTGGGCAAGCCCGTGCTGATCCTGTCGGGCGACGTCCACTACTCCTACCTGGCCAAGGCCGACGGCGGGCCGGTCTTCCAGGTCGTCTGCTCGCCGGTCCGCAACCCGCTCAGCCGGATGCTGCGCTGGGCCAACGTGTTCACCCAGTTCTCGATCGCCACCCTGGTCGGCACCCTGCTGGCGCGGCTGGCGGGCATCCCGCGCCCGCCGTTCCGGTGGCGCGTCACCAAGGGCCCCTGGTTCCAGAACGCGCTGGCCACGCTCACCCTGCCCGACCAGGTCACCTGGTACGGCTCCACCGGCGAGGTGGTCAAACCGATCGACTCCACGCATCTACGCTGAAGTCCCATGTACGAGGACAACTACGCCGTCGCCGTGCCCTTCTACGACCTCTGGCACGAGGACGGCCACGTGCCCGAGATCCGCGAGCTGCTGCCCCCGCTGCTGGCGGACGTCCGGCGGAGCGTCATCGAGATCGGCGCCGGCACCGGCCTCATCACCGAGCTCATCGCCCGCGTGACCCCCGCCGAGATCTACGCCCTGGAGCCGTCGCTCGGCATGCGCTCGGTGCTGGTCTCGCGCCTGGCCCACGACCCGGACGCGGTGCGCCGCGTGACCGTGCTGCCGTGCGGGGCCCTGGACGTGGAGGTGGACGAGCCGGTCGAGGCCGTCGTGATGATCTCGGTGCTGCAGAGCTTCCCCGCCGCCGAGCGGGCCGAGCTGTGGCGGGTGCTGGCCAGGCAGCTCGAACCGGGCGGGCGGCTGGTGTTCAACTGGCGCGACCGGGGCGCGCGCGTGCCGGGTGAGCCGGCGGTCATGGGCTCGTACCAGGTGGGCAGGCACACGTACGAGATCGCCGGGCAGGTGCTCGACGTCGCGGGCGAGAGCGTCACCTCGCGGTTCGTCTACCGGATCAGGCAGCGCGGCGTGGTGATCAGCGAGGACGAGGTCACCGGCACCAGCCACTGGCCCGCGACGGAGGTGCTGGTGAGCGAGCTGAAGGAGGCCGGGTTCGCGGCCGAGGACGCCCCGGAGGGCATGCAGGTCTGGCGGGTGACCGCTTAGGCGGTGACCGTGCGCCGCATCGGCGCGTGACCCCGTGAACCGGAGGAGCGTTCCCCTGGACAGGGCACGGCCACGTACGGTGGCCGGGCCCTTCCTCGCGGAGCCGGACAGGCTGTGCCTAGCGGTTCCTGAACTCGTAGATGGCGTCGACGAGCTGGTCGATCGCCCAGAGCAGGTCGTCCTCGGAGACGACGATGGGCGGCGCCAGCCGGATCGTGGACCCGTGCGTGTCCTTGGCCAGCACCCCCCGCTTCATCAGCGCCTTCGAGATCTCGCGCCCGCTGGCCAGGTCGGGGTCGATGTCCACGCCCGCCCACAGCCCGCGCCCGCGCACCTCGAGCACGCCCTTGCCGATCAGCTCGCGCAGCCGCGTGTGCAGCACCTCGCCCAGCTTGGCGGCCCTGGCCTGGAACTCGCCGGTGTTCAGGATCTCGATGACCGCGTTCGCCACCGCGCAGGCCAGCGGGTTGCCGCCGAACGTGGAGCCGTGCTGGCCCGGGTGGATGATCCCGAGCACGTCCCGGTTCGCGGCGATCGCCGAGACCGGTACGACCCCGCCGCCGAGCGCCTTCCCCATGACGTAGATGTCGGGCACCACGCCCTCGTGGTCGCACGCGAACGTCTGCCCCGTGCGCCCCAGCCCCGACTGGATCTCGTCGGCGATCATCAGGATGCCCTCGGCCGTGCACAGCGCGCGCACGTCGCTCAGGAAGCCGTCCGGCGGCACCAGCACCCCGGCCTCGCCCTGGATCGGCTCGACCAGCACGGCGACCGTGTTGGCGTCCACGGCCTGCCTGATCGCGTCGGCGGAGCCGTACGGGACGAGCCGGAAGCCGGGCGTGTACGGGCCGAAGTTGTCGTGCGCCTCCGGGTCGGTGGAGAAACTGACGATCGTGGTGGTGCGCCCGTGGAAGTTGCCCTCCATCACGATGATGTTGGCCTGGTCCGGCTCGACGCCCTTGACCTCGTAGCCCCACTTGCGCGCCACCTTGATGGCGGTCTCCACGGCCTCGGCGCCGGTGTTCATGGGCAGGACCATGTCCTTGCCCGTGAGGTCGCCGAGCCCGGTGCAGAACTGCGCGAACTGGTCGTGGTAGAAGGCCCGGCTGGTCAGCGTGAGCCGCTCGAGCTGCTCCTTCGCGGCCTCGATGATCTTCGGGTTGCCGTGGCCGAAGTTGAGCGAGGAGTAGCCGGACAGGCAGTCCAGATACCGCTTGCCCTCGACGTCGGTGACCCAGGCGCCGTGCGCCTCATGGATCACGACGGGCAGTGGATGGTAGTTGTGGGCGCCGCGGCGCTCGCTCACTTCGATCAGCTCTGCGCTGGTGGTCATGTCAGTTCTCCCCCCTGATCTCCAGTGTGCAGCACTTGGGGCCCCCACCCGCCTTACGCAGCTCCGAGAGGTCGACCGGGATCACCTCGTACCCTCGGCGCTTGAGTTCCAACTGGAGGTTGGACGCTTCGGCGTTGATGACCACGTTCGTGCCGTCGCTGACCGCGTTGAGGCCGAGCACCTCGGCGTCCTCGGCGGTCGCGACCACCGCGTCGGGGAACATGCGGCGCAGCACCGCGAGGCTGCCCGGCGAGAAGGCGTCGGGGTAGTAGGCGACGTTGTGCCCGTCGAGCGGGAACAGCGCCGTGTCCAGGTGGTAGAAGCGCGGGTCGACCAGCTTCAGCGAGATCACCGGGCGGCCCAGGTATTCCTGCGCCTCCTGGTGGGCCACCACGTCCGTGCGGAAGCCGGTGCCGGCCAGGATGACCTCGTCGAGCGTGAGGAAGTCGCCCTCACCCTCGTTGACGTGGGCCGGCTCGGCCGTCGGGTAGCCGCGCTCGGCGAACCAGCGCAGGTAGGCGGGACCCTCGGCGCCGCGCTGGGGGTAGGTGAACCGGGCACCGTAGACGCGGCCGCCCACGACCAGGGCGCCGTTCGCGGCGAAGACCATGTCGGGCAGCCCGTCGATCGGGTCGATCAGGCTCACCTTGTGCCCGAGCTCCTCGTACGCCGACTTGAGGCCCTCCCACTGCCGGACCGCCACGTCGCGGTCGGCGCCCGCCTCGGGATGCATCCACGGGTTGATCGCGTACTCGACCGTGAAGTAGTCCGGACGGCACATGAGGAAGTGTTTGGGCATGCAGCGCTCCATCGAGTCCTTTAGCAGGGGAAATCCCCATTGAAGGGGCTGGAGACAGCCTAAGAATGTATGTTTATGCAGGCCAAGGGGTTGACATTGCGTGTTCGCGCGAATCTGTTGCGTCTCTCAGCCGGGGGCAGGCGATCCGTTGCGCGATTCCGGGACGGCCGCACCGGGAGGGGTGTCCACCAGCCTCGACAGCACGATCGAGCTCTTGGTCCGCACCACGAACGACTGCGCCGCGATGCGCTCGATCACCCGCTCCACATGGCGTACGTCCGTGGCCCTGATGTGCAGCAGCGCGTCCGCCTCGCCGGTGATCGTGGCCGCCGCCACCACCTCCGGGAACTTGGCCACGGCCAGCGCGATGTCCGACGGCTTGGTCTTGCCCTGGCAGAACAGCTCCACGTACGCCTCGGTCGTCCAGCCGAGCGCCTGCGGCGCCACCCGGGCGCTGAAACCGGTGATCGCCCCGCTCTCGCGCAGCCGGTCCACCCGCCGCTTGACCGCCGACGCGCTCAGCCCCACCTGGTGGCCGATCTCGGCGTAGGTCTGGCGGGCGTCGTCGACGAGCGCCGCGATGATGTCACGATCGAGCCGGTCCAGTTCCACGCGCTCTGTATACCGCCTGGCCAGGCTGGCGCGCGACGAGCGGCGCGCGGGAGACTGGGCGCGTTGAACAGTGACCGGAAGGTATCCGTAACCATGAGCACCGCGAGCTTCCCCGAAGGCTTCGTGTGGGGCGTGTCGACCTCCGCTTTCCAGATCGAGGGGGCCACGGCCGCCGACGGTCGCCGGCCCTCCATCTGGGACACCTTTTCCGCCGACCGGGCGGAGGCGTGCGACCATTACCACCGTTATCCCGAAGACGTGCGGCTGATGAAAGATCTGGGAATGGCCGCCTACCGGTTCTCGGTGAGCTGGGCGCGGATTCTCCCGGACGGGCGCGGCAAGCCCAACGCGGCCGGGCTCGACTTCTACGACCGGTTGCTCGACGAGTTGGGAGCCGCGGGAATCACCGCGTACACCACCCTTTACCACTGGGATCTGCCGCAGGCGGTCGAGGATCTCGGCGGCTGGCCGGCCCGCGACACCGCCTACCTTTTCGCCGATTACGCCGCGGCCGTGCACGAGCGGCTCGGCGACCGGGTGGACACGTGGTTCACGCTGAACGAGCCGTGGGTGGCGGCGTTCCTCGGGTACGGCTCCGGCATCCACGCCCCGGGCCGCAAGTCGGCCGCCGAGGCCTTCCGGAGCGCCCACCACATGCTGCTCGCCCACGGGCTGGGCGTGCAGGCCCTGCGCTCGGCCGGGGCCGCCAAGGTCGGCACGGTGCTCAACCTCTCGCCGGTCATGACACCCGCCCAGGTCAGCGACTTCGGCCGGACGCTGTCGGAGGAGGACGCCGAGGCCGTGGCCAGGATCGACGCGCTGGTCAACCGGCAGTTCCTGGAGCCGATGCTGCGCGGCGCCTATCCCGCCGAGCTGCTCCCGATCGTCGAGCGACACGGCGGGCTCGGCCACGTCCACGACGGCGACCTGGAGGCCATCGCCCAGCCCCTCGACCTGCTCGGCGTGAACTACTACACGCCGCTGGTCGTCCAGGCGCAGCCGAGCGAGCCCGCCGATCCCGCCCATCCGGGCAGCGAAGGCATTCTCTTCTGCACCATTCCGACGGCGGTCACCGCCATGGGCTGGCCCATCGTCCCCAGTTGCCTCTCCCATCTCCTGCTCCGCGTTTCCCGCGAATATCCGGACCTCGACCTGATGGTCACCGAGAACGGCGCCGATTTCGTGGACGTGGTCACCGGCGACGGAATTCACGACGTCGAGCGCATCAGTTTCATCGAGGAGCACCTGCGGGCGGTGCGCGCGGCCGTCGAGGACGGCGCCCGGGTGCGCGGATATCTCGTCTGGACGCTGCTCGACAATCTCGAATGGGCCGACGGGTATCAGCGCAAGTTCGGCCTCGTCCACGTCGATTTCGCCACCCAGCGGCGGCGGCTGAAGGACAGCGCGCTGTGGTACCGCGACGTGATCCGCCGCAACGGCCTCGCCGAGACGCGCCCCAAGCGGCCCACCCTGGAGACCGTGGCCGCCCGCTCCGGCGTGTCCCGGGCCACGGTCTCGCGGGTCGTCAACGGCGAGTCGTCGGTGAGCCCCGAGGTCAGGGCCGCCGTGATGCAGGCCGTCAACGAGCTCGGCTACGTCCCCAACCTGGCCGCGCGCAGCCTGGTCACCCGCCGCACGAACGCGATCGCGCTCGTCCTGTCCGTTCCCCGGCAGGGCGGCGACGCGCTGACGGCCGCAGTGGTCCAGTACGTCACGAGCCTGCTGGAGGGCGCGGGCAAGCAGATCACGCTCATGCTCGCCGACACGGCCGAGAGCCACCGGCGCATCGTCGCGCACCTGGAGGCCCGCCTGGCTGACGGGGTCGTGCTGCTGCCGCCCGACCGGGCCGACACGCTGGCCGAGCGGCTCTCGCGTACCGGGGTGCCGATCGTGCTGCTGGGCAAGCCGGCGATCGCGTCGCTGGTGCCGTACGTGGACGTGGACAACGCCGGCGGCGCGGCGGCGGCCACCGAGCACCTGCTCGCCCTCGGGCGCCGCCGCATCGGCATGGTCTGCGGCCCCACGGACCTGATCACCGTGCAGGACCGGCTGGCCGGGCACCGTGCGGCGCTCCAGCGCGCGGGCCTGCGGCCGCACCTGGCCCTGGCCGAGCTGACGCGCTCGTCGGGCGCGGCGGCCACCCGGCGGCTGCTCGGCGACGACCCGTCGCTGGACGCCGTCTTCGCGGCCACCGACCAGCTCGCGATCGGGGCGCTGCAGGCGGCGCGGGAGGCCGGGAAGCGGGTGCCGGAGGACCTGGCCGTGGTGGGCTTCGACGACATCGACGCCGCCTCGGCCACCACGCCCGGGCTGACCACCGTCCGCGTCCCGGTGGCCGACCAGGCGCTGGCGCTGGCCCGCCTGCTGCTCTCGCGGCTGGAGGGGCGGCACACGACGTCGGTCGTGCTCCCGACGCGGCTCGTGGTCCGCGAGTCGGCCTAGACCTGGCGCTCGAAGAGGCGGGGGAACACCTTGGAGACCTTGGACAGCAGGTACTCGCCGTAGGTGCCGGTGAAGTCCACCTGGCCGTCCCAGCGCCGCCCGGGGGCGTAGGGGAGGGGCGGGACCTCGCTGTCCCATCCGGGGTCGAAGAAGAACGGGAAGCTGAGGCGCTCGTTGCCGCTGCGGTTGCGTACGCGGTGCGGGGTGGAGCGGTATCGGCCGCCGGTGAGCTTGTCGAGCATGTCGCCGATGTTGCACACGAACGTGCCCTCCAGCGGCGGCGCCTCGACCCACCCCTGCCGCGTGCGCACCTGCAGCCCGCCGTTGGCGTCCTGGAGGAGCAGGGTGAGCAGCCCGTAGTCGGTGTGCTCGCCGACGCCCCAGGTGTCGGGGTCGTCGGGCGGGGCCGGCGGGTAATGAAATATCCGGAAAAGGATGGTCGGGTGAGCCGTGTACCCCGAGCGGAAGTAGTCCTCGTCCAGCCCGAGGCTCAGCGCGATCGCGCCCATGACCGCCTGCCCCACCCCCGTCATCGTCCGGAGGTACTCCAGCACCGCGTCCCGCAACTCGGGCACCTGGGCCGGGAACAGGTTGGGGCCGTGCAGCGGCAGCGGCCCCGGCGGCTCCTCGGCCCCGAAGTAGATGCCCTCCTTCAGGTCCGGCCGCCCCGACGTCAGCTCGCCGCCGACCGGGAAGAACCCTCGCCAGGCCCGGCCGCCCCGCTCCATCGAGATCTCGTCCTTGACGTGCTCGGGCAGCGCGAAGAACCGCCTGCTCGCCGCGTCGAGCCGCTCGATGAGCGCGGGCGGCACGCCGTGGCCGGAGACGTAGAAGAAGCCGCTGTCCCGGCAGGCCGCCCCGATCCGGTCCGCGACGGCCTGCTTCCCGCGGCCCGCCGAGTCGTCGAGGAACGGGGCGAGATCGATCACCGGCAATTCGCTCACTCGCACCATTGTTCCCCAATTCGCCCGCACCACCATGGCTTTCCACGCCCGGGAATTAGCATCGAAGGCAGAACCCCGCCGGGGAGGTCCGATGCGCTTCATCAGCCTCAACCGCCTCAACCGCTCGAAGCGGCAGACAGCCGTCGAGTCCGCCGATCCTGGCGACCAGGTCACCCGCATCGCGCCCGCGGTGGCGTACGAGGGAGACCTCTACCGCCTGCCGGACTGGGCGCAGCGCCGCCGCGAGGAGCGCGAGCTCGGCCGCGCGCACGCCGCCGACGGCCAGATCGACACGCTCACCCTCCAGACCGGCAGCGTGCCCCGCTTCCACGAGCTGGAGGACGAGCGGCTGGAGGAGCTGGCCAAGATCGAGGAACGCACCGAGCAGGAGATCCAGCGGGCGCGGGCCGAGTTCGAGGGGCAGAAGATCCGGCTGGCGGAGTCGCAGCGCGCGTTCGGCGAGGCCAGGAAGGCCCTGGAGGACAGCCAGCGCCGGGTCACGGAGCTGGAGCAGCCCAGCAGGCGCCCCGGCGACGGCCGGCCCAGCTCCATCGCCATCTCGGGCGGCCACTGGCCGGTCGTGCGCCGCTGGCTGCCCGCCGCCCTCCTGCTGCTGCTCCTGCTGATCGTCGAGGTGCCCATCCTGTACCAGGTCATCCTGAGCTGGGGCGACAGCGTCGCGATGACCGCGCTCCTCGCCGCGGGCGCCGCGCTGATCATGCTGGTGGCGCCGCACATGTACGGGCGGGCGTTCCGCTCCTGGCAGGAGCACGGGAGCTCGGCCAAGGGCCGCTGGCTGCTGGTCGGCGTGGCGGTCGTGTGGCTCGGCCTGATCGTCGCCGTGGCCGTCCTGCGCCGCGACGCCCTGGTGCGACCCCTGATCGTGGACGGGGAGGAGATCGGGCCCACCTCGGACGGCGTCGGGCAGCTCCCCACCATGATCCTCCTGCTCGCCCTCCTCGTGGCCACCGCCCTCATCGCCGCCGACCTCGGCCGCCGCATGCACAACCCGAACGACCGACGCCTCTGGGAGCTGCGCGCCAAGCGCGACGCCGAGGCCCGCACGTCCGCCACCGCCCAGGCGGCCTACCAGCGGGACGCGGGCTACGCGGAGAGCATCGCCCAGTACCTGCAGGGGGTGGAGCGGCGCCGGGCCGGCCGGGTTCGGCAGCTCGACAGCGGGTTCGACAGCCTGGCGACCGCCTACCTCGGGGGCGTGGTGGAGGGCCTGCGGGACCCGGAGGCGGCTAGCTGGGCCGAACGCATCGTGCTCCGCCGCCGCACCACCCGCTCGTGACGGGTGGTGCGGGGAGCACCGGTCAGGACGTGGCGAAGGTGAACCAGTTGACGTTGACGAAGTCGGCGGGCTGACCGGAGGAGAAGGTCAGGTACACCGTGTGCGTGCCCGTCACCCCCGAGATGTTCGCCGGCACCGTACGCCAGCTCTGCCAGCCGCCCGTGTTGCCCAGGGCGAAGTCACCGATGGGCGTGGCCGTGGGGCTGTCCAGCCTGACCTGCACCAGCCCGCTCACCCCCGCGGCCGCCCCGGAGGCCACCCGCGCCCTGAACTGCGTGGCGGCCGTCGAGCCGAAGTCGACCCCGTCGAAGCGCAGCCAGTCGCCGTTGGCGATGGCGCCGACGTTCTGGCCGCCGCCGGTGTCCGTGGTCGGCTCGACGAAGGTGCCGGACTGCCCCTGGTACGCCTCGGCCTGGATGGTGGAGCGGGCGTCGACGCCGCCGGGAGGATCGGTCGGGCCGGGACCGGAGCCGCTCTGCCACACCGCCACGTAGTCGACCGTCATCGGCCGCCCCGGCACGGTGGCCGCGGTCGGCGTCTGGCCGCCCAGCGCGTTGGGGAACGCCCCGCCCATCGCCACGTTGAGCAGCAGGAAGTAGCCCGCGTGACCGGTCATGTTGGCCCAGGTCGTCGCGTCGAACTGCGACTGGTTGACGCCGTGGAACTGCTGCCCGTCCACGTACCACCGCAGCTGGTTCGGGCTCACGCTCCGGTCCCACTCGAACCGGTAGGTGTGGTAGGCCGCCTGGCACGTCGACCCCGGGCACGCCCGGCTGGCGCCCAGGCCGGTGGTCTCGTTGCACGGCCCGCCCGGGTTCACCCCGCAGTGCAGCACGCCCCACACGGAGTTGATCCCGTTGACGTTCTCCATGATGTCGAACTCGCCGATCGCCGGCCAGTTCCAGTAGTTCCCCCGGTACGGAGCCCCGAGCGCCCAGAACGCCGGCCAGTAGCCCAGGGCGGCGCTGCCGGTCACGTTCGGCATCTGGAGCCGGCTCTCGATGCGCAGGATGCGTCCGTCAGCCGGCTTGAAGTCGGCCCGCCTGGTCTCGATGCGCGCCGAGGTCCACTCGCCGGACGCGCTGCGCAGGGGCGTGATGCGCAGGTTGCCGGAGCCGTCGAGGCTGAGGTTGGAGGTGCTGGAGGTGTAGTTCTGGACCTCGCCGGTGCCCCAGTTGGCCGGGCCGCCAGGGTACGAGTGGCCGGTGTCGATGATCCAGTTGGACGACGAGGGGAGGGTGTTCGCGGCGCCGTTGAAGTCGTCGGACCAGACCAGCGACCAGCCCGACGGGGTGGGCGGGACGGAGGCCGAGGCGCCGACGGCCACCTGGACGAGCAGTCCGCACAGTGCCGCGAGCGCCACGGACACCGCCGCGAGGCGTCGTCGGAGCCTGTTTGCTGTTGTCATCATCGCTCCATGGGGGGTGCGGAGGCGTGAGAGAGAGCGCTCTCTCAGAGATGTGAACACAGCCGTGACTTCCTGTCAATATTCCGCACAACGCGCTTGACATGGGTGTGATCCGGCGATCGCCCAGGTGGGAGAGCGCTCTCAACGGTCGCTCAGAGCAGGTCCACCGTGGTCGCGCCCGCCGCCTCGAACGCCTCCCGCCAGAAGCCCTCGAGCAGGGGGAACCGGTCCGGGCTGGACGTCTTCTCCCGCAGGAAGCCATGGACGACCACCGCGTACCCGGTCAGGTCCGGCAGCAGCCGCGCCTCCCGGAGCTCCTTCACCTTCTGCCGGCGCGCGTCCTCGTTCAGGTCGAGCCGGTTGATGTTCAGGTCGCCCCGGTTGTTGATCAGGTCGCTGAACACGATGATCCGGTGCGCCTTGTCGGGCTGCCGCTGCGCGCTGAGCTGCTTGACCAGGTAGCGCAGGGCACCGAGCACGTCCGACCCCTCGCCCTCGCCCGGGCAGTCGAACAGCTGGACCGCCCTGGGCAGCACCTCCGTGATGCGGTGCTCCCTGACGCGCTCCTCGACGACGGGGTTCTCGTTGGGGTTCTCCGCCCGGGTGGCGGCGATGGGGACCGGGTCCTGGCGGCAGGCGCTGCTCTCCGAGCTGCCGGTGACCGCCGCGAAGCCGATCCAGTCGCACTCCTGGGCGAAGGAAGGGAGCTTGGAGGTGACGTCGTTCCTGGAGGTGGCGGGGTCGGCGTAGCTGGTGGAGTCGACGATCACGCCGCAGATCGCCTTCGACTCGGTGCCGCACGCCGTCAGGGGGGTCGCGACCAGTACTAACGCCGCCAGGGCCGGGAGCCGGCGGCGCGCCGTCCGCGAGCGGCCCATCAGACGTCGTCCCCGGAGCCGGTACGCCTGCCGTCCCGCGCCTGCCCGCCGCCCGCGTGGGCGTCCCCTTCCTGGCTGCCCGGCGCCGGGCTGCCGGGCGTCGGGCTGTGCCTCGCCCGGCTTCCCTCCGCCCGGCTTTCCCCCGCCAGACTGTCGCCTGTCGTGCCGCCCCCTGTGGCGCCGCCGCCCGCTGGACGGTCCTGGTCGGGCGGGGGGTCGGCGGAATGGTCGGATGGGGGATCAGGCCGGGGGTCGGGCGGGTCCGCCGACGGGTCGGGGGCGGGGGCTGGGGAGAGCTGGGGGCGGGGGTGGTCGGGAGGGAGCTCCCTGGGCAGGACCTCGGCGTGCCACACCTCGATCCGGGCCTCCACTTCCCGCAGGATCCGCCCGATCTCCTCCCGCCCCGAGACCGCCGCCGCCGACCCCGACGTGGCGTCCATCGCGATGACCTCACCCTTCCACAGGGACGGGATCTCCTCCTTGCGCGGATGGTTGCGCAGCACCCCGCTCTTGTACGCGGCGATGAGCCGCTCGGCCCGGGCGTACACGGCCTCCACCTCGTGGTCGCGCTCGATCAGCGCGCTCTCCCACTCCTGGGTGAGGTGCTCGATGCGGGCCCTGGCCCGCTGCACGCCGGCGTTCGACTCCTCGACCACCGCCCGCCGCCGCGCCTCCGCCCGCCGCGCCCTGGACTCCGCGATCGTGATGAACGGGTCCGCGGAGGCGTCCGGGCCCGTCGCGGCGGTGTGCCCGTTCGCGTACGCGGGCGGCTCCGGCCGCGTGTCGCTCCTGCCCAGCTCCCGCAGGATGGCCTCCCGCTCCCCGAGCGCCCGCTCCAGCAGTGCCGTACGCGTGGCCGCCAGCCGCCGGTCGACCTCCGTGATCTCCTCGCGCGCCCGCGCCCGGATCTCCGTCACGTACGCGGGCTGGAACTGCGGATCCGTGAACTCGCCCAGGGGATGCCGGCGGGCGTCCCGCATCCCCTGCCGATGCGCCTCCTCCCGCTCGGCCAGCGGGTCGTCCCGCCTGAACAGCCGCGACAAGAACGCCATCCGCGTCTCCTGGCTCCGTCCGGACCGGCACCCCGGCCCGAGTGACCCTGCACCCAGACTAAGCGGTCAGTTCCCGCGATGGCGGTGATGTCACCTGATGTCGGGCACGAGCCCCCGGCCGTCCGGGAGTCGGCCGGGCCCGCGGTCCAGCCCGACCACCGGCGGGCCGGCGACCCCGCCGGGACCGCGCCGGCTCGCGGCCGACGCGGTCATGGCCTGGGTGAGCAGCGTGCCGGGGAGGAGGGTGACCGTGGTGACCATCCCGCCGAGGCGCTCGCGCTCGGCCCACGGGACGAACGCGCCGATCGGCGGGAGCACCTCTCTCCGCTCCATGGCGGTGACGGGGATCGGCCGCCCAGCCTCGACGAGCCGCGAGACGCCGACCACCTCGGTCCGCTTGTCGGCGTACACCATGATCAGGCCGGCGGCGATGACCCCGGAGAGGAAGACCAGGAGGCCGATCGCGGCCAGGACCGGCCGGCGCTCCCGTGCCGCACGGGTGGGGGACGGCTGCCGGTAGGCCAGCTCTCGCCGGTGCCCGGACTGATCGTTCGCGGGGGTCTCCCGATCGTTCCACATGGCTCGCAACGATGCCGGAGATCACTTGGACCCCGCTTGATCTGCGAAAACAGGAGCTCCAGGAAGTCGTACGGCGCCGCACGGAGGTGCGGCGCCGCGATGACCCGGGAGCGGGAGGGAGCTACCCCTTCTCGGCCTCGCCGGTGGCCTGTTCGAGCGCGTCCTCGGGGGAGGCCTCCAGGTCCTGCTCGGCGTCCGCGCCAGCCTGGGCGGAGGCCTTGTCCAGGCGCACCCAGCTCGTCACGCTCTCCACCGCGAACAGCACGAACAGGTACGCCGTCAGCACCGCCAGCACCGGCGTCAGCACGCCGAACGCCGCCCCGGCACCGATGATCAGGAGCCGCAGCTCCCACCCGAGGCCCGCGTGGAACACCCAGGCGGGCGGCCAGATGCTCTGCCGCGTCCGGTAGACGGTGTCGTAGGTGTGGTAACCCACGACGTACACCAGCACGAACAGCAGCCACTTCGGCGCGTCCGCCGCCAGACCGACCGCGATCACCGTGAAGAACTCCGCGCCGCGCAGCAGCGGCGGGGTGAGCCAGTCGAAGCGGCCCAGGTGGTTGCGCGGCGTCGTGGGCAGCACGAGCAGCAGCATGATCGCCACGGGCAGGAGGAGGATGGGGCCCGGCTTCAGCAGCCCCGCGACCGAGATGCCGACCACGGCGAGCAGGGCCACGAGCGTGGCGGGCACGGGGGGCACGCCGGCGCCGATCCTGCCGGCCAGGGCATGGGCGAGAGGGCCGTCGTCCCGGTAGGCGAGGAGGCGGGCGGTCTGGATGCGGCGGCGTTCCTCGTCGGGGTCCGGCGTGGGGGTGGCCATGGCCTGCGGTTGGGTGATCATACGAGCGACCTCATGAGGCGTCCGGTGAGCGTGTAGGCGGCGGCGACGGAGCCCCAGATCACCAGGGTGAGGAAGGTGATCCGGGCGTCGAAGAGGGCGGCGGTGATCGCGATGGCCGCGAAGCGCTCGCCGATGGGGAAGACGATCATCTTACGCGCCCAGTGGACAGCGCGGTACTTTCCGGCCTTCGTCCACATCTTGAGCACGCCGCGAAGGCCCTGGCTGCGCTCCACCTTGCGGCGCACGAGAGCCTGGCGCAGCTCCCGGTCGTCGGGGGCGTCCAGCGGGGTCGTGGGCAGCGAGGACGGGGGCTTGCGGCGGTTGGAGATGCCGAAGGAGAAGTCGAGCAGGTGACGAACGGACTGCAGGCCCAGCGCGGCCAGCGCCAGGATCCAGATCTCGTCGCCGTTGCCGGAGACCACCCAGCCGACGGCCAGCCCGGCGAAGACCACATATTCCTTGAACCGGTCGAACGTGGCGTCCAGCCACGCCCCCAGCACGCCGAACTTGCGGGCGTAGCGGGCGACCTGCCCGTCGACGCAGTCGAAGACGAAGGCGAAGTAGATCAGCACGCCGCCCAGCACCATCCAGGGGCGGTCGCCGGTGGCGAAGCAGGCGGCCGCGGCGACGCCGAGGACGATCGAGATCAGCGTCACCTGGTTGGGCGTCAGCCCGCGCCGGGCGGCCCAGCGGGCGATGAAGCGGGAGTAGGTGGAGACGAAGAAGGTGGTGAAGAAGCCGTCGGCGCCCTTGACCGCGTTGTTGAGCCGGGCGCGGTCCTCGTCCATGCCGGCCATCTCGGCGCCGGCCTCGTTGATCTCCTCCTGGGTGGTGACCCGGCGGTAGAACAGGTCGCGGCGGCCCCGGATGCCGACCGACACGCCGTTGCGCACCAGGCCGAACACGATGAGCTGCACCAGGTCGTCGTCGGCGCCGAACCGGTCGGCGATGTCGGCCAGCTCGCGGCAGGTCTGGGCCAGCACCGGCGCGTTGCGCGCGCTCACGTGGAGCGGGCCGAGAAGCACCGCGTTGGGCCGGGTCACGGCGTGGCTCGCGGTGCCCACCGACACCACGCGCGACTTGCCGACGCGGGCGCGCACCGGCAGCCCCTCGACGCGGTTCTGGCCGATCTCGGGGTCGGCCTCGTCGATCGGGATCCGGTCCTCGGCGCCGTTATCCTCCTGGCCGTTGTCCTCCTGCTCCTCCGTCACCTCCGGCCGTGGCTCTTTCGCGACGAGCGCCAGCGCACCGCGCTTGGACTTGGTGATCTGGTAGATCAGCTCGTCGTGGACGACCGAGTTCTCCGGGATGATGAACAGGCTCTCCGTTGCTGACTCGGCGACGTCGGCCAGAGCGCGGAGAGCGGCTGCCACATCGCCTGACTGGACCGTGGCGAAACGCGGATCCATCGAGGTGAGCTGGCTGCGTAGGCGTTCGGCCACGGTGGGGTTGCCGGGCAGCGCGGCCAGCCTCAGGCCGGTCGGAGAGGTGTCGGGGCCGGGCGAGGCGCCCAGCAGGACCACGCGGGTCATGACTCCCTTTCGAGGCGGTATCGGGGGGTTGAACAACGGGTAATGCGGGGACAGACGTCAAAGTCTAGTGAGAGTGACGCAAAGTCGCGTCATCAGAGCATGCCCGTAACGTCCCGTCCGTCGGTATAGAGACGGCCGTAAGATGTGCGAGTGAGTCTCTACCGTGACGAAGGCGTGGTCCTGCGCACCCAGAAGCTCGGTGAGGCAGATCGCATCGTCACCATCCTGGCCAAGCGCACCGGCAAGGTCCGGGCGGTGGCGAAGGGCGTCCGCCGCACGACCTCCCGCTTCGGGGCCAGGCTGGAGCCGTTCACGCACGTCGACGTGCAGCTCCACACCGGCCGCACGCTCGACGTCGTCACCCAGGCGGAGACGATCAGACCGTACGGGGAGGCGCTGGCCGCCGACTATCCCCGCTACACCGCGGGCAGCGCGATGCTGGAGACCGCCGACCGGCTGACGCACGGGGAGAAGGAGCCGGCGCTGCGGCAGTTCCTGCTGCTGGTGGGCGGGCTGCGCACGCTCGCCGACCGGGGTCACGAGGCCCGGCTGGTCCTGGACGCCTACTTCCTGCGCTCCCTGGCCGTGGCCGGCTACGCCCCCGCGCTGGAGGCGTGCGCCAAGTGCCAGGCCCCGGCGATCAGGGCGTTCGCGATCGTCGCCGGGGGCGTGGTGTGCGGGGCGTGCAAGCCGGCCGGCTCGGCCGTGCCCGCGGGGGAGACCATCGGGCTCATGACGGCGTTGCTGCGCGGCGACTGGGTCACCGCTGACGCCTCGGAGTCACGCCATCGCAGCGAGTGCAGCGGCCTGGTGGCCGCCTATCTGCAATGGCACCTCGAACACGGAATACGCTCTCTTCGACACGTCGAAAGGGAGCCCGCGTGAACGTACGACCCCCGTCCCCGCACCCGTCCGGGGCGACCCCGCCGCCGATCCCGCGCGACCTGGTGCCGCGGCACGTCGCTATCGTCATGGACGGCAACGGCCGCTGGGCCAAGGCCCGCGGCCTGCCCCGCACCGAGGGGCACAAGGCGGGTGAGTCCTCGCTGTTCGACGTCATCGAGGGCGCTCTCGAGCTGGGCGTTCCCTACCTGAGCGCGTACGCGTTCTCGACGGAGAACTGGAAGCGCTCGCCTGACGAGGTGCGCTTCCTGATGGGGTTCAACCGCGACGTCATCCGGCGGCGGCGCGACGAGCTCAACGCCATGGGCGTGCGCGTGCGCTGGGCGGGCCGGCCCGGGCGGCTGTGGAAGAGCGTCATCTCCGAGCTGCAGACGGCCGAGGAGATGACGGTGTCCAACCGGAAACTCACGTTGCAATTCTGTGTCAATTACGGCGGTCAGGCCGAGATCGTCGACGCGGCGGTCCGGCTGGCGGCGGACATCGCGGCCGGGCGGGTCAAGTCGTCCAAGGTCAACGAGAAGGTGTTCGCCCGCTACCTGGACGAGCCGGAGATCCCGCCGGTCGACCTGTTCCTGCGCTCGTCGGGGGAGCAGCGCTTCTCGAACTTCCTGCTGTGGCAGTCCGCCTACGCCGAGATGGTGTTCCTCGACCGGCTGTGGCCCGACTTCGACCGCCGGGACCTGTGGGAGGCGTGCGAGATCTACGCCAAGCGCGACAGGCGCTACGGCGGAGCCGTCCCCAACCAGGTCTAGCGCCGTCGTTCGGCCCGCTTCCCGGACGCCGTCGGCCCCGCTCCGACAACGTCCGGGGCCGTGCCGACCTCCCGCCTGAACGCCTTGGCGAAGGCGAACTCGGCGGCGTACCCCGTCCGCTCCGCGGACCGAGCGCAACGGCAGGCCGGTGTCACGCACAGCAGCCGGGCCGCCGCCGTCATGCGCCCCACTCCGTTACGCCGGCGGCGGCGTGTCCACCTTCCCCGCGAACCGCTGCGCGAACGCCGCCCGCGACAGCCCAGCGCGGTCGGCCGGCGACAGCCCCGCGCGGTCGGCCGGCGACCGGACCGTCCACGGGTGGGCCGGGTGCCGGTGGATGCCCCGCAGCACCGCCGAGACCGCCGGGCCGCGCAGCGCCGCGCCCCAGCCGGTGGCCAGGTCGCCGGGCCGGCTCTCTGCTCGCCGTCGAGGACGCACGCCGCCTCGTGACCGACGGGGCCCGGCCGGGACCCTGACCCCCGCCCGGGCTGCCGACGGGACACCGGCGGGGACCCCCGGGCCCCCGGACCCCCGCCCAGGCTTTCGACCCCGCCGATTTCCTCGACCACCTCACCTCCCAGGGCGTCACCTGGCAGGTGCCACCGTAGGAGGGCCTGGCGTAGCCCTGACGGCGAACCGCCGGCCGTCACCGGCTGCCGGCGGGGGACAGGTCCGGCCGGGCCCTCGCTTGCCCGGCCGCTATACGCGGGTATAGCCTCCTATTCTGACGAACAGTCAGCTATACCGACGAATAGGAGCTGGTCGCGGTGAGAAACGTACCGCTCGACCGCCGGGAGGCCCGATGAGCGCCTTCCCGGGCACTGCCACCCTGGCCCGCCTGGCGCTGCGCCGAGAGCGGGCCATCGCGCCCTGGTGGCTGCTGCTGATCGTGGCCCTGGCCCTCGTGATGGTCTCCTACATCAACACGAACATGGGCACGTACCAGCTGAAGCTCTCCTACCTGGAGGTCATCGACGCCAGCCCCTTCCTGCACGCGCTCGGCGGCGGCGTCGTCGAGCCGCGGCTCGAGGTGCTCGCCACCTGGCGCAGCGGCGGCTTCCTCTACGTGGCCAGCGCTTTCGCCGCGCTGATGTCCGTCATCCGGCACACCCGCAGGGAGGAGGACGCGGGCCGGAGCGAGCTGGTCCTGTCGGGCACGGCCGGCCGTCCCGCTCCCCTGACCGCGGCGCTGCTGGTCGCGGGCGGGATCAGCCTGACCGGCGGTGCCCTGACGGCCGCCGTGCTGATCGGGATCGGCCTGGAGCCGACCGGGTCGCTCGCGTACGGCGCCGCCATCACGGTCGCCGGCTGGGTGTTCGGCGGTGTCGCCGCGGTCGCCGCCCAGCTCGCGCGCAGCGCCCGCACGGCCACCGCGATCGCCCTCACCGTCCTCGGCGCCGCCTACATGCTGCGCTTCGCCGCGGACGCGAGCGGGCAACTGTGGATGAAGTACCTGTCGCCGGTGGGCTGGAGCCACCTGGTGCAGCCGTACCAGGACGAGCGGTGGTGGATGCTCGGGGTCTCGGCGCTGGCCGCCGCGATCCTGTACGCGGTCGCGTACCGGCTGCTCGACCACCGCGACCTCGGCTCCGGCCTGCTGCCGGAGCGCCTGGGGCGGGAGTCGGCACCCGAGCTGCGCGGCCCGGTCAGCCTGGCCTGGCGGCTGCATCGCGGGCTGCTGGCGAAGTGGGCGGCGGGGGTGGCGGTGTTCGCCGTGGCGGGAGGCTCGCTGGGGCCGCTGACGCGGGACCTGCTGTCCCGGCCCAGCATCGTGGTCGACAACATCACGCGGTTCCTCGGCGTCCCGATGGGCGCGACGCAGCTCGCCGGGTACTCGTGGTACCTGATCCTGATCATCGCGTACGCCGTCGCGCTCTATCCGGTGCTCATGACGCTGCGGCTGCGTTCGGAGGAGGGCTCGGGGCGGGCGGAGGCCCTGCAGGCCACTCCGATGACCCGCCTGCGCTGGGCGGCCGGCCACCTGGTCGTGACCGCCCTCGGGACGGCGGCCCTGATGGCCGTCGCCGGCCTCGCCTTCGGCCTCGTCTACTCGCTGCTCGTCGGCGACCTGACCACCGACCTGCCGCGCTTCCTGGCGGGCGCGCTGAGCACCGTACCCGCGGCCTGGTGCGTGGGGGCGGTGTGCGTGCTCGCGTACGGTCTGCTGCCGCGGGCGAGCGTGGCGATCTCGTGGCTCGTGTGGACCCTGACCGCCCTCCTGGGCCAGGTAGCCGGTCCCCTGTACGGGATGTGGGGCGGGAGCCCGCTGGAGCCGTTCCACTACGTCGGGAACGCGATGACCGAGCCACCGTTCGCGCTCCTGCCCACGGCGGGACTGGTCGCGATCACGGCACTCCTCGCCTCCGGCGGCCTTCTGGCCCTGCGCCGCCGCGACTTCGGCTGCTAGCCGGGACCCGTTCCGATGAGGAGGCGACGGGATGCCCTCCTTCAGCCGGGCCGCCTGGGAGCGGGGCGATCAGACGGGCGGTCTAGTCCGCTTCACGGCCTCGATGTGGATGGCGCCCGGATTGCCCGGCTGCCATCCCGGCAACGGATCGTCCGTATCGACCTGGACGAAACCGAGGGGACTCCCAGAAGGCGTTCGTCGTCGTCGAGCACGTGGTCGGCCATCAGACGGGTCACGGCTGGACATGTGCCGGATGAGGGCGGCGCTTCATTCCATGGCAAAGGGGTGGATTCGCGGCTCGCATCTCACGGGCCCTCATAGATGCATTTGGTTTGGTGGTACGCGGAGTTTTCGTCCCCTCGCACGCATGAGCTGGAGGAGTTGGTAGCCCTCGATGCGAGTGCAGCAGCCGTCGTTGATGCCCTCGCTGATCAGATCGGCCGTGTCGCGCGCCGTGATCCCGATGCGTCGCGCATAGTCGAGCGCGTCACGGTCATCGCTGATCCAGTAGGAGCCGGCGTAGGCCTCCCAGTTGCGGATGACGTGGCAGGTCTGAGCCTCTCCAAGATGTTTCAGCGGTTCGAGTCTCGAGCCGCCGAATACGGCGCGGCGGGTCCGCTCGACCATGTCGCCTCCACCGGATCATCGATCTCGATGGGGTCACCGAGCCAGCCATCACTCGCCACCTTGCCGAGATCGGGGTAGAAGCGGGCTGACCGGGTCGCCTCATACGCGATCGCTTCCGTCCAGCGACCCCGCTCGCGCAGGATCTCCTGCAAGAGCGAGAGATTGTCCACCGCTGCGAAGTTGCACAGCACCGTGTTGTCGGGGAACCAGTACCAGGTCATGGCTCGAGTGGGGGGTCCTCTCTCATGCCGGTGATGGCCTGCCGCATCGTGTCGGTGTCGACGCCGATCAGGTTCGCGAACGGGCGTAGCGTCGCCTTTCCGTCGGCGTACGCCTGGAACGTCGTACGCACCAGCGGGAGGGGGACTCGGGGCCGGGAGGTGTGCTGGATCCACTCACCGAGCGATTCGACGGCATTCGCTTTCCAGGCCGCATCCCAGGCGGTCAAAGCCCTGAAGGATTCGCACTGGCCCTTGTCGATCAGCTGGAGATTGAACAGTTGCCACGCCAGCGTGCTGGGCGAGACCCACAGCTCGCACGCCAGCCTGGCGAACTCCTCCAACCCCCAGGTGATGTGCCCGGCCTTCTCGCGCAGCATCTCGGCCGGCAGGAGCAGCTCCGCGGCGAAGGCGTTCGCGCGTTTCTCGGAGGGCTTTCGTCTGTGGTCGGCGTCGTGGAGGTCCGCGTCGAGGTGGAGCCCTTGATCGTCGCCGGCGAGGAGGTGGCCGAGCTCATGCGCGATCGTGAACCTCTGACGCGCGGGCACCTCCGAGGTCGCCACCACGATCAGCGAGCTGTGTTCGTCGGACCACGACAGTCCGTCGAAGCCGTCGGCCAGGCGATGGACTCGGACATCCACGCCGAAGGCGGCTTCCACGGCACCGGCCAGGTCCTTGCACCGCCACAGCTCGATCCCCTTTTCGGCGGCATGCGCCGTTGCGAGAGCGGCGAGCTCACGGCCCTGACGGAGGGATGAGGTGGAGGCCCTGGGCACCTCGAAGCGCGCCACGTCCTGCCGATATCCGAGAAAGGACAGGTCGGTCCGCATCTGTGCGAGGCGTTCCGCTTCGCGGATGGCCGCGTCCGCTGAAGTGGGGGATACGGTGGCTGCTCGTGCTGCCATTGAGGGTGTGAGCGGGTCGACGCCGAGCAACCAGTCGACGGACACACCACACAGGTCGGCGATCCTGGCCAGGTCCAGTGAGGTGAATCTTCGAACGCCCGACAGGGACTTGGACATCTTCGGGGCATCAAGGCCCGCCTTGACGGCGAATTCCGCTTGGGTGAGGCCGCTTTCCGCTATCAGATGACGAACTCGTGCTGCTGTGTCCCCGGCCATGGGAAAAGCCTACGAGCCACTTGCGAAAATCGCAAGGCGGGACTAGTGACCATGTTCGAATCGGGGCTTGCGTCGTCCCAGGAGTTCGGCCGGCCCCCGGCGTTGGTCCTTGCTTGTGGCTCCCGGGGTGGAGGTCTGGTCAGGCGCGGCGGCGGGCGCGGTAGGCGGCTACGTGCATGCGGTTCCCACACGTACGGCTGTCGCAGTAAACCCGGGAGCGGTTGCGGGACTCGTCCACGAACACCCGGTCGCAGTCGGGGGCCGAGCAGGTGCGCAGGCGCTCCGCCTCCCCCTCCACCAGCAGGTGGGCCAGGGCCACCCCGCAATCCGCCGCCAGGTGCTCCGCCAGCGTCGCGTCCGTCGCGAAATAGTGCACATGCAGCGGGTGTCCGTCGTGTTCCGTCAGGCGGGGCGTGATCCGTGTCTCCGCCAGCAGCGCGTTCAAGGTGCGTACGGCCGTCGGCTGGTCCGGGGCCGTGAAGACGCGGTGGAACGCCTCCCGCACCATCCGCACCTGCCCCAGGTCGCGGGCCGTGAGCGTGCCGATGCCGCTGACCTGGCGGGATTCCACGAAAGCCTGCAAGTCGGACAGGCCCGGCAGGCCCTCTTCGCCGCCGGTTGACGGCGAGGTGTTGACCAGCTCGACAACGGTGGCCAATGAATGCACCATGTCATGGCCAAACGGCATGTTGACTCCTGTCCGGGCCGGGTTCTAGCGTGGTCGCAGCGTATCTCTTGCATGGGGGTCGGGGGGTTTCCGTGAGCGCACATCGCCGTATCGTGCTGATCGCGATCATCGGTGCGCTCATCATCTCCACCTCCGCTCCATTGGTCAGGCTTTCAGATGTATCGCCTGCGACGTCGGCGTTGTTCCGCTGTGCGTACGCGGTGCCGCCGATGCTGCTCCTCGCCTGGCTGGAGCGGCGCAGGCTCGGGCCGCTGCCGCGCAAGGGGCTTCTGACGGCCTGGGCGGCGGGCGTGGTGTTCGCCCTCGACCTGCTGTTCTGGCACCACGCCATCGACTACGTCGGCGCCGGGCTGGCGACCGTGCTGGGCAACCTGCAGGTGTTCATCGTGGCGTTCGCCGCCTGGGGGCTGTTCAGGGAGCGGCCGTCCAACCGGTTGATGATCAGTACGCCGGTCGTGTTCGCCGGGGTCGTGCTGATCTCCGGAGTGTTCGACAGCGCCGCCTACGGCAGCGATCCCATGATGGGGGTGCTGGCGGGGGTGGCGACGTCCATCTCCTACGCGGCGTTCCTGCTGCTGATGAAGGGCGGGTCCGACCGGGCCGCGGGGCCGCTGGCGCACGCGACCGTGGTGGCCACGCTGGCCATCGCGCTGCTCAGCCCGCTGTTCGGGGGCGCGGACTTCGTACCGAGCCGGCCGGAGCACGGGTGGCTGGTGGTGCTCGCGCTCGGGCCGCAGGTGCTGGGGTGGTCGTTGATCACGTTCACGCTGCCGCGCCAGCCGGCCGCGCTCACCGCGCTGCTGCTGCTGATCCAGCCCATGACGACGGTGGCGATCTCCGCGTTGGGGCTCGGGGAGCGTCCGTCGGTGTTGCAGTTCGCCGGGTGCGCGGTGATCGTGCTGGGTGTCCTGTACGGTTCCCGGCGCGCCCAGCCTCCGGTGGACGTCGCCCCGGCGGGTCTCCCCGCGGTCTCCGCGGAGGGCATGCGGCCGCGGCAGTAGGAGGTGGAGGTGGCGGTGGGGTTTGGATGGGGGAGAGGGCGGGGGCGGGCGGCCCCGCCGTCCACAGGTCGCCTCGGTCTGCGAGCGATGTGAGGCGCCCTCCCCGTCCCCGGCGTGCCCGCTGGGCGGCCCTTGGCCGGTCTCAGCCGGTCTTGGCCGAGGTCGAGCAGGATGAGCAGGTGCCGAAGACCTCGACCGTGTGGGTGATCTCGGTGAAGCCGTGCTCGCTGCCCACCATCTCGGCCCACCGCTCGACGGCCGGGCCGGCCACCTCCACGGTGCGGCCGCAGCGGCGGCACACCAGGTGGTGGTGGTGGGTGTCGGTCGCGCACGCCCGGTAGACGGACTCGCCGTCGTCGGTGCGCAGGACGTCGACCTGGCCCCCGTCGGCCAGCGCCTGCAACGCGCGGTAGACGGTCGTCAGACCGATCTTCGCCCCGTGCAGGCGCATCTCGGCATAGACGTCCTGCGCGCTGCGGAAACCCTCGCTCCTGCGCAGGGTGTCGTGCACGGCATCGCGCCTTGTCGTCATGCGACCTCCTCGACGCGCAGCGTTGGTCGCTCGCTCATTGTCGACTCCTGGGTACGGCCTCGCCGTACGAATTTACCGACACCGAGCGCCAGGACGAAGCCGGCGAGCGCAAGAAGCACGATCGCGGCCCCCGGCGGGACCTTGGCGGAGTACGTGGAGGCGAGCAGCCCGCCCACGGAGGCGAGCACGCCGAACAGCATGGCCAGCCCCATCGTGGTACGGAACCCGCGCGTGAGCTGCTGGCTGGTGGCCACCGGGATCACCATCAGCGCGCTGACCAGCAGCAGGCCCACCACCCGCATGGCGATGACCACGGTGAGCGCCGCCGTGACGGCGATGAGCAGGCTCAGGAAGCGCACCGGCAGGCCGCTGGCCCTGGCCATCTCCTCGTCCTGGCAGAGCACGAACAGCTCCCTGCCGAAGATCACGACGACCGCGATCACGAGGACGGCCAGCGCGGCGATGACCCAGATGTCCTGGGGCGTGACGCTGGCGATGGCGCCGAACAGGTAGGAGTTCAGCTTGGCGTTGCTCCCGCCGGGCGCGATGCCCATGAGCATGACGCCGCCCGCGATCCCCCCGTAGAACAGCAGCGCCAGGGCCACGTCGCCGCTGGTGCGCCCGCGTGCCCTGACCAGCTCGATGGCCACCGCGCCGGCGATGGACACGAGGACGGCGGTCAGCACGGGCGTGGTGCCGGTCAGGAAGCCCAGGGCCACGCCGGTCAGCGCCACGTGCCCGATGCCGTCGCCCAGGAGCGCCAGCCGGCGCTGCACGATGAACGTGCCGACCGCGGGCGCGCACAGGCCCACCAGCAGCGCCGCGATCAGCGCGAGCTGGAAGAGCTCTTCCTGCAGAAGTTCGAAGATCACCTTGGTTCCCCCTGCCACCCGGTGAGCGGGCCCACGACGGGCCCGGCGACATGCTCCGGGGCGTGCGGGTGCTGGTGCTCGTGTCCCGGCCGGGCGCAGTCGCCCTCGGGGCGCGGCGGCCGGCCGTCGTGGGCGACGCGACCCTCGCGGATCACCACGCCGCGCGTGATGATCGGCTCCAGCGGACCCAGCTCGTGTGCCACGAGCACCACGGTCTTGCCGGCGAGGACGAGCCCGGCCATTGTGTCGGCCAGCAGCCGCTGGGTCTCGGCGTCGACGCCCGCGGTGGGCTCGTCCATCACGTACGTGTCCGGCTCCCCGGCCAGCGCGCGGGCGATGAGCACCCGCTGCTGCTGCCCCCCTGACAGCGACTGGACGGGGTCGTTGGCGCGGTCGGCCAGCTTGACGGCCTCCAGCGCGGCGGCCACGGCCGCCTTGTCGGCCGCGCTGGTCCTGCGCAGCCTGCTCTGCCGGGCGATCCGGCCCGAGGCGACGACCTCGCGCACGGTCGCGGGCACGCCGCCGCCGACCTGGAGCCGCTGCGGCACGTAGCCGATGCGCCACCAGTCGCGGAACCTGCCCGGCGGGGTGCCGTACACCAGGGTCTTGCCGCTGGTCAGCGGCGTGAGACCGAGCAACGTGCGGACCAGCGTCGACTTGCCCGACCCGTTGGCGCCCAGGAGGGCGACGACCTCCCCGGGACAGACGGTCAGGTCGATCCCTCGAAGGACGGGCTTGCCGTCGAAGGAGACCCGGCCGTCGGTCATCGCGAAGGCCGTTTCGTTCATGCCGTACACCCCAGTGCTGTTTGTAGGGTTTTGAGGTTATCGCGCATGGCGGACAGGTAATCGCCCGAGGGCTTGCTTTCCAGCGGGTCCAGCACGGCGGTCTTGGCGCCGACCTGGCTCGCGAGCACCTCGGCCACCTTCGGGCTGACCAGGGACTCGGTGAAGATCGTAGTGACGCCCTCGGCCTTGGCCAGCTTGGCGACCTCCGACAGGCGGGCGGGGGACGGCTCGGTCTCCGGGTCGAGCGTGATGCCGACCTGCTTGAGCTTGTAACGGTCGGCCAGGTAGCCGAACGCCTCATGTGCCGTGACCAGCGTCTTCGTCTTGCAGGTGGTCAGGCCCTGGGTGAGCTCCTGGTCGAGCGTGCCGAGCGTGGCGGCCGTCTTGGCGGCGCGGTCCTTGTAGCCCTGGGCGTGCGCGGGGTCGGCCGTGGCCAGGCGCTCGCCGAGCTTGGTGGCGACGGTGGCCAGGCGTGAGGGGTCGAGCCAGAGGTGCGGGTCGTACGAGACCTCCTCGTGGCCGTGCTCCTCCTCACCTTCCGCGTGTTCCTCCTCGGCGGGCTCGCCGGCGGGCAGGGTGGTGACGGCGGTGGCGGCGTCGAAGCTCTTCTCCGGGTCCACGGCGTCGTCCACGGCCGGCTGGACGCCCTTGATGTAGACGGTGAGCGCGGCGTTCTTGATCTCCGTCACCTGCTGGATGCCCAGCTCCAGGTCGTGCGGCTCGACGCCGGGCGCGGTCAGCACCTTCACCTGCGCGTCGGATCCCCCGACCTGCTCGCTCAGCCACTGCAGCGGGTAGAAGGCCGCGACCACCTCGGGCTTCGCGCCCGCAGCCGGAGTGGCGGTCTGCGCGGTGCCGGAGCCGCAAGCAGTGGCGGTGAGCAGGGACGCTGTGGCCAGTAGACCGACAGCACACGACCGGGAAAATCCTGACATCATGTGAGTCAGTATGCGCCAAAATGAAAATGGTTGTCAAAACGCACCAAGGGCGCGCAGTGGGATGCCGACGGCGGCTGGGGGCCAGGCGCGCCGTGCGGCATCCCGTCATCACCCCGGTGATCGTGCGCCGGCAGAGCCGTTGCCGACGCCCGAGGTGACGCTTTCACCCGCGCTCTCGCCCGCGGTTTCCCATGAGCGCAGCCGCCGTCCGCCGGTGTGGACGCTCATCGAGTCGCCGTCACCCCCGCTCCGGTGAGCCACCGTGCGTATGGCCTGCGGCGACGCCTTGCCGCAGACGCCGCGGGAGGAGGTGGTGGAGAAGGTGCGGGGTTCCCGCGCAGGTCGTCGACGGCCGCGCGCTGCTCTTCTGGCGGCTCGGCGCCGCGGCATCTCAGATCCAGGCGGTCGTGGCTCATGATCCCTCCATTCGGTATACGGTATTCCAGCTAGCCCGCCCGGACAACGTTCTCGCTCAGCAGGTCGCTCACCGCGTGGATCGCGCGCAGCGTCGGCACCTCGGCGCCGGTGAGGTCGGCCAGCTCGACGACCGCGGCCAGCAGCACGTCGAGCTCCAGCGGTTTGCCCTTCTCCAGGTCCTGGAGTGTGGACGTCTTGTGCTCGCCCGCCTTCTCCGCGCCCCGCAGGCGGCGCTCGATGGAGATCCCCGGATCGCAGCCCACCCGCCTGGCCACGTCCACCGTCTCTCTCATCATGGCCACGACCAGTTCCCTGGTGCCGTCGTGGCGGCAGATCCCGGCCATCGTCGCCCTGGCCAGCGCGCTGATCGGGTTGAAGGCGATGTTTCCCATGAGTTTGATCCAGACGTCCCGGCGGAGGTCGCGCTCCACCGGGCACTTCAGCCCGCCCGCGACGGCGGCCTGGCTGAACTCGGCGCACCGCTCGGTCAGCTCGCCGTTGGGCTCGCCGATGGAGAAGCGGGTGCCTTCGAGGTGGCGGATCACGCCCGGTTCCTCGATCTCGGTGGCGGCGTAGACGACGCATCCGATCGCGCGGTGCAGGGGCAGTGCGGACGTCACCGCGCCCTCCGGGTCGACGCTCTCGATGCGGTAGCCCTCGTACGGGCCCTTGAGTCCGTGGAAGTACCACCACGGAATGCCGTTCTGCGCGGCGATGATGCTCGTGGTCTCGTGCAGGAGCGGCTTGATCATGGGGCCCGCGGAGGCGTAGCTGTTCGCCTTGAGGCCCAGGAAGATGTGGTCCACCGGTCCGACCTGGGTGGGGTCGTCGGTGGCATGGGGATGGGCGGTGAAATCGCCCCTGGGGGTGAGCACCCGCACACCGGCACTGCGTATCGCCTGGAGATGCTGGCCTCTCGCGATGAGGTGCACCTCGGCTCCCGCCCTGTGGAGGGCGGCCCCCACGTATGCGCCGATGGCGCCGGCGCCAAGAACAGCGACCTTCATGCTCGCGCTCCGTTCTCGCGTCGGGTTGTAAGCACGGGGCCCCGTAGCTGCGGCGGCCGCGTGATGCGAACCGCCGTAAATACGGGGCCCCGGTGCTTGCGGCGAGTCGCTGGACGAGACCCGCCGGTGCATTCGGTATACAGTATGGAAAAACGCGGGTCAAGGAGTGTCCTTGTGACCGTTTTGCGGCTTGTGCCGGAGATGGAAGCGATGCCATGGGGCTCCGCGCGGGCCATCCCGGTGGAGGTGGACGCGCCGGCGGTCGTGCCGCCGGGGGTGGGCCGGGGAGCGGATCGAGCTGATCGACTTCCCACTGAGCTGATCGAGATAGCGCCGGGGGGCTAGACAGGCCCAACGAGAGGGAGTAACCATTGCGTTCATACGGTATGCAGTATGCGGAAGACAGAGAGCTTCGTCGCCGGGAAAGGGTGGCATGATGTCCGAAACGATCTCGGGTGGTCATCTCGTAGCCAAGGCACTGAAGGCCGAGGGCGTGGACGTGATCTACACGCTCTGCGGTGGCCACATCATCGATATCTACGACGGCTGCGTCGATGAGGGCATCGAGGTCATCGACGTACGCCACGAGCAGGTGGCCGCGCACGCCGCGGACGGCTACGCGCGCATCACCGGCAAGCCCGGCTGCGCCGTGGTCACCGCCGGGCCGGGCACGACCGACGCGGTAACCGGCGTGGCCAACGCCTTCCGCGCGGAGAGCCCGATGTTGCTCATCGGCGGCCAGGGCGCGCTGAGCCAGCACAAGATGGGCTCGCTGCAGGACCTGCCGCACGTGGACATGATGACCCCGATCACCAAGTTCGCCGCGACGGTGCCCAGCACGGAACGGGTGGCCGACATCGTGTCGATGGCCTTCCGGGAGTGCTACCACGGGGCACCCGGGCCGGCGTTCCTGGAGATCCCGCGTGACGTGCTCGACGCGAAGGTGCCGGTGGAGAAGGCCCGCATCCCCGCGCCGGGCCACTACCGCGCTTCGACCCGCCAGCAGGGCGACCCCGAGGCCATCGAGCGGCTGGCGGACCTGCTGGCGCACGCCGAGAAGCCGTGCATCCTGCTCGGCAGCCAGGTCTGGACGTGCCGGGCGACCGACGCGGCCATCGACTTCGTCAGGTCCCTGAACGTGCCGGCGTACATGAACGGCTCGGGCCGCGGCACGCTCCCGCCCGCCGACCCGCACCACTTCCAGCTCAGCCGCAGGTACGCCTTCACCGAGGCCGACCTCATCATCATCGTCGGCACCCCGTTCGACTTCCGGATGGGCTACGGCAAGCGCCTGTCGCCGACCGCCAAGGTCGTCCAGATCGACCTCGACTACCGCACTGTCGGGAAGAACCGGGACATCGACCTGGGGATCGTGGGCGACGCCGGCCTCATCCTCTCGGCGGTGGCCCAG
Organism: Nonomuraea sp. MTCD27; assembly: GCF_041950495.1. NCBI lineage: Bacteria > Bacillati > Actinomycetota > Actinomycetes > Streptosporangiales > Streptosporangiaceae > Nonomuraea > Nonomuraea sp. MTCD27. The sequence continues at coordinate 441,270 of NZ_JBGNUW010000006.1, read as the reverse complement.
GCCGCGAGCGGCCGCATCGAGAACGGCGCGGCCCGGCGCAAGGAGTGGCTGGAGGAGCTGCGCGCCGTCGAGACCCAGGCGTACGAGAAGCGCCTGCCCCGCCAGCTCTCCGGCGCCCAGCCCATCGACCCCTACCGCCTGGTCCACGAGATCAACGAGTTCCTCACCGAGGACACCATCTACATCGGCGACGGCGGCGACATCGTCACCTTCTCCGGGCAGGTCGTGCAGCCCAAGTCCCCCGGCCACTGGATGGACCCCGGGCCGCTCGGCACGCTCGGCGTCGGCATGGCCTTCGCGATGGCCGCCAAGCAGGCCCGGCGCGACAAGGAGGTGCTGTGCCTGTTCGGTGACGGCGCCTTCAGCCTCACCGGCTGGGACTTCGAGACGATGGTCCGCTTCGACCTGCCGTTCATCGGCGTCATCGGCAACAACTCCTCGATGAACCAGATCAGGTACGGCCAGGCCGCCAAGTACGGCGAGGAGCGCGCCCGCGTCGGCAACACCCTCGGCGACATCCGCTACGGGGAGTTCGCCAAGCTCCTCGGCGGCTACGGCGAGGAGGTGCGCGACCCGGCCGAGATCCGCCCCGCGCTGGAGCGAGCCCGGCAGTCCGGCAAACCCTCGCTGATCAACGTCTGGGTCGACCCAGAGGTCTACGCCCCCGGAACCATGAACCAGACCATGTACAAGTAGGGGAACTCCGACATGAAGGCTCTCGAAGGTGTCCGCGTCCTCGACATGACCCATGTCCAGTCCGGCCCGTCGGCCACCCAGCTGCTCGCCTGGCTGGGCGCCGACGTGGTCAAGCTTGAGGCCCCCACCGGCGACATCACCCGGCAACAGCTCCGCGACGTGCCCGATGTCGACAGCCTCTACTTCACGATGCTCAACTGCAACAAGCGCAGCATCACCCTCAACATGAAGAGCGAGCGCGGCAAGGAGATCTTCACCGAGCTGGTGAAGAGCGCAGACGTCCTCGTGGAGAACTTCGGCCCCGGCGCGGTCGACCGCATGGGCTTCCCCTGGGAACGCCTCCAGGAGCTCAACCCCCGCCTCGTCTACGCCTCGATCAAGGGCTTCGGCCAGGGCCGGTACGCCAAGTTCAAGGCATACGAGGTGATCGCCCAGGCCATGGGCGGCTCGATGAGCACCACGGGCTTCGAGGAGGGACCGCCGCTGGCGACCGGCGCCCAGATCGGCGACTCGGGCACCGGCATCCACGCGGTGGCCGGCATCCTGGCGGCCCTCTTCCAGCGCAACCAGACCGGCCGCGGGCAGCGCGTACAGGTGGCCATGCAGCACGCCGTGCTGAACCTGTGCCGCGTCAAGCTGCGCGACCAGCAGCGCCTGGCGCACGGGCCGCTGCGTGAATACCCCAACAAGACGTTCAACGACGAGGTGCCGCGCTCGGGCAACGCCAGCGGCGGCGGCCAGCCCGGCTGGGCGGTGCGCTGCGCCCCCGGCGGGCCGAACGACTACATCTACGTCATCGTCCAGCCGGTCGGCTGGAAGCCGATCGCGAACATCATCGGCCGGCCCGAGCTGGCCGAGGACCCCGAGTGGGCGACGCCGGAGGCCCGGCTGTCCAAGCTGGACAAGATGTTCCAGCTCATCGAGGAGTGGACGATCCGGCACGACAAGTGGTCGGTGCTCGACCGGCTGAACGCCGAGAACATCCCGTGCGGGCCGATCCTGTCCACCAAGGAGCTGGTGGAGGACGAGAGCCTGCGCGAGGAGGGCATCGTCGTCTCGGTGGAGCACCCGGAGCGCGGCGAGTTCGTGACCGTCGGCAGCCCGCTGCATCTGTCCGACTCGCCGGTGGACGTCCGCACCCCGCCGCTGCTCGGCGAGCACAACCAGGAGATCTACGGCGAGCTCGGCGTGAGCGCGGACGAGCTGAACGAACTCAAGACGAACGGAGTCATCTAGTGGCCGCCAGGGAAGTCATCGAGAAGGCGCTCGCCGAAGGGCGCACCGCCCTGACGGCTCCCGAGGGCCGCGAGCTGTGCCAGGCGTACGGCATCGCCACCCCGGGCGAGGGCCTGGCCACCTCGGCCGACGAGGCCGCGCGGCTGGCCGGGGAGATCGGGCTCCCGGTCGTGCTGAAGATCGTCTCGCCCGACATCCTGCACAAGACGGACGCCGGCGGCGTGCTGGTCGGCCTGAAGACCGTCGAAGAGGTGCGGGAGGGGTACGACACGATCCTGGCCAACGCCCGCGCCTACAACCCCGACGCGAAGATCGACGGCATCCAGGTGCAGCAGCTCGTCGGCGGCGGCCACGAGGTTATCGTGGGCGCGGTCACCGACCCCACCTTCGGCAAGATCATCGCCTTCGGTCTGGGCGGTGTCCTAGTTGAAGTACTTAAGGACGTGACCTTCCGGCTTGCCCCGGTTTCGGGTGATGATGCGCTTGGGATGCTGGACGACATCAAAGCGGCCGAGATTCTGCGCGGTGTACGGGGCGCCGAGCCCGCCAACAGGGACGCGCTCGCGGCCCTGATCGAGCGCGTAGGCCGGCTCGTCACCGACATCCCCGAGATCGTCGAGATCGACCTCAACCCGGTCTTCGCCGACGCGAACGGGGCGGTCGCCGCCGACGTGCGCATCCTCATCGGCGAGCCGCAGCCCGAGGTCGTCCGGCTGTCGCGCGAGGAGATCCTGCGGCAGATGACGCGGATCTTCAAGCCGCGCTCGGTCGCCGTGATCGGCGCCTCGGCCGAGTCCGGCAAGATCGGCAACTCGGTCATGAAGAACCTCATCAACGGCGGCTACCGGGGGCAGATCTTCCCGATCAACCCGAAGGCCGACGAGATCATGGGGCTGACGGCGTACAAGAGCATCGGGGACGTGCCCGGCGACGTGGACGTGGCCGTGTTCGCGATCCCGGCCAAGTTCGTGGCGCCGGCGCTGGAGGAGGTCGGCGAGAAGGGCGTGGCGGGCGCGGTCATGATCCCGTCCGGGTTCGCCGAGACCGGGAACGTCGAGGGCCAGAAGGAGATCGTCGAGATCGCCCGCAGGCACGGCGTGCGCATGCTCGGCCCGAACATCTACGGCTACTACTACACGCCGGAGAACCTCTGCGCGACGTTCTGCACGCCGTACGACGTCAAGGGCAGCGTGGCGCTGACCTCGCAGAGCGGCGGCATCGGCATGGCCATCCTGGGCTTCAGCCGCACGACCAAGATGGGCGTCTCGGCCATCGTCGGCGTCGGCAACAAGGCCGACGTGGACGAGGACGACCTGCTCACCTTCTTCGAGCAGGACGACAACACCAAGGCCGTGGCCATGCACCTGGAGGATCTCAAGGACGGGCGCGGCTTCGTCGAGGCCGCCCGCCGGGTGGTCAAGGAGAAGCCGGTCATCGTGCTCAAGGCCGGGCGCACCGCCATGGGCGCGCGGGCCGCCGGCTCGCACACCGGGGCGCTGGCCGGCGACGACAAGGTGTACGACGACATCCTGCGCCAGGCGGGCGTCGTGCGCGCGCCGGGGCTCAACGACATGCTCGAGTACGCCCGCGCGCTGCCGATCCTGCCCGCGCCCAAGGGCGAGAACGTCGTCATCATCACCGGTGCCGGCGGCTCGGGCGTGCTGCTCTCCGACGCCATCGTGGACGCCGGGCTGACCCTCATGGACATCCCGGACGACCTGGACGCGGCATTCCGCGCCTACATCCCGCCGTTCGGCGCGGCGGGCAATCCCATCGACATCACCGGCGGCGAACCCCCCTCGACCTACGAGAACACGGTCCGCCTCGGCCTGGCCGACGAGCGCATCCACGCGCTGGTCCTGGGCTACTGGCACACGATCGTGACGCCGCCGATGGTATTCGCCGAGCTCATCGCGCGTGTGGTGGCGGAGGAGCGGGCGAAGGGCAACGTCAAGCCGGTGGTGGCATCGCTCGCCGGCGACACCGAGGTTGAGGAGGCCAGCGAGTACCTGTTCGAGCACGGCGTGGTCGCGTACCCGTACACGACAGAGAAGCCCGTGGCGGTCCTCGGTGCGAAGTACCGCTGGGCCAGGGCGGCCGGGCTGCTGGGCTAAGAGCCGAGCCACAGCAGCGCCAGGCGAGGGGGCTTAATTCGGGGCGCACGAGGAAGGCAACAACCCCCCAGGAGGTCCGTAGGTGGACACATCGAACACACCACCGGCGACGGCCACGCCGCCGGTCGAGGATGAACGAGTATGGAAAGCGGGCCGGCTTGAGCCGATGCCCATCAGGAAGCTCCCCGACGCACCTCCCTCGGTGCACATTCTCGGGCCGACGGTCTTCCTCGTCGCGCTGGGCGTGGGCATGGGCGAGTCGTACATGTGGCCCAGGCTGGTGCTGCTGTTCGGGCCCGAGATCAGATGGCTGTTCCTGATCGGCGTCACCCTGCAGGCCGTGGTGATGCTGGAGATGGCCCGGTACGCCATGGCCACGGGGGAGAGCATCTTCTCCGGCGCGGCCAGGGTGTTCAAGCCACTGATGTGGTTCTTCTTCATCGTGGCGATCGCCGTCTACATCTGGCCGGGACACCTGTCGGCGGGAGCGGCGGCGTTCGAGGAGATCACCGGAATACCCTGGGTGGTGACCGCGGTCGCCGGGTTGATCCTCGTCGGCGTGGTCTTCACCCTGGCCAAGGTGATCTACAACCTGCTCGAGAACGTGCTGTCGCTGCTCATCGGCGCGCTCGTGCTCGGCACGGCCGTGGTCGCGGCCATGGTGGGCTCCTGGGGAGACGTGGTCACCACGATCAGCGGCATGTTCTCCTTCGGCTACCTGCCGGCGGAGGCCATGTCGGCCGCCTGGTTCCCCGTCATCGTGGGGGCGTGCGCGTTCGCCGGACCGTCGGGCATGCAGCAGATGTGGTACACGCTGCACCTGCGCGACTCCGGGGCCGGCATGGGCGTGCACATCCCGAAGGTGCGCGGGCTGCGGCACGCGGGCGAGGAAGAGGAGATGCCCTCCCGCGGGTTCATGTTCGACACCGAGGACCCGGCGGAGATGGCCAAGTGGAGAGGGTGGCGGCGCTGGGTCACTTTCGACGCGCTGCTGCTGTTCTGGGGCATCACCATGCTGGTCACGATCTCCTTCACGGTGATCGCCCAGTCGGCGGTGCGGCAGAACCCGGACGTCCGGACGGCCATTCAGGGCGACGACCGGGAGGTGGCGCTGTCCGCGATGGCCGACGCCGTCTCCTCGGCGGGCAGCTCGGTTCTCGGGGTCGTGTTCCTCGGGTTCATCGCGCTGATCGGCCTGAACGCGACGCTGGGCCTGTTCGACTCCTTCTCCCGGGGTCAGGCTGACATGACCTTCAACTTCGTCCGCGGGGCGAAGAAGCTGGGCATGTCGCGCCTGTACGGGATCTTCCTCTGGGGCGTGATCCTCTTCGGGATCCTGATCCTGCTGTTCGGCCCGGCCGACGGTCCCAGCGGGATCCTGGACACGCTGGCGTTCCTGTCCACGTTCGCCATGGGCGCGTACTGCGTGACGCTGCTCCTGGTGAACAACCGCATGCTGCCCAAACCGATCAGGCCCAAGTGGTGGACCAACGTGATCATCGGGTTCGGTGCGGTGTTCTACCTCGGAATGCTCTTCTACAGCCTGTTCGCCTACGGCGTGGTCGTGGGCTGATGGGAGGACGGCACAGCCTCGAACTCGCCCTGCCCGGGGCGTCGATCGGAGCCGTCGCCGGTGCCATGGCCGGTGGGTTGACCCTGCTCGCGGGGCAGCCCACCGGGATGGCCGCGCTGTCGGCCCTGGCGCTCGCCGCACCGCTCGCCCTCTTCGGCGGCCTGTACGGCGTGCTCCTCGGCCACGGCGTGTTCCGGCCCGGCACGTTCGGGCCCGTCGGCCTGTACTGGATGGCGGCCTTCCCGGTCTCCCGGCTCATGCAGGAGAGCGTGGCCGGGGTCGGCATGGCCGACGGCATCCCGCTGTTCCTGGCGTACCAGGCGATGGTCAGCCTCGGCTTCGCGATCGGCTTCGTCTGGCTGCACGAGCGGCTCATGCCGCACTGGCTGGTCCGCCGGGCCGGCGACAACCCGATCGCCAAGGACCTGCTCGCCCAGTACATCCGGTACGCACAGATGGTGCAGACGAGGAAGGGAGCACGTAAGTGAATCTGCCCTTGTGGATCTGGCTGGCCACGATCGGCGGCTTCTGTCTCGTGCTCGCTTTCGACTTCTGGCTCGTCGCCCGCAACCCCCACGAGCCCTCCTTCAAGGAGTGCGTGGGCTGGGTGTCGTTCTACGTGAGCCTGGCCGTGGCCTTCGGCGTCGGCCTGCTCGTGTTCTCCGGCCCCGCGCACGGAGGGGAGTTCTTCGCCGGGTGGATCACCGAGTACTCGCTCAGCGTGGACAACCTCTTCGTCTTCCTGCTGATCATGAGCAGGTTCCAGGTGCCGCGGCAGTACCGCCAGAAGGTCCTGCTCATCGGCATCATCCTGGCGCTGATCATGCGCGGCGGCTTCATCGCGGCCGGCGCGGAGGCCGTGGCCAGGTTCGACTGGCTCTTCTACGTGTTCGGCGCCTTCCTCGTCTACACCGCGTGGAAGCTGATCGGGCACGAGGACGAGGAGGCGGAGTTCTCCGAGAACCTCGCCCTGCGCACGGTTCGCCGGGTGCTCCCCACGACGGACACCTATCACGGCGCCCGGCTCACCGTGCATCACGGGCGCAGGATGGTCACCCCGATGCTGATCGTGATGGTCGCGATCGGGACCACCGACCTGCTGTTCGCGCTGGACTCCATCCCGGCCATCTTCGGCCTCACCAAGGAGCCCTACCTGGTCTTCACCGCCAACGCCTTCGCCCTCATGGGGCTGCGGCAGCTCTTCTTCCTGATCGGCGGGCTGCTCGACCGGCTCGTCTATCTCAGCAAGGGCCTGTCGGTGGTGCTCGCCTTCATCGGCGTGAAGCTGATTCTCGAGGCCCTGCACCATGACGGGGTGTCGTGGGCGCCGGAGATCCCGATCATGGTGTCTCTCGGGGTCATCCTCGGCACTCTCGCCGTCACCACGGTGCTCAGCCTGATCAAGTCGGCTCGCGACGCCAAGTCGAAGGTGGTGGAGCCGGAACCCGTGGACCGCTGAATCGGGCCGCGCGCGGGGGCGGAGGCTGCTTACGGGTGGCCGCCCCCCTGCCGCGGCTCAGCGGCATGCCCTGGCTCAGTGGCGAGGGCTCTTGCGCACGTCGTGCTCCGCGCTCCAGCGGCGCAGGTAGCTGTCCACCTCATCGGCGGAGTAGTGCTTTCTGAGCGCTGCGCTCAGGCCGATCCCGATGGCTCGGCCGTCTGCTGCCTGGCCCATGGGATCACCAAGGAGAAAGCGGATGAACGCCTTCATTGTCATGCACCTCCAATCCGTACTGCTCCCAGCCTCTACCCGAGGTGTTTCGGAGCATGTGGTCTTCTGTGAACGCCAGGTCAACCCAGCTGGCGGGGGCGGCGCCGGCGGACGGGCTTGGGCGCCGGCTCCACCGGCTCGCTCTCCCGCTGCTCCATGTAGGAGGCACGGGTGTGCTCGGTGTGCTCCCGCATGATCTTCGCCGCCCGCCGCTCGTCGCCGGCCTCGATGGCGTCGATCAGCGACGTGTGCTCGTCCCACGAGGCCATGCCGCGCTGGCGGGCCACCGGCGTGTGGTACCACCGCACCCGCCTGGCCACCTGGGCGGCCAGCTCGGCCAGGACCCTGTTGCCCGACAGGGCGGTCACCAGGGCGTGCAGCTCCGAGTTGGTCGCCACGGCGCCGTCGACGTCGTCGGACTGCACCGAGGCGATCCCGCGGGCGCACAGGGCGCGCAGCCGCTTCACGCCGTCCTCGCCCGCGTGCTGCGCGGCGAGCCGGGCGGACTCGGTCTCCAGCAGCGTGCGGACGGCGAGCAGCTGGTCGGCCTCCTCCAGCGTCGGGACGTGCACGAACGCGCCCTGCCCCGGGTGGAGGTCGACCCAGCCCTCGCCGCTGAGCTGCTGCAGCGCCTCGCGGACCGGCTGCCGGGAGACCCCGAGCAGCTCGGCCAGCTCGCTCTCCACGAGGTGCTGGCCGGGCTTGAGCTGACCGGAGACGATGAGCTCTTGGATAGCCTCGATCACGCTCTCCCTGAGCGTGGCAGGGCGGGGAATCTTGGCGGCCGCCGCCTGACCGGCCTGATCCGACACCAGCATGGTCACGTCTCCAGGAGTGCGTTAAAGTTTTTGGTCGACTGCCTACAGCATACCGTGTAGGGGTTAGCCACGCCCGTGAGTCTCATCACAGCGCGTCGCCTGGTCGCAGGCGTCATAGGGGGCGTCATAGGGGGATGGTGGCGGGCAGGCCGGGGATGCGCAGGCGCGGGGTGGCCAGGGCGGGCAGGGCCGCCAGCGCGGCGGCCGCGAGGAGGGCGGCGCCGGGCGCGGTCAGGGCCGTGAGGGCCAGGGCGACGGCGACCACTCCGGCGACGGCCTTGGCGCTGTAGACGACCGCGTGGATTTCGGTGGCCCGCTCGGTGCCGAAGAGCTCGCGTACGAGGCTGGCGAGCAGGGGGTAGAACGCGCCCCCGCCCAGCCCGGCCGCGACGACCCCCAGCCACAGCAGCGCACTCCCGACCACCGCTCCTTGCGCGGAGGCCCCCAGCGCGCTCCCGCCCGCCGCCGCCAGGGCGTCCCCGGCCGCCGTGCCGGGAGCCGTCCGGGCGAGCGCGCCGGCGTTCTGGACGGCCACGGCCAGCAGGATCTGCCCCAGGGCGAGCGCGCCGAAGACGGTGGCCAGCACCCGCCTGCGGCCGAACAGCTCCGCCGCCCGCATGGCCACCGACCGGCCGGCCCCGTTCAGCGCCACCAGCAGGGCCAGCGCGCCCCACGTCCCCGTGCCCGCCACCACGATCACGTCGAAGACCGACACGGCGCCCGCGCAGGTCAGCAGCAGGGCGAGTGCCGGCAGCGTGCGCGTGCGCATGGCCTGGGCGAGCCCGAACTGCTTGACCGCCTCCGGGCTCGTCCGCAGCCGGGCCGCGTCCAGGGCGTGCGTGCGCGGGTCCACGTCGCCGGGCCACCACAGGGCCGGGGGCAGGCGCAGCCACCGGGCCGCCGTGCCGATGACGGCCACCGCCAGGACGGCGGCGACCAGGAAGGCGGCGGTCGTGGCGCCCGGGGCGATCCCGGTCCAGACCAGCAGGGGCACCGCGCCGTACCCGAAGGCGCCGGTGATCAGCCCGACCCGGGCGGCGGGCCGTTCCGGATACCAGGAGGCGACGACCTCGCCGCACACCCCGTAGACCAGCCCCGCCCCCAGCCCGCCGAGCAGCGCGTAGCCGGCGAGCGCGGCCAGGCCGGGGCCGGTGAGGGCGGTCGCCGCGAGGGCGGGACCGGCGAGGGCCGCCGTGGCGAGGCCGAGGCCGCTCAGCGCGGCGCCGGCGGCCAGGCAGGCGCGCACGGTCAGCCGCCCGCGGCGGACGAGGTGGAGGGCGGGCAGGGCGCCCGCGGCCTGGCAGGCGATCCAGACGGCGAGCAGTGTCAGGCCGGCCGCCTCCTTGGCGAGCAGCGCGGCGTAGCCGTACTGGAGCGGGCCGATCGCCGCCATCGCGGCCAGGGCCAGCCAGAACATCCGGGTGCGGTCTGCGGGAACGGGGCCGGGACGGTACGAGCGCCCGCGCCAATCCTTAACTGCATTCTCCATACTGTATGGAATATCCAGAAGACAGTCCGCTGTCGAGACCCTTTACGAAGGATACTCCATACGGTATACCGTCTACAAAGGAGGCTCGAATGGACCTGTACGAGTACCAGGCGAAGGAGCTCTTCGGGCGTCACGGGATCCCGGTTCCCGCAGGCGGGGTCGCGGCCACGCCGGCCGAGGCCCGCGCGATCGCGGCCGAGCTGAACGCGCCCGTAGTCATCAAGGCCCAGGTGAAGACCGGTGGACGGGGCAAGGCAGGCGGGATCAGACCGGCGGCGGGACCGGTCGCGGCCGAGGCGGAGGCCGATCGCGTCATCGGGATGGACATCAAGGGGCACATCGCGCACCGCGTGCTGGTGGAGGCCGCGACGGTGCCGTTCGAGGAGTACTACGCGGCCTTCCTGGTGGACCGGGCCGAGGGTGGGTTCCTGGCGATGGTGTCGGCCCAGGGCGGCATGGAGATCGAGGAGCTCGCGGCCACCGACCCCGACGCCCTCGTGAAACTGCCGATCGACCCCGTGGCGGGCGTGGACGCCGACACCGCCCGGCTGCTGGCCGCCAAGGCCGGGCTGCCCGAGCAGGCGGCCGAGGTGCTGGAGCGACTGTGGAAGGTGCTGGTCGCGGAGGACGCCCTGCTGGTCGAGGTGAACCCGCTGATCTGCACCACCGACCAGCGGATCATGGCGCTCGACGGCAAGGTGACCCTCGACGACAACTCCGCCTTCCGCCACTCCTGGGAGGACTACGGGGAACGGTCCGAGAGCCTGGAGGCCAGGGCCAGGGCCAAGGGTTTGAACTACGTCAAGCTGGACGGCAAGGTCGGCGTGATCGGCAACGGCGCGGGGCTGGTCATGAGCACGCTCGACGTGGTCGCGGGGGCCGGCGCCGACCCCGCCAACTTCCTGGACATCGGCGGCGGGGCCTCCGCCCAGGTCATGGCCGACGGGCTGGAGATCATCCTGGCCGACCCCGACGTACGGTCGGTGCTGGTCAACGTCTTCGGCGGCATCACGGCCTGCGACGCGGTGGCGAACGGCATCGTCACGGCACTCGAACTCCTCGGCGAGCGGGGCCACGGCAGGCCCATCGTCGTGCGGCTGGACGGCAACAACGCCGAGGTGGGCCGGCGCATCCTCAGCGACGCCAGGCACCCGGCGGTCCGCCAGGTCTCCACCATGGACGGCGCCGCCGAGATGGCGGCCAGACTCGCGGCAGGTGCGTAAATGGCGATCTTTCTGACCAAGGACAGCCGGGTTCTCGTCCAGGGCATGACGGGCGCGGAGGGCACCCGGCACACGGCCCGCATGCTCGCCGCCGGGACCGACGTCGTGGCCGGGGTGACGCCCGGCAAGGGCGGCCGGTCGGTGGACTTCGGGGAGCGCTCGGTGCCGGTGTTCGGCTCGGTGGCCGACGCGGTGTCCGGGACCGGGGCCGACGTGTCGGTGATCTTCGTGCCGCCGCGGTTCACCGCCTCGGCGGTGGAGGAGGCCGTCGAGGCCGGGGTGCCGCTGTGCGTGGTGATCACCGAGGGCGTCCCCGTGCACGACGCCGTACGCTTCCGCGCCCTGGCGAACGGCCGGACCCGGATCATCGGCCCGAACTGCCCCGGCCTGATCAGCCCCGGCCAGTCCTCGGCCGGGATCATCCCCGCCGACATCACCTCGGCCGGGCGCATCGGGCTGGTCTCGAAGTCGGGGACGCTGACGTACCAGCTCATGTACGAGCTGCGCGACCTCGGCTTCTCCACCGCCGTCGGCATCGGCGGCGACCCCGTCGTCGGGACCACGCACATCGACTGCCTGCGGGCCTTCCAGGACGACCCGGGCACCGACGCCATCGTGATGATCGGCGAGATCGGCGGCGACGCGGAGGAGCGGGCCGCGGCCTACATCGCCGCGAACGTCACCAAGCCCGTGGTCGCGTACGTGGCCGGGTTCACCGCGCCGGAGGGCAAGACGATGGGGCACGCGGGCGCGATCGTGTCCGGCTCGTCCGGGACCGCCCAGGCCAAGAAGGAGGCCCTGGAGGCGGTCGGGGTCCGCGTCGGGCGCACTCCCTCGGAGACGGCCCGCCTCATGCGTTCGGAGCTGACGCGGTGAAATTCGACGTCAACCTGTCCATTCTGCTGACCGACCTGCCGCTGCTGGAGCGCCCGGCCGCGGCGGCGAAGGCCGGGTTCGACGCCGTCGAGCTGTGGTGGCCGTTCGACACGCCGGAGCCCACGAGCGCGCAGCTCGCGGACCTGCGGCAGGCCATCGAGGAGGCCGGGGTGCGCCTGGTCGGGCTCAACTTCGACGCCGGCGACATGGCGGCGGGCGAGCGCGGCCTGCTGGCCAGGCCGGACGGCTCGGCCCGGTTCCAGGCCAACATCGAGCCCGCGGTGCGGCTGGCGGGCGAGCTGGGCTGCACGGTGCTCAACGCCCTGTACGGCAACGGCCCCGGCACCGTCCGGGACCTGGCCGTGGCGAACCTGCGCAGGGCGGCCGACGCGGCGGCCGGCATCGGCGCGACCGTGGTGGTCGAAGCCCTCAACTCCCACGAGAACCCGAAATATCCGATCACGTCGGCGGGGGCGGCGTTCGAGCTGATCGACCAGGTGGAGCGGGACAACGTGGCCTTCCTGGCCGACCTGTACCACCTGCACCGGATGGGCGAGGACGTCCTCGCGCTCATCGACCGGCACACGGCCCGCTTCGGGCACGTGCAGGTCGCCGACGACCCCGGGAGGGGCGGGCCGGGGAGCGGGCGGATGCCGTACCCCGAGATCTTCGCGCGGCTGGAGGCGGCGGGCTACCGCGGCCACGTCGGCCTGGAGTACCGGCACGAGGGGCCGGGCGCGTTCGACTGGAGGCAGGGATGAACATCGGGTTCGTCGGCTTGGGGATCATGGGCAGCCCGATGGCGGCCAATCTCCTCAAGTCCGGACATGTCGTGACCGGATATGACGTGAGCGCCGCGCGGGTCGAGCAGCTCGCCGGACTGGGCGGCAAGGGCGCCCCGAGCGTGGTGGACGCGGTCGCCGGCGCGGACGTCGTCATCACGATGCTGCCGGACTCGCCGCAGGTGGAGGAGGTGGCGCCGCTCGTCATCGAGTACGGCAAGCCGAACCTGCTCTACATCGACATGAGCACCATCAAGCCCGAGACCTCCCGCTGGGTGGCCCGGCAGGCGGCGGCCGTCGGCGTACGCGCCCTGGACGCCCCCGTCAGCGGCGGCGAGCGCGGCGCGATCGACGGCACCCTGTCGATCATGGTGGGCGGGGCGGCCGAGGACGTCGAGGCGGCGGCACCCGTACTCGGCCGGCTCGGCACGACCGTCGTGCACGTCGGCCCCGCGGGCTCCGGACAGACCGTCAAGGCGGCCAACCAGCTCGTCGTCGGCGGCATCTACGGGCTGGTGTCGGAGGCGATCGTGCTGCTGGAGGCGTCGGGCGTGGACCCGGTGGCCGGGCTCGACGTGCTCGCCGGCGGCCTGGCGGGCTCCCGGATCCTGGAGCTCAAGCGGCACACCATGGTCAAGCGGGAGTTCGCCCCCGGGTTCCGCATCGACCTGCACCACAAGGACATGGGCATCGCCGTCTCCGCCGCCCGCGAGGCCGGCGTCAGCCTGCCGCTCACCGGGCAGGTCGCCCAGCTCGTGGCCGCGGCCCGGGCGCAGGGCCACGGCTCGCTCGACCACTCCGCCCTGCTGAAGGTGATCGAAAGGCTGAACGCATGAAAAGAGTGCCTTGCATGGAGGCCGTGGTCGCGGTGCTGGAGTCGGAGGGCGTGGACACGGTCTTCGGCATCCCCGGCGCGGCCATCCTGCCGCTCTACGCCGCGCTCCAGCACAGCTCGATCCGGCACATCACCGTGCGCCACGAGGAGGGCGGCACCCACGCGGCCGACGGCTGGGCCCGGGTGACCGGGAACGTCGGCGTCTGCATCGGCACCTCCGGCCCGGCCGGCACGAACATGATCACCGGCCTCTACACCGCGCTGGCCGACTCGATCCCGATGATCTGCGTCACCGGCCAGGCCGTGAGCTCCAAGCTGCACCAGGAGGCGTTCCAGGCGGTCGACATCGTGGAGATCGCCAAGCCGGTGACCAAGTGGGCGGTGCAGCTCAAGGAGCCCGCCCAGGCGCCGTGGGTGTTCAGGGAGGCGTTCCGGATCGCCCGCTCGGGGCGGCCGGGTCCGGTGCTCATCGACCTGCCGGTCGACGTCCAGCGCGGCACCTGCCTGTACGACCGCGACCTGGACGCGCCGCTGCCCGTCGAGGTGCCGAAGCCGCTGCCCAAGGTCGTGGGCGCGGCCATGGACCTGCTGGAGGAGGCCAGGCGGCCGATCATCCTGGCCGGCGGCGGCGTCATCATCGGGGAGGCGTACGACGAGCTGCGCGCGCTGGCCGAGCACCTCCAGGTGCCGGTGCAGGTGACGCTCATGGGCAAGGGCGCCTTCCCCGAGGACCACCCGCTGTTCGCCGGGATGGCCGGGATCCAGACGCAGACGCGGTGGGGCAACGCCGCGTTCCTGGAGAGCGACCTGGTGCTGGCCGTGGGGGCCAGGTTCGGCGACCGGCACACCGGCGACCTCGACGTCTACCGCCGGGGGCGCAAGTTCGTGCACGTGGACATCGACCCCATGCAGCTCGGCCGGGTCTTCGAGCCCGACCTCGGGGTCGTCGGGCACGCCCGGCCGGTGCTCGCCGAGCTACGCGACGAGGCGCGCCGCCGGGGCGGGCCGCGCGAGCCGGGCAAGTGGGTGCGCAAGGTCGGCGAGCTGCGCAGCACCCTGGTGCGCCGGGACGACTTCGACGACGTGCCGATCAAGCCGCCCAGGGTGTTCAGGGAGATCAACGAGTATTTCCCCAGGGACACCACGTTCGTCACCGCCATCGGGCTCTACCAGATCTGGTCCGGTCAGTTCCAGACGACGTACCTGCCGCGCCGCTACCTGGTCTGCGGCCAGGCCGGGCCGCTGGGCTGGGAGGTGCCGGCGGCCATGGGCGTCAAGCTCGCCCATCCCGAGCGGCAGGTCGTGGCGGTGGTCGGCGACTACTCCTTCCAGTTCCTGATGGAGGAGGTGGCGGTGGCGGCGCAGTACCGGGTGCCGTTCGTCATCGTCATGATCAACAACGAGTACCTGGGCCTCATCAGGCAGGCGGAGCTCCCGTACGGCATGAACTACGCCGTCGACCTGCACTACGGGGAGGGCGGCATCGACCATGTCAAGGCCATGGAGGCGTTCGGCTGCCCGGCGCGCCGGGTGGAGGTGCCCGGCGACATCCGCGACGCGCTGGCCTGGGCGAGCGCCGAGGCGGCGCGCGAGCGGCTGCCGGTGCTGGTCGAGGTGATGGTGGAGCGCGAGGCGAACGCCGCCATGGGGCCCTCGCTGGAATCGATCAAGGAGTTCGAGCCGCTGCCCGAGCTCATCACCGCCGACTGGTCGGACTGAGGAGGATGGACATGCGGCTCAAGCCGGGCACGTCCTGGCGGGACGCCTACGAGCAGTGCTGCTCGGCGGCCCCCGAAGCCTTCCACGAAGACCGGGTGCTGAACCACTGGGGCGGCATCTGGCACCGCGACGGGCGTCCGGTGCCCGGCTTCTCGCCGCTGGACGGCACCGCCATCGCGGGGCCGCCCCGGCTCGACCGGGCCGGCGCCGGCCGGGCGCTGGCGGGCGCGGTGGAGGAGCACAACCGCTGGCGCTACCTGCCCCTGGCCGAGCGCAAGGCCATGGTGTCGGCGGCCGTGGAGTCCATGGCCGCCCACCGGGACCTGCTGGCCCTGCTGCTGGTCTGGGAGATCGGCAAGCCGTGGAAGACGGCCTGCGCCGACGTGGACCGCTGCCTGGACGGCGTGCGCTGGTACGTCCAGGAGATCGACCGCATGGTGGCCGGGCGCACGCCCCTGCCCGGCCCGGTCAGCAACATCGCGAGCTGGAACTATCCGATGAGCGTGCTCATGCACGCCATGCTCGTGCAGGCGCTGGCGGGCAACGCGGTGATCGCCAAGACGCCCACCGACGGCGGGCTGTCCTGCCTGACCCTGGCCTGCGCGCTGGCGGTCCGCGAAGGGTTGCCGTTCACGCTGGTCAGCGGGGGAGGGGCGGAGCTGTCGCCGGTGCTGGTGGCCGGCCGGTCGCTGGGCTGCGTGTCGTTCGTGGGCGGCCGGGGCGCCGGGGCGAAGGTCGCGACGTCGGTGGCCGACCTCGGGCGCCGGCACGTGCTGGAGCAGGAGGGGCTCAACTGCTGGGGCGTGTGGGAGTACGGGGACTGGGACCTGCTCGCCCGGCAGATCCGTGCGTCGTTCGACTACGCCAAGCAGCGCTGCACCGCCTACCCGCGCTTCGTCGTGCAGCGCTCGCTGTTCCACGAGTTCCTGGCGACCTACCTGGAAGCCGTCGGCTCGTTGCGCTTCGGTCACCCGCTGGCGGTGGCGGACCCGGACGACCCGCTGCCGGAGCTGGACTTCGGCCCGCTGATCAACGCCTCGAAGGCCAAGGAACTGGCCGACCAGGTGGACGAGGCCGTGGCCAGGGGCGGCGTGCCGGTCCACCGGGCGTCCCTCGACACCGGACATTTCCTGCCCGGTCAGGATATTTCCGCGTACTTCGCCCCGACCGCGCTCCTCAACCCGCCGCCCTCCTCACCCCTCCACCACGCCGAGCCGTTCGGCCCGGTGGACACGATCGTGCTGGTGGACACGGAGGCGGAGCTGCTGGCCGCCATGAACGCCAGCAACGGCGCCCTGGTGGCGACCCTGTCCTGCGACGAGGAGGAGACCTTCCACCGGCTGGCGCCCGAGGTGCGGGCGTTCAAGGTGGGCCACAACAGGCCGCGCTCGCGCGGGGACCGCGAGGAGCTCTTCGGCGGGCTGGGCGCGTCGTGGCGCGGCGCGTTCGTCGGCGGCGAGCTGCTCGTCCGCGCCACCACCACCGGCCAGGAGCCCGAACGCCTGCCCGGCAACTTCCCGAGCTACACGCTGCTGCCCTGACCGCCCCGAACCCCGGTTCCGCGCGTCACCACGCCTGACCCGTCCTTCTCCTCCCTTCCCCGCCGCGATCCGGTGAGGTCCTCCGAGGGGAGGAGAGCCGTGCGGCCCGCTCCCGACCACCGCGCAGGTGAGGAGGGGTGGGCTCAGAAGGCCCCGAAGCGGGTCGCCACGAGGAGCACCAGGAAGGTCAGCATGGCGACCCGCAGCAGCTTCGCGCCCGCTCCCAGGGACGGCCACGACAGGTAGGCCAGCCACCCGATGAACGCGATCACCGGCAGCACCGCCACGCCACCCAGCGGGTTGGCCACGGCGAACCCCGCCAGCAGCAGGATCACCAGCACCGCGGGCGCCAGCCACCGGGGCACCTGCGTGAACAGGAACGTCATCGGCACCGCGCTGCGCTCCTCGACCGCCTTGCGCAGGCCGGTCGCGCCCGGCGTGAAGAACTGCTCGCCCTGGGGCAGCGGGCGCTTGCCGCCGCGCTTGTTGTTGGGGGCCACGGCACAGAGCCTACGGGAGTTCGCACCTCACGTGCGGTGATCGCCTCTAGGCTGGTCGGGTGCTCGCCGTGATCCGATACACCGTTCCAGAGTCCCAGTCCCAAGACTTCGTCAAGCAGGGCCACACGATACTCGACACGTTCGCGACCCAGCCCGGCTACCAGCGGGGCCGGCTGGCCCGCTCGGTCGACGAGCCCAACCTGTGGGCGCTGGTCACGGAGTGGGAGGGTGCCGGCTTCTACCGAAGAGCGCTCTCCTCCGCCCGGATGGTGATGTATCCCCTGATGATCCTGATGGTCAATGAGCCCAGTGCGTTCGAGGACGTCTACACGCGGGACGAGGCGTAGCATTACTCGCGCGCGAGAGCGGGCGGCCGTCCCCTAAGCTGGGATCTCACCAATTTCACTCGCCGACCTCCAGCCGGAAAGAGAACCAACCAAAATGGCACGACGCACCGACGTCATGGACACCATCGTCAGCCTCGCCAAACGCCGCGGGCTCGTCTACCCGTCGAGCGAGATCTACGGCGGACTGCGCGCGTCGTGGGACTACGGTCCTCTGGGCGTCGAGCTGAAGAACAACGTCAAGCGGCAGTGGTGGCTGTCGATGGTCCAGTCGCGCGACGACGTCGTGGGCCTCGACTCCTGCGTCATCCTGGCGCCCGAGGTGTGGCGCGCCAGCGGCCACGTCGAGACCTTCACCGACCCGCTGACCGAGTGCCTGTCCTGCCACAAGCGCTTCCGCGCCGATCACCTGATCGAGGCGTACGAGGAGAAGAACGCCAAGCAGCCCGAAAACGGCCTGGCCGACATCACCTGCCCCAACTGCGGCAACAAGGGCACCTTCACCGAGCCCCGGCAGTTCAGCGGCCTGCTGAAGACCTACCTCGGCCCGGTCGAGGACGAGTCGGGCCTGGCCTACCTGCGTCCCGAGACCGCGCAGGGCATCTTCATCAACTACCTCAACGTGCAGCAGTCGGCCCGCAGGAAGATCCCGTTCGGCATCGGCCAGGTCGGCAAGTCGTTCCGCAACGAGATCACCCCGGGCAACTTCATCTTCCGCACCCGCGAGTTCGAGCAGATGGAGATGGAGTTCTTCGTCAAGCCGGGCACGGACGAGGAGTGGCACCAATACTGGATCGACGAGCGCTTCCGCTGGTATTCCGATCTGGGCATCAACAAGGACAACCTGCGGCTCTACGAGCACCCCAAGGACAAGCTGTCCCACTACTCCAAGCGCACCGTCGACGTCGAATACCGCTTCAACTTCGTCGGCTCCGAGTGGGGTGAGCTGGAGGGCATCGCCAACCGCACCGACTTCGACCTGTCGTCCCACTCCAAGGCGTCCGGCGTCGACCTCAGCTTCTTCGAGCAGGACACCGGGGAGCGCTACGTCCCCTACGTCATCGAGCCGGCGGCCGGTGTCGACCGCGCCACGCTGACGTTCCTGCTCGACGCCTACAGCGAGGACGAGGCGCCCAACGCCAAGGGCGTCATGGAGAAGCGCACGGTCATGCGGCTCGACCACCGGCTCGCGCCGGTCAAGGCCGCGGTGCTGCCGCTCTCGCGCAACGCCGACCTGTCGCCGAAGGCCCGCGACCTGGCCGCCCAGCTCCGCCGCCGGTGGAACGTCGAGTTCGACGACGCGGGCGCGATCGGCCGCCGCTACCGCCGCCAGGACGAGATCGGCACGCCGTTCTGCATCACGGTCGACTTCGACACGCTCGAGGACCAGGCGGTGACGATCCGCGAGCGCGACTCGATGCGCCAGGAGCGCATCGCCATCGAGGGCGTGGAGTCCTACCTCCGCCAGCACCTCAACGACTGATCTCCGCTCGACGCCCCGGACGGGCCGCTCGCCGTGACCACGGTGGGCGGCCCGTTCGCGTTGGGTCGTTGAAATGTGGCCGGATGCGGTCGTCGTGATTGACAAGGCTCCGGCATACGCGGACATTGCGGGCATCCCTAGCGGTATTCGGGGGCTGATTTCTCGGAGGCGCGATGAAGCGCACGTTAATCATGTTCGCCTGCACGTTCCTGTTACTCGGCTCATTCACGATCCCGCCCGCCTCGGCGGTGCCGAAGCCCGTGGCCGGGCCCGACGGGGTCTTCGTCTATACCGGCGAGCTCACCGCGGACCAGATGGCCAGGCTCGTCGCCGCCGGAGTCGACCGCGACGAGATGCGCATCGTCAAGCGGGCGGACGGCAAGGTCACCGTCGAGGTGATCCTCGCCTCCGCGCTCGCCGACACGCTCGCCGAGCAGGGCATCACCCTTCAGGCCCAGCGAGCGGCCGCCCGGGTCGCGGCGCAGGGCGACGGTGTCTTCAAGCGGTACGCGGGCGCCGGCGGGATCCGCGAGGAGATCATCGCCGCGGCGAACGCCAAGCCCGGCATCGCCAAGGTCGTCAACCTGGGCAACAGCCTCAACGGCACGCCCATCACCGCGATCAAGGTGACCAAGGACGCCCGCAGCCTGTCCGACGGCCGGCGCCCGGCCATGCTGTACCTGGCCGCCCAGCACGCCCGCGAGTGGATCACCCCCGAGATGGTGCGGCGGCTGCTGCACCACTTCCTCAGCGGCTACGGGACCGACGCCCAGCTGACCAAGCTGGTCAACACCACCGAGCTGTGGTTCCTGCCGGTCGCCAACCCCGACGGCTACGACCACACCTTCACCCCCGACAACCGCCTGTGGCGCAAGAACCTGCGCGACAACGACGGCGACGGGCAGATCACCAGCGCCGACGGCGTGGACCTCAACCGCAACTTCGCCTACAAGTGGCGCTACGACGACGAGGGCTCCTCCAGCCTCCTGTCCAGCCAGACCTACCGCGGCGCGGCGGCCCAGTCCGAGCCGGAGACCGTGGCGCTGGACAACCTGACCAAGCGGGTGCAGTTCAAGTACCTGCTGAACTACCACTCCGCGGCCATGCTGCTCCTGTACGGGATCGGCTGGCAGCAGGCCACCCCGTCGCCGGACGACCTCGTCTTCGAGGCCATGCTGGGCGACGACGCCACCCCCGCAGTCCCGACGTACGACCCGGACATCGGCGCCGAGCTCTACACCACCAACGGCGAGACCGACGGGCACATGACGAACCTCCGGAAGATCATGTCGATCACGCCGGAGATGTCCACGTGCGAGGCGGCGGCCCAGAAGTACCCCGACGACGAGTGGACGGTCGAGGGCTGCGCCGGAGGGCTCGGCTTCACCTTCCCCGACGACGAGCGGCTGATCCGGGAGGAGTTCGAGATGAACATCCCCCTGGCCGTCGCCGCCGCCAAGACCGTGCACACGCCGGACCGGCCGGTCTCCGTGGTCGGGCGCACGGTGCCCGACTTCGTGCCCGACTCCTTCACCGTCTCGTACGGCGACCCGCAGCCGGTGGCGGTCACTGCCCGCCGGTCGCTGCTCGGCAAGGTGCTGCGCTACCGGATCAACGGCGGCCCGGCGCAGATCAGGCCGCTGAGCGAGTGGAACGGCGGCGAGCGGTACGGCGACGAGAACGACCTGTACTTCGCCGAGTACCGGGGCACGGTCAGCGGCGCGAAACCGGGTGACAGGGTCGAGGTCTGGTTCCAGGGCCTCAAGCCCGGCACCGGCGTCGTCTCCAGCCCGCACTTCACCTACACGCTGGCCAAGGACTCCGCGGCCAAGGTGCTGGTGCTCGCCAACGAGGACTACACCGGCTTCAACCCGGACTACCCGGCCTCGGTGACCGCGCCCAAGTACGCCGCCACCTACCGGCAGGCCATCCAGGCCGCCGGGTACGCCTCCGAGACGTGGGACGTGGACGCCCAGGGAGTGCCGCACCACCTCGGCGTGCTGTCCCACTTCAAGGGCGTCGTCTGGGAGCTGGGCGACAACCGGCTGTCCATGGACCAGCAGGACGTGGTCACGGTGACCCCGCTCGGCAACCTGCCCGACGCCGACGTCAAGCGGTCGCAGCAGGACCTGACGATCTCCATCCGCGACTACCTCAACGAGGGAGGAAAGCTCCTCTACACGGGCGAGACGGCCGCGTACTACGGCATTCTCGACACCATCGTCGGCGGCATCTACTACGGCATCGACGGCAACCCGGACGGCGACTGCGTGGTCACCACCGTCCAGGGCCTGTTCGACGAGTGCCTGCTGCTGGCCGACGACTTCACCCAGTACTACATGGGCGTCGGCGGGCGCATCCCGAGGGCCGACCCCGGCGGCTTCACCGGCACCGGTCCGCTGGCCGGGGTGAGCGGCACGTTCGGCGGACCCGCCACGGCGGACAACCCCCTGGACGAGGCCGGGGTCCTGCTCCCCATGGGCACGGACTTCCCCAGGTTCACCGGCACGCCGGCGGCCGACTACCAGCTCGGCACCCCCGGGCCGTTCGACCCGATCGAGGGCCAGTGGTACGTCAGGGGCGCGCACGCCGACGACTCCTACATGCGGCTGACCAGGACGATCGACCTGGGCTCCGTGATGGCGGCGCAGCAGCCGCGACTGGCGTTCCAGCTGTCCTTCGACACCGAGCCCGGCTACGACAACGTCATCGTCGAGGCTCACACGGCCGGCCAGGACAACTGGACCACGCTGCCCGACCTGAACGGCGGCACGGACAGCGGCGTCCCGACGGAGTGCGAGGCCGGGTTCTACCTGGAGGAGCACCCGTGGCTGCGGCACTACCTGACCCCGGGCAACCCCTGCACGCCGACCGGCACCACGGGCTCGTGGAACCGGTTCACCGAGAACTCGGGCGGCTGGCAGCAGGTGGCCTTCGACCTGTCCGCGTACGCGGGGCAGCAGGTGGAGGTGTCGATCAGCTACGTGACCGACCCGAGCACCGGCGGGGTCGGCGCGTTCGTGGACGACACCCGGGTCACCACGACCGGCGGCACGCTGAACGCCGAGGGCTTCGAGGCCGGGCTCGGGCCGTGGGCCATCCCCGGTCCGCCGGCGGGCAGCCCGACGGGCGGCGGCGACTTCGTCCGGGCCCAGGCCGACAAGACGGCGGCCGTGACCACCAGGGACACGGTGCTGCTGGGCTTCGGGCTGGAGCAGCTGGGCAGTGACGCCCAGCGGAGCGCGGCACTGCGGAAGATGCTGAGGTATCTGATCGGCTGACCGCCGACCGGGACGGCCACCTCCGCCGCGGGGGTGGCCGTCCTTCCGTTCGCGCGGGCTCAGGCGAGGTGGCGGCCGAACCAGTCCAGGACGCGTTCGTACGCCTGCGCCGCCGCGGGCGCGTTGTACCGCTGCCCGGTGTCGTTGAAGAACGCGTGCCCCACCCCGGGGAAGGTCACCAGCTCGTGCGTCAGGCCCGCCTTGGTCAGGGCGGCCTCGGCGGCGTCCTTGGTGGCGTTCACCCGGTCGTCCTGCTCGGCGTACACCCCGAGCACGGCGGCCTTCGTCCCGGTCATGTCGGCGTTCTCCGGCAGCGGCCCGTAGAAGGGCACGGCGGCGGCCAGGCGTGGCTCGGCGGAGGACAGCAGCAGCCAGGTCATGCCGCCGCCGAAGCAGAAGCCCGTCATGCCGAGCTTCGCCCCGTCGGCGCGCTCGGCCAGCTCGCCCACCGCCGCCTTCATGTCGGCCACGAACCGCTCGTCCGTGATCTCCCCGAGCTTGGCCGTGGCCGCCGCGGTGTCGGTGAACGTGGCCGTCCCGCCCTCGCGGGACAGCAGGTCGAGGGCGAGGGCGGAGTAGCCGCTGGCGGCCAGGCGGCCGGCGACCGAGCGGATGTGGTCGGTGAGGCCGCGGTTCTCGTGGATCACCAGCACCGCGCCCTTGGGGTCCTCGGCGGCGGCCCAGGCGGCCTGCAGCGTCGTGCCCTCGGGCCCGGCGAACGTGATCGCCTCCGTCGGCAGCGGCGAGGGCCCGGCCGGGCTGCCCGTAGGCGAGGGGCTGGGCGGGGGAGCGGAGGGCGCGGCGGTGGTCGGGGCCGCGGGCTCCGGGGGTGCGCCGCAGGCGGTGAGGAGCGCCGTGGCCGCGGGCAGGCCCAGGCCGAGCAGCGCGAGCCGCCGCAGCGCTTCGCGGCGGGGGATCAGGCCGTCCACATGGTCGTGGGCGACCTCTTCTGCGAGATAGCGCTGGATGGGCGTCATGTCGGAGGTCTAACCCCGTCGACCGAAAAATCGTGTAAAGGCGGCGGTTACGCGGGTTTTCGCGGTCTCTTGATGACATTCGTCCTAAGCCGATACGAGGGACGAGGAATCAATGCGTACATCACGTTTCGCTCTTGTGTTGCTCGCCGCCGGCGCGGTCCTCATGACGGGCAGCGCGGCGTTCGCCGATCCGGAGCCGAGCGCTCTGGAACTGCGCGTGGTCGTGGACGACTGCTACCACGGCAGCGTGCAGCCATGACCGATCCGGCACTGCTCGAAAGGGCCCTGTTCGAGGTCAAGCGGGTGATCGTCGGGCAGGACCACATGGTCGAGCGGCTGCTCGTGGCGGTGCTCGCCAAGGGGCACTGCCTGCTCGAAGGCGTCCCCGGCATCGCCAAGACGCTGGCCGCCGAGACCATGGCCACGGTGGTCGGGGGGACGTTCGCCCGCATCCAGTTCACGCCCGACCTGGTGCCCGCCGACATCATCGGCACCCGGATCTACCGGCCGTCGACCGAGTCGTTCGACATCGAGCTCGGGCCGGTCATGGTCAACCTGCTGCTCGCCGACGAGATCAACCGGGCGCCCGCGAAGGTGCAGTCCGCCCTGCTGGAGATCATGGCCGAGCACCAGGTCAGCATCGGCGGCGTCACCCACGAGGTGCCCACGCCGTTCCTGGTGCTGGCCACCCAGAACCCGATCGAGTCGGAGGGCGTCTACCACCTGCCCGAGGCGCAGCGCGACCGCTTCCTGATGAAGATCGACGTGGACTATCCCAGCGAATCGGAGGAGCTGGCGATCGTTTACCGCATGAGCGTGAACCCGCCCACGCCCCAGAGCATCCTCGGCCCGGCGCAGGTCGTCGCGTTGCAGCGCCGGACCGAGGAGGTCTTCGTGCACCACGCCGTCGCCGAGTACGCCGTCCGCCTGGTCTACGCCACCCGCGACCCCGACCGGTTCGGGGTGCAGGACGTGCGCCGGCTGCTGGCGTTCGGGGCCAGCCCCAGGGCCACGCTCGGCCTGCTCGCGGCCGGCCGGGCGCTGGCGCTCATGCGGGGGCGCGACTACGTGCTGCCCGAGGACGTACGGGACCTGGCGCACGACGTCATGGCCCACCGGCTGGTGCTCTCCTTCGACGCGCTGGCCGACGGGGTCATGCCCCGGCAGATCGTGGACCGCGTGCTGGCGGCCGTGCCGATGCCGGTCATCGCGCCCCAGCAGCAGGACGCCGTGGCATGAAGCCGTACCTGATGGCAGAGCCGGCGCTGCGCCGGCTCGAGCTGACGATCACCAGGAGGCTGGATGGACTGCTCCAGGGCGAACACCTCGGCCTGGTACCGGGTCCCGGCAGCGAACCGGCGGAGTCCCGGCCGTACCAGCCGGGCGACGACGTACGGCGGATGGACTGGAACGTCACCGCCCGCACGAACGAGCCGCACATCCGGGACCTGGTCGCCGACCGGGAGCTGGAGATCTGGGCGCTGCTCGACGCCACCGCCAGCATGGACTTCGGCACCGCGGCGATGGAGAAGCGGGAGCTGGCACTGTCCGCCCTGGCCGCGGTCGGCTTCCTCACCCAGCGGACCGGCAACCGGATCGGCACCCACCTGCTGCACGGCGGCGGCGTCCGGACGCTGCCCGCCCGGACGGGCCGGCCGCACCTGATGGCGCTGCTGCAGGCGGCGTTCGCGCTGCCGCGCACCTCGCCGGGGGTGGCCGAGCCGCTGATAGGCGTGGCGGCCGACCAGCTCGGCCGGGTGGTACGGCGCCGCGGCCTGGTCGTCGTCGTGTCCGACTTCCTGGACGCCCCGGAGACCTGGGAGCTGCCGCTGCGCCGGCTCACCGCCCGGCACCAGCTGCTGGCGGTGGAGGTGCTCGACCCGCGCGAGCTGACCCTGCCCGACGTGGGGATCCTCACGCTGATCGACCCGGAGACGGGCCGGCGGCGCGAGGTCGCCACGGGCAACGCGCGGCTGCGCCGCAGGTACGCCGAGGCGGCGGCCGTGCAGCGCGACGCCGTGGCGCAGGCGCTGCGCCGGGCCGGGGCCACCCACCTGCGGCTGCGTACCGACCGGGACTGGGTGCGTGACCTGGTCAAACACGTCATGGGCCAGCGCCGCCTGGCCATGCTGGCCGCCGGCCCGGCCCGGCCGGGCGGCGTGCCCGGGGGAGGAGGTGACGCCGCATGACGCTCATCGCACCCCTCTGGCTGCTGCTGCTCGTCCCCGTGGCCCTGATCGCCCTGATGTACGTGGTCATGGCGCTGCGCAGCAGGACCGCCTACGCCGTCCGCTTCACCAACCTCGACCTGCTCGACAAGGTGGCGCCCCGGCGGCCGGGCTGGCGCAGGCACGTGCCCGCGGCGGCGCTGCTGCTCATGTTCGCGCTGCTCGTGGTGGGCTTCGCCCGGCCGACGGCCGAGGTGCAGGTGCCGAGGGATCGGGCGACGATCATGGTGGCGTTCGACGTGTCGGCGTCCATGGGCGCCACCGACGTCGCGCCGAACCGGTTCGAGGCGGCCAAGCAGGCGGCCAGGCAGTTCGTCCAGGGGCTGCCCGAGCGGTTCAACCTGGGCCTGGTGTCGTTCTCGTCGGCGGCCTCGGTCGCCGTGCCGCCCACGCTGGACCGCCAGACGGTGCTGACCGCGCTCGACCGGCTCAGCACCGCCTCGGGCACGGCCATCGGCGAGGCCGTCTACTCCTCGCTGGAGGCCGTCGCCTCCCTCGACTCCGAGGAGGAGGCGCCGCCCGCGCACATCGTGCTGCTGTCGGACGGCTCCAACACCACCGGCCGCACGCTGAGCGACGCGGCGGCGGAGGCGTCGAACCGCGGCATCCCGGTCACCACCATCGCCTACGGCACCCCGGACGGCACCATCAGCCTGTCCGGCCGGGAGGTCCCGGTGCCGGTGGACGGGCCCGCGCTGCGCGGCCTGGCCGAGGCGGCCGGCGGCGGGTTCTACGAGGCGGCCAGCGGCGACGAGCTGCAGGCGGTCTACGAGGACATCGGCACGTCGGTCGGCTACCGCACCGAGCAGCAGGAGGTCTGGCAGTGGTTCGTGGGAGCGGGGCTGGTCTTCGCGCTGATCGCGGCGATGACGTCGATGCTGTGGTT
Organism: Nonomuraea sp. MTCD27; assembly: GCF_041950495.1. Lineage (NCBI taxonomy): Bacteria > Bacillati > Actinomycetota > Actinomycetes > Streptosporangiales > Streptosporangiaceae > Nonomuraea > Nonomuraea sp. MTCD27. The sequence goes on along the minus strand of NZ_JBGNUW010000006.1, from coordinate 414,958 downwards.
CTCGAGGCTCCCATGATGGGCCTGGGCAGCCCCCGTGGGCCGGAGTTCCGCACGGTGCCGCTCGGGGCCCACCCGGAGGCCCCGGGAGGCGTACCGCCCCTGACCCTGCCGCCGGCCGCCGGGAGCGCGGCGAGACCTTCCCCCGCGTCGCCGCCCAAGGCGCGTCTCCTGGTGACCGCCGCGCTCGTCGCGGCGCTCACCGGGGCGGCGGCGGGCGTGGGGGGGGCCCGGCTCCTCGAAGGGTCCGAGCCGGCCCCCCCCACGGCCCTGCCGAGGGTGGCCGCCGCGCCGTCCACCAGCCTGTCCGGGCTGAGCGCCACGGCGGCCCGCGTGCTGCCCAGCGTCGTCTCCGTGGAGACGCGCCGCTCGGGCGGCTCCGGCTTCGTCCTGGACGGTCGCGGCCACATCCTCACCAACGCCCACGTGGTCAGCGGCAACAGCCAGGTGACCGTCGTGACCGGCGACGGCAGCCGGCTGTCGGCCGCCGTGATCGGCGTGGACGACGACGAGGACCTGGCCGTGCTGGAGGTGGACTACCCCAGGGAGCTGACGCCCGCCACGCTGGGCAGGTCCTCGGACCTGTCCGTGGGGGACCAGGTGCTCGCCATCGGCTCGCCGCTGGGCCTGTCGGGCACGGTCACCGCCGGCATCGTCAGCGCGCTGGACCGGGAGGTACGCCTGGGCGGCTCCGGCCGCACGGCCGTGCAGACCGACGCCTCCATCAACCCCGGCAACTCGGGCGGCCCGCTGGTGAACGCCCGGGGCGAGGTCGTGGGGGTGAACACCGCGATAGCGGCCTCCCGCGGAGGTGGGAACATCGGCATCGGCTTCGCCATCCCCATCGACCGGGCGGCCCCCATCGCAGAACGAATCATCCGAAATTAGGGTGCAGGGCATGCGACTGCTTGTGGTTGAGGACGAGGAGGATCTGGTCGACGCGCTGCGCGTGGGCCTCGTCCGGGCCGGCTACGCCGTGGACACGGCCTACGACGCGCCCTCCGCGCACGAGAAGTTGCAGGTCAACACCTACGACCTGGTCCTGCTCGACCTGAACCTGCCCGGCGGCGACGGCTTCCAGCTCTGCCGGACCGTGCGCTCGACGGGGCAGGGAGTGCGGATCATCATGGTCACCGCCCGCGACCGGCTGGACGACCGCGTCCGCGGCCTCGACGAGGGCGCCGACGACTACCTGGTCAAGCCGTTCGCCTTCCCCGAGCTGCTGGCCCGGGTGCGGGCGCTCCTGCGCAGGGAGGCCGGAGGCGGCACCTCGGTGCTGGAAGTGGGCGGTCTGCGGATCGACACGGCCAGGCTGGAGGTGTCGCTCGACGGCCGGTCGCTGGCGCTGACCCCCAAGGAGTACGGCGTGCTGCACTACCTCATGACCAGGCCCGGCCACGTCGTGTCCGCCGAGGAACTGCTCGAACACGTGTGGGACGAGCACACCGACCCGTTCACCAGCACCGTACGCGTCACGGTCGGCAACCTGCGCCGCAAGCTGCAGGAGGACGGCCTGATCGAGACCGTGATCAGCCGGGGCTACCGGCTCAAGGAGCCGACGTGATCCACACCATCCGCTTCCGGATCACCGTGCTCTACTCGGGCCTGCTGTTCGTGCTGGCCACGCTCGTGCTCGGGGGCATCTACTTCGCCGTCTCCAAGACCACCGACCAGCGCCCGGTCACCACCGAGTTCGCGAAGACCTACAGCGGCAACCAGTACCTGGGCAAGCGCGAGGTGGTCTTCGTGGAGGAGGTGGAGAACGCGGTCAACGTCGAGACGATGGCCACGCTGCGCAACTACTCCCTGCTCACCCTGGCCGGCCTGTACGTCGCCAGCCTGGGCATCGGCTGGGTGCTGTCGGGCCGGGTGCTGCGGCCGGTCCGGTCGATCACCCGTACGACGGAGGAGATCCAGGCCACGGACCTGAAGCGGCGCATCAAGCTGGCCGGCCCGCGCGACGAGCTGAAGGACCTGGCCGACACGATCGACACCATGCTGGACCGCCTGGAGGAGGCGTTCAGCGCGCAGCGCCAGCTCATCGACGACGCCTCGCACGAGCTGCGCAGCCCGCTGACCATCATCCGGGCCAACGTGGACGCCGTCCTGGCCGCCCCCGACGCCAGCGAGGAGGAGCGCACCAGGGCCGTGGCCATCGTGGACCGCGCGACCACCCGCATGACCAGGCTCGTGGAGGACCTGCTGGCCACGGCCAGGCGGCAGGGCACCGCGTTCGCCGACACCGACCTCGACCTGGCCAGGGTGGTGGGGGAGGCGTGCGAGGAGTACGCCACCCCGGCCGCCGCCCGCCAGGTGACGATCACCCGTGACCTGGGCGCCGGGCTGGAGATGACCGGCGACGCCGACGCCCTGCGCCGCTCGGTGGCGAACCTGCTCTCCAACGCCGTCCGCCTCTCGCCGCCGGGCGGCACGATCCGGGTCGCGGCGGGCCGCTGGGAGGGCTGGCTGTGGGTCGCGGTCCGCGACGACGGGCCCGGCCTGGACGACTCCGACCAGGCCCGCGTGTTCGACCGCTTCTGGCGCGGCGAGTCCAGCCGCCGCGACCGCCACACGGGCCTGGGCCTGGCCATCGTCCGCCAGATCGTGGAGTCCCACGGGGGCCGGGTGGCGGTGTTCTCGCGGCTCGGCCAGGGGGCGACGTTCGTGCTCTGGCTGCCGCCCCGCGACGGCGTGCCCGGCACGCCGCCCGAGGACAACCCCCTAGGCTGACCGCCTGCGGCAGACCGCGCGGGTGATGAGGAAGGCCAGCACCGGCAGCACGAACACGGCGACCCGCAGCCCGGCGATGACCAGCTCGTAGGTGTCCTGCGGGACGGTCAGCAGCGCGGCCGGCGCCGGCGGGGGCGGCGGCAGCCCGGGGGCCGAGTGCATCGCGGGCGGAGCCGCCGACACCCACATCCCCGCCCACAACGTGGTGAAGAACGTGATGACCGCCACGCCCAGCGCCGTGCGCACGGGGGCCTGCGAGGGCCGGTCCAGCAGGTGGTGGTGGTCGCCGTCGCCGGTGTAGCGGCGCTCGATGAACGGATAGAACAGCAGCACGCCGAAGAAGGCCAGCAGGACCAGCGGCGGGATCCAGAGCCCGACCTGCAGCACGTACCCGCCGACCGGGATCTCCCACCCCGGCACGATCCGCTGCGCGCCGTCCAGCACCCCCGCGTACCAGAACGGCTGCGCCGACGGCGGGTGCGCCTCCTGCCGGTACGCCCCGTGCTCCCACACCGGGTTGACCTTCACCAGCGTGGCCAGCAGCGCGATGAACCCGATCGTGAACAGCGCCGTGGCCCCGTTCTTGACCGCGAAGTACGGGAAGAACGGCCCGCCGGTGACCTTGCGCTCGTCGGCGGCGGTGGCGCGGCGCTCGGTGTGCTTCTGCCGCCACGTGAGGATGAGCGCGTGCAGCGGCACCACCGCCAGCAGGATGCCGGGCACGAGCAGCACGTGCGTGACGAACAGGCGCGGGATGACCTGGCCGGGGAACGCGCCGTCGAACACGAACGCCGACAGGTACGTCCCCACCAGCGGCACCGACAGCAGCAACCCCTGGCCCTGCCGCAGCCCCGTCATCGCGAGCTGGTCACCGGTCAGCGAGACGCCCAGGAACGACTCGAACAACGCCAGCCCGAACAGCAGCACCCCCAGCATCCACGTCAGCTCGCGCGGCTTCCGGAACGCCCCGGTGAAGAACACCCGGCACATGTGGGCCACGATCGCCAGCACGAACACGGTCGCCGACCAGTGGTGCAGCTGCCGCATCAGGAGCCCGCCGCGCACCTCCAGGCTGATCTCCACGACCGACGTGTAGGCCACGTCGGGGTTCGGTTTGTAGAACAGCGTCAGGAACGTCCCGGTGAGCACCAGCAGCACGAACGAGTAGAGCGCCAGCTCGCCCAGCAGGAACGACCAGTGGCTCGGGAACAGCTTGCGCAGCTGTGGTCGCAGCCAGCGCCCGAACGGCAGCCGCTCGTCGAGGTAGATCGCCGAATCGCGGGCCGTCTTCGCGGAACCGGCGACTATCCGAGCCCGCCGCTTGGGCTGGGTAGGAGTGGCCATGGGGGCCTCCTGATGGGGGTGTGATCCGATTCTGCACCCCCTGCCCGCCTTTCTCAAGAATTGGTGTAAACCAATTGGTCTAATCCAATTTTTCATCTCCCGGTCGTATAATTGGATTAGACCTCTGGAGTGAGGTTTACCAGTACAAACAGCTACCTAAGCGAGGAGTGCAGTTTCATCATCAATTTCACCGGTAGAGTCCGGGACAGAGGCGTTGGATTGGAGCTGTGGTGGCCAAGTACGTTTACGACTTCACCGAGGGCAACAGGAATCTCAAAGATCTTCTCGGCGGTAAGGGTGCGAACCTCGCCGAAATGACCAACCTCGGGCTGCCCGTTCCCCCTGGATTCACGATCACCACCGAGGCGTGCCGCCACTACCTGGCGGAAGGCTCCGTACCGGACGGATTGGACCAGGAGGTCGCCGGGCATCTGGAGGCGTTGGAGTCGCAGATCGGCAGGAGTCTCGGCCAGGCCGACGACCCGCTGCTCGTGAGCGTGCGCTCCGGGGCGAAGTTCTCCATGCCGGGCATGATGGAGACCGTCCTCAACATCGGGCTCAACGACGAGTCCGTGCACGGCCTGGCCAAGCAGGCGGGCGGCAACGAGCGCTTCGCCTGGGACTCCTACCGCAGGCTCATCCAGATGTTCGGCAAGACCGTCCTCGGCATCGACGGCGACCTCTTCGAGCGGGCGCTCGACGCGCTCAAGGGCAAGCGCCAGGACACCGACCTGGACACGGGCGAGCTGCAGGGGCTCGTGGAGACGTACAAGGGGATCGTCCGCGAGCAGACCGGCAAGGACTTCCCGGCCGACCCGCGCGAGCAGATGCGCCTGGCCGTCATGGCCGTCTTCGACTCCTGGAACGCCCCGCGCGCCATCCTCTACCGCCGCCAGGAACGCATCCCCGCCGACCTCGGCACCGCCGTGAACATCATGGCCATGGTCTTCGGCAACTACGGCGACGACTCCGGCACCGGCGTGGCCTTCACCCGCGACCCCGGCTCCGGCCGGCAGGGCATCTACGGCGACTACCTGCAGAACGCCCAGGGCGAGGACGTGGTGGCGGGCATCCGCAACACCATCCCCCTGGAAGACCTGGAGCGCCTCGACAAGGACTCGTACGACGAGCTGCTCGGGATCATGCGGACCCTGGAGAACCACTACCGGGACCTGTGCGACATCGAGTTCACGATCGAGCGCGGCAAGCTGTGGATGTTGCAGACGCGGGTCGGCAAGCGCACGGCGGCGGCCGCCTTCAGCATCGCCACCCAGCTCGTGGACCAGGGCCTGATCACCATGGACGAGGCCGTCACCCGGGTCACCGGCGACCAGCTCGCCCAGCTCATGTTCCCCCGCTTCGACGGCGGAGCGCCCAAGAAGAAGATCGCCAAGGGCATGAACGCCTCGCCCGGCGCCGCCGTGGGCAAGGCCGTCTTCTCCTCCGAACGGGCCGTGGAGCTTTCGGAGCAGGGCGAGGACGTCATCCTCGTCCGCCGCGAGACCAACCCCGACGACCTGGCCGGCATGATCGCCGCCAAGGGCATCCTGACCAGCCGCGGCGGCAAGACCTCGCACGCCGCCGTGGTGGCCCGCGGGATGGGCAAGACATGCGTGTGCGGGGCCGAGGAACTGGAGGTCAGGACGGCCGAGCAGCGCTTCATCGCCCCCGGCGACGTCGTGGTCTCCGAAGGGGACGTCATCTCCATCGACGGGACGACCGGCGAGGTCTTCCTCGGCGAGGTCGCGGTCGTGGACTCGGCCGTGGTCGAGTACTTCGAGGGCGCCGAGCCGGACGACGAGCTCGTACGCGCGGTCGACCGCGTCATGCGGCACGCGGACGGGGCCCGCAGGCTCGGCGTACGGGCCAACGCGGACACCCCGGAGGACGCCGCCCGGGCCCGCCGCTTCGGGGCGGAGGGGATCGGCCTGTGCCGTACGGAGCACATGTTCCTGGGCGAGCGCCGCCAGCTCGTGGAGGACCTGGTCCTGGCCGCGACGGACGAGGACCGCCAGGCCGCCCTGGACGCCCTGGAGCCCCTGCAGAAGTCCGACTTCACCGGCATCTTCCAGGCCATGAACGGCGACCCCGTCACCATCCGCCTGATCGACCCGCCCCTGCACGAGTTCCTCCCCGACATCGTGGATTTGTCGATCAAGGCCGCCAAGGACGAGGCCACGGAGAAGGACCACAAGCTCCTGACGGCGGTCAAGCGCCTGCACGAGCAGAACCCGATGCTGGGCCTGCGCGGCGTACGCCTCGGCCTGGTGATCCCCGGCCTGTTCACCATGCAGGTGCGGGCCATCGCCCAGGCGGCCAAGAAGGTTCCCGGCTCGAAGGCGGAGATCATGATCCCGCTGGTGGCGGCCGTACAGGAGCTGGAGGCGGTACGCGAGGAGGCCGTCAAGATCCTCGCGGACGTGGGCGTCGAGGCCCTGATCGGCACCATGATCGAAGTCCCCAGAGCAGCCCTGACGGCAGGCCAGATCGCGGAGGCCGCCGAGTTCTTCTCCTTCGGCACCAACGACATGACCCAGATGGCCTGGGGCTTCTCGCGGGACGACGTGGAAGCCGCCTTCTTCTCCCGCTACCTCGACCTGGGCATCTTCGGCGTCTCCCCCTTCGAGACCCTGGACCGGGAGGGCGTCGGCCGCCTGATGGAGATCGCGGTGGCCGAGGGCCGCGCGGCCCGACCCGACCTGCACCTGGGGATCTGCGGCGAACACGGCGGCGACCCGGACTCGGTCCACTTCTGCCACGAGGTGGGCCTGGACTACGTGTCCTGCTCGCCGTTCCGCATCCCGGTGGCCCGCCTGGAAGCCGGCCGAGCCGCCCTCGCCGAGACCGACTCCGACACCCGCTAGGAGACCCTCCGGGCCCCTCTGGGGTCCGGCCCCAACTGCGAGGACCTCGCATCGGGGGCGCTGCGCGCCTTGCGATGGCTCGGGCCCTGCCTCCCAGGGGCTCCGCCCCTTCGACCCCGCAACTGCGCGGTCCTCGCCTTCGGCTCGGGCGTTTCTTCATGCCCCCACACGTGGGCTGGTTACCGGCTTGGCCCCCTACGCCCGCCCGGAAAAGCCCGCTCGCTACGCTCGCCAGTCCCCACCCGTGGGGTGGTTACCGGCTGGGCCGCCTATGCCCGCCCGGGAAGGCCCGCTCGCTACGCTCGCCGGTCCCCACCCGTGGGGTGGTTACCGGCTGGGCCGCCTATGCCCGCCCCGAGTGGACCTCGCTTCGCTCGGGCTCCGTCCGCTCCGGGCCTCGCGGCTCCGCCATGAGCCCCGGGAGCGGTCGGATCGTGCGCCAAGCACGATCAAACAGCCCGCCTGCCCGAGAGCCTCAACCGTGGGCACAGCCAAGCCGCACACCCAGCACCAATGATCACCATTGACACCCCCACCACGGCATCCCCCGGCAAACTGGCACCCATGACCCGCCTGGAAACCGAACGCCTCATCATGCGCCCTCTCACCGGAGCGGACTTCGACGACTACGCAGCCATGCTGTCCGACCCCGAGGTAGCCGGAGGGCTCGCAGAGTCGGTTGGCACCGCGCCGGCGGATGCCTGGCGGAGCCTGGCCACCTTCATCGGCCACCGGGAGATCCGTGGCTACTCACACTGGGCGCTGGTGGAGAAGGCAACCGGCGAGTTCGTCGGCCGCGCCGGACCTTGGCAGCCGTACGGATTCCCCGGGCTGGGCGTCGGCTGGTGCCTGGCGCGTAAGCACTGGGGCAAGGGTTATGCCACGGAGGCCGCGCGGGCCGCGCTCCAGTACTGTTTCGAGGAACTCGGAGCCGGCGAAGTGATCTCCCTCATCCTGCCCGGAAACGAACGCTCCATCTCGGTCGCCGAACGCATCGGTCACCGGCATCTACACGACATCACCTACCGGCACCAGCAGGTCCATCTTTACGGGCAGTCAGCGTGACACCGAGAGGTAGTTGTTCCCGGGATCTTCAGGCGATGTCGGCCGTCAAAGCCTGAACAAGAGAACCCGTACCGACGAGAAGACACGGAGCAATTCGTCTCCCTGGGTAATCGAGAAGGTCGTGGGGGCGGTGCGGATTTCGGAATAGCCGGGCCAAGATGGCGGTCAATGGGGTGCGGTCACCGCGGGGTGAGCCGGATCACCGGGTATTGACGCTCGGACTTGCTCTGGTACTTCGCGATGCGGGGCTGGGCGGCGGCGATGAGCTGCCAGGCTTCCTCGCGGTCGGCGCCGTCGAGCCGGTGCGGCGTCACCGGCATGGCCTCGCGGCCGGGCAGTTCGATCGAGGTCCGGTCGGGGTGCGCCATGAGGTTGGCGTGCCAGTCCGGGTGCCGGCTTCCGCCGCCCGATGCGACGATCAGCCAGGAGTCCTCGCCGTCGGCGAACCACGCCACGGGCGTTTCCCGCGGCTGCCCGCTCCGGCGGCCCACCGTGTTGAGGATCAGCACGTTCATGCCCATGAACGTGCCGTTGCCGCGGCGGATCTTGCGGTTCATGCGGGCGTTCGCTCTGTTCTGCATCCACCGTGAGAACGCCCCGGGCGTACCGGGCTTGCGTCCTGCGGGACTGCTTGCCTGCTGGTTCTGGGCCATGGGTTACCTCCGGTGAGTCCATCCGTCTCGCGACACCGAACGCCGTCGGGAGGCGCTCGCACGACCGCGTACCGCGCCTGGCCCCTGCCGTACCGGACGCCGGTTCCCGGCCGGCCACACGGCTGGGTCGCGCCGTCAGCGGCGACCCGACGGGAACGCCGGCCCTGGTCGGTGATCTGGCGTCAGGGGAGAGCGACGGCCATGTCGCCAACGTTAGGCGGCGGCACCCTGGCCTTGCTTCTCCATTCCTGACCGGTCCGGTGGCGGACCGTTCCACGCCCATGGCCGGTGTAAGCGATCATCTGAAGCTTCAGGTCGGCTGCGATCCGTCCAGACGGATATCCATGCGCACGGCGTGGTCGAAAGCCGCAATTCGCCAAACCCCGATGTTAGGATACGACCGGCGCTATTCGTCCCTCCGACGAGCAGAGCCGCCTGGACTCGCTGGCTTGGACCGCCTACTACACCGCTGCCCTCACCGATCCGGCGCTCGCTGCGGCCGGGCTGACGCTACCCAACGCACTGGAGAACTTTCTCACCGCACGGCTTGCCGCCGCGCAGCAGGCCGGGGAGATCGACTCCGATCGTGACCCGCGTACCGAAGTTGTTGCCCTTCTGGCTCTCGCCAACGGCCTGACCTCCAGCGTCCTCAGCCGGCAGCGCAGCCACGAGGCCGCCGCCGCGATCATCGACTACTACCTGGACCGCCTGTTCGGGCCGGCGTCCACGCTCCGGCCGCCACCGGGCTGAGCCGATGACCCCGGCAGCAGCCAGGAAGGCGCTCGACGGCGAATCCCACGGCCTCAGCTGAAACCCTCGCCGGAAAGGGCGCCGTTCCCCTCACCTGATCGCCCGTCATCGACCTTCACATGGCCGTCTTACTGAGAATCTCATGGTGGCCGGCCTGGCTCAGGCTGGCCGCCCCTTGGAGAAGTGCCTGACCGTCCACAGTCAAGCCGGACGTGCCCGTCGTTCCGACGAACGGCGCCGCAAGGCTCGCGGGTCCGACGGTCGCCGCCGTCCGCAGGATGTTTGCCGGTCGCATAGTGCCCCTCATGCCGCGTTGGCTCACTGTCTGATCAGGGACCAAGTGCAGAGGTGCCGGAGGCGAGGCCCGGTCAGGGCAGGTCGTGGCGCACCAGGACCTTGGCGAACGGCTCGCCGGTCCTGCGGGCGTAGGCCATTCGCGCCCGCACTTCGCCGAGCGTGCGCGGGCGGTAGCCGGGGCCGCCGCAGCAGCTCTTGTGGAAGCGGACGCCCGCGTGCAGCAGGGGAGTGAGCACGCGCCAGGCCGCCGCGTCCCGCCGAGGCGGGGCGGCGAAGGCGGAGCCGACGTGGATCAGCGGCTCGGCGCAGCGCGGGCATCGCCGGTCCCGGTGGCGGGGGCCGGCCGGGTAGGGCTGCTTGTACGAGGACCGGCAGGGCAGGCAGACGAAGGACGTCTTCGCGTGGGCCATGTGATCAGCGTAGACCGCCGCCCCGGCCCGGAACGACCGGGTTCTGACCAGCGACTCTCGAAAGAGTCATGGCGAGTGGGAGCGCGGAAAGCCGATCGCGAAGGGCTCAGGAAAGCGGAGGCTCGTCGTTCCAGTCGGCGGGGGTGACCGTGCCGGAGAGCCAGTCCCGGCGCAGGATCGCGTAGCCGATCGAGTCGTACCGTTTCCCGTCCGGGCTCGGCCAGGCCTCGCGATAGTGCGACTCCTTCACATAGCCGCTCCGCCGGAACACGGTCCGCATGGCGTGGTTGTCCTGCCGGGTGTTCCCCTCGATGCGCGTGACCTCGGGGAACTCCCTGAAGAGGTAGGAGGTCAGCCAGGCGACCGCCGCCGTCCCGAGCCCTTGCCCCCGCCACGCCTTCCGTACCCGCAGGTCGAACATGGGCGTGTCGTCGGTGAGGTCCTGCAGGCGCACCAGCCCGGCCCGCTCCCCGTTCGCGAGCAGCCAGAAAGTCCGGCTCTCCCCGTCGTCGTAGAGCCCCTCGGCGGCCCGGCGCCTGATCGCCTCCGCCTCCTGGACGCTCGCGTGGAAGGGCCATTCCTCGCCGGTCAGGAAATCCACCAGCGCCTCGGTGTCGTCGCGGGCCGAGAATCTCGGGAACTCGATGTGCACGCACCCGATCATCCTGATGGCCGGCGCCCGCCGTCCAGCCATTTATCTCACGGTCGGATGGTGGTCAGGCCGTCCATCGTGAGGTCGAGGAGGCGTTCGGCCTGTTTCCGCTGCTCCGGCCGGCCCGTGGACAGTGCGACGCCGGCCAGGGCGGCGTACAGGTCGTCCGGTCCGAGGTCCGACCGGATCACCCCGGCCGCCACCCCGGCGTCCAGCAGGAGCTTCAGGGTGGACAGCAGCATCTCCCGGCTCTGCGCGTACGGGTTGACGCCCGACTCGACGACGGCCCGCAGGGCCTCCGCCATGCCCAGCTTGGCCGAGGCGTAGTCGATGAAGCGGCCCATCCACGCGCGCAGCGCCTCCTGCGGCGGCAGCGCGGCCAGCAGGTCGGGGGCGGCCTCGCACAGCCGGGCCAGCTCGTTGCGGTAGGCGGCCTCGATGAGGAGCTCGCGGGTGGGGAAGTTGCGGTAGAGGGTGCCGGTGCCCACCCCCGCCTCCTTGGCGATGCGCTCCAGATGGGCGTTCAGGCCCTCTTCCGCGAACACGCGGACCGCGGCGGTGAGGATCTTGTCCCGGTTGCGCCGCGCGTCAGCGCGCAGTGGCCGCTCGCTCTCCCCGCTCACTGCGTCTTCCCCGCTCACTGCGTCTCCTCGGGCGTCACTGCATCTCCTCGGTCATCAACCGGTCTCTCCCTCGGTTGCTAAGTGGAGGCGCGCCCATTTATGGTGGAAGCTAAGCGGCGGCGCCTCCGCTTCTTCAGTCTATGCGAAAGAGGATCTCACCATGGGAATCGACGGCAAGGTCGTCGCGATCACGGGCGCGAGCAGCGGGATCGGCGAGGCCACGGCGCTGCTGCTGGCCGAGCGGGGTGCCCGGCTGGTGCTCGGGGCGCGCCGGGTGGAACGGCTGGAGGAGCTGGTCCGCCGGGTCGAGAAGGCGGGCGGCGAGGCCGTCTGCGTGCGTACGGACGTCAAGCGGCGCGAGGACCTGGCCGCGCTCGTCGGGCTGGCCCGCGAGCGGTACGGCCGGCTCGACGTGCTCGTGAGCAACGCCGGGATCGGGCCGATCTCGCCGCTCGACGACCTGCGCGTCGATGACTGGGACGAGATGATCGACGTCAACCTCAAGGGCGTCCTGTACGGGATCGCGGCCGCGCTGCCGGTGTTCCGCGGCCAGGGGTTCGGGCACTTCGTCAACGTGGCGTCCACGGCGGGGCTCCGGATCGTCCCGAATCAGGTCGTCTATGCCGGGACGAAGACGGCCGTCCGGGTCATCTCCGAGGGGCTGCGGCAGGAGGCCGGCGACAAGCTGCGGGTGACGATCGTGTCGCCGGGCTTCATCCGTACGGAGTTCATCGACGGGGTGCCGAACCCGGAGGTGCGAGCCGAGCTCGCCGTCTCCCGGGACACGTTCGCCATCTCGCCCGACGCCGTCGCCCGCGCCATCGCGTACGCGATCGAGCAGCCGGCCGAGGTGGACGTGAGTGAGGTCGTCGTGCGGCCCACCGCGCAGGCGTGAGCGACCCCGGTCATACGACCCACCGCCCAGGCGTGAGCGGCCCGGTGGTGCGGCCCCGCCCGGGATGCGCGGGCGGGGCCGGTCACCGGGGATGTACCGGGCCGGAGCGGGTCAGCTCACGGTCACGGTGTGCAGGAGGTTGTTCAGGCCGGTGGCGGCCTCCCAGGTGCCCTGGTTGGCGAGCCGGATGGAGTATTCGGGCCGGGACGAGAGCTGCGGGTCGGGCAGGTTGAGGAACAGCGCGTAGGTGCCGGCGGCCATCGACGCGGGCAGGGTGACCGTCTGCGTGATGGTGCTGGTGGCGCCCGCCGCCCACTTGCGCGGGTCGGCGGTGAGCGGGAAGCGGTGGACCGCCGAGGTGGCGGTGTTGCGCAGCACCAGCTCCAGGCCGCGCGGGTTGAAGGGGGAGGCGTACCCGTCGTTCTTGAGGGTGATGCTGACCGGCAGGCCGCCGCCCCGGGAGGCCGTGGCCGGGTACGTGCCGCTCTGCAGGGCGAACCGGTAGCCGAGGCTGCGGGTGATCTCGGCCAGGCAGCCGCCGGTGCTCCAGGAGCCGAGCACGCCGGTGTGGTAGTCGGTGTTCAGGTAGGAGTAGTGGAAGCGGGACAGCTCGTCCTTGGCCGTCGGGCAGTCGGAGCGGGGCGGGTTGGGGTTGCAGGTCTCGCCGCCCATGGCGACGTACGCGGTGTCGGAGGCCAGGTAGGGATACTCGACGGCGGTGTTCTCGTAGGTGCCGTAGTCGTCGGGGCTGGCCAGGAAGCAGTCGTTGTGGTGCCCGAGCCGCGCCAGGGCCGAGCCGTTGTGGGCCTGGCCGGAGGTCACGGGGCTGGTGGAGTACATCGTGCGCTTGAACTTCGGCGTGCGCAGCTGCACCATCCGCGTGGAGGGCAGGACGCTGAGCAGCTTGTCGACCACGGCCTTCCGGTTGGCCCAGTCCGTCGCGGTCACCGTGCCGGCGTTGCCGAAGTTCTGGGTGTAGTACCACTCGCCCCAGGCCCCGATGAACCCGGCCTGCATGAGGTAGATGACGTCCCTGTTGGCGCTCAGGTACGGCGCGAGCTGGTCGAGGTGGGCGAGCACCCGGTCCTTGGCCGCGTCGGCGCCGTCCGTGGAGGTGGTGTACGCGAAGCGCAGGACCATCTTCAGCCCCGCCGCCCGTACGGTGTCGAGCTGCTGCCGCAGCTGGTCCAGCGCGGCCTGGCTGATCGGGGTGGTCCTGAACTCGGCGAGGTAGAACACGCACATGACCAGCGAGATGTTCTGGCTGGTGCGGTAGCCCTGGAGGGTGGCGAGGGCGAAGTCGTTCTTGTCGCAGTCGCCGGTGTGGTGGTAGAGGCCGCGCTCGGGGTTGGCGAAGTCGGCGTTGGTGGACGTGTACGTCACGGTGCCGCCACCGCCGCCCCCACTGTAAACATGCGTGTACTTGGCGGAGGTCTCCAGCGGCGACTCGACCTGGAAGACGAGGTCGGCGTCGTTCGGCGTGGTGCTCTCGCCGATGTCCGCCCGGGGGATCGTCCACCTGGCCGTCCCGCCGGAGGCGGAGTACGTGGCCGCGCCCACGAGCGTCCAGCTCCAGCCGCCGCCGTTGTGGCGGTAGAGGGAGGCGTTCTCCAGTAAGTAGTCGGCGCCCACGCCGCCCTGGGCGAAGCCGGTCGCGGGGTTGCGGTCGGTGTCGATGTAGGTGCGTGCGTAGGCGGGGCTGCCGGTGTAGCCGAACTGGTACGTCACGGTGGTGGCCGTGTTGGTGGCCGACTGGCCGGTGATGGCGGCCAGTGCGGCTGACGGCGCGACGAGGACCGACGCGCACAGGAAGAGGAGGAGGGTGAGGCTGCGTGCGAGCTTGGGCATGGGGCTCCTAGGCAAGCCGGCGGATCACTTGCGACTAATCATGGAGTCCATGTGAATTAAGTCAAGACCTGGCAGCGGACGAGCCCGGGGGAACGGGCGTAGGCCCTCGATAATCAGGGAGTCCACACTAATCTCGGTGCTGGTGGGCCCATACCGGGCCGGTGGCTCGCGATCGGGGGCCCTCGGCCTCGATCCAGGCGTGCGCGGCGAACGGAGGCGCCCGACAGGCCCACCGCGACCACCGCGTCCCGCGCCGCCCCGGCCTGCACGCGCCGGACCCCGCCTCACCGGCCGCCGATGAGACCCGTGCCGTCCGGGACGGCCCGCTCGTCGCGGACCACGTCCGTCGCCTTTGCGGTAAGAGGACTTACCGGATTCGCTCCGACCTCCCACGCAGCTGGAAGTAGGTGTTCCTCACCTGAGGTGGCCATCCATGTTGCCCGCCGTCACGACGAGCCGCGCGGCCCCGTCGCACCCGCCGACGATCACCGCCCCGGGCCGGGTCTGCTCCACCCAGCGGTCCGGCACGGTGGACAGCGCGAGCACCCGGTCGTACGGCCCGCGCTCCGGGCATCCGCGCGAGCAGTCGCCGACGACCAGGTGCGGGCGGATCCCGGCGGCGGCCAGGTTCCGGCCGGCCGCCTCCGCCACCCCGGTGTCCTCCTCGATCGACGTCACGCTCCCCGACTCGCCCGCCAGCCGGCAGAGCAGCGCGGTGATCCACCCGCTGCCCGTCCCCACTTCGAGCACCCGCTGCCCGGGGCGGAGGTCGAGGCGTTCGAGCAGGTCGACGACGGCGCTGGGGGCGGGGTTCACGCACCTGTACGCGGCGCCGCCGGCGCCCTGGTGCAGCGGGGTGGCGATGGGCATCCCGGAGTAGACGGCGTCCCACCAGCCGGGCGGATCGGTGTCGCGGTCGATCGGCACGGCGTCGCCGTCGTCGTCGAGCGCCAGGCCGAGAGAGGGCACGAACCAGTGGCGGGGCACCTTCCGCAGCGCCTGCGCGATCGCGCCGGTGGCGGGCTGGCGGCGCTCGGCGATTCCCGCGATCATCGACTCGAGCCGCCAGGCGATGTGCGGCAGCATCGCTGAGCCTCGCCGGGTTCCGCCGTCATGCCTGCTCACAGCGCCTCCTTTATGCGGGCGAATGCTAAGGGTGACCGTATGGCCACCGATCGCAGCCTGGCAAGGCGCTCGGGAAAACCCGTTGGAGCTCGCTCGCCGTGCGCGAACTCGGATGCCCGTTCGGCTCGGATGTCATAGAGTCACTTTCCGTGAACATTGCGTCATCAGGGGGCCTCGCGGATCGGGCAAGCTGGTGCACATGACCGAAACGCACCTCCCCGGCGGGTTCGTGAACGCCGTCGTCCGCGTCGGTGACACCGTCCGCCGCCCGCCCGCGCGACGGGCCGCGTTCGTGCATGACCTGCTCGGCCTGTTCGAGCGGGCGGGCTGGCCGGGCGCGCCGCGCTTCCTCGGCTCCGACGAGCGGGGGCGGGAGATCCTGAGCTACGTGGACGGCCACGTGGCCTGGGAGGAGGTCCAGCCGGACGCCGTCGCCTCCGACGAGAGCCTGGCGCGGGTCGCCGAGCTGGTGCGCGAGTTCCACGACCTGACCGCCGGCACGCCGCCGGCCGGCGACGGAGAGGTCGTCTGCCACAACGACCTCTCCCCGAAGAACACCGTCTACCGGGACGAAGGGTCAGGGCTGCGCCCGGTCGCGTTCATCGACTGGGACATCGCGGGCCCGGGGCGGCGGATCCACGACGTGGCGCACGTCTGCTGGCAGTACGCCGCCCTGCGGCCCGGCGCGGAGCCGGGCGCGGCGGCCCGGAGGGTGCGGGTGATCTGCGACGCCTACGGCCTGGCGGAGCGGGGCGAGGTGGTGGAGACGGTCCTGTGGTGGCAGGACCGGTGCCGGCGCGGCATCGAGGCCGACGCGGCGGCCGGCCTGCCGCACGCGGTCAGGCTGCGCGCGGACGGCGTGGTCGCGCAGGTCCGGGCCGCCCACGACTGGGTCACCCAGCACCGCGCCGACCTCGAACGCGCCCTCGCCTAGTGCGCCACCGCCGCCCTGGGACGCGCGCTCGCCCCCCACTGCGCCCCTGCCGCCCTGGGACGCGCGCTTGCCTAGTGTGCCACCGCCGGGCCGGCCTGCAGCGCGGGCACCGCCGCGGGGGCGGCCTGCTCGATCGGGACGTAGTCGTGGCGCATCCCGTGGTCGCCCAGCCATCGCCGCAGCCCGCCCACCGCCGCCGGGTTGGCCGCCACCTGGGCCGCGTACTCCGACAGCGCCACCTCCTCCCCGTCGTCGAACAGCAGCCGCGCCGGCCCCGACCAGGACAGCGTCCACCTGGCCTCGCCGAGCTGGATGAGCACCGCCTCCAGCGCCTGCCCCAGCACCCCGGCCAGCAGCGTCTCCGACGGGCTCCAGCCGTGCTCCAGCAGCTGCGCCTCCAGCTCGGCCTGGCGCCCCCGTGCGATGGCCTCGAACGCCGCGTCCAGGTACGGCCGCGAGGCCCCCATCACCTGCTGCCCGGCCACCGCCAGGTCGTGCAGGGCGTCGGCGTTGCGGCCGGCGTACATGCCGTGCGCGATCAGCTCCTCCCACGGCACCGGCCGCAGCGTCGCCAGCGCCTCCGGCGACCACATCGACTGCTCGACCGCCTGCACGGCCACGTTCGCGTCGAGCAGCAGCGTCAGGGCCGAGCGCGGGTCCGGCACGTGCTGCGGCTCCGGCAGGTGCTCGATCGCCGTGAGGCGCTCGAGCAGGCTCGGGTGGGAGTCGTACGGGGAGACCTCCTCCGGCTGCTCGCTCAGCCTGGCGAGCTCGGCCTGGCGGTCGGGGTCGCTCATGAGCGCGTGGAAGCCCCCGAACACCGCCGCCGGCCTGGTCCCGCCCGCGCCCGTCAAGGCCAGGTAGTTGTTGACGTACAGGTCCCAGCCCACCGCGGTGGAGTGGATCTTGCGCAGGGCGCCGGCCATGGCCTGCCGGCCGCCGATCGCGACGGCGAGCTGGTCGGCCTCCAGCTCCTGCTTGCGGGAGACGGCCTGCGAGACCCGGAGGTAGAGCTTGGCGTACCAGGTGAACAGGCGCTGGATGAACGGGTGGTTGCCCAGGCTCCGGACGGTGGCGATGAGCGAGACGCGGCCCCGGTAGACCGGCGCCCCCAGGCGGGTGTGCGCGCCGCTGTAGTGCCCCAGCTCGTGCCCGAGCACCGCGCGCATCTCGTCCACCGTGAGCGTCTGCAGCAGCGGCAGCCCGATGAACATCCGCCGCCGCGTCGCCCTCAGCCCCAGCCACCGCGTGTCCTCCGACACGGCCGCGTTCACCTCCGCGACCAGGCGGATCTCGTCCGGCGGGGCCGTGCGCACGCGGTGGGCGAGCTCCTCGACCGTCTGCCACAGCACCGGCTCGTGCTCGCGCCCGACCGGCACGCCGGGCTGCTCGCCGTTCCGGCGGCGGCTGACCATGATCAGGGCCCGGACCAGCGCGCCAGCCGCCAGCGTGAGCACGATGGCGAACTTGATCGTGTTGGCGTGGAAGTCGACGAGGAGCATGACGTCGATGAAGATCGCGGTGGCCAGGATGAGGCCGACCAGCACGTAGAAGCCGGCGAGCAGGGTAAAAGCCAGCACTGCTCGGAACGCTGTCGTCATGGGGGAGGGCTCCCGGGGAAGGGGTTCTCGCGAGGCTTGACACTAGCGGAGACATGAAACTGGATAAAATCACTTCACAGATGCCGTATTACGACGAGCATGACCAAGAGCGTTGGGTTCCGGAACTTCCCGGCAATCCGGAACGCGCCGCGTTCGAACGCGACCGCGCCCGTGTCCTGCACAGCGCCGCACTCCGCAGACTGGCGGCGAAGACGCAGGTCGTGGGCCCCGGAGAGACGCTCGGCGGCGGCCAGCACATCCCCCGCACCCGGCTGACCCACTCTCTCGAATGCGCCCAGGTGGGCCGTGAGATGGGCGCCACCCTCGGTGTCGACCCCGACCTGGTGGAGACCGCCTGCCTGGCCCACGACCTGGGGCATCCGCCGTTCGGGCACAACGGGGAGGTGGCGCTCAACGCGCTGTCGTCGTCGTGCGGCGGCTTCGAGGGCAACGCGCAGAGCCTGCGCCTGCTCACCCGGCTCGAGGCCAAGGTGCTCACCGAGGACGGCCGCAGCGCGGGCCTCAACCTGACGCGCGCCGCGCTCGACGCCTCCATCAAGTACCCGTGGACGTGCGACAAGGCGGCCAAGTTCGGCGTGTACGACGACGACCTGCCGGTGTTCGAGTGGATCAGGGAAGGGGCGCCGGAAGGACGGGTGAGCTTCGAGGCGCAGATCATGGACTGGGCCGACGACGTCGCCTACTCCGTACACGACCTCGAGGACGCCCTGCACTCCGGCCACGTCACCCCGGAGGCGCTCCAGTCGCCCGTCGAGCGCACCCAGGTGTGCGAGATCACCCGCACCTGGTACGCCCCCGGCGCCGACCCGAACGAGCTGGAGGAGGTCTTCGCCAAGCTGATCGCCGACCCGCTCTGGCCCCGCCGCTTCGAGGCCACGCTCGCCGACCTGGCCGGCCTCAAGGCGCTCACCAGCGGCCTCATCGGCCGCTTCTGCCAGTCCGCGCAGACCGCCACCAAGGAGGTGTACGGCTCCCGCCACCGCGCCGACCTGGTCGTCCCGCACGCCACCAGGCTGGAGTGCGCGCTGCTCAAGGGCGTCACCGCCCACTACGTCATGACCACCAAGGACCACAACGCCAACCAGGCCAGGCAGCGCGACCTCATCACCGAGCTGGCCTCCCTGATCACCCTCGGCGCCCCCGGCACGCTGGAGCCCGCCTTCCGGCCGGCCTTCCTGGAGGCCAGGGACGACGCCGCCCGCGTACGCGTGGTGATCGACCAGATCGCCTCGCTCACCGACACCTCGGCGGTGGCCTGGCACCGGAGGCTCTCCCGCTGACCAAAGGTTCGTCAACGAGCCAGGTCGCCTGACACAACCGGCTTTCCCGACGACCTCAGTGGGCGGATACTGCGCCCATGGCCACATTTGTGATCGTCGGAGCCGGGCTGGCCGGAGCCAAGGCAGCGCAGACGCTGCGCGAGGAGGGCTTCGACGGAGAGATCGTGCTCATCGGCGCGGAGACCGAACGGCCCTACGAGAGACCTCCCCTGTCCAAGGACTATCTCCAGGGCAGGAGCGAGCGGGACGGCATCTTCGTCCACGCCCCCGACTGGTACGCGGACAACGGCGTGGATCTGCGGCTCGGCCTGCGGGTCACGCGGATCGAGCTAGATCATCACCTGGTCCGGCTCGGGGACGGGTCGCGCCAGCCGTACGACAAGTTGCTCGTCGCGACCGGCGCGGTGCCCAGACGCCTGCCCGGGCCCGCGTACTACCTGCGTACCGTCGAGGACAGCGAGGCGCTCAAGGCCCGCTTCACCGAGGGCTCCTCGGTGCTCGTCGTCGGCGCGTCCTGGATCGGGCTGGAGACGGCCGCGGCGGCGCGTACGGCCGGCTGCGAGGTCACCGTCGTCGAGCCCGAGCCCACGGCGCTCAACCGGGCGCTCGGCCCCGAGCTGGGCGGCCTGTTCGCCCGCCTGCACGCGAGCAAGGGCGTGGAGCTGCGCTTCGGCACGGCCGCCGCGGAGATCACCGAGACCGGCGTGCGGCTCAGCTCCGGCGAGCGGCTGACCGCCGACCTCGTCGTGGTCGGCATCGGCGCCGCGCCGGAGGTCTGGCTCGCCCGCGACGCCGGGCTCGACGTCGGCCAGGGCATCCTCACGGACGCCGCCCTGCGCACCTCGCACCCCGACGTGTTCGCGGCGGGCGACGTCGCGGAGTTCTTCCACCCGTCGTACGACCGCCGCATCCGGGTGGAGCACTGGGCCAACGCCCTGCACGGCGGCCCGGTCGCCGCCAGGTCCATGCTCGGCCAGGACGTGGCCCACGACATGCTCCCGTACTTCTTCACCGACCAGTACGACCTGGGCATGGAGTTCTCCGGCGACATCGAGGGCCACGACGAGATCGTCTACCGGGGTGACCCCGAGAGCCTGGAGTTCATCGCCTACTGGCTGCGCGGCGGCCGGGTGGTCGCCGGCATGAACGTCAACGTCTGGGACGTCGTCGACGAGATCCAGGAGCTCATCAAGTCGGGCGTCATCGTTGACCAAAAGGAGCTATCGACGGGGTGACGGTGACGACACCGTCGTCGTCCTGCTTCTTGGTGGTCTGGGGCCGCGGGGTCTTGCTGGCCTGCGGCACCTTCTTCGACGTGCACTGCACCGTGCACCTCGGTGTCTCGCCGAGCTTGCCGCGCAGCTCCAGCGTCTCCTCCCTGGGGGAGAGCGTACGGTTGCCCTTCTGCCAGGCGTCGAGGTAGTCCCACGGCTTGACCATGCCCCGGCGTACCCACCAGAAGGCCGGGCCGGTCTTCCACGAGATCGCGAAGTAGAGGTTCGGCCCGGTGTCGCGGGCGTTGCCCGTCGTGCCCACCCGGCCGAGCAGCTGGCCCCCCTTGACCCGGACGCCCGGCCTGATGCCGTCGGCCACCGAGTCGAGGTGGCCGCCGAGGTAGCGGACGCCGTCGTCACCGATGATGGTGACGAACCTGCCCTCGCGGTCGGCCCCCGCGTCCGTGGCGGGGCTCCACCGGTTCTGCAGGTTCACCTCGTCCACGACCCCGTCGACGGGCGCCACGAACGCGCACCCCTGACCGGCCCAGATCGTCGTCTTGGGCAGCACGAGCAGCTTGCGCTGGTAGGTCGTCTTGCAGTCCTTCACGGGGAACGTGTAGGTGTGTTTCGACAGCTTCGGCGGCGGCACCTTGACCGGGTCCTCGCCCGCGGGCGGCTGCTCGGCCGCCTGGTGCTCGGGGGTCGGGCTGGGGATCGTGGCGGTGACCGCCGGGGTGCCCGTGATCGGGGCCGTGGTGGGCGAGCCGGCGCTGACCCCCGCCAGTCCTGTCGTCTGGGTGCAGGCAGCGGTCAGCAGCACGGCGCCCGTGACGGCCGCCCATCGTCCGATATGCCCCGATCGCATGATCTCCACCCGTGTCACCGTTTCCACCGACAACCTTTACCTTTGTAGCCGACCGGCGGACCTCGCATAACCGCTTTCCCCCTTTAGCAGCCCAGAGGTAACCCTCGCCTTCCTCCCCGCTTCCCATGCCGGGGACACCCGAGGAGGCGGGAACCGTCGGTGGGGCCGAATAGACTCACCGGCGTGGCTGGCCGGATCCGTGATGTCGACATCGCGCTCGTACGCGAGCGTTCACCCATCGCCGACGTGATCGGCGAGCACATCCAGTTGCGCAACGCCGGAGGCGGCAACCTCAAGGGGTTGTGCCCGTTCCACGACGAGAAGAGCCCGTCGTTCAACGTCACCCCCGAGCGCGGGATGTTCTTCTGCTTCGGCTGTTCCGAAGGCGGCGACGTGATCACGTTCGTCGAGAAGATCGAGCACCTGTCGTTCGGCGAGGCCGTCGAGCGGCTGGCGCAGCGGGCCGGGATCCAACTCCAGTACGAGCAGGGCGGCTACGTTCCCAGGCGCGACCACGGCGAGCGGGCCAGGCTGATCGAGGCGCACCGGGTGGCGGCCGAGTTCTACGCCGACAAGCTGATGGCGCCCGACGCGGCGCCCGGGCGGCGGTTCCTGTCGGAGCGCGGGTTCGAGCGGGCCGACGCGGAGATGTTCGGGGTCGGCTACGCGCCCGCCGAGTGGGAGGCGCTCAGCCGCCATCTCCTGGGGCGCGGCTTCAGCGCCGACGAACTGGTGAAGGGCGGGCTGGTCAAGGAGGGGCGGCGGGGGCCGATCGACCGGTTCCGGGGGCGGCTGATCTGGCCTATCCGGGATGCTACGGGCGATGTGATCGGCTTTGGTGCACGGAAGTTGCTTGATTCCGATGATGGCCCGAAATATCTGAATACGCCTGACTCGCCGCTTTACAAGAAGAGCCAGGTGCTTTATGGCATTGATCTTGCGAAACGGGAGATCTCCAAGCGGGCGCAGGCGGTGATCGTCGAGGGATACACCGACGTGATGGCCTGCCATCTCGCCGGGGTGCCGACCGCCGTGGCCACCTGCGGCACCTCGTTCGGCGAGGAGCACATCAAGATCCTGCGGCGGTTCCTGCTCGACCAGGCCGAGTTCCGGGGGGAGGTCATCTTCACCTTCGACGGCGACGCGGCGGGGCAGAAGGCGGCGCTGCGGGCGTTCGCCGACGAGCAGAAGTTCGTCACGCAGACCTACGTGGCGGTGCAGAGCGACGGGCTCGACCCGTGCGATCTGCGCATCAAGCAGGGCGACGCGGCCGTGCGGGATCTGATCGCGAGCCGGGAGCCGCTGTTCCAGTTCGCGATCAGGAGCACGATCTCCCGCTACGACCTGCGCAGCAACGAAGGCAAGATCGCCGCCCTCGACGCCGCCGCGCCGATCGTGGCCGGGATCAAGGACGTGGGGCTGCGTAAGCGCTACGCCATCGACCTGGACCGGTGGCTGGGGTTCATGGACGAGCGGTTCGTCATGCAGCGCATCTCCGAGGTGTCCGGCGCCCAGCAGGGCCGCCGCCAGCGCGCCCCCCAGGCGGCGCCGCTCGACCCGAGCGTGCGCGTGGAGGGTGAGCTGCTCAAACTGGCCGTGCAGCGCCCGGCTCTGCTCGGGCCCCGCTTCGACGCGCTCGACCCGCAGGCCTTCACGGCTCCCGACCACGTCGCCCTGCACAAGGTGATCACCGCGGCCGGCGGCCTCACGGCGGCCGGGCACGGCGGGCGCGAGTGGGTGGACCGGCTGCTGGAGCACGCGCACGAGGAGGGGGCGCGGGGGCTGGTGACCCGGTTCGCGGTGGAGCCGATCCAGGCCGACGCCCACGCCGAGGAGCGCTATGCCGGGGCGATGCTGGCGGCCATCGAGGCCATCGCGGTGGATCGGGCCATCGCGCAGGTGAAGTCGCGGATCCAGCGGCTGAATCCGGTGGAGGAGCAGCAGGAGTACAACAAGCTGTTCGGGGAGCTGGTGGCGCTGGAGCAGCAGCGCCGGGTCCTGCGCGACCGCGCCGCCGGAAGCTGACCTCCCGCCGGGGCGAGGGCGGCGCCTGCCCCCGGCACATCGGCCCCGCGCCCGGTCACGGTGAGCGCGTGGGCCGCGACGTGGCGGAGCGCGGCACCCCGCCCGCGGGGTGCATCCCGCCGCCCGTTGGTAACAGTTCGGCGGCGATCGCAAGCGGCAAACCAGGGTGGTTGACCAGGAAATTTGGTGCGGTCCAACATGCGACAAAGCGGGAGGACAACGCCATCCGGGCAGCGAAAGAGTTGCGTCCGACCTGAGAGCGTCGCCGGGCGCGTGAATCCAGACCGCGTAATTGACTTTACTTTCCTGATCAAACTCGGGCTAAACCTTATAGCGATCTCAATTCGGTAAGGACGATCGTCTTACCTTCGGTGACAAAAATGGGTCTGCCATTTGATGGAACCAATACTGCAGACTGTCTCCCGTGGGTGCATCGGTGCTGCCAAGCGGGCCGCCATCGGTAGATCAGGTGGCGGACCTCGTCGCGAAGGGAAGGGAGCGCGGAAGCGTAACCGTCGATGACGTCGCAGCCGCGCTTGACCGATCAGAGTTGCCGTCCGACGCGCTGGAACGCGTCGTGCGGATGCTCGCCGAGAACGGCGTGGAGGTCCTCGAGCCCCAGGGCGACGAGGAGTCCACCCGCGCCGATGAGGAAGACGTAGGCAAGCGGGCGCCGACCAGCGATCTTGTCCGTATTTATCTGCGGGAGATCGGCCGTGTGCCACTGCTGACCGCCGAGGAGGAGGTGGAGCTCGCCAAGTCGATCGAAGCCGGCCTGTTCGCCGAGGACAAGCTGGCCAACGGGGTCTCGCGTCTGGCCTTCCCGGAGTTCAGGGAGCTCGTCTGGCAGGGCACCCGAGCCAAACAGCGGCTCATCGAAGCCAACCTCAGGCTCGTGGTGTCGATCGCCAAGCGGTACGTGGGCCGCGGAATGTTGTTCCTGGACCTGATCCAGGAGGGCAACCTCGGGCTCATCCGGGCGGTCGAGAAGTTCGACTACACGAAGGGCTACAAGTTCTCCACCTACGCCACCTGGTGGATCAGACAGGCGATCACCCGGGCGATCGCCGACCAGGCTCGTACGATCCGCATCCCGGTGCACATGGTGGAGACCATCAACAAGCTCGTCAGGGTGCAGCGCCAGCTCCACCAGGACCTCGGCCGCGAGCCGATCCCCGAGGAGATCGCCAAGGAGATGGATCTCCCTGTCGATCGCGTGGTGGAGATCCAGCGCATCGCCCAGGAGCCCGTGTCGCTGCAGTCGCCGATCGGCGAGGAGGACTCCGACCTCGGAGACTTCATCGAGGATGCCGACGCTGTCGTGCCCATGGAGGCCGCGGCCTTCATCATGCTGCAGGACCAGCTCGACGACATCCTCGCCACGCTGTCCGACCGCGAGCAGCGCATCATCCAGCTCCGCTTCGGCCTGGCCGACGGGCATCCGCGCACGCTGGAGGAGGTGGGCAGGGAGTTCGGCGTCACGCGGGAGCGCATCCGCCAGATCGAGTCGAAGACGCTGGCCAAGCTCCGCCACCCGACGCGCGCGCAGATGTTGCGGGACTACCTGGACTGACCCCGCGAAGCACGTGGACGCCGGCCCGGGTGGCACCTAGCCGCCCGGGTCGGCGTCGTTCTCAGGAGCAGCCCTCGAACTGCGGCACCGCGATCGTGGTGAACTTCAGCCCCGACCTGGTGAACCACTTGCGCAGCAGCTTCTCCGCCGTCCCGTCCTGGTACATGTCGGTGATCGCCCGGTTCACCGCCTCGCACCCGGGCACGTCGCCCCTGGCCATCCCGATCCCGCTGCGCTGCTCGTTGAACTGCGCGTTGGCCAGCCGCAGCCCCGAGCCGTCCTGCTCGGCCAGGCCGGCCAGGATGACGTCGTTGGTGGTGACCGCGTCCACCTGGCGGCCCTTCAGCGCCGCCAGGCACTGCTTGTAGTCGGGGAACGGCACGACCTGCGCCGCCACCCCCCGCTCCGCCACGACCCGCTGGGCCGCGTTCGAGCCCTTGACCTCGCAGATCCTGCGGCCCTCGAGGTCGCGCACGTTCGCGATCGTCTCGCCGGGCCGGGTCAGGATGTCCTGGTAGGAGATGTGGTACGGCCCGGCGAACAACACCCTCCGCTTGCGTTCCTGGTCGATCGTGAACGTGGCCACCACCAGGTCGGCCCGCCCGTTGCCGAGCACCTTCTCCCGGTCGGCGGCCAGCACGCCCAGGAACGTCGCCTCCTTGCCGAGCTTGTCCGCGACGTAGCGGGCCACGTCCACGTCGAAGCCCTCGAACGTGCCGTCGGACTTGCGGAACCCGACCGAGGGCAGGTCGGAGCGGACCCCGATGACGAGCCGGTCCTTGTCGAGGATCGACTCGTCCCCGCCCATCCCGCAGCCCGTGACCGCCATCGCGGCCAGGGCCAGCACCACCGCCAGCACCCGCTTCACCGGTACTCCTTGAGTCGTGGCCACACCCCGGCGATCACCAGCACCCCGATCGCGCCGATGGCGTAGGGGAGCAGCCGCCACAGGTTGTCCAGCGCGCCCTCGCCGGTCTCGATCGCCCGCCGGAACACGTTCTGGTGCGTGTCCGCCAGCGCCACCAGCGCCCGGTCGTAGGAGGCGAACGCCGTCGTGACCGTCTTGAGCCGCGCCTCGACCGCCTCGCCGGTCCGGCCGCTCGTGGCGAGCTCGCGGAAGGCGGTGTCGGCGTTCTGGAAGTCCCGGTACGCCTGGAACACCGCCTCTCCCTGCCTGCCGACGATCTCCGGCCCCAGCATGCCGAGGAAGTCCTTCGACCCCTTGGCCACCGCCTCGTGGTAGGTCCGCAGGTTGCCCGCGTCGTAGTAGATGACCGACATCGACTTGTCCAGGAACGTGTGCTCGTAGGTGTCGGCCCGCTCCTTGTCCAGCAGGTAACGGCTCTGGTCGCCCTGCATGCTGTTGCTGATCGCCCGGGCCTTGGCCAGGGTCAGCACCGAGTCGAACCCGGCCGCCTTGGCCGTACGCAGGGCGTCCTCGTCCTGTGCGAGCACGGTCAGCCCGAAGAACAGCGCCACCGCGGTCGTCACCGTGGCGACCAGCAGCGCGGGCCCGAACACCCGGCGGAAGCGCCGCGCCAGGAAGACCTGCAGCCAGATCAGGCACCCCAGGGCGAGCAGCCCGGCCAGCAGCACCGCGACCCGGACGAGCGGTACGATCACCGCCTTCTCGTCGTAGGTGGCGCGCACGATCGTGCCGCTCTCCAGGGTCAGGTTGTACGCCTGCGGCAGCAGCACCAGCCGCATCAGGTCGGTGGCCTGCCGGTAGGTCCGCACCACCTCCTGCGGCGGCGGCCCGGGCGCATGCCCCGACCGCTCGTCCAGCAGCAGCGCCTGCCCGGCCAGCCGCTCGTACTCGCCGAGCCCGTCGAGCACGGACTGCACGGTCGTGCGCTCCGCCTGGTTGTCGCCCGACAGCTCGAACGCCTTCAGCAGCGCCCGGTTGGCCTCGCGCCGCTGCGCCGCGTACTGGGCGAGCGCGGCCCGGCGTTGCTCCGGGTAGGCCTGGCCCATCACGAGCACGTTGGCCACCTGCGCGTCCATGTCGCTCAGCGCGAGGTAGAGCCCGGCGGTGGCGACCACCTGCGGGCCGGCGTCGCGGCCGATGACCCGCAGCCCGTCGCGGGCGCTCGCGCTGCCCACGGCGAGCGCGGCGAAGAGCAGGGCCAGCGAGGCGACCGTGACGCCGGAGATGACGCGGATCCTGCCGGGCACGCTCCGGCGCACCGCCACGGGGGCGGGCCGGGTCTGCACCACGGTCACGGGGTGCCCTCCCTGATGGTGATGACGGTCCACGCGCCCAGGTGGATGCGGTCGCCGGGGCCGACCCGGACGGGCACGTTCACCTTGAGGGGCCGGCCGTTCACCTGGGTGCCGTTGGACGAGCCGGGGTCCACCACCAGCCACGAGCCGTCCGGCTGGGACAGCAGCACGGCGTGCAGGTGCGAGACGCCCGGGTCCTCCGGCGGCCCGGTCAGGTCGATCTCCGGCGCCAGGTTCCTGGCCCGGCTGCGCCGCCCGATGCGCACCTGCTCGCCGTGCAGCGCGAACGACCGCTCCGGGCAGTACGGCGGGAAGGCCACCGCGTCGGCGTCCGGCCCGCCCTCGGCGATGACCTTCTCGTAGTACGTACGGTCGGCCGCGGTGACCGCCTCCCACCGGGCGCCCGTCACGGGGATCTGGACGGGGGCGGCGCCGCTGTAGTCGTGGCCGCACACCTCGCAGAACTGCCCGGCGCGCGGCGTCTGGCAGATCGGGCAGCTCTCGGCGCCCGCCTGCGGCTGAGCGTGGGCCTGTGCCTGGGCCTGGGGCTGGGGCTGGGGCTGGGACGAGGGCTGGGGGTGGGGCTGGGGCGTCCCGGCCATCTGGGTGCCGCAGACATCGCAGTAGTCGTCGGCGCCCGACGGATGCCCCTGCGGGCAGGTCGCCATCAGCTTCCTTCCTTGCGCAACCGGCTCGTCCGCACGGAGCCGGTGTCGAGCTCGATCTCGTCGGCCTTGTCCACGTTCCGGCGCAGCCGGGCCGTGCCGGTGGCCGGATCCACCTCCACCACCTTCTCCAGCAACCGGGCGGTGTCCTCGCGCCCCGAGTCGGCGGCGATCCGCCGCGCCTTGGCCAGGCGGGCGGTCGCGGTGTCGACGTCGCCCATGGCCCGGGCGCTGAGCCCGTCCTGGATCAGCTCGTGCAGCTCGGCCTGGCCGGTGTAGTGGGCGACCTTCCCGTTGATGCGGGTGGACGCCGCCAGGTCGTCGGTCCACTGGGCCAGCACGTTGCCGCTGGCCACGACCTCCTGGGTGTCGGGGCGTACGAGCTTGACCCACCCGGCCCGGATCTCCTGCCCGACCTGCCCCGGCGGCACCTCCACGCAGACGTGGTATTCGCGCTCCTCCGCGCCCCAGGACCCGGTCGGGTAGTCGCCGGTCAGCGGGTTGACGTCGGTACGCTTGCCGGTCAGGTCGAGCAGCGTGGGGGAGACCTGCTTGACGAACTTCAGCGTCGCGGTCTGCGGCACCCACACCCGCAGCGACAGCTCGGCCACGGTCTTGCTCATCGACGTCTGCGTGAGCCGGCGGAAGAACTCCGGCAGATCCCCCTGGTTACGGACGAAGTCGAACGTGCCGAGCATCGCCTCGGCCACCTTCCGTAGCTCGGCCGGCACCCAGTCGTCGCCGACGCCCAGGCAGTCGGCCACGAACTTGCCGTTCCACCCCGACAGCACCGAGGCGAACACCTCGGGGCGCTCGTTGTTCTGGCCGTCGGTCATGAGCAGCGCGTGCCTGATCGCCGAGGGATGCGCGGTCAGCAGGTGGCCCGCCAGCTTGATCCACTCGCCCATGGCGGTGCCGCCGTGCGCGCTCAGCCGGCTGATGGCCCGCTCGGCCTCGGCCCTGGTGGCCGGGCTCGCCTTGACCAGGTTGGCATGGCCGCCGGGGTAGACGACCCTGGCCGACTCCGTGCCGGCGATCACCGCGAAGTGGACGCCGTCGCGCAGGGTCTGCACGGCGGTCGCGGCCGCCTGCCTGGCCTCGCGGATCTTGCTGCCGCTCATCGAGCCCGACGTGTCAATGATGATCACCTCGGCCGCCTCCGCGGGGGCCGCCTGGACGGTCGCGCCGCCGGTCGAGCCGACGGTGAGGATCGCGTGCACCTCGCGGCCGTCAAGGGGGAGGTACTTGTTCTGGTCGATGTTCAGCGTGAAAGCGGGCTGGTCACCCATGCGACTCTCCTAGGGGGATCAAAGCAATCGTCACGTTGTCCTGGCCGCCGGAGTCCAGCGCGTGGCGCAGCATCTCGCGGGCCATCTCGATGGGGGTGCCGGAGGCGGGGAAGGCGTAGCCGTCCAGATAGCGCCACAGGCCGTCGCTGCAGACGAGCAGCAGCCCGGCGCCCTGCGGGTCGAGGGTGCGCACGTGCAGGCCGACGTCGCCGGCGTCGGCGCCCAGCCAGGCGGTGATCTCGCCGGTCTCCACCACGTCGTCCTCGGTCAGCAGGGTGCCGCCGGGCAGCAGGTACGCACGCGTGTCGCCGGCCCAGCCGAGCGTGACCCGGCCGTCCCGGCCGACCACGGCGGAGACGTACGTGCAGGCCGGGGCGTCGTCCACCGAGGTCGCCAGCTTGGCCACGGCCCGGCCCGCCAGCTCGAACGCCTCCTGCTGCGGCACCCCCCTGGCCAGTGCCGCGACCGCGGTCTCGACGGCCACCGCGGACGCCTCGTCGGCCCTGGGCGAGCTGCCCACGCCGTCGCACACCACGGTCACGACCGAGCCGTCCGCATCGACCAACGCCATCGCGTCCTCGTTGCGGCTGCGCCGCAGGCCCTTGTCGGTCACCGCCGCCGCGCCGCCGGGCAGCACCGTCTCGGCATGGTCCCGGCCGGTGGGCTGGCGCGCGCCGCACCGCTCGCAGTAGCCCTCCGCGTCGACGGCCGCCGCGCCGCAGGAGGCGCACGCCGGGGCGCCCAGGGTGTGGCCGCACGCCTCGCAGTAGACGTCGCCCGCCAGCACGGGCGCCTCGCACACGGGGCAGGCCGCCCGGGGGGTGAGGTCCTGGCCGTCCATCACAACCACGTCCTCGGTCGTACGGCGTTCGCCTGGTCGATGAGCGCGTGGCGCTCCTGGCGTGAATGCGCGCCGGAGGCCAGCTTCCGGTAGATGCCCTCCAGCCGCCGGCGCAGGGCCGGCTCGGTGAACGGCACCCCGGCCACCGTCAGGTTCGCCCGCACCGGGCTCCCGCCGATGTGCGTCACCGCCGACTCCAGCAGCTCGGCGATGAGCAGGTCGCGGCGGCGCGCGTCGAGGTCGCCCTGGCCGGTCACGCGGTCGACCGCGCGGATCAGGTCGTCGGGGGTCGCCGTGGCCGGGTCGGGCCGCCGCGCCACCGAGGCCGCCAGCGCCACCTGCGCCGCCACCCGGTAGACCGACGAGGCGGGCACCTCGTCCAGCACGCTCATCCGGCCCAGCCTGGCCAGCCCGAACGCCGCGCTGACGTAGGAGCGGTCGGTGCGCCAGACGAGCTCGTACCAGGAGGTCGCCGGCTTGCCCGCGCATTCCAGCGCGAACGCCAGCGCCAGCTTGGGCGCAGCCTCGCCGGGCACCTGCGACAGGCAGGCGTCGAACATCGACACCGCCTGGTCAGCCTGCCCGGTGGCCAGCGCGTGCACCCCGCGGTACCAGGTGACCCGCCAGTCGCCCGGCAGCACCCCGTCCAGCTCGTTCAGCGCGGCCGGCGTCTCCGCCGCGCCCGCCTCGGCCAGCAGCCTGACCCGCATCAGCTTCGTCTCGGGAGTCTGCGGCAGCGCGGCGAGCTGGTCGATCAGCCCCCTGCCGTCGCGGCCGAGCAGCCCGGCCAGCGAGCCGGCGGCCGGGTCGGCCGGATCCACCAGCGGCACCGGCAGCGCGGCCGCCACCGCCACCGGGTCGAGCGGCCCGAACACCTGGCCGCCGTCCTCCGACAGCGCGGTCCCGACCGCCCCGCGCTCCGGTCCGAACAGCGTCGAGAGCGCCGGGTACGGCACCCCGTCCTCCAGCGCGCTGACCTCGCGCAGCACGCCGATGAGCTGCTCCTCCATCTCCCACGCGCTCTGGAACCTGTCGGCCGGGTTCGCCGCGGTCGCCTTGCGCAGCAGCCGGGTGAACGACGGGTGCCCGCAGTCCACCGGCAGCGGGTTGGCCTTCCCGCCCGACGCCGGGCTGAACCCCGAGGTCGCCAGCACCGCCAGCGTCCTGGCCACGGTGTAGAGGTCGGAGGCCACCGACGACGGCTGGCTGCTCAGCTCGGGCGCGTGGTAGCCGGTCGTGACCCACGACGAGCCCACCGGCGAGCCGAAAGGCTGTACGGCCCCCAGGTCGATGAGCTTGAGCCGCCTGCCGACCCTGATCACGTTCGCCGGCTTGAGGTCGCAGTAGACCAGGCCGTTCTCGTGCAGGTAGCCGAACGCCTGGAGGATCTCCCGGCCGTACAGCAGGACCTCGCGCAGCGGCAGCGGGCCCTGACGGCGCAGCTCGTGCAGCGACTGGCCGCCGACGTACTCCATGACGATGTAGCCGAGCCCGGCCGAGCGCTGGAAGTTGAAGATCTTGACGATGTTGGGGTGGTCGACCGTGGTCAGGAACTTCCGCTCGGCCTCCGCCGCCGCCAGCGCCTCGGCGTCCATGGTGTTGAGCAGGCCCTTGAGCACCACCCACCGGCCGTCGAGGTTCTCGTCGGAGGCCAGGTAGATCCAGCCGAGACCGCCGTGCGCCAGGCAGCCCAGCACCCGGTACTGGCCCGCCACCAGGTCGTCCTTGCCCAGCTTGGGGGTGAAGGAGAACTGGGTACGGCAGTGCGGGCAGAACCCGTCCGTCAGCCCCGGCCGCCCTTCGCGGGAGCGCCCCACCGGCTGCCCGCACGCCGGGTTGGCGCAGTACCTCTTCTCCTCGGGCACCTCGGGGTTGGCCATCACGGCGGTGGACGGGTCGCGGTAGGGCACCGACGGCAGGTCGGCGATGGTGGCCAGCACACCCGCCCGCGACCTGCCGCTGCTCGCCGGGGAGCTCATCGACCTGCCCGCCGGTTGGGTCCGGAAGGGCTCCGAGGACGGGCCGGACGCCTGGGTGGACGTCTGGGCGGGGACCTGGGCGGGCACGGGTGGTGAGACCTCGGCGTGGCCGCAGAGGTCGCAGTAGCCGTCCTCGATCGTCCCGGTGCAGCCCGGCTGCGCGCAGCGGGTCATCGCTTACCTCCGTGGATCGCGCGCTGGTAGTTCTCGACGGCCGCGGCCGCCGTCGTCAGATCGCAGGGCGCGCTCCACAACAGCACGCGCGCCCGTTCGTACAGCTCCGATGTGGCCGGGTCCTCGGCCAGGCCCTTGCGTACCGCCATCACCTGGCAGGCGCCGAGCCGCCCGCGCAGCTCGTCACGGCGGCCGACCAGCCCGTACAGCGCCTTCGCGATGGCCTGGGCCTGCTCGGCCGCCTGGCGGGCCTCGCCCTCCAGCGCCGACAGCCGCTTGGCCCGCAGCACCCAGGCGTCGGCCGAGGCGTCGAGCGCGTCCAGCCCGGCGGCCAGCGCGTCGACCCGGCTGCGCGGCTGGGCCTGGGGCGGCAGGGCGATCTTGACCACGACCGCGCCGTGGGCCAGCCTGGCCTCGCTCTCGGCCGCGCGCACCCGGTCCAGCGCGGCCACCAGGTCCTCGCGGCGCCTGGCGTACTCGCCCTTGACCACCACCGCCAGCTCGGCCTCCGCGCGGGCGCCGGCCAGCAGGCGGGCCAGCCGGTCGAGGTCCTGCTCGACGGCCGCGCCGAGCGGGTCCTCGACCACCGTCGCGCGCAGCCGCTTCAGCTCCGCCTCCTGGCCGCCCAGGTCGGCGGCCTCGCCCAGCTCGCGCTCCAGCTCACGGATCCGGCGCAGGTCGGCGTCGGTGCCGTCGAGGCGGGGCAGCACGGCGTTCCACACCGCGTCGATGTCGTTGAGCGTCGCCGTGACCTCGCGGAAGGCGGCGTCCATCCGGGCCACGGTCTCGTCGAGCGTCAGCCGCTGGTCGGCCTGGGGGATCAGCGAGCGCTGCTCGACCGGCTTGGTGGCCGCCCGCACCACCACGGACGTGCCCACCAGCAGCTCGGTGAGCCGGGCGAGCTGGTCGGCGCCCATCCGGGTGCGGGCCGCCCTGACCTGCTCGGCGTCGCGCAGCACCGCGCGGTAGGCGTCGTACAGCGACCACAGCCCGGCCAGGGACTCCTGCGCCGCGGCCCAGCGCCGTTCGGTCGCCCCGCGTAAGGAGGCTCCCTTCAACAACTGGTAGGTCGTGTGGGATTCGAGATCGAGCAGGTCGCCGGAGATGCGATCGCGTTCGTCGGCTCGAGCGCGCAGCGCATGCTCCGCGCCTTCCCTGCTCATTGGTGGTCCCAGGCTCATCACGCTCCCCGTGAAGAGGCCCCCCGATGCCCCCGTTATACCGCCTCAACGGCGGGTCTGAGGGCTTTAGTTCCTTTGGCTCGGGGGTTCCCCTGACTTGTCCCTGATTCAACCCCGCCTCGCCTGCAAACGGCTTAACGATCTCTTAGCGTTGCAGGCATGGGACGCATACTTCTGATCATCGCGGCCGTCGTCGCCGCGCTCGTACTCCTCGGCCCCCTCGTGGGCTTCGCCCTCACGCTGCTCAAGTGGGGTCTCATCATCGGCGCCGTGGCGCTGGGCGGCATGCTCCTGTCGAAGTGGGCCAAGAGGACATAGCTTCCTGAGGCATCCCCAGTCATAGTTGGGTGATGGAGGCGCGGCCGGCGGTTGACGATGCCGCGCTCGGGCGTGAGGCGCTGGCCGTGCTCGAGGCGAACTGGACAGGCACTGGCACCGTGCCCGCACCAGGTCTCTATCCGCACCAATGGAGCTGGGACTCCGCGTTCGTCGTCATCGGCCTGGCCAGGCACCGGCCGGACCGGGCCCGCGACGAGCTGCTCAGCCTGCTGCGCGGGCAGTGGGCGACCGGGATGGTGCCGCACATCGTCTTCCACACGCGCGAGGCGTACTTCCCGGGGCCCTCCGTGTGGCGATCGCAGGAGCACGCCGCCGCGCCGCACGTGCTCACATCCGGGCTCACCGCGCCGCCGCTGCACGCGCTGGCGCTGTGGTGGCTCTACCGGCACACCGGCGACGCCGCGTTCGTCAGGGAGGCGTACCCGGCGCTGGCCGCCCAGCACGCCTACCTCGCCTCGGCCCGCGACCTGGGCGGCGCCGGACTGGCCGCGATCGTGCATCCCTGGGAGTCGGGCATGGACGACAGCCCGGCCTGGGACGAGCCGCTGAACGCGCTGCCGGTCATCCGGTACGGCTACCGCAACGTCGAGATGGAGGAGCGCCACCCCGACAGCGACCACGACCGCTACGTCTGGCTGGCCATGCGCTACCGCGACGCCGGCTACAGCCCCGAATACCTGCGCGACGAGCACCCGTTCGCCATCGAGGACCCCATGTTCAACGGGATCTGGCTGGCCTCCTGCCTGGCCCTGGCGGAGCTGGCGCCGCTGGCCGGCGCCGATCCCGTGCCCATCGCCGAGCACGCCGAGCGCATCCGGCAGGCCCTCCTCGACCGCCTGTGGGACGGCTGCTTCTACGCCAGGGACCTGCGCGCGGGGCGGCTCATCCGGGTGTGCACCGTCGGCGCGTTCGGGCCGCTGCTGGACCCGGGGCTGCCCACCGACCGCCTGCACGCCGCCGTGGAGGTGCTGGAGTCGGCCAGGTTCATGGGGGCCACCGGCTATCCCGTGCCGAGCTGCGAGATCCGCGCCGCCCAGTTCGACCGTACGCGCTACTGGCGCGGCCCCTCCTGGGTGAACACCAACTGGCTGCTGCGCAGGGCCGCCGCCGTGCACTCGCTCGACCAGCTCGGCCAGCAGCTCACCAACGGCACCCTGCGGCTGGTCCGGCAGGCCGGTTTCCGCGAGTGCTTCGACCCCTTCGACGGCAGCGGGCGCGGCTGCCGGGACTTCTCGTGGAGCGCGGCGCTCACCCTCGACCTGCTCGCCGATACGGTGGTGGAATGAGCCTTTTCCACCGCCTGCCCGCCGACGTGCGCAAGTCCCTGACCATCGAGCAGGGGGAGCGGGTGCTGACCTTCGCCGCGGCGAATGACGGTTTCGTGGTGGCCACGAACCTCGCGCTCCACCTGTCGGACGGGACGCGGGTGCCGTACGAGCACATCGACAAGGCGTCGTGGGACGAGGAGGGGGTGCGCGTGCTGACCATGGACGGCGTCCGGCACTTCGAGCGGATCTCCGAGCCGCGCATGTTGCCCGAGACCGTGCGGGAGCGCGTCAACTCCACGATCGTGGTGAACAAGCACGTCAGCCTGCCCGGAAGGGGCGGGGTGCGGCTGGTGGCCCGGCGCCGGCCGGGCGGCGAGATGCTCGGGTGGACGTTCGTCTTCGACGACGGGCTCGACCCCGAGGACCCCGGCCTGCGCGCGCAGGCCGAGCAGGCCCTGGAGGGCGTGCGGCGCAGCATGGGCGTGTGACTCTTCCGGCCTGCGCACGTTACTTGTCGAACGCGACTTCGGCCTCCGCACGCCCATGCCCCGTCGTCAGTAGGGGATGCCGCTCTCGCGGGCCTTCTGGTCCACGGCGTCCTCGTCGGGCCAGCCGGTGCCGGTCTCGGGCTGGTGCCCGTCGGAGTGGAGGAACGGGATCCGCTGCTGCAGCGTGTCCCCCATCTTCGTCCTGGCCATCCCGGCGAACTTCGACGCCTGCGCCCCGACCACCCCGGCCACTTCCTGCACCCGGGGGTTGTCGGCGACGCGCTGGGCCGTCCGCTTGATCTGTTCATACCGTTCGCGGCCGGCCCGGCTGCCCAGCACGTAGCCGATGGCCAGACCAACAGCGAATGTCATCCGATAACGCATTTTCCACCTCCGCTGTCTCCGGGCCTACCCCGCTCGCGATGCGACACGCACTCCCGGAGTGCGCTAATCTATTCCTGCGCACAGCGAAGGGGCCCGACGGCCCCGGCGAAGTGGGCAAACAACTCAATCCCGCGTAGCTCAACGGCAGAGCAGCCGGCTGTTAACCGGCAGGTTATAGGTTCGAGTCCTATCGCGGGAGCTTCGGCAGAGCTGAAGACGACAGAGCTCAGGCCCCCTTCCTAAATCAAGGACAGGGGGCCTGAGTCGTTCCGGGGGTCGAACGGGGCTCCTGCCCGGCCTGGTCGGTGTTGAGGTCGGCATGAGAGCCGATACCGCGGAGAGCCCGATGGCCGCCGGCGAACTCAGCTCCGCAGACCTGGTGATCGCGCGCAGAACCCGCATGTCCCACCGGCCACCAGCCTTGAGCGTTCTGGCGGGTCGGTGCCGCTTGCGCTCCGCGACCGTGAGGGCCGGCAGGGCGAGCGCCCGAGGCGACTTCCTGGTGCCGGTGTCTCCGCCGATCCGATCGCATCCGTGGCCGAGATGGACGGGGGTTTCCCCTCGGGTCCACGGCTCCCCGGAGAAGCTTGCGCGGCAGGCGGGGTCCCGGCCGATGGGAACATACCGCTGCTATACCCGCCTTCTCTAACGTCCTTTGCCAGACGGCGGGTCGAGCGGCTTCCTGGACAGGGAGAGCGGTGGGACCAGACCCGTGGCCGTCCGAAGAACAACAGCACCTATCTCTGCACCACAGGAACTGGAGACTTCCCATGCGTCCAATGCGTCTTCTGAGCGTGGCCCTCGTGGGCGCCGCCCTGGCGACCGGGTTCGCCGCCCCGGCCCAGGCTGCCGGTATCGCCCAGGCAACCGGCTCCACCCAGGCTGCCGGTGTCCCGTCCTGCGTCGACACCTACGTGTACAGGGAGTACACGGGCAAGCGGAACAGCCTCAACGAGGTGATGGTCAAGACCACCGCCAGGGTTACCAACAACTGCAAGGATTCCGTGAGCGTCAAGGTGGCGTGGTCGTGGGCCCGTGACTCGAACTGCCGCCGGATCACTTCGGGACGAAAGGTCTACGAGTCCATCGTGGCGACCCAGGACCGGAAGCCGTACCAGAAGACCAAGAGCTGCTGAGCGCTGAACCGGCGTAGCCTGCGCTACCGCCAGATTCGTCCGAGTGGAGCACCGTTCAGGCCCCATTCCCTGCTCAAGGGGTGGGGCCTGAGGCGTTCCGGGAGCCACTGCCCGGCCTGGTCGGCGTTCCCGAGGCCCGGGTCCATGGCCGGCCGGTGGACGGTGTGCTCGGGCCGTGATCGGTGAAGAGGCCGGATGGGAGCCGTTCCAACCTGAAGATCTCTTCGGCTGTCTTAAGGCTCGGTTCAGGCGCGGCGCGGCACTCTCGGGAGCGTCGAAATCGTCTCGGGGAGGAGATCCCAATGGTGAAGCGACGCCTCGCGATCGTCGCCACGGCGGTCGTGCTCGGGCTGGGCGGTATGGCCGGGTCAGCGCTGGCGGACGACGGGCCGGTCAGGGTGCACGGCGGGCACGGCGAGAAGGTCAAGGTTCACAAGCCGGACAAGCCGGTGCTGTACAGCGGCAGGCTCACGTGCTGGACGAGTGACGGCGAGGCCGTGAGGTTCTCCAAGGCCAAGGTCGCCGAGCTCGTCGACGAACAGTTCATCGAGCCCGAGCTCGCCGAGACCGTCGTCGAGGACGGCGTCATGGTCGTGCCCGCCGACCGGCTGGCGATCAGCGTTCCAGCCGGAGAGCTGCCGGCGAAGGTGCGGGGCAAGGTGGCGGGCAAGCGCTGGCACCACAAGCGCGTCATCCACCTCACCTG
Organism: Nonomuraea sp. MTCD27; assembly: GCF_041950495.1. Taxonomy (NCBI): domain Bacteria; kingdom Bacillati; phylum Actinomycetota; class Actinomycetes; order Streptosporangiales; family Streptosporangiaceae; genus Nonomuraea; species Nonomuraea sp. MTCD27. The sequence continues at coordinate 377,516 of NZ_JBGNUW010000006.1, read as the reverse complement.
CGTGTGGGACGACGTCGTCAAGAGGTGACCTTTCCGGGGCGGGCGTCTCCGGGAATCTCGGGGGCGTCCGCCATTTCACGCTATGTAATGTGATGATCACACGTTTTTCGATTCGCGGGACAAGACAGGCCGGGGCACGGAAAAATGGGAGCTCCGGTCGCTCGCGTGGCCGGAGCCGCGGGAAGTCGTGACGGTGGCGAGGAGAGGGCGCCACCACCAGGACGTGTCGCCGACCCGGAATCGGCGGGACGATCCGTGACGGAGAAGTGCTGGTTGCCGCGTGCCTACCTGGATCAGGTCCCTTCGTCCCTTCGACGCGCTCGCCGCCCAGGCGGTGATCGAGCGCACCACCGACCTCCGCGAGGCGGAGCGCTTCATCAAACTCTTCCACGCCGAGAACCCTTCCGCCGGAGGCCTGTACGCCCGCCTGCGCGACATCGCCAGGGACGTGGCCCGTTACGGGACCTACACGCACACGTACGAGGAGCTGGAGTTCGGGGCCAGGGTGGCCTGGCGCAACAGCAACCGGTGCATCGGGCGGTTGTACTGGCGCTCGCTGAAGGTGCGCGACCGCCGGGAGGTGGGCTCGGCCGAGGGGGTGGCCCTCGAATGCGTGGCCCACCTGCGCGAGGCCACGGGCAGCGGCAAGATCAGGCCTGTCATCACCGTCCTGCCCCCCGACACCCCCGCCCTGCGCGGTCCCTGGATCATGAACGACCAGCTCATCCGCTACGCCGGGTACCGCACCCCCGACGGCGTCGTGGGCGATCCGCGCAACGTGGCGCTCACGGAGACCGCCTCCGCCCTGGGGTGGCGCGGCCGGGGCGGCCGGTTCGACGTGCTGCCGCTCGTCATCCAGCCGCCGCTCGGCGACCCGCTCCTGTGCAACCTGCCTGGAGACGCCGTGCTGGAGGTGCCGCTGGTGCACCCCGACTATTCGTGGTTCGCGGAGCTGGGGCTGCGCTGGCACGCCGTACCGGCCATCTCGGACATGTGCCTGGAGATCGGCGGCATCTGCTATCCCTGCGCGCCCTTCAACGGCTGGTACATGGGCACCGAGATCGGCGCCCGCAACCTGGCCGACGAGGATCGGTACGACCAGCTCAAGGTGGTGGCGGAGCGGCTCGGGCTGAACACCTCCACCGAGCGGTCCCTGTGGCGGGACCACGCGCTGGTGGAGCTGAACGTGGCGGTGCTGCACTCGTTCGAGCTGGCGGGGGTGACGATGACCGATCACCACACGGAGTCGCGTCGCTTTCTGACGCACCTGGAGCGGGAGGAGAAGGCGGGGCGGGTCTGCCCGGCCGACTGGTCGTGGATCGTGCCGCCGCTGTCGGGTGGCGCCACGCCTGTCTTCCACCGCTACTACGACACCCGCGTCCTCACCCCCGCCTTCGTCCACCACCGCTGACCGTCCCGTCCCGTTCCGTCCCGTCCCGGGGAAGCCGCTCCTGGTTTGGTGGGGCCCGTTGAGGCGGCCGGCGGCCGTGCGGGCAGGGATGATCAGGTGCGTGGGTAGGGCGGTGGACCGGGCTGGTGCTGAGCCGCCTCCGCCTCCAAGGTCCCCCTGGGGTGGCTGGCGGCAGCGCGGGGAGAGCGATCAGGTGGGCTGCTGGGTGGGGGGGGGTGGTCAGGGGGCGGGGGTGGTGAGGCGGGTGCGGAGGGTGGTGAGGTCGGAGGGGGTCAGGCCGGCGGCGGTCAGGGTGGTTTCGATGTCCAGGGTTGACAGCAGGGCCAGGACGACCTCGGAGGTGGTGGTTCCGGCGGTGGTCAGGCGGGATTCGACGCGGAGGGCGTTGTCGGGCTGGCCGAGCAGGGCGTAGAGCGTGCGCAGGCGGGCGGCCGAGCGCTCGTAGTCGGCGAGGATGGTGGACGGCGCGACGCCGGCCAGCGTGAGCAGCAGGATGGCGATCAGGCCGGTACGGTCGCGGCCCGCCACGCAGTGCACCAGCACCCCGCCGGGCGGCGCCTGCGCGATGGCGCGCAGGGCGCGGGCGCAGCGGTCCGGCCAGCGTTCCAGGAACGGGCGCAGGTAGAGCGGGGTCCCGTACATCTCGCGGCCGGGATCGTCGGGGCGGTCCAGGGGCACGCTGACGACGGTCATGCCGGGCGGCCGGTGGCCGGGGGCGGCGTGGTGCTCGCCGGGGGTGCGCAGGTCGATGATCGTGCGTACGCCGTGGGCCGCTGCCGCCGCCCATCCGGCAGGGGTGAGCCGGTCGGGCGTGTCGGAGCGCACCACCGCCCCCCAGCGCGTACGCCGCCCGTCCCCGGCCGGCAGGCCGCCCAGATCGCGTACGTTGTGGCACCCGTCCCACACCAGATCTCGATTCACCCGATCACCGTATCCTTGCCTTCCCTGCCTAGAACATGCTTCTGTTAGGGCATGGCGGAACTCGTGCTCTCGACGCTCGACGACCAGGGTGTGCTCACCCTGACCTTCAACCGGCCCGACACGCTCAATGCCTGGACCGATGCCATGGGACGGCGCTACTTCGACCTGCTGGCGGAGGCCGAGCAGGATCCGAGGGTGCGCGTCGTGGTGGTCACCGGCGCGGGCAAGGGGTTCTGCTCCGGGGCCGACTTCAAGACGCTGACCGCCATCCAGGGCGGTTCGTACGACGAGGTGCCCGATCCGCGCCCCAACACCTTCCCCACGACGATCCGCAAGCCGATCATCGCGGCCGTCAACGGGGCCTGCGCGGGGCTCGGCATGGTGCACGCGCTCGTCTGTGACCTCGTCTTCACGGCCGAGGAGGCCAAGTGGACGACGGCGTTCCCGCGCCGGGGGCTGGTCGCCGAGTACGGGCTCTCCTGGGTGCTGCCGCGCGTCATGGGGCAGCAGCGGGCGATGGACATCCTGCTGTCGGGGCGGGTGTTCACCGGGCGGGAGGCGTACGAGCTGGGGCTGGCCAACCGGGCGGTGCCGGGAGAGCGGCTGCTCGACGAGGTGCGCGAGTACGCCCGGGACGTTGCGTTGCACAGCTCGCCGGCCTCGATGGCGGTGATCAAGCGGCAGGTGTGGCACGACTGGGACGCCACGCTGGAGGAGTCGGCCAAGACGGCCACCCAGGAGATGATCGCCTCGTTCGGGCGGCCGGACTTCGCGGAGGGCGTCGCCAGCTTCCTGGAGCGCCGCCCGCCGAACTTCCCGCCCCTCTGACCTCGCGCCGGCCGGAGGTGACTCCTCCGGCCCGGCACGTGCGGGTCAGGCCAGGCGGCGGGCGCCGGGGGCCGGGGTGGCCGGGAGGAAGCGGGGGGCCTGGAAGCCGCGCTCGGCGTACGCGGCGGAGACCGACTCCTGGACGCTGTCCAGGCGCTCCACCGGCACCAGCGCGATCGCCGAGCCGCCGAACCCGCCGCCCGTCATCCGCGCGCCGCGCGCCCCGCCCCTGATCGACGCCTCCACGGCCACGTCCAGCTCGGGCGACGACACCTCGTACAGGTCCCTCAGTGACAGGTGGGAGGCGTTGAGCAGGGCGCCGATCTCCGTGACGGCACCCGCGCGCAGCAGGCCGACGAGGGCCTCCACGCGGTGGTTCTCCGTGACGACGTGCTCCGTGCGCTTGCGCTCGTCGCCCTTGAGCTGCGCCAGCGCGCCCGCCAGGTCCGTGACGTCGCGCAGGGCGGCGACGCCGAGCTTGCGGGCCGCCGACTCGCACTCGGCGCGGCGCTTGGCGTATTCGCCGCCCGCGTGCTCGTGGTGCACCTGCGTGTCGATGATGAGCATGCTCAGGCCGTGGGCGGCCAGGTCGAGCGGGATGTTGCGGGAGCCGAGCGAGCGGCAGTCGAGGAAGAGCGCGTGCCCCTCCTTGGACAGCGCCGAGGCGGCCTGGTCCATGATGCCGCAGGGCATGCCGACGAAGTCGTTCTCCGCCTTCTGGCTGAGCAGGGCGAGCTCCATGGGCGTCATGCCCAGGTCGTGCACGTCGTTGAGGGCCGAGGCGACGGACACCTCCAGGGCCGCGCTGGAGCTCAGCCCGGCGCCCTGCGGGACGTCGCCGTCGATCGCGATGTCGGCGCCCGAGACGCGGTCGCCGAGCATCTCGAGGACGCCGACCACGTAGCGGGTCCAGCCCTTGGACTCCTCGTGGGTGGCCATGGTGACCGGCTCGCCGGAGGAGGACTGGAGGGACAGCAGGCGGACGGTCCCGTCGGTGCGCGGCGTGAGGGCCGCCGTCACGCCCCACGGCACCGCGAACGGGAGCACGAAGCCGTCGTTGTAGTCGGTGTGCTCACCGATCAGGTTGACCCGGCCCGGCGCATGCCAGACGGTCTGGGGGGACGCGCCGAAGGCGGCACGAAAAGCTTCAACAACGCGCATAATCGAACACTCCTCAACAAAGGCCCGACCGTAGACTAGCGCCATGGAGGAGCTCCTGGTTCCAGGGCTCGGTCAGGTCCGGGTGTTCCTGAAGAACGACGACAACAAACCGCGCAAGCTCAAGTACAACCTGGGCCATTCCCGGCTGCTGACCTTCGGCGGCGCCTACTCCAATCACATCAGGGCGGTGGCCGAGGCCGGGGCGCGGCACGGGATCGAGACCATCGGGGTCATCAGGGGCGAGGAGCACCTGCCGCTGAACCCGATGCTGGCCCGCGCGGTGGCCTGCGGCATGACGATCACCTACCTCGACCGGGCCTCCTACCGGCGCAAGCACACCGAGGAGGTGCTGGCCGGGCTGCGGGCGCGCTGGGGTGAGGACGTGACGATCCTGCCGGAGGGCGGGAGCAACGCGGCGGCCGTGCGGGGCTGCGCGGAGCTGCCGGGAGAGATCGACGCGGACCCGTACGACGTCATCTGCTGTCCGGTCGGGACCGGGGGGACGCTGGCGGGGATCTCGGCGGGGCTGCCGGAGGGGAAGCGGGCGCTCGGGTTCGCGGTGCTGAAGGGGGGTGGGTTCCTGGAGGGGGAGGTGGCCAGGTTGCAGAGGGAGGCGTACCGGCGTACGTGGTCGAACTGGTCGATCAACCTGGACTATCACTTCGGCGGGTACGCCAGGTCGACCCCCGCCTTGGACGGATTTATCGCGAAATATCGGGTCGAGCCGGTCTACGTGGCGAAGATGCTCTACGGGATCGTCGACCTCGCCCGGCAGGGAGCCTTCGCGCCCGGCACCCGCGTCGTCGCCGTGGTCACCGGTCAGCCCTCCACCCCGGTCGCCGTGTGAGCCGCCCCGACCGGTTTCGACTCCGGTGAGCCCCGCTGGCGCAGATAGATCGACAGCACCACCATCGACAGCACGGCCAGCAGCTCCGACTGCCAGTTCTGCAGGCTGCGGTCCCAGAACTCGGGCGAGGTGACGTACGAACCCCACGAGACCGGGTCGCGCAGGTCACCGAGCCGCTCGGCGTTGTACGCCGCCTGCCCCGCCACCGACTGCGCCAGCCACGACAGCAGGAAGATGGTCCCCATCACCAGCCCGAGCGAGTTGCTGAACAGCCACAGCCTGAACCCCCTGGCCCTGGCCCAGCGCGGGGAGTGGTCGCCGGCGTAGCGGCCGATCTGCTGGTCCTTGTCCGACTCCGCCCCGGCCATGTGCGGCTGCTTGGACTCCGGTGAGCCCTTCTGGACGAGCCAGACGGTGAGCATGATGAACAGGAAGAACTGCAGGTACTCCGACTGCCAGTTCTCCGCCACGTTCACCGCGTACGCGGAGGAGGCCACGTACTGCAGGAGTGAGACGGGCTCGGCCCCCTCGGCCAGCTGCCGGTCGTTGTACTCCATCATCCCGGCCACCGCCTGCCCGCCCACGGCCAGCAGGAACATGATCAGGAAGGCCAGCGCCAGGGAGTTCTCCTTGAGCCACCTCACAGCTTCGACCACCCCAGCGTGTAGAACCCCGCCAGGCCGACCACGATCACCAGCATGGTCAGCGTGAACATCACGCGCATCAGTCATCCACCTCGCAGTCGTACGGGAGGTCGCGAACCGGCTCGCACCCCGCGGCCTTGACCCGCCAGCCGTCGGTGAAGCGGTGCAGGAAGAGCGTGTCGCCGGCCAGCCGTACCTGCGCCTCCTGGCCCCACACGCTCACCTCCGTGACCCGCCCGCCCGGGCCGAGCCGCAGCTCCCGGAGCGCGTCCGCGCAGGTCTGGCCGGGGTCGGGCAGCTTGTCGGCGGTCTTGCGGGCGAGCATCCCGCACGCGGCCTCCTCCTGATGGGCGGAGAGGGCGGCGTGGAAACGCTCGGCCGCCCGCGCGGGCGAGGCCGTGTCCACGGCGCAAGCGCTGACGACCAGGGCCGTCACCAGCACGACGAGCGGCGTTCTCATGGACCTCTGCTACCCACGGAAGGATCAGGCATGCTGGTGCGATGGATAGGACTGACACTCCCGACACATGGGACGAGCGCGCCACACTGCTCACTTTTCACGACTACGCGCGGGCCACGGTGGTGGAGAAGTGCAAGGGGTTGAGCGACGAGGACGCCAGGCGGGCGCCGCTGGCGACGTCACCGCTGATGACCATCTCGGGGCTGGTGAACCACCTGCGGTGGAACGAGCACTACTGGTTCGAGGTGATGTTCCTCGGTGGTGAGGACCGGGGGCCGTGGACCGACGAGGATCCGGATGCCGAGTTCACGGTGGCGTTGGGGAGGCCGCTGGCGGAGGTCGTCGCCGAGTACGAGGCGCAGTGTCAGAAGGTGCGGGGGCTGATCGAGGGGGTTTCCCTGGATGAGCGGTCGAAGGGGGTCGACAGCCGCGAGGGCCATCTGACGCTCAGGTGGGTGATCGGGCACATGACCGAGGAGACCTCCCGGCACAACGGGCACCTGGACATCCTGCGGGAGTTGATCGACGGGGCGACCGGCGCGTAGCGCGTCGCCCGCCGCCCGGCCCTTTCCCGCCGCACTTCGGCCGGGGTCCTTCGGGAAGGAGATGGGCGGCCGGATCCAGCGGAGGGGAACGGCGGTCGGGTGCTCAGGGGCTCGGGGGCTCGGGCGGTCAGGTGCTCGGGGGCTCGGGTGGGGAGGGAGTCAGGTGAGTTGGTCGAGGACGGGCGAGACGAGGGCGTTGAGCTCGCGGGCCAGGACCGTCACCGCCCGGTGGGCGCTCTGCTCGACCTCCTCGTGCGGGCCCTCCGGCTCCGGGGGCAGGTCGTCGAGCGGGACCGGCGCCTCGACGAGCAGGGTGGCCCGCAGGAACGGGATCCGGGCCAGGTCCTGCTGGGTCGGATCGACGTACTGGCCGAAGGTCTCCTGCCAGCCCAGCCAGCCGCGGTCGCGCCACCACGTCCGCGAGCGCCGCAGCTCCTCCGGCAGCGGCGAGACGACCCGGATGCGCGCGTAGAGCGTGCCGTCCCAGGTGTTGCGGTGGCAGGTCGCCTCCAGGATGCGCCGGTCCCACCGGACGTAGCCGGGGGTCAGTGACGGCGGCGTGGCCAGGCGCCAGGCCGTGCAGGCGAAGCGTACGGGTGCGATGTCGCCCCATTCGAACTCGTCCAGGTTCTTGCGCACGTGTACGGCATAGCGCCCGTCACGGTCCCTGTCGAACTCCTGATCGATCCAGAACGCCTTCGCCATGACCACTACGCTACGGCGCTCCCGTAGTTCCCGGCGGGAGGACAGGAGATCTCGGAATGCGGTGTGACGAGAGTGACACATGTGTAGCTTTTTCACATTGTTGGATGACCTTGGAGTGAGCGATGGCGTCAGAACAGCTCGACGCGGCCATGAACCATTGGAAAGCGGGAGATCTCGATGAGGCCGCGGCGCTGTTCAGGCAGATCGCGGCCACGGGAGACCCGGAAGCGTCCCACCTGCTGGCCGGGTTACTCCAGGAGCAGGGGGACCTGGACGGCGCCGAGGCGGCGCACAGATCGGTGATCCAGTCGGGTGACCCGGTGTTCGGCCAGCGCTCGGCCATCGCCATGGGGATGATGCTGGTCAACGCCGAGGAGTGGGCGGCGGCGCACCGGGTGCTGATGATCGCCTCCGACGGGGCCGACTTCGAGGTGGCCGCGCTCGCGGACACGGCGCTGGTGCTGGTGTTCACGCAGATGGGGGACGCGCCGGGCGCTCAGGCGGCGCTGGAGCGGGCCCGCAGGTGTAACAGCCCCGCCGTGGCCGAGCTGGCCGCGCGGCTGGAGCTGCCCGAGTTCCACCAGGACCCGGCCTCGGCGCGTGACCTGTACGACGCGGCGCAGGACGAGGACGACTTCCGGGAGCTGCTGACCTGCGGGGACCCGGAGGTGGTGGCGCAGTCGGCGTTCCGGCTCTACCAGATGTACGCCGAGGCCGAGGAGTTCGGCTCGGCCCGCGAGATGTGCGAGCACGCGATCGCCGTCGGCCACCCCGACCACCACGCCCTGGCGCACAAGCTGCTCGGCGCGGTGCTGGTGGACCTGGGCGAGTACGCCGAGTCCGCCGCCGCCTACCGGGTGGCCGCCGAGGACCCCAGGCCCGACATCCGGCTGCCCTCGCTCGTCGAGCTGGCCAAGGTGACCGCGCAGCTCGGCGACGAGGAGGAGACCAAGGCGATCTTCCGCCGGGTGATCGCCAGCGGCCAGCGCGAGTACGTCGTGCAGGCCCAGGCATGCCTGGCCCAGATGCACACCGAGGCCGGCGAGACCGCCGCGGCGCTGGCCGCGCTGCGCGCCGTGCTGGAGGCGGGCGAGGACGAGTGGGCCTCCGTCTGCGTCACCCTGCTCGGCCTGCTCCTCGAACAGCACCCCGAGGTCCACGACGAGATCATGGAGCTGGCCGCGCTGGCGTCCCGGCACGAGGATCCCGACGCCGCGTTCAAGGCCGCGCTGCTCCTGGAGCACGCCGCCAGGCAGCAGCCGCTGGCCGACCCCGTCGAGGAGCAGGCGCTCCAGGACACCGACGACGGCCTGGCCCGCCTGAGGGCCGGAGAGCTGGCCGAGGCCAGGCGGCTGCTGCGCCGGGCCGCCGACTCCGGGGCCGCCGAGCAGTCGCCGCGCGCCATGGTGGCGCTGGCGGAGCTGGAGCTGGGCGAGGGGGACCGGGAGCAGGCCGACGAGCTGCTGGCGTACGTGGCCGAGGGCGACGACGTGCTCCAGGGGTTCAACGCGGCCTTCCTGCTGCACCTGCTGCGCGAGTCGGGCGCGGAGCCGCACCCCGTGCTGGGCGCGATGCTCGACCACCAGCGGCTGGGCAGGGAGGAGGGCCTGCTCCGGTACCGCGATGCCATGGACCACCCCGACCCGGCCGTCTCGGCCATCGGCACCGCCGTGTTCGCGCAGGTGCTGGCCTCGATCGGGTACGACCTGTCGGACGCGGCCGGGATGTTCCGCACGGCCGCGGAGTCCGGGGATCCGCTGGCGCTGTCGTACACGGCGGTGATCTGCAGGGACGTGCTGACGGGCACGGACGAGGCGGTCGAGCTGCTGCGCCGGGCCAGCGCGGACGGGCATCCGGCGCTGGCGCCGTGGGTGGCGTACCTGCTGGGCGGGCTCGTCGCGGAGAGCGCGCCGGGGGAGGCGCGGGCCGCGTACGAGTCGGTGCTCGGGACCGGGCACAAGGGGCTGCGGATCGAGGCCGCCGCGGACCTGGTGGCGCTGTACGAGAGGCAGGGCGACCTGCTGGCGGCGTGCCGCCTGCACGAGCGGCTGATCGCCGAGGGGGAGCGGGCGCGGGCCGCGCTGCCGCTGGGGTTCACCAGGGTCAGGCTCGACGACATGGAGGGCGCGCGGGCCACGTTCGCCCTGGCCGACGACGAGGTCGGGGCGTTCGGCAGGCTGCTGCTCGACCGGGACTTCGCGGCGGCGGCGCGGGCGTTGCCCGAGGGGGACGCGTACGCGATGGCCGTCGCGCTGGCCATGGAGTGCGCGCACGCCTGGCAGCGCACCCGCGAGACGGCCGCCGCCGACGCGGCGCTCTCGCTGGTCGCCGCGGCCGGGCGGCCGGAGGACCGGCAGCGGGCCGGCTGTTTCCTCGGTGCCCTGCGCGGTGACGCGGGCGACCGGCGCGGGGCCGTGGCGGCGTTCATTGGGGCGCTGGGGGAGGACGGCCACCTGAACGGCGTGGCGCTCCGCTCCGCCGGCCAGATCCTGCGCGAGCTCGGGGAGCATGCCGAGGCGGTGGAGGTGCTCTCCCGGGCGCTCTCCCAGACGCACTCTCAGGCGCGCTCCCCGGAGAACTCCGAGGTGCTCGCCCGAGTGCCGGACGCCGATGACGAGCTGCTGACGATGCTCGGCGAGTCGCTGGTCGCCTGCGGGCGGGCCGAGGAGGCCCGGGAGTGGCTGGCCGCCTCCGCGACGTTCGGGGCGGACGAGGTGACGTTGCGGCTTGCCGGTTGGCTGCACGAGCACGGTGACACCGAGGGCGCGCTCGCGGCCATGACGGCGGCGCCGCCCGCGGTGACGGGGGAGTCCGAGCGCCTGCTCGGCACGCTGCTGGCCGGGACCGGGGAGCTGGAGGCGGCGAAGGCGGCGTTCGAGCGGGCGGCGGCCATCGATCCCGCCTCGGAGCCGGAGACCATGCTGGCCGCGGGACGATGCCTGACGGTGGCCGGTGACGCCGAGGCCGCCCGCTTCGCGCTGGAACGGGCCGCGGCGGGGGAGGGCGACGCGCACTCCTCCGCCGTGGCCCGCCACCTGCTCGGCCGGGCCACCGAGGAGGAGCTGCCCTGGGTGCTGGCGGCGGAGGGCGACCGGGAGGGCGCGCTGGCCGCGCTGACCGGGCGCACGGGGTCGGCGCTGGTGGCCGCCGTGCTGCTCGCCCTCGACGCCGACGACCTGCCGGGCCTGCGCCGCGCCCTGTCCGCACCCGCATCCGCACCCGCATCCGCACCCGCATCCGCATCCGCGCCCGAGGACAGGGAGCGGGCGTTGCGGGAGGTGGTGGTCAGGGCGCGGCAGCTGGAGGGCGGCGCGGCCGAGCCGCTCCTCCGGATCGTCGCCGAGCTGGGCGAGCCCGGGATCGCGGCCGAGGCCCGGGTCGAGCTGGGCGCGGTCCTGTCCAACGAGGGCGACCACTCCCGCGCCGAGCTGTGTCTCCTCCCCGCCACCGAGGTGCCGGGGACGGCCGGGACGGCCTGGCACTACCTCGCCGTCGTACGCCACCGCCGCGGCGACCTCGACGGCGCGATCGAGGCGGCCACCGCCGCCCTGCCCGCCACCGCGGCCCTCGCCGCCGAGCTTCTGGCGGAGCGCGGCGACACCGCCGGGGTACGGCGGGTGCTGGCCGGGGGCGCCGCGGCCGGCGACCTCGAATGCGTCCGCCGCCTGCTGGTCCACCTGCTCCAGGAGGAGGACCACGACGCCGTGGCGGCGGAGGCCGAGCGCGCCGCGGCGACCGGCGACCCCGAGACCGTGGCCATGGCGTACTGGACGTGGGGCGACGCCTGCAAGGCCAGGGGCGACCTGGAGCAGGCGGCCCTGCTGTACGGCCGGGGCGTCGACACCGGCTTCCCCGGCACCACGCCCAGCATGCGGGTGGACCTGGCCAGGGCCCTGCGGGAGCGGGGCGACACGGAGGAGGCCGGTCGGGAGGTGCGGCTGGCCGTCGAGTCCGGCGACCGCGACGGCGTGGCCAGGGGCGGCGTACAGCTCGGCGTCTGGCTGCACGAGGAGGGCGACCAGCTCGGCGCCGCCCGGGCGTTCGCCGCGGCGGCCGGCACCGGCACCGACCTCGCGCGAACCGCTCTGAGCAACCTCGAAGCCCTCGCCTACCAGGCGTGCCGGCGCGGCGAGCACGACGTGGCCGTCGAGGTGCTGGAGCTGATGGGCCCGCGGGCCGCCGAGCAGGCCCGGGAGCTGGGCGACCTGTGCGAGGACCCGGCGGCCGTGCGGCGCTACCACGAGCTGGCCGGTCCCGGCCCGTTCACCGACCTGCGGGTGGCCGAGCGGCTGGAGAGCCTGGGCGAGACGGCGCAGGCCCGCGCGATCTACGAGCGGCTGAACGAGCACGAGAACGCCGACGTACGGTTCGTGGTCGGCGGCAGGCTGCTGTCGCTGCTCGACGCCGAGGGCGACTCCGAGGCCTTCTACAACCTGGCGGAGCGGCAGGCCGGGGACGCCGACAGCCCCGTGCAGGGCGTCTTCGGCAGCCTGCTCGGCATGCTGCAGGGCCGCCAGGGCGACACCGAGGCGTCGCTGCGCACGCTGCGGGCGGCGGCCGGGAGCGGGGAGCCGACCGCGCTGAGCGTGTTCGCGCAGGCGCTGGTGGGCGCGGGCGAGGTGGAGGAAGGGCGGCAGGTCTACCTGCGGGTGCTGGACGCGGGTGACGACGACCTCGCGGTCCGGGCCATGATCGCGATCGGGCAGACGTACCACGACGAGGACGAGGAGCGGGCGAGCGGGTGGTACCGCCGGGCCGTCGAGGAGGGCGCGGGGCATGCCGGCGCGCTGGCCGCGATGTACCTGGGCGCGCTGGCCAAGCGGCGGCGGGACTACCCGGAGGCGCTCACCTGGTACCAGCGGGTCATCGACGCGGGCGACTCCGAGTCGGGGATGGCGGCGGCGCACCTCGGCGAGCTCTGCTACTGGCTGGGGGACCGCGACGGGGCGCTGCGCTACTACGAGCTGACGCTGGGGCTGAGCGAGCAGCCGGAGCTGGTGGCCGAGGCCGCCTGCCGGCTCGGCGAGATCCGGTACGAGCGCGGCGACCTGGAGCTGGCCCGCCGCCTGCTGGTCACGGCCGTCGAGACCGCGGACCCCTCGTTCGCTCCCGAGGCGGAGGCGTTGCTGGGCAAGCTCCGGTGAACTTGCCATTAATTAAATGACCAAATAGTCTCATCCAGTCAAACAAATGGGGTGGGACTATGGCCAGGGCAGGACGCCCGCCGCAGGATCCGGCGCGCCAGCTCGAGCGGGCGCACCGGATCCTCGACGCCGTCGCCGAGCTGGTGCTGCGCTGGGGCTACGACAAGACCACGATCGACGACGTGGCCAGACGGGCCGGCGTCGCCAAGGGCACCATCTACCTGCACTGGAAGACGCGCGACGAGATGTTCGCCGCGCTGCTGCGCCGCGAGCGGGTGCTCATGATGGCCGCGGTGCGCGAGCGCGAGCCCGCCACGCTGAGCGAGCTGTTCGGGGAATACGCCCGGGCGCTGCTGGGGCGGCCCCTGCTCCGGGCCGTGCTGTCCGCGGACTCCGAGATCCTCGGCAAGCTCAGCCGCCGCAAGAAGGAGAGCACGAGCCAGTTCCAGCTCGGCGAGTCCTTCGACACGTACGTGGCCGAGCTGGTCAAGCACGGCGCGGTGCGGGACGATCCGGACGACTACCTGATGGTGGTCAGCTCGATCGTCTACGGGTACCTGTTCCTGCCGGACGGCCTGCCCTCGGGAGCCAAGCCGTCCGACGACCGGATCGCGGAGCTGGTGGCCGTCACCATCGAGCGGACCCTGAGCACCGGCCGCCCGCTGCCCGCCGCCGACGCCGAGGCCGTCGCGCGGGCGACTCTCGACTTTCTCGACACCACAGTGGAGATCGCCCAGCGGAAGCTGGCGCTCTCGTTGGAGGGCAAATGAGGGCCGTTCTTCCTCTCGACGACGCCGCGGCCGACCTCGCCACCGCCGGCGGCAAGGGTGCGTCCCTGGCCCGGCTGACCAGGGCCGGGCTGCCCGTTCCCGGTGGCTTCCACGTCACGACGGAGGCGTACCGGGCGTTCGTGGCCGGGTTCCGGGAGGAGATCCTGCGGGCGGCCGCCGCCGATCCCGGGGCGATCCCGGCGCTGTTCGCCGCCCATGACATGCCGGGCGAGATCGCCGCGGAGATCCTGCGGGCGTACGAGGGGCTCGGCGACGACGTGCCCGTGGCCGTACGCTCCTCCGCCACCGCCGAGGACCTGCCCGGCATGTCGTTCGCCGGGCAGCAGGACACCTACCTCAACATCCGCGGCGACGCCCTGCTCGACGCGGTGAGGCGCTGCTGGGCCTCGTTGTGGAACGCGCGCGCGATCGCCTACCGCGACCAGAACGGCGTGCCGCACGAGGACGTGGCGCTGGCCGTGGTGGTCCAGGAGCTGGTGGACGCCGACGCGGCCGGCGTCATGTTCACCGCCGACCCGGTCACCGGCGCCCGCGACGCCACCGTCATCAACGCCTCCTGGGGGCTCGGCGAGGCGGTCGTCGGCGGGCAGGTCACCCCGGACGCGATCGTCGTGACCGGTGGCGCGGTCACCGAGTCGCGCACCGGCGACAAGAAGGTCATGACCGTGCGCACCGCCGCGGGCACCGAGGAGCGCCCGGTCCCCGAGGAGCTGCGCGGCGCGCCCGTGCTCGACGACGCCCAGGCACTGGAGCTGGCCGGGCTCGGCGCGCGCATCCAGGACCTGTACGGCACCCCGATGGACGTGGAGTGGACCCGGCGCGGCGGCACGTTCGCCATCGTGCAGGCCCGCCCGATCACCGGGCTCAAGGCGCCGCTGGAGGAGTGGAACGACAGCCTCAAGGGCGACTACCTGTGGACCGCCGGCAACCTGGGCGAGGCCATCCCCGACGTGATGACGCCGATCACGTGGTCGTTCGTGCGCCTGTTCATCAGGGAGGCCATGTCCTCCTCGGCGCTGCCGGGCTTCGACCTGGTGGGCAACATCGGCGGCCGCTTCTACATGAACCTGAGCGTCGTCCACTCCGTCGCCCGCGCCCTGGGCATGAGCGGCCGGCTCGGCGCGGTCGAGCAGGTCTTCGGCAAGGTGCCGGCCAGCCTGGACGTGCCGATGGTACGGGTGTCGCGCTGGGGCATCATGAAGCGCGTGCTGCCCATGGCCGTGCACCTCCAGCGCCGCGTGCGGGCGAACCTCAAGGCCATGCCCGCCTTCCTGGCCACCTCCCAGCAGCGGTGCGAGGAGCTGCGCGAGCGCGTGGCCGCCACCGGATCGGGCCCCGAGCTGGCCGGCCTCTGGGAGCGGGAGATCCGCCCGCACATGGTCACCTCCTGCCGCATGCTGGAGGCCGCCGGGCGCCAGGGCGGCTCCACGCTGGTCTACACGCGTGACCGGCTGCGCAAGATGATGGGCGAGGTGGACGCCGAGGCCATGCTCACCGGCGTCAACATCGACGGCGAGCTGGCCAGCATGGGGCCGGTGATGGGCCTGTCCAGGCTGGTGCGCGGGGAGATCACCAGGGACGAGTTCGCCCGCACGTACGGGCATCGCGGCCCCCACGAGTTCGAGGTGTCGATCCCCCGGCCCGGCGAGGACCCCGCGCGGATCGAGGCCCTGATCGAGGGCCTGCGCGGCATGAAGGACGACACCGAGGCGCTGCTGGAGCGGCAGCGCGAGGCCAGGGAGCGGGCCTGGGCCCGCTTCGCGCAGCGTTACCCGGGCAAGGAGGCCAAGATGCGGGCCCGGGTCCAGCGCTGGAACGCGGTCGTGCGCGACCGGGAGTCCGCGCGGTCGGAGAACATGCGGGCGTTCTGGGTGCTGCGGGCCTTCACCGTACGCGCGGGGGAGCTGACCGGGATCGGCGACGACGTGTTCTCCCTCTACCTGGACGAGCTGCTCGCCCTGCTGCGCGGCGACCGGTCCGTGCTGGAGCGGGTGCCGGCCCGGCGCGCCACCTACGAGCGGTACGCCGCCCTGCCGCCCTACCCGGTGCTGATCGTGGGCCACTTCGACCCTGTGCGCTGGGCGGCCGACCCCGCGCGGCGGGCCGACGTCTATGACGCGCGCGGCGCCTCCGTGCCGGTGAGCGAGACCGTGACCGGCTTCCCCGGCGCGCCCGGCGTGGTGGAGGGCATCGCCCGGGTCATCTCGGGGCCCGAGGACGGCGATCGGCTCAAGCCCGGCGAGATCCTCGTGACGACGCTGACGAACGTGGGCTGGACGCCGATGTTCCCGCGCGCGGCCGCCGTGGTGACCGACATGGGCGCGCCCCTGTCGCACGCCTCGATCGTGGCCCGCGAGCTGGGCATCCCCGCCGTGGTCGGCACCGGCAACGCCACCATGCGGCTGCGCGACGGCGACCGGATCAGGGTGGACGGCGAGCGGGGCACGGTCGAGTTGCTGGCGTGAAAAGTCTGCGCCAAGTCGGCCCTCCCGCCGGCCGGTGTGTGATCACTCTGATGACCATGATCGAACAGTGGATTCTCGAAGACGAACGCGAGCTGGAGGCACGCTGCGCCCGGTTCAGGAACGCCGTCGCGGCACTGGACCGCAGGGACGGCGAGCAGGACCCGGACGGCCGGCGACCAGATGACCAGGAGCCTGCGGCGTAACCGCCTCAACGAGGCGTTGGGGAAGCGCGTCGAGGGCTGATGAGGTGGTGGCCGCCCGGGCTGAGCGAGTTGACGAACAGGCGGCCGCCACCGGGCAGGGCGGCCAGCCGGAAGATGAGGTCGCGGGCGACGATGCGCCAGCGGTTGGAGGGGGCCATCCACCGTACGAAGCGCCGCCCGAACTGCTGCACCTCGGCGATCGCCGGCGCCATCCGCCCCTGGTAGCGGGCCAGGGCGCCGGGCAGGTCGCCGCCCGCGGAGAGCTCGTCGGCCAGCACCCACGCCCCGGCCATGGCCATGGACGCCCCGTGGCCGGCGAACAGCGACACCGCCTGGCACGCGTCGCCCACCAGCACGATCCGGCCCCGGTGCCAGCGCTCCATCTCCACCTGCGTCACCAGGTCGTGGTAGAGCTCGGGCGGGCCGGGGCAGCGCGCCAGCACCTCGGGCAGGATCCAGCCGCGCCCGCCGAAGTGGCGGCGCAGGTCGGCCGCGGGGTCGGCGGGCAGGGCCGGGTCGGGCTCGCGGCGCAGGAACAGCAGGGCGAGGCGGTCGTCGCGCAGGGCGTACGCGCCGGCCATCAGGCCGGGCTCGGTGAGCATCTGGTAGCGGGTGCCGACGCGGCGGCTCAGCTCCGCGTCCGCCAGGATGTACGCCGCCACCTGGTGACCGAGGTAGCGCGGCGTCACGTCGCCGAACGCCAGATCGCGCACCCGGGAGCGGGCGCCGTCCGCGCCCACGAGCAGGTCGACCCGGCGGGTGGTGCCGTCGGTGAGCCGGACCGACACCCCGGCGGTGTCCTGTTCGGCGGCCTCGACGGTGGTGCCGTACGTGGTCGGGGCGCGTACGTCCTCGGCGACGGCCCGCGCCAGGTCGGCGCGGAGCAGGCTGATCACCCCTTCCATGCCGGTGGTCAGGGACAGGCGGCTGGTCTGCCTTCCGTCGCGGTCGACGTAGCTGAGCTCGTTGACCGGGTAGCGGGACCGTAGCAGCCGGGACCGCAGCCCCATCCGCTCGGCCACCTCGTGGCCGGGACCGTAGAAGTCGATCATGTAGCCGCCGTCGCGGAACGCCGGCGCCCGCTCCACCAGCTCCACCTCCCAGCCGGCCCGCTCGAGATGCCAGGCCAGCGTCAGCCCGGCGATGCCGGCGCCGCAGATCAGAGCCTTCATGATTCTCTCCTCCTCCTGATGTCCTCCGCCGGTGGCGCCGAGGGCGGCGCGGGCTCGGCCGGGCCCAGGCCGAACATGGCGCGCAGGGGGGCGGCCAGGGAGGCGGGGTCGAGGCCCGGGTCGAGGGCGCGGTGCATCATGATCCCGTCGATCGAGGCCGCCAGCATCGCGGCCGCCGCGACCGCGTCGCCCTGGTAGCCGCGCTCGGCCAGCCAGGACGCCACGGCGGAGCGGAACCGGCCGATCTGGTCGCCGAGCCGCCCGCGCAGGTCCGGCAGCCGGGTGGCGGCCAGGAACATCTCCACCACCACCAGCGAGGCCGGGTCCGTGCCGCTGTAGCGCGACAGCTCGCCCAGCAGCCAGTCCACCCCCTCGCCGATGCCCGGCTGCCCGGACAGCTCCGCGGCCATCGAGTCGAGCAGGCTCCCGGTGAAGCCGAGCCCGGCCGCCACCAGCAGGTCCGTGACCGAGGCGAAGTGGTAGTGCACGACGCCGGGCGCCACCCCGGCCCGCTCGGCGACGAGCCTGGTCGTGACGCCACCCCAGCCGACCTCGGGCACGAGGGCGACGGCCGCGTCGAGCAGCTGCCGGCGGGTGGCCTTGCCGCGGTCCGCGGACTTCGGTGCCATGGATACCTCTTGGGCAAATGACTTGGGCATTTGTCCAAATAGTACACGTGGAAGTCTGTGACGGCTACTTGACGATAAAGAGCAAGTACTTGATGATTGACGTCAAGCAGCAGTGAGCTGGAGGGACGCCATGGAGACCAGGACACAGACGCACGCGGATCTTGCCGAGGATCTGAAGCGCATCGTCGCCGCCCGGCTGCTCGACCCGCTCGACATCCTGTTCGGAGCGGGTGAGGAGCTGCACGAGCGGCTCGGGCAGCAGGCGGAGGAGTGGGCGCGGACGTTGCTCGGCGAGGACGACCGGGCGGCCGCGTACACCGCGATCCGCCTGGTGAGCGCGCTCTGCCCGGGCGACGCGGCGTTCGATCCGCCGGTCGCCTGGTGGGCCACTCCGTTCGGGCGGGCCGTCTTCCGCCGGGCCGGCCATCCCGCCGCGTCGGCGGTGCCGTTCCCGGTGGCGGCGGCCGTGCTCGGCATCACCCGCCAGGGCGTCCACGACCTGACCGTACGCGGCAAGCTCCAGCGCGATCCCGGTGGCGGCGTCACCGTCGACTCCGTACGTGCCCGCCTCGCCACCCGCACCTGACGAAGGGGATTCACATGACCATGCTCCGACTCGCCGGCGACCTTGCCGTCGGCAGGCTCGGCTACGGCGCGATGCAGCTGCCGGGCCCCCAGGTGTGGGGCCCGCCGGCCGACCCGGACAACGCCCTGGCGGTGCTCCGCCGGGCCGTCGAGCTGGGCGTCACCCACATCGACACCAGCGACGCGTACGGCCCTCACGTGGCGAACGACCTGATCAGGCAGGCCCTGCACCCCTACCCCGACGATCTCGTCATCGCCACCAAGGTCGGCGTCGCCAGGGACGAGTGGCGCTCCTTCAACGCCGCCGCCAAGCCCGCCGAGCTGCGCGAGCAGGTGGAGGAGAACCTCGCCCGCCTCGGCCGGGCCCGGCTCGACCTGGTCTACCTGCGGGTGGGTGGCGACGGCCTGCTCCACCCGGACGAGACGCCGTTCGCGGAGTCGTTCGCCACGCTGGCCGGGCTGCGCGAGCGCGGGCTCATCCGGCACCTGGGGCTCAGCGGGGTCACCGTCGAGCAGCTCAAGGAGGCCCGCGAGATCGCGCCCGTGGTCGCCGTGCAGAACCGCTACCACCTGCTCGACCGGGGCGGCGAGGACGTGCTGCGGGCCTGCGAGGAGCAGGGCGTGGCGTTCGTGCCCTACTTCCCGCTGGCCGCCGGGCTGCTCAGGCCGGGCCTGGACACCTCGCAGCTGCCGCCCGGCATGGCGCCGTCGGCCGCGCAGGAGCGCACGCTCGACGAGGTGAGCGCCCGGCACGGCGCCACGCGCGCGCAGGTGGCGCTGGCCTGGCTGCTGGGCCGCTCCCCGGCCGTGCTCGCCATCCCCGGCACCACCTCGCTCGCCCACCTGGAGGAGAACGTCGCCGCCGCCGACCTCGTCCTGACGGGCGAGGACCGGGCCGCACTGGACGCGCTCTAACCGCCGACGTGGATGCCCGGCCGCCGCGCCCGATCGGGCTCGCCGGCCCGGATGATCTCCCGTACGACCGGAGCCGTGTCACCCCGCCCCAGGATGAGATAGCGCAGCAGGTGCATCAGCGGCGCCCCCTCCGCCCACTCGAAGTAGCAGTGGGGCCGCACGCCGGTCGCGTCGCGCAGGGCGAGCAGGATGGCGGCGATGGCGTTCGGCGCGGCCGGGCTCTCCGCCCGCAGCACGCGGTGTCCCGCCACCTCCACCCCGTGCACCCGCAGCACGTCGCTGAAGGTGGACGGGTCGATGACGTCGATCTCCAGGAACAGCACGTCCGCCCGGCCCGGGACCGGGTTCATGCCGCGCTGCTCGGCCTCCTTGGCGTCGTACTCGGCCTTGTCGCCGGAGCCGCGCCGGTTGGCGATGATGTTGAGCTGCCCGTCGAAGGCGATCGACTCGGTCACGAGCCGCCGGGCCGCCTCGTCGAACTCGATCCGGTCGGCCCGCAGCTCGGTCGTACGGGAGACGCGCGAGACCAGCGAGATGACGATGATGCCCAGGATGAACAGCGCGGAGATGGCGATGCCGTCGGGCTTCTCCCGGATGTTCTCCACCAGCGCGTACAGCAGGACGAGGGTCAGCACGGTGAACCCGGCGACGGCCCTGCGCTGCCGGCGGCGGACGGCGGAGATCGTCACCGCGACCGCGCCGGAGACCATCATGGCCAGGATGCCGGTGGCGTACGCGCCCGCCTGGGCGTCCACGTCGGCGTCGAACGCGATCGTGAGCGCCACGCAGATGCCCGTGTAGACCAGCACCACGGGCCGCACGGCCCGGCCCCAGTCGGGTGCCATGCCGTAGGAGGGCAGGTAGCGCGGCACGATGTTGATCAGCCCGGCCATGGCGGAGGCGCCGGCGAACCACAGGATGAGGATGGTGCTGATGTCGTACACCGTGCCGAACATCTCGCCCATCCGCTCGTGGGCCAGGTACGCCAGCGCCCTGCCGTTGGCCGCCCCGCCGGGCCGGAACTCCTCGGCCGGGATGAGCACGGTCGTCACGAAGCTGGTGGCGATGAGGTAGACGCTCATGATGAGCGCGGCGACGGTCAGCAGCTTGCGGGTGTTGCCGATGCGCGAGCTCAGCCGCGCCTCGGCGGTCTCGCCCTTGGCCTCGACCAGCGGCATCATGCTGACGCCCGTCTCGAACCCCGACAGGCCCAGCACCAGCAGCGGGAAGGCCAGCACCGCCGGCCCGATGACCCCGCCCAGGCCGCCGCCCCCGCTGGTCAGCGCGTCGGTCCAGCGCGACAGCGCGTCGGGGGAGGCCAGCACCTCGGTGATCCCCACGACGACGACCACGGCGTTCAGGCCCAGGAAGAGCGCCACCAGCGGGATGGCCACGCCGACCGCCTCGGTGAAGCCGAGCAGGAACACCCCGCCGAGCACGAGCAGCAGCGCCACGGTCAGCGCGACCTCGTGGCCGTGCAGGAAACTCGGGAAGAACGGGTTCTCCACGACGTGCACCGACGCGTCGGCCGCCGACAGCGTGATCGTGATGATCCACGACGTGGCCACGAACCCCAGCAGTACCAGCACGAAGAGCTTGCCCTGCCAGAACGGCAGCAGCCGCTCCAGCATCGCCACCGACCCCTGCCCGTGCGGGCTCTCCTTGGCCACCCGCCGGTACATCGGCAGCATGCCCAGCAGCGTCAGCGCCACGATGAGCAGCGTGGCCAGCGGCGACAGCGCCCCGGCGGCCAGCGCGGCGATGGCGGGCAGGTAGGCCAGGGTGGAGAAGTAGTCGACGCCGGTCAGGCACATGACCTTCCACCAGGCCTGCGGCTTGGCGTGCCCCTCGGCGGTCTCGGGGCCGACCGGCTGCACCTGGTGCCGCAGCAGCCACCGCGTCAGGCCGCCGGACGGCGCCGCCTTGCGGGTCGGGCTCTCGACCACTTCGGGGATGACGAGCCCACCTCTACCGTCCACCTGATCTTCCTCTCATCGTGAACGGTGCCCACCTTAGCGAGGCGTAAATCCGTTGCCCCATGCAGACCCGCTCTGGTGTCCTGGACCCCCGGCCGGTCGATCGCGAGGAGCAGGCAATGCGAGCAACGTTCATGTCCCCCGAGACAGAAGGAGTCGTCGACCCAGAGGACATGACGTTCGGTGCGAATGCTCAACTTGGGAATCCTGGCCCATGTGGACGCCGGTAAGACCAGCCTGACCGAGCGGCTGCTCCACGCCGCCGGTGCCATCGACGAGGTCGGCAGCGTCGATGACGGAAACACCCAGACCGACTCCTTGGCCCTGGAGCGCCAGCGCGGCATCACGATCAAGTCCGCGGTCGTCTCCTTCGCCATCGGCGACACCACGGTCAACCTGATCGACACGCCGGGCCACCCCGACTTCATCGCGGAGGTGGAGCGGGTCCTGAACGTGCTCGACGGCGCCGTCCTGGTCGTCTCCGCCGTGGAGGGCGTGCAGGCGCAGACCCGCGTGCTCATGCGTACGCTGCGCCGCCTCGGCATCCCCACGCTCGTCTTCGTCAACAAGATCGACCGGCGCGGCGCCCGGTACGACGGCGTGCTGGGCGAGCTCGCCGCCAAGCTCTCCCCGGCCGTCGTCGCCATGGGAGCCGCCACCGGCCTGGGCTCCGGCGATGCGGCCTTCGCGCCCTTCGACGACGGGCCCGCCTTCGCCGCGAGCCTGGCCGACGTGCTCACCGAGCAGGCCGACGCGCTGCTGGCCGCGTACGTGGCGGACGAGGGGTCGCTCTCCTACGCCCGGCTGCGCGCCGAGCTCGTGACCCAGACCGGGCAGGGGCTGGCGCACCCGGTGTTCTTCGGCTCGGCCATCACCGGCGCCGGCGTGGACGCGCTGATGGCGGGCATCCGGGAGCTGCTGCCCGCCGCCCAGGGCGATCCCGCGGGGCCGCTGTCGGGGACCGTCTTCAAGGTCGAGCGCGGCCCGGCGGGGGAGAAGGTGGCGTACGCGCGGATGTTCGGCGGCACGCTGCGCACCCGCGACCGGCTGAGCTTCGGCGAGGGGCGGGCGGGGAAGGTCACCGCGATCAGCGTGTTCGACGGCGGCACGGCGGTGCGCCGGCCGGAGGTGGCCGCGGGCAGGATCGCCCGCCTCTGGGGGCTGGCCGACGTCCGGATCGGCGACGCCATCGGCCGGCCGGGCAAGCACGGCGGGCGGGGCCACTTCGCGCCGCCGACCCTGGAGACGGTCGTCGTCCCCGGCCGCCCCGCCGACAGGGGCGCGCTGCACCTCGCGCTGGCCCAGCTCGCCGAGCAGGACCCGCTCATCGGCCTGCGCCAGGACGACCTGCGGCAGGAGGTGTCCGTCTCGCTCTACGGCGAGGTGCAGAAGGAGGTCGTCCAGGCCACGCTCATGAACGACTTCGGCCTCGACGTCACCTTCCGCGAGACCACCACGATCTGCGTCGAGCGGCCCGCCGGCACCGGCGCCGCGTTCGAGCTGATCGCCAAGGCCCCGAACCCGTTCCTCGCCACCGTGGGCCTGCGCGTCGAGCCGGGCGCGATCGGCAGCGGGGTCGCGTTCGGGCTGGAGGTGGAGCTGGGGTCGCTGCCGTACGCGTTCATGAAGACGATCGAGGAGACGGTACGCGAGACGCTGCGGCAGGGCCTGCACGGCTGGGAGGTGGTGGACTGCCTGGTCACGCTGACGCACTCCGGCTACTGGGCCCGGCAGAGCCACTCCGGCGGCGTCTTCGACAAGAGCATGTCGAGCACCGCGGGCGACTTCCGCAACCTGGTCCCGCTGGTGCTGATGAGTGCGCTGAAACGGGCCGGGACCACGGTGTACGAGCCGATGCACCGCTTCCGGCTGGAGCTGCCGCCCGACACGCTGGGCCCGGTGCTGCCCGTGCTGGCCCGGCTCGGCGCGATCCCGCGTACGCAGCTCTCGTCGCTGGTGGAGGGGGAGATCCCGGCGGCCCGGGTGCACGAGCTGGAGCAGCAGCTCCCTTCGCTGACCCGCGGCGAGGGCGTGCTGGAGTGCGACTTCGACCGCTACCGGCCCGTGCGCGGCCCGGTCCCGCGGCGCCCGCGTACCGACCACAACCCGCTCAACCGGAAGGAGTATCTGCTGCACGTCGTGCGCAGGGTCTAGCCGCCGTCCTTGTCGGAGTCGGTGGCCAGGACGATGGTGCCGAGATAGCCGTCGTCCTCCTCGGTGACCTTCAGCAGCATGCCGTCCCGGAAGAGGACGTCACCGGAGTTGAACGTCTCGCGCCTGCCCTCCCGCCGCGTGTACGGCGGCTTCGACAGGACCTCGGCGTTGAGCCGCTCGTCGAACATGAGCTGCGTGCTCAGCACCCGCCGCTCGCTCACGTGCACCATGACGTGGATGTGGACCGTCCGGCCCGGGTACCAGCCCGGCCAGATCGTGGTGAACTCGACGATGCCCTCGGCGTTGGTGACCTGCGCGCCGCGCAGGTACCGCTTGCCGTCGGTGGGCTTCATGTCGGCCATGTCGGACTTGCCGTCCGAGGCGATGTCATCGAGGCTCGGCGGAGCGCCGACGTCGTTCTTCGACTCCTTCTCCGCGCCCGAGTAGAGCCCGGCCGCGTCGCAGTGCCAGATCTCCACCACCGCGTCGTTCACCGGCTCGCACGACTCGGTGTCCTGGACCTTGATGGCCAGGCGCAGCCGGGTGCCCGGCCGGTCCTCGCGGATGTCGCTGCGGATCTTGTCGGCGTCGAAGTAGAAGGGGCCCTGCGTCGCGGTCGGCGTCAGCGCGCACGTGCGGGCCCCGGCGAAGCGGGAGTCCGCCAGGGCGGTGGCCCTGACCCCCGGTCCTGAGGAGGCGATGAGGCTGCCGAGCCCGAGCGAGCTGATGCCGGCGATCAGCCGCCGCCGGCTGACCCGCTGGCCTTCGTGATCGTGTCCCACTGGAGTTTCCTTCGAGGTCAGGATGCTCCTCCCGAACCTCTCACGAGCCGGGGCACTTTCCACGGAGGCGCGGCCCGTGCCACTCGAAGAGCAGCACGGTCGCGTCGTCCTGCAGCTTTCCGTCGTGGTAGGCCAGCACGTCCTTGATCAGCCGGCGCAGCGTCTCGGGGACGGGCAGCCGGGCGGCGCAGTGGCGGATGATGAAGTCCACGAACCGGGCGATGCCGAACTCCTTGCCCTCGTGGCCGCCGGCCTCGATGATGCCGTCGGTGTAGAGCAGCAGGCGGTCGCCGGGTTCGAGCTGCTCGCGGCACGTGGTGACCGGCAGGTCCAGCCCGATACCCAGCGGATGGGCGGGCGGGCACTCCAGCGTGGTCACCCAGCGCCCGCCGCGGATCAGCACCGGCGGGTGGTGGCCGCGGTTGACCCAGGACAGCACTCCGGTGCGCAGGTCGAAGTCGGCCATGATGGCGGTCAGGAACCGCGCGCTGTCGCCGAACTCGGCCAGCAGCAGCGTCTCGATCGCCTCGCTGTTGACGGCCAGGTCCAGGCCCTGGCGGCGGTGGTTGCGGCAGGCCGTCAGCGCCAGGTTGGCCGCCAGCCCGGCGGCCAGGTCGTGTCCCATGGCGTCGAAGATCGCCAGGTGCACGACGTGCTCGGCCATGGCGTAGTCGAAGGCGTCCCCGCCGATCTCGTACGCGGGCTCCAGCACGCCGCTGATCGTCACCTCGGTGTTGGCGAAGGTCAGCGGCGGCATCAGGTGCCAGAGCATCTCGGCGGCCACGTTCATGGGGCGCGTGCGCACGAGGCGGGGGTAGCAGTCGCTGTAGGGGCGCCGGCTGACCACGATCAGCGCCAGCAGCGCGGCGAACCGGCGGATGGCGGTCTCGCTCTCCGCCTTCCGGCAGGCGGCGTGGACGCGCAGCACGCCGAGGCGCTCGGTGCCGTTCATCAGGGGCACCCACCAGCAGCCGGTCTCGGCGTCGCGGGGCGTGTACAGGATGCGCACCTCCTGGAAGGCGCGCCCGCCGTACGTGGAGTCGACCCGCAGCTCGTCCGGCGGGTCGCCGGGCCGGGGCGGCGTGCCCGGCGCCACCAGCCGCCGCAGCGTGTTCTGCTGCAGATCGGTGAGGTAGATGACCACCTCCTCCATCCCCGCCCCGGGGGCGAACCTGGCCACCACGTCGGGCAGCTGTTCGAGGGTGACCTGATGGCTGGCCTCCAGCAGGCCGGTCATCAGGTGTTCGAGTTCGTGAGGGCCGTTCATCGGTGTCCATCGCCCGCTTCGCCGGTTCCAGAAGGCGATTATCTGCACCGGTTGGTCGGAATCCCGCCAACTGGCGGCATGCGCGGCTAAAGCCTCGAGCCGATCAGCCCCGAAAGCCTTTTCGGTCGATACGAAAATGTAACCAAGCGCTCGCTAGCTGATCAGCGGCCATGCGAGGAGATCTGCCCAGGTGAACCGCTATGCAGCTGGTTGCAGTGGCCGATTGACAGGCCCTGGTTGGCGTTCTACTTTCCCGAAAACCTTTTAGGTAAGCCCGAGTCCACGTTGTTAGCGCTCACATTCCCAAGGGGCACACTCATGAGACGACGATGGGCGGCGGCCCTCGCCGCGGCACTCCTGCTCCTCCTCGGTGACGTGCGGCCCGCGCTCGCGGGCGCGCCGATCACCACCGCGATCTACACGGCCGACCCGGCCGCTCTGGTCGTGGGAGACACCCTGTACCTCTACACCGGCCACGACGAGGCCCCCACGGGCGGCACCAACTTCGTCATGCGGGACTGGCACGTCTTCTCCTCCACCGACGCCACCACGTTCACCGACCAGGGCGCCAAGCTCGCGATCTCGAACTTCTCGTGGGCCGGCGCCGACGCCTGGGCCAGCGAGGTCGAGCGCGGAGCCGACGGCCGCTACTACTGGTACACCTCCGTCAACGGCAACGGCCCCGGCTGGATGAACATCGGCGTGGCCGTCGGCAACAGCCCCACCGGCCCGTTCACCGACGCCATCGGCGGCCCGCTGATCAGCGACAGCACGCCCAACTCCTCCCCACTCAACATCGACCCGACCGTCTTCACCGACGACGACGGCCAGGTCTACATGTACTGGGGCTCCTACTACGGCCTGCGCGCCGCCCGCCTGAACGCCAACATGACCTCGATCAACGGCTCGGTCATCACCCCGAGCGGCGTCTCGAACTTCTGGGAGGCCCCCTGGATGTTCAAGCGCAACGGCGTCTACTACCTCGCGTACGCCGCCAACGACTCGGCCTGCTCGGCCCCCGGCTACGCGTGTGTCCGCTACGCCACCGCGAGCAACCCGCTGGGCCCGTGGACGCACCGCGGGGTCGTGCTCGACCAGGTGACCTCGACCACGAACCATCCGGCGATCATCGAGTTCAAGGGCCAGTGGTACATGGTCTACCACAACGCCTCCAGCCCGGGCGGGGGCAACTTCCGCCGCTCGGTGACCATCGACAAGCTCTCCTTCAACGCCGACGGCACCATGCAGAAGGTCGTGCAGACCGGCGGCCCCACCAACCCCGGCAACCTGGCGGCCACGGCCACCCCCTCCACCTCCTACGTCTCGCCCTGGGAGACCCTCGGCGCGATCAACGACGGCTACACCCCGGCGAACTCGGCCGACCACAGCCACGGCGCCTACGGCAACTGGAACCACCAGGGCACCGAGTGGCTCGAGTACCGCTGGCCCACGGCCCAGACCGTCTCCAGGTCAGAGGTCTACTGGTTCGACGACGACCTGGGCATCGACCTGCCGGCCTCGTGCCAGGTCCAGTACTGGAACGGCAGCGCCTACGTCAACGTGCCCGGCGCGTCGGGCTGCGGCGTGGCCGCCGGCACCTTCAACACCACGACGTTCAGCCCCGTCAGCACGACCCGGCTGCGGCTGAACATCACCTCCCGATCCGGCTACTCGACCGGCGTGCTCGAATGGAGGGCCTTCTCATGAGGCGCGTTCTGACCGTCCTGCTGCTGATCGCGAGCCTGGTCGTGGCCGGCGCCCCGGCCCACGCCGACCAGACGATCGGCTACCCGACCTTCGGCGGCCCGGCCGTGCCCGCGCCGCCGGGGTCGTACACGACCGGCAACATGATGCAGGCCATCTACGACGCGGAGAGCTCGGGCACCGACTTCTGGATGGACCGGCTGCTGGCCCGGCCGGGCAACGACCCGGCGGGCACGTGGCTCATGTCGCGCGGCCGGGCGCTGTTCATGAAGACCCACACGCCGGGCACGCTCGGGTTCGCCGGGCAGGCGGCGTACTGGGAGAGCATCAGCAACAACAACGCCTTCACCGTCGCGGTCACGCCCGGCACGTTCACCGAGCAGGTGAGCTCCCGCTGGCAGGCGCCCAGCCACTGGAAGAGCCGGCACACCAGCGGCTCGATCACGGTCAACCAGACGAAGTTCATCACCGAGAACAACGTCGCCGTGGCCAACCTGGCCCTCACCAACGGCGGCTCCGCCTCGACGACGCTGCAGCTCAGGGCCACCTCCCCGTACGCCACGAGCGGCAGCGGCAGCGAGCTGACCGGCCAGGTGAACGCCTACAACAACCTGACCACGATCTACCCCAGGCTCACCGGCGACGGCTTCACGGTCTCCAGCGGCGGCCTCAACCGCTCGGTCACGATCGCCGCCGGGGCCACGGTGACGGTCAAGGTCGTCATGGGCTTCGTCACCAACGAGATCGCGGCCTCCCGCACCGAGTACGACGCCTACGCCGGCTACTCGGCCGCCACCGCGTTCGCCACCCACGTCCGCGCGTACAACCGCTGGTGGGCGGAGAACGTGCCCTACATCGACGTGCCCGAGCCCGGCATCAAGAAGAACATCTACTACCGCTGGTGGCTGATGCGCTTCAACCACCTTGACGCCGACATCCCCGGGCAGACCTTCCAGTTCCCCACCTCGATCGAGGGCGTGCTGGGCTACAACAACGCGATCGCGCTGACCCAGCCCATGCACATCGACGACCTTAAATACCTGCGCAACCCGATCTACTCCTACGGCGACTGGCTCAGCGTCGGCCAGACCTCCAAGAACGGGCGCTTCGTCGACAACCCCGGCGACCCGGAGAACTGGTCGAACAGCTACACCCAGTACATCGGCGAGGCAGCCTGGAAGAGCTACCAGATCCACGGCGGCCAGCCCGGCATCGCCGCCAACCTGGCCCGCTACGCCGAGCAGGACGTCAAGGGGCAGCTCGCCTTCTACGACACCGACAACAACAAGCTCATCGAGTACGACTGGGGCGCCCTGACCGGCAACGACGCCGACGCCGTCTCCTTCCACTGGAAGCCCGGCCGGATGGACCGCGCCGAGGCCGCCTACCAGTACAGCGGCGCGCTGGCCGCCGCCCAGGCGTACGAGGCCATCGGCAACACCGCCAAGGCCACCGAGATGCGCACGCTCGCCACCCAGATCCAGAACGCCATCGTCAGCGTGCTGTGGAACCCGGGCAGGCAGCTCTTCGAGCACCGGCTGAAGTCCACCAACGAATGGGTGCCGTGGAAGGAGATCAACAACTATTACCCGTTCGCCGTCGGCGCCATCCCCAACACCGCCACCTACAAGCAGGCCCTGCGCCTCTTCGACGACCCGGCGCAGTATCCGATCTTCCCCTTCTACACCGCCAACCAGGCCGACAAGGCGGCCTCCGGCACCGGCAGCAACAACTTCTCCACGATCAACTCCACCGTGCAGTTCCGCCTGCTCTCCTCGGTGCTGCGGAACTACCCCAACGAGTGGATCGACGCCACCTGGTACAAGAAGCTGCTCTACTGGAACGCCTGGGCCCAGTACGTCAACGGCAACACCCAGTGGCCGGACGCCAACGAGTTCTGGGCCGACTGGAACGGCTCCTCGATCGCCTACCGCTCCTGGATCCACCACAACATCCTGGGCAGCGGCAACTGGACCGTCATCGAGGACGTCGCCGGGCTGCGGCCGCGCAACGACGCCAAGGTGGAGCTCTCGCCGATCAACATCGGCTGGACCCACTTCACCGTCAACAACCTGCGCTACCGCAACGCCGACCTGACCATCGTCTGGGACGACCCGGCCGACGGCGTCGTCCGCTACCCCGGCGTGCCCGAGGGCTACTCGATCTACGTCAACGGCAGCCGCGCCGCCACGGTGTCGACGCTGGTGCCGTTCACCTGGGACCCGGCCACCGGCGCGGTGACCACCGGCGGCACCGTCACGCACAACGCCGCCGTCCCCGGCCTCCAGTCGCCCGCGCAGGTGAGCCACACCAGCGCCCGCATGGTCGACCTGCTGGCCAAGGCCGGCGTGGACCTGACCGCCAACCTCACCAACCTGGCCGCCGGCGCCACCGCCACGGCCTCCACCACCGCCTCCGGCAGCTCCACCGCGGGCGCCGTGGACGGCTACCCGATCAACGAGCCGTTCTGGGGCGGCACCACCGCCGGGCAGGACTGGTACGAGCTCAACTTCGGCGCCGCCCGCACCTTCAACGAGGTCCGGCTGCACTTCAAGGACAGCCGCCCGGCCGGCACGACCTACCGGGCACCGGCGTCCTACGACGTCCAATACCACAACGGCACCGCCTGGGTCAGCGTGCCGTCCCAGGCCAAGTCCCCGGCCGCGCCACGGGGCAACTACAACGTGGTGCAGTTCCCCGCCGTCACCGCCCAGCGCGTGCGGGTGCTGGCCACGGCCGCCTCCGGGGCCAGGACCGGGCTCACCGAGATCAAGGTCCACAACCGGGGCGGCGTGCAGCCGCCGTCCAACCTGGCCACGTCGGCCACGGCGGCGGCGTCGTACACCTCCTCCTGGGAGAGCGTCGCGGCGGTCAACGACGGCATCGACCCGCCCTCCTCCAACGACACGGTCAACCCGCGCTGGGGCTGCTGGCCCGAGACCGGGCAGCAGTGGGTGGACCTGACCTGGTCCTCGGCGCGCAACCTGAACCGGGCCGAGGTGTACTTCTTCGACGACGAGCAGGGCATCGACATGCCGGCGTCGTGGAAGTTGCAGTACTGGAACGGCAGCGCGTACGTGGACGTGCCCGGCGCCTCGGCGTACACGCTGACCAAGAACGCCTACAACACCGTCACCTTCACCGCCACCGCCACCACCCGCCTGCGCGTGCTGCTCACCGGGAACGGCACCAGCTCCGTCGGGCTGCTGGAGGCCAAGGCCTACGGGCCCTGACATCACCGTGAGGGGGCGTGCCCGGGTCAACGGGTGCGCCCCCTCACGAGTGCCTGGCTCCTTGCGAAGGAGTAGCCAGTTTCTCACTTGTAGTGACGGAGTGCCGGAAAATCAGGCAAGCTTCAGTCACAACTTCATCCGATGGGTGGCGATCACGATGGCAGGAAAGTGGCAGGCGGGTAACCTCCCCGCGGAACTGACGAGCCTGATCGGGCGCCGCACGGAGCTCGACCAGGTCCGCCGGGCCTGCCGGCGCTCGCGCCTGGTGACCCTCACCGGCGTGGGCGGCGTCGGCAAGTCCCGCCTCGCGTTGCGTGCCGCCGCCGACCTGCGGGCCGAGTTCGGCGGCGGGGCCTGGCTGGTGGAGTTGTCCCCGCTGGACGACGGCACCCTGCTGCCGCACGCGATCGCCGAGTCGCTCCGGCTCACCGACCAGACCACCCGTCCCATGGTCGAGGTGCTGGCCGAGCACCTGTTCGGCCGCGAGGTCCTGCTCGTCCTCGACACCTGCGAGCACCTGGTCGGCTCCTGCGCCAGGACGGTGGGGACGCTGCTGGAAGCCGTGCCCGGCCTGCGCGTGCTGGCCACCAGCCGCCGCCCCCTGGAGGTGCCCGGGGAGCGGGTGCTCGTCGTCGAGCCGCTGCCGGTCCCGCCCCTCGGCGGCGCGGCGGCCCTGGCCGGTGGCGACGCGGTGGAGCTGCTGGCCGTGCGCGCCGCCGAGACCGTGCCCGGCTTCGACCTCGCCGGCGAGGACCAGGAGGCCGTCGTACGCCTGTGCCGGCGGCTGGAGGGCATCCCGCTGGCCATCGAGCTGGCCGCGGCCCGCCTGCGCGAGCTGCCCGTCGGGCACCTGGCCGACCGGCTCGACGACCGGTTCGCCGCGCTCGGCGACGACCCCGCCGCGGCGCACGAGACCGGCCCGCCGTGGCACCAGGCCCTGCGCACCGCCATCGGATGGAGCCACGAGCTGTGCGAGCCCGCCGAGCGGCTGCTGTGGGCGCGCCTGTCGGTGTTCGCGGGCGACTTCGACGCCGAGGCCGTGCGCCGGGTGTGCGCCGACGAGCGGCTGCCGGAGGCCGACATCGGGCTGCTGCTCGACGCGCTGGCCGACGAGTCGATCCTGACCTGGCTGCCGACCGGCGCGGGAGAGCGCTACCGGATGCTGGACACGCTGCGCGAATACGGCGCCGGCTGGCTGCGCACCCTCGGTGAGGAGGAGCGCTTCAAGCAGCGCCACCGCGAGCACTACCTGTCGCTGGCCACCCGCGGCGCCACCGGCTGGCTCGGCCCCGGCCAGATCTCCTGGTACGACCGCATGATCGGCGAGCACGACAACCTGCGTGCCGCCCTCGACGTCGCGCTCGCCGCGAAGGACGGCCTCCCGGCGCTGGAGCTGGCCGGGACGCTGGCCTTCTTCTGGTACGGCTGCGGCTACGCCAAGGAGGGCCGCCACTACCTGCAGCAGGCCCTCGACCTGGACACCCGGCCCAGCCCGGCGCTCGTGCAGGCCCTGTGGGCCGACGGCCTGCTGGCGGCCACCCAGGGTGACGCGGACGGCGCCGAGATCAGGGCCGCGCAGTGCGAGCTCGCCGCCGAGGAGGACGACGCCTACGCGGCCATGTGCGTCCGGGCGCTCAGGTCGTCTGCCGGGGTCATCCGAGGCGACCTGCTCCAGGCGATGGACGAGTCGGAGACCGCCTACCGCACCCGGTGGAGCGACGAGCCGCTCACCATCGCCAACCTGCTGGCGCTGCTGTGCCGGGCGCACGCCCTCACCGTGAGCGACCGGATCGACGACGCCATCGCCGTGCTGGAGGACCTGCGCTCGCTGTGCGACCAGCGCGGCGAGCAGTCGATGCGCTCCCACGGCGACCTCCTGCGCGGCCAGGCCGAGCTGGCCGGCGGCCGGCTGGACGCGGCCGTCGCCCACGGGCAGGCGGCCCTGCGGACCAAGCGGCGGCTGCACGACAGCTTCGGCATCGGCCTGACCGTGGACCTGCTGGCCCTGGCGGCCGGCGCGGCCGGGCGGGCCCAGCGCGCGGCCCGGCTGCTCGGGCTGGCGCAGCGGATCTGGAGCACCCACGGCCAGGCGCAGGCCAGTGTCCCCGCGTGGGTGGCCGCCAGGCAGGCGTGCGAGGCGCAGGCCCGCGACGTGCTCGGCGACAACGCCTACCAGGTGGCGTACCGGACGGGGTTCGACAGCGACATCGACGCGGGCATCGCGTACGCGCTCGAACCCGAGGGCGAGGGCCTGCACAACGGCGGCCCGCTCGGCTGAGGCGGCTCAGCGCTGCCGGGCCGGGCGGATGACGAGCTCGTTGACGTCCACGCCGGCCGGCTGCCCGATCGCGTACGAGATGGCGCCGGCGATGGTGTCGGCCGGGATGGACTCCGCCCGGTACGTCCGCATCGCCTCGCGCGCTCCCGCGTCGCTGATCGACTCGGCCAGCTCGGACTCCACGACGCCGGGGGAGACGGTGGTGACGCGGATGCTCGGGTCGAGCTCCTGGCGCAGCCCCTCGGTGATCGCCCAGGCGGCGTACTTCGTGGCGCAGTAGACGGCACCCGTCGGCACCACCTGGTGGGCCCCGATGGAGGCGACGGTCACGAAGTGGCCCTCGCCCTGCCGCTGGAAGTGCGGCAGCGCGGCGGCGATCCCGTACAGCAGGCCGCGCACGTTCACGTCGATCATCCGGTCCCACTCCTCGACGAGCAGCGCGTCCAGCCGGGACAGCGGCATCACCCCGGCGTTGTTCACGATCACGTCGATCCGGCCGTGCCGCTCGGCCGCGGCGTCGGCGAAGGCGACGACGTCCGCGCGGTCGGTCACGTCGAGGCGGCGCACGTCGGCCTGGCCGCCGGCGGCCTCGATCGCCTTCGCGGTGGCCGCGAGCCGGTCCTCCCGGCGGGCGCCGAGCACGACCCGGTGCCCCTCCGCGGCCAGCCGCAGCGCGGTGGCCTCGCCGATGCCGCTGCTCGCACCCGTGATCAATACGACCTTGCTCATGCTGTCTCCTCAGTTACGGGATGGTCGGCGCCGAGCGTGGGCTCGCGCCAGGTTTCGGACGCGGTCTTGCGCGTGCCCGGCCGGTCGGGCAGCCAGACGGTCATGTCATTACCCTGCGGTTACAGGGCATGGCGGGATGGCGCGCCGGCGGGGTCGCCGGCCCGCGGGAACGCGGGGGTCAGGACTCCTGCGGTGGCCGCCTGGTCGCGGCGGGCCCCGGCGGGCGGCGCGGGTCGGGTGCGGCGGGGCTCGGCGGGCGGCGCGGGCCGGGCTCGGTGACGAGGCTGCCCAGCAGGGACAGCGCCTCCTCCGACGGGCTGCCCGGGTCGGCCTGGTAGACGACGAGCTGCTGGCCCGGCGCGCTGTTCACGGTCAGCGACTCGTAGTGCAGCGTCAGCTCGCCCACCAGCGGGTGGCGGAACCGCTTGGTCTCGTGGGTCTTCTGGCGGATGTCGTGCCGCGCCCACAGCTCGCGGAAGGCACGGCTCTTGATCGACAGCTCCCCGACCACCTCGATGAGCTGCGGGTCGTCGTGGTCGACGCCGGCCGCCGCGCGCAGCCCGGCGACGGTGTTGACCGCCACCCGGTCCCAGTCGGGATAGAACTCGCGGGCGTCCGGGTCGAGGAACACCAGCCGCACCAGGTCCCCGCTGTGGGCGTGCCCGGCGAACAGCGCCTCGCCGAGCGTGTTGGCCGCCAGCACGGTCAGGCGGCGGCCCAGGACTACGGCCGGGGTGTGCGGCCAGGACGCCATCATGCGCAGCAGGTTGGGGCTGACCTGCTCGCGGCGGCCCGCCCTGCCACCGGCCGGGCGCCGCCTGCCGGTGGCCGCGCGGGCCAGCCGGTGCAGGTACGCGACCGCGTCCTCCTCCAGCTCCAGCACGCGGGCGAGCGCGTCGACCACCTGGGCCGACGGGTGCCGCTCGCGGCCCTGCTCCAGCCGTACGTAGTAGTCGGTGCTCACGCCGGCGAGCTGGGCGACCTCCTCGCGGCGCAGGCCCGCCACGCGGCGGCGGGCGCCGGCCGGCAGGCCGACGTCCTCCGGCCGGAGCAGTTCGCGGCGGGCTCGCAGGAACTGCCCGAGCAGGTTGTCCGTCTCCATGCTTCCGAGGCTAGGCCAGGATCGGGGCTGGTAGGAGGGCCGAGGGTGGTCGCGCTACTCCCAGGGTGAGGGCGGCCCCGGAGGGAGAGGGCCGCCCTCGGGCCCGGCGCGGGCGAGCGGGCATCTGGGCTTTCAGCGCAGGCGGCCGGCGCCGGCCGGGACCACGTACCGCAGGGCCTGGGGCGGGTGTCTCCGGCCGACCAGGGCCGGCGTCCAGCCGGCGTCGGTGCCGAGCGAGGTGCCGTTGGCGGCGTTGTACGCGGCCACCACGTCGGCCGGCGCGCCGTCCACCAGGTTGTCCTTCGCGGTGATCGCCGTGCCGTTGAACACCGTCAGCACCTTCTCCGCCGCGATGCCGTCGAACGCGTTGGCCTCGGCGTAGACCTTGGAGCCGAAGCCCACGCCGATGCTGTAGCCGTCCCCGGGGCCGCCCTCGTAGTAGTTGTTGTAGACGTGCACCTGGCCGAAGCGCACCCGGGGGGTGCGCTGGCCGAGCGCCTCGAAGTGGTTGTGGTGCAGCGTGACCTTGAGCTTGTCCTCCTCGCCGTACCTGGCCGGGTTGTCCGTGTTGCCGATCAGGGTCACCTTGTCGTGGCCGCTGAGGTGGTTCCAGGAGAGGGTGACGTAGTTCGAGCCGCGTACGACGTCGAGCAGGCCGTCGTGCACCTGGAAGGGGCGGCCGAAGTGGAGCGGCTGGCCGGAGTCCGGGTTGTCGCCGTCGTTGAGCGTGTTGTGGTCCAGCCAGACGTGGGTGGAGCCGGAGACCTCGACGTTGTCGAAGGAGGCGTTCCAGTTGCCCTCGGCGCCGTCGGTCGGGTCCCACTGGGGGAAGCAGTCGGAGGTGTCGGTGATGGTGAGGTTGCGCACGATGACGTTGTCGGCGTTGCTGACGCGCACGCCGAAGCTCTTCAGCGCGGCGTCCCGGCCCACGCCGATCAGCGTGACGTTGGAGCCGACGGTGATCGTGACGTGCTCGGCCATCCTGGCGTACGACGCCTTGCGGGCCTCCTCCAGCGGGCCTGACGGGACGGTGTCCCGGCCCCAGACGGCCGGGTCGTACGCCGCCAGGTAGGCGGGCAGGCTGTAGCCGTTCACGGCGTAGTCGTCGCAGGTCAGCGGGGCGCCCGAGGCGTCGGTGTCGGCGTCGACGGCGCCCTTGACGTAGACGATCCTCGGGGTGTTGTCGGCGGGGTCGCCCAGCGCGGCCAGCAGCTCGGCCCGGGTCCGCACGACGTGGACGTCCTCGGGGCGGGCGGCCGAGCCGCCCGTGGTGCCCGTGGTGGCCGCCGCCCAGCCGTCGTCGCGCGGCAGCACCTCGCGGCCCGGCTCGTTCCTGGGGGCGGGGGTGGGGCGGCGCATCGGGTTCCAGCCGTCCGTGCCCGCAAGATACCTCTCCGGCGTGAACGCCCTGGCCTGCTCGGTGGTGAGCTGCGGGCGGTCGTCGCCGACGGTGGCGCCCGGGCCGTGGTTGCGGTATTCGGACAGGCGGGCGTCGCGCCAGCTCAGGCCCGACATGTCGGTCCAGGGGGCGTCCTTGAACTGCTGGCCCAGCCAGGACTCGCGGACCAGCACCTGGCCGCGCGCCGTGGCCGACCCGCCGGCCGGCCAGGGGCGGCCCAGGTGGTAGGTGCGGGCGGGCGCGTCGCTGGTCAGGTGGCTGCGGTGGATCAGGAAGCCGTACGGGTTGCCCAGCTCGGTGCTGGCGGCGGTGACGTAGCCGTTGTTGTCCGTGCTGCCCCGGTTCAGGGCCTTGATCACGCAGCGGTCGAACACGGCGGTGGCGCGGCCGAAGATGAAGTCGACGTCGCCCTCGACGTAGCAGTTGTGGAAGTACTGCCGGGCCGTGGTGGTCGCCGAGGAGGTGTTGGCGTACACGGTGTCCTGGTTGCCGAGGAACCTGACGTTGTCGTACACCTGCCGGTCGCCCGTCGTCCTGACCGCGACGGCCTGGCTGTTGCCGTTCGCGGCCTCGTCGTAGGCGTTCTCGAAGGTGAGGTTGCGGGCGGTGAAGTCGGGGGCGCTGATCACGTACGAGGCGCTGCCGGAGGTGCCGTAGGTGCCCGAGCCGTCGGGCTTGGGGGTGGCCGCGGAGACGTCGTACGTGAGCACCACCTCGCGCGGGTCGCGGGTGTCGCCGGCCAGCGTGATGTGCGGTTTGTCGGCGGGGATGACCACCTGCTGCCGGTAGGTGCCCTTGCGGACCAGGATGGTGACCGGCCGGGTGTTGCCTGAGGGCACGGCGTTCACGGCGTCCTGCACGGTCGCGTGGTCGCCGGAGCCGTCCGCCGCGACCACGATCGTGGTGCGGGTCGTGGCCGCCGCCGGGGTCGCCGCCGGGGTCGCCGCCGGGGTCGCCGCCGGGGTCGCCGCCGGGGTCACGGTCGCGAGCACTGTCAGGGCGATCAATGGGGGGAGTAACAGACGTCGCATGCGTAACCTCGCAGAGCGCGGCAATCGGTTGCATGAAACGTTCGCCCAATACCGCTCACTCCGTCAATGGCATGCAGTGAAACTGCACTTTTGCTGCAACAAGCGGTTGCAGGGCCTGGCGGGACAGGTGGGGGTCTATTGACCGGCGACCGCCCCGGCTCTACAGTCCGCCTGATATTTATCGGCACTTCCTTGAAAGTTTCAGACCGGATGCCCTAGGAGCCCCGTGCGCACCCTGAGAGCCCTGGTGGTCGCCGCCCTGTTATGCCTGCTGCCGGTGCTTCCGGCACACGCGGCCGACCTCACGTACGACTTCGAGGACGGCACCGCCCAGGGGTGGGGGCCGCGCGGGGACGGCGTCTCCGTCACCGCGACGGCGGACGCGGCCCGCACGGGCGCGGGCGGCCTCGCCGTGAGCGGGCGCACCGCCACCTGGCACGGCGCCTCCATCCCCGCGCCGTTCACCCGGGGCATCGGCTACGAGGTGACCGCGCACGCCCGGCTGGCCGCGGGGCAGCCCGCGAGCACGATCGCGATGACCGTGCAGCGCACCCCGACCGGCGGCGCCACCACGTACGAGCGGGTCGCCGCGGCCACCGTCACCGACGCCGGCTGGGTGCGGCTGTCGGGCAGCTACCTGTTCACCGCCGAGTCCACCGACCTGCAGCTTTACGTGGAGAGCTCCGAGGCCACCGCCCAGTACCACCTGGACGACATCGTCATCACCCCGCTCGGCGACCCCACCCGCGAGCCGATCACCAGCGACTTCGAGGACGGCACCGCGCAGGACTGGGCGCCGCGCGCCTCCGCCGTCCTGGAGCCGGGGACGGCCGCCGCCCACACGGGCACGCGGAGCCTCGCGGTGACCGGCCGGTCGGCCTCCTGGGACGGCCCTGCCCTGAACGTGCTGAGCCGGATGGGCAAGGGCGACAAGTACGCCCTGTCGGTCTGGGTGCGGCTCGGCCCGGACACCGCGTCGGGCCGGCTGGGCCTGTCGATCGAGCGCAGGACCGGCGGCACCCCGAGTTACGAGCGCATCGCGGCGCCGAAGGACGTGCCAGCGGGGGAGTGGGTGCAGCTCTCGGGCACGTACACGCCGGCCTACGATGTCGAGTTCCTCAGCCTGTACATCGAGTCCGAGAGTGGCACCTTCCCCTTCTACCTGGACGACTTCACCATGAAGTACGTCGAGCCCAAGCCGATCGAGACCGACCTGCCCTCGCTCAAGGACGAGGTGCCCTTCACCATGGGCTCGGCCTTCACCAGGCCCGAGACGCTCGGCACGCACGGCGAGCTGCTCGCCAAGCACTTCGACGGCGTCACCCCCGGCAACGAGCTGAAGTGGGACGCCACCGAGCCCAGGGACGGCGAGTTCACCTTCACCGACGGCGACCACCTGGTGGACTTCGCCACCGGGCACGGCATGACGATCCGCGGCCACACGCTCGCCTGGCACAGCCAGACGCCCGACTGGGTGTTCGCGAACGCCACGAAGGAGGTGCTGCTCGAACGCCTGGAGCGGCACGTGCGCACGCTCGTGACCAGGTACAAGGGCCGGATCGCGGCCTGGGACGTGGTCAACGAGGTGGTGGACGAGAACCAGCCGGACGGGCTGCGCCGCTCCCAGTGGTACGAGATCGCCGGCCTCGACTTCATCCGCACCGCCTTCCGCGTCGCCCGCGAGGCCGACCCGGACGCCAAGCTGTTCATCAACGACTACAACACCGAGTTCCCGCGCAAGCGCGAGGCCCTGTACAACCTGGTCAAGAAGCTCAAGGACGAGGGCGTGCCGATCGACGGCGTCGGCCACCAGCTCCACCTCAACATCGAGCAGCCGCCCGCCTCCTCCGTCGAGGCCACCATCGAGCGCTTCGCCTCGCTCGGCGTGGACCAGCAGGTCACCGAGCTGGACGTGAGCGTCTACACCGACTTCGTCTCCACCTACGACACGATTCCGCCCGAGCTGCTCGTCCAGCAGGGCCACCGGTACAAGGAGCTGTTCGACGTCTTCCGGCGGCAGGCCGCGCACCTGAGCTCGGTCACGGTGTGGGGAAAGTCGGACGACGTGAGCTGGCTGCGCTCCTGGCCGATCCCCCGGCTGAACGCGCCGCTGCTCTTCGACGACGACCTCCAGGCCAAGCCCGCCTACTGGGGGGTCGTGGACCCGTCCAGGCTCGCCCCGCTCGTGCGGAAGCTGGCGGCGCCGGCCGGGGCCGTCAAGGTGGACGGCAGGCGGGATCTCGAATGGGACCTGCTGCCGGACTCGCCGATCGCGCGGGTCGGGGACGTGTCGGCCGGCTTCCAGGCCCGCTCGGCGGGTGCCGGGCTGTACGTGCTCGCCGAGGTCGTCGATCCCACGGTGAACCGGGACGACCGGGTGACGTTCACGGTCGACGGGCGGACCCGCTCCGTCGGGCGGGCGGGGCCGGGCGTCCGGCCCACCGCCACCGGGTACCGGGTGGAGGCGCTGGTCGGCGGCGGCACGGACGTGGAGGTGACCGTACGCGACCGGGGCACGGAGATCGCCTGGAAGGGCGAGGTGAGCGCCGTGCCCGCCGTCAAACGCACCTGGGCCGCCCACCGCGCCGCGCCCGTACTCGACGGCACCGTGGACCGGGCCTGGTCGGCCGCCCCGGAGATCCGCACGGGGACCTGGATCCAGGGCACCTCGGGCGCCACCGCGCGCGTGCGCTCGCTGTGGAGCGGCTCCACCCTGTACGTCCTGGCCCAGGTCAGTGACCCGGTGCTGAGCGAGGAGTCGGCGAACCCCTGGGACCAGGACTCGGTCGAGATCTTCGTGGACCCCGGGAACGACAAGACGAAGGGGTTCTCGGACGACGACGGGCAGTACCGGGTGAGCTTCTCCGGCAAGGTCACGGTGGGCGGGACGTTCGACGCCGCCGGGATCCGGGACAACGTGCGGGCCGTGGCCAAGGTGGTGCCCGGCGGGTACGTGGTGGAGGCGGCCGTCAGGCTGCCCACGATCGAGATGGCGGAGGGCGCCCTGCTGGGCTTCGACGTCCAGGTGAACGACGCCACGGGCGCGGCTCGTACGGGTGCGGTGACCTGGAACGACTCGACGGGCCGCAGCTACCTGGACACCAGCCACTGGGGTGTCCTGCGACTCGCCGGGTAGGCCGCACCTGGCGGCCCGCCCGGCACCCGCCCCGAGCCGATCCCCCGGGTCCCCCCGGGGTGAGCGGATCAGGTGAGCTGTCCGTTCCGGTGGAGGTCGTCGAAGATGATCCGGTCGACGGGGGCCACCCGGTCGCGGTCGGCGTACGTGAGCCAGACGACCTCCTCGATCTCGCTGCTGGGTGTCGGGGTTCCGTGGTGGTCGGCGGTGTAGCAGGTCATCCGGACGACGACGCCGTCGGCGTGGCCGTGCGCCTGGGCGTGGTAGGTGCCGATGTGGGTGGCGGTCGCGGGGAGGATCGTGACGGAGAGCTCCTCGCCGATCTCGCGGACGAGCGTGTCGAGGTCTGATTCGCCGGGCTCGCGTTTGCCGCCGGGGATGTAGTACGTGTCCTTGCCCCGTGATCGGGTGCTCAGGATCCTGCCGTCGTCCAGATGGATCCAGGCGACCTTGTCGATGGGGTTGTTCATGGTGCGTGCTCCTGCCGGTTCGGGAAGGCGGCGTACGGATCGGCCCGCGACGTGCCGGCCGTCGATGCGTTCCTGCACCGCGACCATCACGTCATCGGTCGACGATCCTTGTCCTGATGCTCGCACCGCCGTGGTGATCACTTGACGCCCGGCAGGGCACGTGCATCGATGTGCACGGCCACTCCGGAAGACAGGGCGTGGAACGGACTCCGAGCCGACGGGTGACAGGCGTGGCCCGCACGCCGGCACGCGCGCTGGGCGTGGTGTTCCTTCTGGCGATGACGGGCTCCCAGGTGGCCTCCGGGCTGGATGCGCGGCCGGAGCGGTTCACGGCACTGATCGTGGTGTCGCTGGCGGCGTGTGCCGTCGCCTTCGCCGCCGCCGCGTGGGGGCCGCGCAGGGCGGTGGCCGCGTTCGGCTCGGCGGTCCTGACCGGGTACGCGGCCGAGGTGATCGGGGTGCTGACCGCGTTCCCGTTCGGCGACTACCGCTACAGCGACGTGTTGTGGCCGCAGGTGGGCGGCGTTCCGGTGGTGGTGGCGCTGGCTTGGGGCGGCATGGGACTGGCGGCGTACGCGGTGGCGGCCGCCGTGGCGCCGGCCGGCGGGTGGGCGCGGGTGTGCGTGGGCGCGGGCGCGCTGACGGCGTGGGACCTGTTCCTCGACCCGCAGATGGTCCGCCTCCACTTGTGGACGTGGGCGGAGAACGGCGTCTACCGCGGCGTCCCGCTGAGCAACTTCGCCGGCTGGCTGCTGGTGTCGACGCTGGTCATGCTGGTCGTCGGGCGCATCTGCGGTGACGCCGGGCCGGGACGGGGACTGCTCGTGCTGTACACGGTCATGGCGGTCATGGAGACGGTCGCTTTCGCCGCCGTGTTCGACCCGCCCGACCCACTGGTGGCGCTGGCCGGAGCGGTCACGATGGGGGCGTTCGCGGCGCCGGCCTGGAGGCGGGCCTGGAGGCCGGCATGGAGGCGGGCATGGCCGAGGTGACGGTGATCGGCGGCGGAGTGGGCGGCATGGTGTGCGCGCTCCTGCTGGCCCGGCAGGGGCACGAGGTACGGCTGTACGAGCGGTTGCCGCGGCTGGGCGGCAAGCTGGCCGAGCACCGCCGTGAGGGGTTCACCTTCTCCCTGGGACCCTCGCTGCTCACCATGCCGGAGCTGTTCCGGGAGCTGGGGCTGGAGCGCGAGCTTGTCGAGCCGCGGCTGCTGTGCCGCTACCGGTTCGCCGATGGCGCGGTGCTGGACGCTCGGCGGGACCCCGGGCGGATGGCCGCCGAGGTGGAGCGGCTGTCCCAGGGGGAGGGCCGGGCCTGGCGCGCCTTCCACGACTGGGCACAGGGCTGCCTGCGCGCGGCGCACCGTACCGTCTTCGCAGGTCCGCTGGTCCGGCCGCCGGGCGAGGCCCGGTTGTCCGACCTGCTGGCCGTGTCGCCCGCGCGCACGCTGGACGGGCTGGCCCGCCGCTACTTCCGCGACCCCCGCCTGCGGCAGTACGTCGGCCGCTACGCCACCTACGCGGGATCGAGCCCTTACCGCGCGCCCGCCGCGCTGGGCTGCGTCCCGGCCCTGGAGCACGGGCAGGGCGTCTGGTACGCGCCCGGCGGCCTGGCCCGGCTGGCCGAGGACCTGGCCCTGCTGCTGAAGGCCGCGGGCGTGCAGGTGTTCCTGTCCGAGCCGGTCGCCGCCGTCGAGGCCGGCGGCTCGCGGATCACGGGGGTGCGGCTGGTGAGCGGCGAACGCGTCCGGGCCGACGTCGTGGTGGCCAACACCGACGCCGCCGCGCTGTACGGACGTCTGCTGCCCGATCGCCGGCGACTGCGCAGGATCGCCCGGCTCGGGACCTCGTCGTCGGCGCTGCTGATCCTGGCCGGGGTGGAGGGGCGCACGCCCGGGCTGCCGCATCATTCGGTGCTGTTCTCGGCCGACTACGAGCGGGAGTTCGCCGACATATTCGACCGCGGGAGCCCGCCGCGCGACCCCACCGTCTACGTCGGCTGCTCGGCCGTGGACGACGCCTCCCAGGCTCCGCGCGGGGCGGAGAACTGGACGATGCTCGTCAACGTGCCCGCCCGCGACCCGGGCCGGTGGCCGATCGGGGTGGAGGCGTACCGGGATCTGGTGCTGGAGCGGCTGGCCGAGCGCGGCCACGACCTGGCGGGCCGGTTGCGCTTCGCCGACGTCTTCACCCCGGCCGACCTGCGCGACCGCTACGGGGCCTGGGGCGGAGCCATTTACGGCAGCGCCTACCGCGGCAGGCTGGCGTCCTTCCTGCGTCCCGGCAACCGGGGCCCG
Organism: Nonomuraea sp. MTCD27; assembly: GCF_041950495.1. Classification (NCBI taxonomy): domain Bacteria; kingdom Bacillati; phylum Actinomycetota; class Actinomycetes; order Streptosporangiales; family Streptosporangiaceae; genus Nonomuraea; species Nonomuraea sp. MTCD27. The sequence continues at coordinate 334,533 of NZ_JBGNUW010000006.1, read as the reverse complement.
CGGCGCGGCCTGTACCTGGTCGGCGGCTCCGCGCACCCGGGCGGCGGCCTGCCCATGGTGGCGATGGGCGCGCGCATCGTGGCCGGGCTGGTGGCGCGGGACTTCCCGGCCGGGGCGCGATGAGGCCGCTCACCGCCGCGCAGGCCGTCGCGGCCGCCGTCGTGGCTGCCCGGCTCGCCCGCGGCCGGCGGCGGCTGCCCGCGCTCCGGCCCCGCCCGGCCGCCGGCGTGACGATCTCCGTGGTGGTTCCCGCCCGCGACGAGGCGGCCAGGATCGGGCCGTGTCTGCGCGCCGTGCTCGCGGACCCCGCCGTCGTTGAGGTGATCGTGGTCGACGACGGCTCCCGCGACGGCACGGCCGAGGTGGCGGCCGGGCTGGGAGCCAAGGTCGTCACCGCCGAGCCGCTGCCCGGTGGCTGGGTGGGCAAGCAGTGGGCGCTGCGCCAAGGGGTGGCCGCCGCCGGGGGCGAGGTGGTGGTGACGCTCGACGCGGACGCCCGGCCCGCGCCCGGCCTGTTCGGCGCGCTGGCGGCTGCCCTGGAGCGGTACGACCTGGTGAGCGCGGGCCCTCGGTTCGTCTGTGACGGGGTGCTGGAACAGGCGCTGCACGCCTCCATGCTGGCGACGCTCGTCTACCGGTTCGGGCCCGTCGGCCCGGCGAGACCGCCGCCGCCGCACCGCGTCGTCGCCAACGGCCAGTGCATGGCCTTCCACCGGGCCCGGATGACCGAGGTGGATGGCTTCGCGCAGATACATGACCGGATGACCGACGACGTGGCGCTCGCCCGATGCCTGGCCCGGCGCGGCTGGTCGGTGGGTTTCCTGGACGCCGGCGGTCTGCTGGAGGTCGACATGCACGACTCGGTGGGCGAGCTGTGGCGTGAGTGGGGCCGTTCGCTGCCGCTGCGCGACGTGACCGGGCCCGGATGGCAGGCGGCCGACCTGGCCGTCATCTGGCTGACCGGAGCGCTGCCCGTGCTCCGCCTGGCCGCCGGCCGGCCCACCGGCCTGGACGTGGCGCTGCTGGCGGTCCGGGTGCTGCTGGCGGGCGCGCTGCGCGGCAGCTATCGGGAGCCCGGTGCGGGCTTGTTGTTGTCGCCGCTGCTCGATCCCGCGTCCGCGTTCCGGCTGACGCAGGCCACGCTGCGACCCGTACGGACCTGGCGCGGGCGGACGTATCCGGACGTCAGCGGCGGCGCGCGGCCAGCGCGGCCTGGCCGAAGCGCAGCCCGATGAGGCACATCAGCCCTCCGGTGGCCGCCACCTGCTCCGCGGGCGCGAACAGCAGTTGCAGCACCGGCACGCCGAACACGGCAACTCGCGCTCCCGCCGCGAACGAGCGCAGCGCCGGCCCGGCCACCGCCAGCACGGCCACCGCCAGCACGAACGCCGGCGGGCAGATGACCGCGATGCCGCCCACGAAGGTCAGAACGGAGCGGCCGCCCCGGAACGCGGCGAAGAGCGGCCACGCGTGCCCGGCCATGGCCGCCGCCACGGCCAGATACACCGGCACCGCGCCGGCCCCCGTCACCACGCCCAGCCCGGTGGTATGGGCACCGCTGACCAGCAGCCCGGCCAGCGCGGCCAGCGCGCCCTTCAGGATGTCGCCGGCGAACACCGGCACCGCGGCCCGCCGGCCGAGCTGCTCCTTGACGTTCCAGTACCCCGGGTTGCGGTCGCCGACCTCGCGCGGATCGACGCCGTGCACGCGCGCCACCAGGACCGCGACCGGCACCGAGCCGAGCAGGTAGCCGGCGATGACCGACACGAGCTCCTCACCCATCGCCTCGTTCCACCTCATCCGGTACGACACCGCGGGCGCGATGAAGCACATGGCCTTCGACCGGCCGCTCCTGCGGCACACCGGCGGACTGCTGTTCTGGCGGCTGCTCGGCACCGGCCGGGGCCGTGCCATGTCGCTGGGCGCCGACCTGCACCGGTGGGCGCTGTTCGCGGTCTGGCGCCGGGAAGACGATCTCGACGCGTTCCTGCGCGCCTCGCCGATCGCGGCCCGATGGCGGGCGGAGGCGAGCGAGAGCTGGCAGGTGCGGCTGGACCGGGTCGCCTCGCGCGGCGCCTGGTCGGGACGCGACCCGTTCGCCGCCATGCCGGCCGGGCGCGGCGGCGGAGAACGGCCCGCGACGGCCTGTCCCGAGGGCGGCGGGGGACCTGTCGCCGTGCTCACCAGGGCGTCGATCCGGCCCGGCCGGCTGGTCGCCTTCTACCGGTCGGTGCCGGCGGTCGACGAGCTGCTGCGGCGGCAGGACGGCTGCCTGGCCTCGATCGGCATGGGCGAGTGGCCGCTGGCCCGGCAGGCCACCTTCTCGCTGTGGCGCGACCGCCAGGCGGTGCGTGCCTTCGCCTACCAGGGGCAGGCCCACCAGCGGGTCATCGAGCGGGTACGAGCGCACGAGTGGTACGCGGAGGAGCTTTTCGCGCGCTTCACCCCCTATGCCAGCGAGGGCACCTGGGACGGGGCCGACCCCCTGCGCTGAGGATGTCATGTCACCGGCTCCGCCGCCGCGGCCTCGACGCCGGCCACCGGGTCCTGCCCCGCCAGCGCGTACGCCACCGAGCACGCCCGGGCGATCGTGGCCGCCGGGGAGGAGCCGTGCGCGACGACCACGCTGCCGCGCAGGCCGAGCAGGACGGCGCCGCCGTGGGTCTCCGGGTCGTAGCGGCGGGCCACCTCGGCGAGCCGGTCCGGGGAGGCGATGCCGGCCTCGGCGACCATGGCCAGCGCCGTGCGGACGCAGCCCTCGACGTTCTTCAGCACCACGTTGCCGGTGAAGCCGTCCGTGACGATCACGTCCACCGCGCCGGTCAGCACATCGTGGCCCTCGACGTTGCCGTGGAAACGCAGCGGCAGATCGGCGAGCAGTTCCGCGGCCCGGCGGGTCAGCCGGTTCCCCTTTCCCGGCTCGGAGCCGATCGACAACAACCCCACCACCGGGTCCGCACGGCCGAGGACCGCCCGCGCGTACCCCACGCCCAGCAGGGCGAACTGGGCCACCATGGCCGGGCTCGGATCCGCTGTCGCGCCCGCGTCCACGAGCACGCTCGCCCCGCCCGCCAGCGAGGGCAGAGCCACCGCCAGGGCGGGCCGAAGCACGCCTCCGGACCGGCCGATGCCGCGCGACGCGCACGCGACCACCGCGCCGGTGGAGCCCGCCGACACGAACGCTCCTCCCTCCCCCCGGCTGACCAGCTCGCAGCCCACCGCGAGGCTGGAGGCCGCGCGCGCCACGGCGGACGCGCCGCGCTCGGCCATCGGAACCGCGTCGCCGGCGTGCACCACCGCGATCTCGCCCGCGGCGCCGTGCCGGCGCAGCTCCCCGATAACGCGCGGTTCGTCGCCGACCAGGACGACCGGCACGCCGTGCGCCCGCCGCGCCGCCACCGCGCCGGCGACCGTCTCGGCCGGCCCGTGGTCGCCGCCCATCGCGTCCAGGACCACGGGCCGCACGGCGGTCACGGAAGCTCCACGCGGACGCGGCGCTCGGCCCTGCTCGCCCCGGCGGAGTCGAGCAGCCGGCGGGCGAACACGGCCGCCCTGCGCCGCCGCGGCACCCGAACCCGGCCGGCCAGGACCTCGAACCCGCGGCGCTCGATCTCGTCCAGGATGCCGCCGTACAGGTCGACGGCGGCGTGCAGGCACGGCTGGGAGGACGGCACGAGCAGGCGGATGCCGTCGGCGGCGGCGCGGTAGTGCTCACGGGCGCGCCCGGCCTCGAACGCGAGCAGTTCCCGTACGGCCCGCCCGGTGCGGGAAGCGCCCAGCGCGGCCGGTTCGACGCCGAACTTGTCCAGGTCCTCCATCGGCAGATAGACGCGGCCCCGGGCGAAGTCCTCGCCGACGTCCCGCAGGAAATTGGTGAGCTGGAAGGCCAAGCCGAGCTGGCGGGCGGGCTCGCGGGCCGCCTCCTCGCGGCCGGGCGCCGGCTCCAGCACCGGCAGCATCATCGTGCCGACGGCGGCGGCCGAGCCCGCCATGTAGCCGAGCAGGTCGTCATAGGTCGCGTACCGCGTCACCGACAGGTCGGCGCGCATCGACGCGAGGAAGGCGCCGATGTCGTCGTGGCCGATGCCGAAGGACTGCACGGTGTGCAGGAACGCGGGCAGCACCGGGTCGTCCGCCCGCGCCCCCGCAAGTCCCGCCGCCACCCTGGCGGCCAGCGCGTCCAGTGCGCCGGCCCGGTCGGCGGTCATCGTGACGGAGTCGACGATCTCGTCGGCGTAGCGGGCGAAGCCGTACAGCGCGTGCACGTGCCGCCGCTTCCACTGTGGCAGCAGCCGGGTGGCCAGGTAGTAGGAGCGGCCGTAGCGGGCGTGGAGCCGCCGGCAGTTCTCGTAGCTGGCGGTGAGCGTCAACGGGTCTCCTTCAGGATGCGCTCGGCGGCGAGCCGGCCGGAGATCAGCACCGGCGGCACCCCGACTCCGGGCGCGGTGTACATGCCGGCGAAGTGCAGGCCGGGCACCCGCCGGGCGACGGCGGAGGGCCGCAGCCACGCCGTTTGCGTGAATCGGTGGTCCAGCGCGAACGGCGTGCCCGCGCTGTGCCCGCGCGCCGCCCAGCCGGGCGGGTCCAGCACCAGCCGGGGCGCACCCGCGAGATCGCCGTACCCGAGCTCGGCCATCCGGCCGAGCAGCCGCGCCTCCACCTCCGGGCGCAGCCGGTCCCAGTCGGCGCGTTCGAGGTTGGGCGTGGGTTCCAGAACGCTGAGCGTGGCGTGCCCGTCCGGCGCGGCCTCGCCGTCCGGCTCGGGGCAGGTGACCAGCAGGCTCGGGTCCGGCTGCGGCCGGCCCGCCGCCAGCGCGGCGAACGTCTCCCGCCAGGCCCGCCCGAAGTGCAGCGTGTGGTGCGCCTGGCCGGACCGGGGACGCTCCAGGCCGGCGTGCATCACCAGGCAGGACGGGGAGTGGCGGGGGCGACGCAGCCGCCAGTCCTCGGCCAGGGCGGGCAGCAGACGCCGGGCCGCCAGCCGGTCGCAGGCCACGACCACGTGACGCGCCAGCAGCCGCTCGCCGTCCTCCAGCAGGACGCCGGTGACGCCGCCGCCGTCCGTCTCCACCCGGCGAGCGCGCACGCCGTACCGCATGCTCGCGCCCAGCTTCTCCAGCAGCGCCGCCATGGCGGTCGGGATGGCATGCATGCCGCCGCGCTCGGGGAAGTACACGCCGCCGACGGTGTCCATGTGGGCGACGACGGCGTAGATGCCCAGCGCGCGTTGCGGCGACAACCCCACGTACATGGCCTGGAACGTGTGAGCCCTGATCAGCCGGGGGTCGGTCAGGTGACGGGCCGCCAGGCGGTCCAACCGGCGGAAGCCGCCCAGCGCGGCCAGCCGCAGCAGCGCCGCCGGTCGGGCCAGGCCGCGCAGCCGCGTCATGTCCGCGTCGATGAACGCCGGCCACTCCACCCGGAACAGCTCGTCGAGCAGCCGTCGGTACCGCTCGTAGCGCGCGGCCTCCGCGGGCCCGCACACCGTGCGCACCTGCTCGGCCATCGCCTCGCGGTCCGCCGGCACGTCCAGCCGCGACCCGTCGTCGAACACCATCCGATACGACGGATCCAACCGGCGCAACGGCAGCCAGTGCCGCAGCTCCTCCCCGGCCGCTCCGAAGACCTCGGCGAGCACGCCCGGCATGGTCAGCACCGACGGGCCGGTGTCGAAGCGGTAGGCCCCCACGCGGGCGGTGCCGCAGCAGCCCCCCGGCTCGTCGAGGGCCTCCACCACGATCACCTGGCGGCCGGCCGCAGCCAGGCGGACAGCCGCCGCCAGGCCGCCCAGCCCCGCTCCGACCACCACCACCGGGCTCATCGAGGCCCTCCTTCGGCGCACAGGGTCGCCAGCTCGGCCAGTGCCTGCCTGACCTCGGGCGGGCTGCCGGGCGGCCGGTCCAACCCGGCGATGTCGTCGAGGAGCGGGCTGCCGGTCCGCCGGCGGGCCTCGGCGAGCAGGAAGGTCGCCTTGCCCTGCAGCAGGTCCGCCCCGGCGGGCTTGCCCGTCCTGGCCGGGTCCCCGAACACGCCGTTGACGTCGTCCCTGAGCTGGAGCGCCTCCCCCAGCGCCGGCGCGTACGCGCTCAGCAGCCGGCGCGTCCGCGGGCAGCCACCGGCGACGGCATGACCGAGATGCAGGGGCCGCTCCACCGTGTACACGTCGAGCGCGGCCCCCAGACGCGGCCCCGTCTCCAGCGGCGCCGCGGCGTGCACGAGCTCCACGGTGCAGGCCGCGGGCAGCACTTCCGCCGGCCGCTCGCCGCCGGCCGCCCGGAAACCCCAGGAGACGAACGTGGGCCGCAACCTCTTGCCGCCGTTCAGGACGAACTCCACCAGGAACGCGCGCACCAGCTCGACGTCCGGGTCGTCCAGGAAGCCGAGCCGCTCCACCTGTTCGTCGAGCAACCACGCCAGGTGCCGGTCGACCAGTTCGCGGACCTGGTTGTTCCGCGAGGTCACCGTGTTCATGCACGCAGCTCCTTCTGTCACTGTGAAAGCCTTCGCAGGAGGAGCGGGACCGGTCGCACACGATCCGGAACGCCTCTTCACGGTAACCATCGGACGCCGGTTTCCGAACGGGACACGCCCGCATGCGCCTCGGAGGAGCTTCGCAACGTGCCGGCCGGCCTCACCCATCCGTCCCAGGGCCTTGGCGCTCCGGGAGGAACCCCGCCTGCGGCGCTTGCGTACGCTGCCGTACAGTACGTTCCATACGGCACCGTATGGAGGCGTCATGAGAACCCCCGTGTACTGGTCGTCGGCCCTCGAGGACATTCCCGCGCCCGACTACGCCGACATGACGATCGGGGTGCTCCCGGCCGGCGCGCCCGAGGACCCGCGCGCCTGGGCGGAGGGCATCTTCTCGCCGGCCGCCATGCCTCGCTGGGTCCTCGCCGCCATGGCGGTGCGCCAGGCCGTCGTGCCGCTGCTCGGCATCCGGCGGGCGCCTCGGGACACGTTCCGGGTGGAGCGGGTCGAAGGGGAGGAGGCGCTCATCGTTGCGGATGACCGGCATCTCGACTTCCGCTGCGGGGTGGCGGTGGACGCGGCGACCCGGCTGGTGCGGGTCACGACGACGGTGCGGCTGAAGGGCTGGCGCGGCCGGGTGTACTTCTGGCCGGTACGCCTGGCGCACCCGATCGTCGTCCACGCGATGCTCCGATCAGCCCAGCGACGCCTCGCCACGGCCTGAAGCGAACAAGCGGGTGGAGGCGGCGACTCTTCGGACCGGCGCCTTCGGGTCAGCGCGTGCCCACCTACGCTGTTAGGCCGAAGCCCGTCCCTGTGGAGAGTTGAATGATCCGTAACCCCGTGCTGCCCGGTTTCCACCCTGACCCGTCCATCCTGCGGGTCGGTGACGACTACTATCTGGCCACCTCGACCTTCGAGTGGTACCCGGGTGTCCGCGTCCACCACTCGCGTGACCTGGTCAACTGGCGCCCGCTGGGCGGCATTCTGGGCGAGCGGAGGCTGCTGGACCTGTCCGGGGTGCCCGACTCGGGGGGTGTCTGGGCGCCGGACCTGACGTACGCGAACGGGCTGTTCCACCTGGTCTACAGCGTGATGGACACCTACGCGCACGGGTACAAGGACGTCGCCAACTACCTGACCACCGCGCCCGCGATCGAAGGGCCCTGGTCGGATCCGGTCAGGCTGCCGGGGCGCGGGTTCGACGCCTCGTTGTTCCATGACGAGGACGGCACCACGCACCTGCTGTACATGGTCTTCGACTCCCGTCCCGGGCGCGGGTTCGCCGGGATCGAGCTGCGGCCGCTGGCCGGGGGCGGCGAGCCGCGGCTGATTCTGGAGAACCGGAGCATCACGGAGGGGCCGCACGTCTACCGGGTCGGCGGCTGGTACTACCTGATGGTGGCCGAGGGCGGCACCGGCTACGAGCACCGCGTGAGCGTGCTCAGGTCCCGCTCGCTGGAGGGCCCGTACGAGGACGACCCGGCCGGGCCGATGCTCACCGCCGCCCACGATCCCGGCCTGGAGCTGCAGAAGGCCGGGCACGGCTGCCTCGTGCGGACCCAGGACGGCGAGTGGTACCTCGCCCACCTGGCCGCCCGCCCCTACACGCCGCGCGGCCGGTGCGTGCTGGGGCGGGAGAGCGCCATCCAGCGGGTCGAGTGGGTGGACGGTTGGCCCCGGGTGGCCGGGGGAGTGCCCGCCGTCGAGGTGCCCGCGCCCGCCCTGCCACCGCATCCGTGGCCGGCGCCCGCCCTGCCACCGCACCCGTGGCCGGCGCCCGCCCTGTCGCCGCACCCGTGGCCGGTGGCCGACGACTGGAGCACCCTGCGCCGGCCGGCCTCGCCCGACTGGGTGACCTTCGACGACGACGGCGGGGTGACGATCACGGGCGGGCAGTCCCCGTACGGGCGGCGCGCCCCCAGCCTGGTCGCCCGCCGCGTCACCGGCACGAGGTTCACCCTGGAGACGAGCGTGACGTTCGAGCCGGGCACCGTGCACCAGTCAGCCGGGATCACCGCCTACTACAACTCCCGCAACTGGTACCACCTCGCGCTCACCACCGACGGCCTGGTCCTGACCGGCAGCGACCGGGGCGCCCGCACCGTGCACCACACTGCGCACCTCACGGCCGGGCCGGCGACCAGGCTCGGGCTCGAGTTCGACGGCCCCGTGCTGCGCTTCTCGTGCGACGGCGAGACCCTGCCCGTGGAGCTGGACGCCACCATCCTGTCCGACGAGTACGCCGACGAGATCATCGACGGCCAGATCCGCTCCTTCGGCTTCACCGGCGCCTTCGCCGGCCTGTGGGTGCAGGACCTGGCCGGCGAGGGGTGCCGGGCCACCTTCCGGGACACGACCTACCGTTAGCCGCCCGGGGTCGGGGTCGAGGTCGAGGCGGTGCAGGGCGGGGCGTACGGGCGGCCGGGGAGGTGCCGGGCCCACTCGGCCCGGGTGATCGAGGTGCCGGCGGCCTCGCAGACGTTCGCGCTCGCCTGTTCCACGTTCAGCGCCCAGAGCTGGACGGCGCTGCCGGACGTGCCGGCCAGCACGGTGCCGTCCGGGCCGAGCTCCACGTCGCCGGCCCCCGCGGTCCGGTCGGCGAACACGGCCCAGAGCGTGGGGGCGGCGAGGTCGACCACGTTCCAGACCCGGACGGTCCCGTCCTGGGCGGCCGTGGCGAGCGTGCGGTCGTCGGCGCTGAAGGCGACCCCGGTCACGTCGCCGGATTGCGCCGGCAGGTCCGACAGGCGCCTGGGCTTCGCGGGGGTGGTGACGTCCCACAGGCGGGCCGTGCCGTCCGACGACGCCGTGGCCAGCGTCTTGCCGTCCTTGCTGAACCGCAGGTCGAGCACGCCGCCGGAGTGGGCGGAGAAGGTCTCCAGCGACTGCGGGTCGGCGGGCTTCGAGATGTCCCAGAGCCGTACGGAGGAGGTGCCGGAACCGGTGGCCAGGACCTTGCCGTCCGGGCGGAAGGCGGCCACGTTCATCCGCCGGTCGGCGACCCCGAGCGCCGTGAGCTGCTTGGGGCTGGCGGGCGTGGCCACGTTCCACAGCAGCGTCCTGCCGTCGAGTCCGGTCGTCGCGACCATCTTCCCGTCCCCGCTGTACGCGGCCGCGCGCACGCCGTCGGTGTGACCCGTCAGCGTGCCCAGGAGCTTCGGGCTCTCGGGCGCGGAGACGTCCCAGATCCTGGCCGTCTTGTCCAGGGAGGCGGTGACCAGGCGGGTGCCGTCGGGGCTGAACGCGGCCCCCATGACCTGGCCGGTGTGCTCCGTCAGGGTGGACTGCGGGGCGGACACCGCCGGGTCGGCGATGTCCCAGAGCCGGACGGTCCTGTCGTCGGAGGCGGTGGCGAGCACGCGGCCGCTCTTGGCGATCGCCAGCCCGTTGACCTGGCCGGTGTGCCGGGCGAGGCGGGCGCGGGGGGCGACGCGGGCGGCGTTGGAGACATTCCACAGGCGGGCGACGCCGTCGGTCGCGGAGGTGGCCAGGTTCTGGCTGTTCGGGCTGAACGCCACCCCCGTCACCGCGTCGGGGAACCCGGCCAGCGTGGCGGTGAGCTCGGGCTGCGCCGGGTCCTCCACGCTCCACAGACCGACGGTGGCATCGGCGGAGGCGCTGGCCAGGACGTTGCCGTCGGCGCTGAACGCGACGTCGTCCACGGCGGCGGAGTGCCCGCTCGCGGTGCCGGCGAGCTTGGCCGCGGTGATGTTCCACACCTCGACCTTCCCGGTGCCGGAGGACGTGGCGAGGTGGCGGCCGTCGGGGGCGAACGCGACGCTCCGGACACCGCCCTCCGACGAGGTCAGCGTCGCCAAGCTCGTCGGCTTCGCGGGGGTCAGCACGTCGAGGAGCGTGATCGTGCCGCCGGTGGCGGTGACCGCGAGCAGGCGGCCGTCCGGGCTGAAGACCGCCCTGGTCAGGTCGGTCTCCTGGCGCAGGATGGAGAGCGCGCTCGGCTTGGCCGTGTCCTTGATGTCCCACAGGCGCGCCGTGCCGTCGTTGGACGAGGTGGCCAGGATGCCGCCCTTGGGGCTGAACGACACGGAGCCGACCTGCTCCTTGTGGCCCTTGATCGTGGCCAGGGCGCGTGGGGCGGCGGTGTTGGAGACGTCCCACAGCCGGGCCGTGCCGTCGGCGGACCCGGTCGCCAGGATCTTGCCGTCCTGGCTGAACGCCACCGCGACCACGCCGCCCGTGTGCCCCTTCACGACGCCCAGGCTCGTGGGGCGGAGGGGGTCGGCGACGTTCCAGAGCCTGGCGGTGGAGTCGCCCGAGGCGGTGACGGCCACGCGGCCGTCGGGGCGGTAGACCACCCGCTCGACCGGCGCGGTGTGGCCGATCATCCGGGCGCCGACCGGGCGGGAGAGCGAGCCGAGTAGCGCGCCGCGGGCCTCCGGGGTGGCCGAGACGCGGTAGGCGGCCAGGGCGAGCTGGGATCCGAGCGAGGTGTCCTGGGCGGCGTTGGCGGCCGCGGCCACCTGGCGGGAGAGCGCCTGGTCGCGCAGCGCGGTCGCGTTGCCGGCCAGGGTGCTCGCCTGCCTGCTCTGGAGGAGGGCCACCACCCCGCCCGCCGCCGCCACGAGGAGGAGCAGGGTGAGGGTGGCGATGGCGCCGCGGGCGATCAGGGAGCGGCGCCGCTGCCGCCGGCGGGACGCGGCGAGGAACTCCCGCTCGACCGGCCCGATCCCGCCCACGGGCTGGACTGCCACCCCGGACGCGGGTGGATCGCCGGTCACGGCCGCCTCGGCGGTCGCGAGGCGGTCGTCGGCGTACAGGTACGCGGTGCCCTGCCCGTCCCGGTGCCACATCTCCGCGTCCTCGGCCAGCCGCCGCCGCACGAGCAGCCCGGCCCGGTTCGTCTCGGCCCAGCTCGCGAGCCGGGGCCAGGCGCGGATGAGCGCTTCGTGGGCGATCTCCGCCTGGTCCCCGTCCACCGTGACCAGCCGCGCGCGGACGAACTCCGCCAGCACCTGCCCCTCGACGGACGCCGTACCGGAGCTCAGCTCGGCGACCGGAACCCGCCCGCGCATGCCGCCGCCCTGCTCGTCCACGTGGACCAGCCGGACCAGCAGGCCGCGCGCGACCGGCTCGAACTCCGCGCCGAGCCGCCGCAGCGTCTCCTCCCCGCTCATCGCCACCGCCCGCGCGACGCCGCCGGCCGCGCGGTAACCGGCCATGGTGAGCACCCCGCCGGAACGCTTCTGCCAGGTCGCCAGCAGCGCGTGCGAGAGCTTCGGGAGCAGGTCGTCGTCCAGCGCCTGGAGGTCCTCCAGGACGAGCTCGGCGAGCCCGGGTTCGAGGGACAGCCCGGAGCGGATCGCGGGCTCGTCGATCACCCGGAGCAGCTCGGCCCCGGACATGGGAGCGACGATCTCGGGCCGCCGCATCGTCTCCAGCAGCCCGGGGTAGGCCGCGCAGCGGCCGAAGAAGTCGCCCCGGACGGCGATCACCACCGCCGCCGAACGGGACAGCTCGGTGAGCGCCTCGACGAAGCGCCGCCGGGCCGCCTCCTCGGCGCAGTGGGTGAACAGCTCCTCGAACTGGTCCACCACCAGCAACGTCCGCGCCGGCAGCCCGCGCCGGGCCGCGCCCGGGTCCGACTCGATGACCGCGCGCAGCCGCTCGGGGTCGCCCCCGCCCAGCGCGGCCAGCTCGCGCGCCAGCCTGGCCGTCGGCTGCGCGCCGGGCGTCAGCACGAGGCAGCGGCCGGGCTCGTCCCCCAGCGCGGGGATCAGGCCGGCACGCAGCAGCGAGGTCTTCCCGCAGCCCGACGGGCCGGTGACGATGAGCGGGCCGCCGGCCTCGAACGCCTGCTTCCCGATGACCACCGGCGGCCCGGCGGACCGGAACGCCTGGCGGACGCGCGTCAGCAGCGACCGGGTCGGCTCCTCGCGGCCGAAGAACAGGTCGGCGTGCTCGGTCCCGTAGGCGGCCAGCCCACGGTAGGGGCTGTTCAGGTCGCCGGGCGAGGTCATCGGTGGCCCCGACCTGGTGGTGGGCGCGTCGTGCGCGGGGTTGACCGCGAGCGGCGGCAGCTCCTTGAGCTCGCCGGCCTGCCGCCGCGGGCGCGGGAAGCCGGCGACGGGCAGGGCGCGCGCCAGGTGGTGGTGGACGTGGTCCAGGGTGAACGTCGCCGGCCCCGCCGGGTCGCCCTCGTTCAGCAGCCGGAGCAGCCCCCCGCTGAGCGCCGTGTGCCGGACCCCGGGCAGCGCCCAGGAGTTCTCGTCCTTGCTCGACGACGCCAGCACGTACGCCCCGGGCCAGTCGAGCGTCTGCTCCATGGCCTTCGCCGGCACCGGCCGGGCGCCCCCGGTGAAGCAGCAGTCCAGGACCACGACGACGAGGTCGGCCCGCGACGAGGACAGGATCTGGCGCACCACCGAGTACGGCAGCGCCTGGTAGCCGGGCGGCCCCTGCCCCAGGTCCACCGTGGCCCGCGTGGCCAGGTGCAGCTCGTTGTCGGGGCTGAACACCCCATGCCCGACATAGTGGAACATCAGGACGCTGGTCGCCTCGCGCGCCACCCGGTCCAGGGCCTCGCCCAGGTTGGCCGGGGTGGCCGGGTCGAGCACCGTGGTCAGGCTCGCCGGTGCCAGGCCCGCCCGCTCGACCAGGCACTGGCCGACGTCGGCGACGGTCGCCGGGACGGCGCGCGCCTCGGGCAGGCGCGAGGCTGGACGGTGCGTCCCCGTGCCCGCGACCAGCACCCGGGCACCCTCGGACGCGAGGAGCAGGGGTGGAGTGTTCCGCCGGAGAGGTCGCACGAGCCGGGTCTTCTCGAGCGTCGTAGATTCGTCCTCGGTCATACGGCGCTCCACGGCAGTGGGGAGTCGATCGGGGGAAGGTCGCGGTGCACGGCGACCCCCCGACCGGCGCATGCAGCGACGGGAACGCGGGATACCCCCCGTTTCCCGGTTGTTAGGGTACGCACCTCTTGGCCGGGCGTCGAGTGCTCGGTCAACTTCGGAGCGCCACAATACGGATGACCGATCACCGTACCGAGGGGCAGAAGATGGCATATGGCCGAGCTCCGCGCGACGGCCTGGAGGGTCACCAGTTGGCGGGCAGGCCCGGCGTCGTGGCCGGCAGGGCGTGGTCCGGCGGGTGGATGACGTACGCCACGCCGCCGCTGCTGGAGCTGCGCAGCCACACGTTCTCGAAGTCGGCGCGCGGATAGACGTGCCGTACGGCCGAGTTGCTGGGGGAGGCCGGGTCGTTGGCGATCACGTCGCCGGTCGAGGTGAAGCCGACGATCGCCATGAGGTGACCGTTGGTGCCGTAACCGGCGCCGGGCAGCTCGCCCTTCTTGAACGACTGCGAGGTGATGACCGGGACGCCCGCCTTGACGAGCAGCTCCAGCTCGGTCAGCGACCGCAGCCGCGTGACGAACCCGTCCAGCCCGTATCGTCCGGCGTAGGCGGTGTTGAACGGCCAGTTGCCCGCGCCCTGGTAGGCGTGGTCGTAGGTGTAGCGGGCGGCGTAGTCGACCTCGGGGTTCGGGTCGGAGGGATCGACCCAGGAGGTGTCCTGTGCGCTCGGCCACTTGTCCCAGTAGCCCAGCACCATGGTCGTCGAGGTGGGGCTGCACCACGCCTCGCCGCCGCCGTCCCATTCGGGGTAGTGGCCCTGGTGGACGTTCTGGGAGCGGCGCGGCACCGCCAGCTCCGTGCCCCACGCGCCGCCGCCGGGGCTGACCGGCACGGTCTTGCGCTCGGGCACGTTGGAGCTCATCACGCCGGACGTACGCACGCGGGGCGTCACCGACGAGCCCGGCGTCCGGTAGAGGGTCAGGCGGAGCTGGTAGCCGCTCATGGGCTTGCCCGCCGCGGCGACCAGCGTGTCCACGGCCACCGAGGCGTCCGCGTCACCCTGGTTCGGCACCGAGGTGCGCAGGATGTCACCTTCGGCGTAGGACCAGCGCCCCAGGGAGTACCACTTGGTCAGGCCTTCCGCGTTCCGGCCGCGGGCCTCGACCTGCAGCCAGCTCCCCGGCGGGACGTCCGCGGTCCAAGAGGCGATCAGCTCGGTGGCCGGGAAGCCGATGTCCCGCTCCGGGCCGGTCCAGCGGGCGTACTCCCAGGTCTTGGTGCCCAGGGCGTCGGTGTGGGAGATCGTCCCGGCGGCGGAGCCGAACGACAGCCCGCTGCCGGACGTCGTGCCCTCCGGGGTGCCGGAGGAGAAGTCGGCCCGCTGGAAGACCACGTCGGGGGTGGCCGCGGCCGGTTTGGCGCCGGCGGGGGAGGTAACGGTCGTGACCAGGGCGAGGGCGGACAGGAACACGATCAGCGCGCGCATGGACCCACCTTCTCGGAAGGCGCTCGGTGCGGCCGACATTAGGCGCAGCGGGCCGGCAAAGCATCGGGAAATCTACGTATCAGCGCCTCAGCCGAGGGTCTGGGTGAGCTCGTTCCGGTCCGCGGTGCACACGAGCCGGCCGCGGGCGCCGTTCACGATCGGCAGGTACGGCGGCACGTGCCCGCACTCGACGTCGGCGACGATCGGCACGCCGAGCCCGCCCAGCGCGTCGAGGACGGCCTCGTGCTGGGTGAGCCCCGCCGTGCCGGGGGCGTTGGTGCGGCCGACGAGCACGGCGTTCGCGCCGGTGAAGAAGCCGGCCAGGCGCATGCCGTGCAGCTGGCGGCAGACGTCGCCCGCGTCGTGCCCGCCGGCCTCCACGTACACCAGGAGCCCGTCCGGCGCGGCGGCCCGGGCGAAGGCGGGCACGTCGGCGTACGGCGTGCCGGCGACGTCGGACAACGTCTCGACGCAGCCCCCGATCAGCCGCCCCTCGGCCAGCACGTCGCCGTCACCGTCGAGCCGCCGCCACCGGCCGGGGGTGTCGAGCGTGAACTCGTTCACCTCCGGTGCCGTCCGGTAGTCGTCCCAGCCCTGCGCGCGGTGCCGGTTCGGCGGGACCTGGGTGAACGTCGTGCCCGGGGCCATCGTCACGATGTCGAGCCAGGTGAGCAGCCCTTCCGGGGCGCGGTAGGGGGTGTCCATCCGGTTGTTGCCGTGCACGGTGGCGACGCCGGTGAGCAGGGTCAGGGGCGTGATGATCGTCGACATGTCCGAGAACCCCACGACCCAGGTCGGCTCGGCCGCGCGCAGGGCGTCCCAGTCGAGCAGGGGCAGCAGGTCGATCGCGGTCTGCCCGCCCCACGGGGGCACGACGGCCTTGACGGCGGGGTCGGTGAGCAGGCCCGTCAGCTCGCGCGCGCGGTCGGCCGCCGGTGCGCTGACGTGCCCCGTCCCGTCCATGCACGAGCCGACGATCACCTCGTACCCGCGGGCTTCGACCGTACGGATCGCCACGTCGAGGCGGGCTCGCAGGCCGCCGTCCACACCGGCGGAGGGGGCGGTGACGCCGATCCGGTCACCGGGACGAAGGGGGGCGGGGTATCTCATACCGAAGGATCTTGGCATGCCTGTCGCCCCCGTTTCATCGGCTCCGTGCCACCACACCACACGCATCTTCCCAGGCATGAACACCAGATGGGAGGGTGACGATTCTCAGGACATGAAACAGCCCCCGGGAAGTGGGACATGCGGAAATACGTGATCATGGGCGTACAGGGGAGCGGCAAGGGCACGCAGAGCGCCCTGCTCGCCGCCGACCTCGACCTGGTGCACATCAGCGTCGGCGACATCTTCCGCTGGCACGTCAAGAACCACACCAAGCTCGGCGCCCAGGTCCGGCGCCTGGTGACCGCGGGGGAGCTGGTGGGCGACGACCTGGTGGAGGACGTGGTCAGGGACCGCCTGCAACTGCACGACTGGAACTACGGATTCGTCATCGACGGCTTCCCGCGCAACCGCCGCCAGGCGGAGTTCTTCCTGGAGAGTTACGACCTCGACGGGGTGATCCACCTGGACCTGCCCGACGCGGAGGTACGCCGGCGCGTCCTGGCCCGGCGGCTCTGCTCGCGCTGCGGCATGGACTACAACCTCATCGCCCACCGGCCGGAGCAGGAGGGCCGGTGCGACGTGTGCGGCGGGGAGCTGGTGAGCCGCGAGGACGACACCCCGGACGCGCTGGCCCGGCGGCTGAGCGACTACCACAGCAAGGTCGACCCGGTGCTGGAGCTGTTCAGGCGCAAGGAGTACGTCATGACCATCGACGCCCGCGCCGACAAGGCCACCGTCCAGCGCACCATCCGCACCCGCTTCAACCTCCCGCCGTACCTTCCCGCCCAGGTGGACACCGCCGCGCTCAGCGAGCAGCCGGGTGGCCGCTGATCACCGGGCTGCTCGCTCACGGTTCGAAGGCCACGACTGACGCGTGTGCTCGTGTGTGGACCGCGTTCATCCCCGCCACCGATGTGGTGCGGGTGTACACCGTAGCGACAGTGGGCGCTAGTGTCGGCAGTCCACTGGTGATGATCGACTTGGGAGGGTCCCTGTGCGGCGCGTCATGATCCTGCTGGCCCCGATCGTGGCTTTGGCCGCCGGGCTGGTCGTCGCCCGGCGTCGCTTCGTCATCGTCCGGATCAGCGGGGCGAGCATGCTGCCGACCTACCGCACCGGCGACCGGGTGCTCGTCCGCAGGACCGCAGGGGCGGGTGTCAGGCGCGGCCAGGTCGTGGTGCTGCAGACGGTGCTGCCCGGGGGACGGTGGCGTACCGGGCCGCTGCCGCAGCCGGGGGCGGCCAGGTGGTTCATCAAGCGCGCGGTGGCCGTGCCGGGTGATCCGGTTCCCGCCCAGGTCATGGCTCGCGTAGGGGCGTCGCCGGGTGACACGGTGCCGGCGGGCCGGCTGGTCGTCCTCGGTGACGGGCCGGTCAGCGAGGATTCGAGGGCGTGGGGTTACGTGCCCGTCGACCGCGTGCTCGGCGTCGTCGTCCGCGGGCTCGCCCCTTCGGGCGAATCCTGAAGGTCCGGGACGGCCGGCGAGCTCCGGGAGCCCGTCGGCTCGTAGCCCCGAGCCTGCAGGGTGAACAGCTTCGCGTACTGCCCTCCCAGCGCCATCAGCTCGGTGTGGGAGCCACGCTCGGCGATCCGCCCCTCGGCGAGGACGACGATCACGTCCGCTTCTCGCACCGCGCCCAGCCGGTGCGAGATCAGCAGGCTGGTCCGCCCCGCCCGGTGGCGGCGCAGGCTCTGATGGATGGCGTGCTCGGCCTGCGCGTCCAGGCCGGAGCTCGGCTCGTCGAGCACGAGCAGGTCCCGGCCCTCGCGCATCAGGGCGCGGGCCAGGGCGAGGCGCTGCCACTGCCCGCCGGACAGCACCACCCCGGCCTGGGGGTCGTCCCGGTCGCCGAAGAAGATCCGGCTCAGCAGCGTGTCGTAGCCCCGCGGCAGCCCGTCGATCGTCTCGTGGACGCCGGCCAGCCTGGCGGCGGCCTCGACCCGGTCCCGGTCGTCGACCGCCGCGACGTCGCCGAGCCCGATGTTCTCGGCCGCGCTCAGGTCGTAGGACATGTAGTCCTGGAACACCGCGCCGATGCGGCCGCGCAGCTCGGCGGGATCCATCTCCCGCAGGTCGACGCCGTCCCAGCGGATGGACCCGCGTACCGGGTCGTACAGCCTGCAGATCAGCTTGACCAGGGTGCTCTTGCCGACACCGTTCAGCCCGACCAGGGCGAGGGAGCCGCCCCGGGGGATGAACAGGTCGACCCCGCGCAGCACCCACGGGTGCGCGTCGTCGTACCGGAACCACACGTCGCGCACCTCGATGCCCTCGCGCAGCGAGGGGACGGGGCGCGGATGCCGGGGGACGGGCAGGTCGGGCGCGTCGGCCACGACGTCGAGGTAGTGCCCGAACATCAGCAACGCGTTGTGCGCATCGGCCGACTGCGCGACGACCGACGTGAGCGCGGACTGCACCCCGGCGACGGCCGCGACGAACACGGCGACGTCGCCGACGCTCAGCGCGCCCGACGCGGCCCCGGTGATCGCCCAGAGCAGGCCGAGCGCGGCGACGGCCGCCCCGATCAGCGACAGCGACCCCTGGGTACGCAGCGTCCTGCGAGCCAGCCCCTGCTCGGCGGCGTTGACCGCGCGCAGCTCGCCCAGCATCCTGGCGCGCAGGAAGTCGCCGAGGCCGAACAGCCGGATCTCCTTGGCCGCGTCGGGGCTGGTGAGCAGGTTGGCGAAGAAGATCTGCCGCCGGGTCCCCGCACTGACGCCCCACATCATCCCGGCGCGACGCCGGGACAGGTCGAGCTGGGCGCGGACCGAGGGGATGGCGGAGAGCGCCACGACGAGGATCATCCCCGGAGCCAAGGCCGCCAGCGCCGCGGTGAATCCGGCTAGGGTCACGGCTCCCTGGGCGATCCCCAGGCAGGAGCGGACGATCCGCTGCGGCGCGTTCTGGCCGGCCTCCTGCGCCAGGCGTACCTGGTCGTGGAAGACCGGGTTCTCGAACCGGCTCAGCCCCGGGTGGGCGTTGACGGCCTGGAACAGGCGGTCCTGGATCAGCACCTGGAGCGCGCGGCGCAACTGCTCCTGGGCGTACTCCGCGACCGGGGGCAGGGCCGCACCCGCCAGGCCGGTCACGGCGAGAGCCACGCCCTGCGGGAGCAGCTCGGCGGGGCCCGCCCCGGCCGCCAGGCCGTCGAGAACGAGCTTGATCAGCCACGCGGTGACCACCGGGACCAGGCCCATGAGCAGCACCGTGGTCCCGGATGCCAGTACGGCGGCCGGGTGCGCCCGCCAGGCCAGCGCCGCGGCCGCGCGAAACCGCCGCCGGGCGGTGCCGCCGTGCCCGGCAGGAGAGGTCATCGGCGGGTGGCCGCCGGCAGCCGGCCCGGGGCGGTGTCGGCGGCCACGACCACCGCGTCACCGTCGACCAGGTAGAAGCTGGGGAACTGGGAGACCTGCAACGCCCGGCTCACCGGCCCGCCCATCGGCTCGAGCACGACGGTGACCGAGGTCAGCTCGCGGGTGAACCGCCGGGCCTCGTCGGGGTCGCCGGTGACCACGGCCAGCACGCGTTCGGGGCGGGTGTCGGCCAGGTAGGACGTGAACTCCGGCAGCCGCTCGTGGCAGGACGCGCACTCGGTGGAGAACACCGCCACCACGGAGGGCCCCGAGAAGAACGCGCGCGACACGGTCTCCCCGCCGACAGCGGTCGCGCTGAAATCGCCGAGCGTCGTTCCCGGCTGCACCAGCGGGGCACGCGTCGGCCCCAGCTCCGCCAGCCGCAGCGTGTGCTCGCGCAGGCGGCGGATCACCGCCAGGGTCAGCACCAGATCCACCAGGCACAGCAGTCCGACGACGATGACGGCGGCGACGAGATACGGCATACGAGCTCCTCAGGGGCGGCGCGGCTGGGCGGCGAACAGGTCGGCGAGGTCGTCGAAGAAGATCACGATGACGGCGAGCACGGCCCCGACCAGCACGCTCAGGGAGACGCCCGCGGGATGCGGAGAGGTGCTGCCCGGCACCGGCCCGCCGGCGACGTGCGCGAGCAGCCCGGCCGCGACGAGCGCGAGCAGCCCGGCGTTGCGGACGAGGTGGCGCCCGCCGAGCGGCGTTCCGGTGACGCCGAAGCACCTGCACGGCGTCGTGGAGCCCGAACGCATCGCCCTGACGATGCCGGCGCAGAAACCCGCCAGGACGGTGCCGGCCAGCACCAGGCCGGCCCGCACTGTCCCGGAGATCGCCAGCAGTACGACGACGCATCCTTCCGCGAGGACGACCGCGCCGCTCAGCGCCGTGGAGGCCCGCGACCCCAGAGGGACCAGGCCGCGCACGGACACGCGGAAACTCGCGAACGCGGACTTGCCGCGCACCTTTCCGAGCACCGCCACCAGGAAGACGACTGCTATCGCCACCCGGCAGGCCGGCACGACGTACTGCATGGCTGTCACTGGGGATCGGAAGGACGCGTCAGCAGTAGTCGAAGCTGCCGCAGCTGACCGTGCCGTTGTGGTCGTGGTAGCAGCAGGTTCGGCAGAACTTGCCCTGGCAGCACCATTCGGTCCAGCACGCGGCCGAGGCGTCGGCCGAGGGCAGGAGCTTGTCGAGGAAGCGGTCTCCCAGCTTGTTGAGTGCGCGGATCATGGCGACCTCCTTGCGGGGGGATCTTTACGCGCCCACAGTCACTCAGCAACAGCACCTAGTTAACGGAGAGATTGGCCGACATCGGGGGGCACGTTCGGCAGGTCGTGATCTTGACATACGGGTGTTCTCCTCAATGCCCACGTCGCGATCTTGCCGGCGGGTGCGTGAGTGACGGCGGGCGGATCGTGGAGATTCTCGCGGCGTACGACCTCACGGACGGTCACCGTGCCGCGGCCGGGCCCCGGGCACAAGACGGCGAACCCCGCCGCCGAGCACCGGCAGGCGGGGTTTTCACAGGTCGGAGGCTATTTGGCCAGATGGCGGCTGATCACCAGCCGCTGGATCTGGTTCGTGCCCTCGAAGATCTGCATGATCTTGGCCTCGCGCATGTACCGCTCCACCCGGAACTCCCGCGTGTACCCGTACCCGCCCAGCACCTGCACCGCGTCCGTGGTCACCTTCATCGCCGCGTCCGTGGCGACCAGCTTGGCCACGCTCGCCTGCCGGCTGTACGGCAGCCCCGCGTCCCGGCGCCGGGCCGCGTCCAGGTACGTCGCCCGGGCGCTGTCCACCGCCGCCGCCATGTCCGCCAGCAGGAAGCCGAGCCCCTGATGGTCGATGATCTTCTTGCCGAACGTCTGCCGCTCCTTGGCGTAGGCCACGGCCTCGTCCAGGGCGGCCTGGGCCAGGCCGGTGGCGCAGGCGGCGATGCCGAGGCGGCCCGAGTCGAGGGCGCTGAAGGCGATCTGCAGGCCCTGGCCCTCCTCGCCGATGAGCCGGTCGGCCTCCAGGACCGCCCCGTCCCAGTGCGCGCTGGTCGTCGGCACCGCGTGCAGGCCCATCTTCTCCTCCGGCCGGCCGAACGTGAGCCCGTCGGCCGAGCCCGGCGCGAGGAAGCAGGAGATGCCGCGCGAGCCCTCGCCCGTGCGCGCGAACAGGGCGTAGAAGTCGGCGATGCCGCCGTGGGTGATCCACGCCTTGTTGCCGGTGATCCGGTAGCCGGTCTCGACCCGCTCGGCCCGGCACGTCAGCGCGCCCGCGTCGGACCCGGCCTGCGGCTCCGACAGGCTGTAGCCGCCGATCAGGTGGCCGGCCAGCATGTCGGGCAGCCACCGGTCACGCTGCTCCGGGGTGCCGAAGGTGGCCACCGGGTAACAGGCGAGCGTGTGCACGCTGGTCGCCACCGCGACGGCCGCCCAGCGCATCGCCAGCTCCTCGATCACCTGAAGGTACACCTCGTACGGCTGCCCGCCGCCCCCGAGTTCCTCCGGGTACGGCAGCCCGAGCAGCCCCGCCGCGCCCAGCGTGGCGAACAGCCCCTCCGGGTACGTCTCGGCGCGCTCATGCTCGTCCACCCGGCGTGCCAGCTCCTTGTCGGCGATCTCCCGGGTGAGCTCGATGAGGTCCCTGGCGTCCTGGCCGGGGAGCAGGCGGTCGACGGTCACAATCACTCCTGGTAGTAGGTCACGGGGCAAGGGCTTCCAGGGCCTCGCTCGCGCGGGCCCGGAACTCGGCGACGCGGGCGAGCTTGATGTCCTCGTACCCCCGGACCAGGTCCGGCAGGCCCGCGATCTCCGTCACGGCCGCCGCGGTGGCGGGGGTGAGGCGGGTCAGGGCGGTACGCACCAGCTCGCGGTACTCGGTGACCAGCTCGCGCTCCACCCGGCGCACCTCGGCGCGGCCGAACACGTCGAACGCCGTCCCGCGCAGCACCCGCGCCGCGCGCAGCCCGCGGAAGAGCACGCCGGCCGAGCGGCGTACCTTGATCTTGCGCTTCATGCCCATCGCGCGCAGCACCGGCGGGTGCAGCAGCACCGAAACGACCGCGTCCGCGCCGAACTCGCGCTCGCGCCGCTCCCGCTCGGCGGGGTCGAGGTGGAGGCGGGCGACCTCGTACTCGTCCTTGTAGGCCATCAGCTTGTGCAGGCCGCGGGCGTAGGCGAGGGCGATCGCGGCGCCCGCCTCCTCGCCCGCCCGCTCCACGGCCAGGGCCGTCACCTGGCGCACGTCCTCGGCGTACGTACGGGCGTAGGTGGCGTTCTGGTAGCCGGTCAGGTCGGCCACCCGCCTGGCCACCACGTCGTCCAGGCCCTCGGGCTCCGGCTCGGCGCCGGGCAGGACGGCCGCGCGCACGGCCTCCGGGTGGGACACGACGGCGCGGCCCCAGCGGAAGGCGGCCAGGTTCTGCTCGACGGAGGCCCGGTTGAGCTCGATGGCCCGCTCGATCGAGGCGGCGCTGACGGGCAGGCAGCCCTGCTGGTACGCGGCCCCGAGCAGCAGCAGGTTGGCCGGCATGTGGTCGCCGAACAGCGCCTCCGACAGCGCGTGGGCGTCCACGCAGACCTGCTCCCTGGTGGCCGACTCCACCCGGGCCACCGCGGCGGCGTGCCCCGGCACCGGCACGCGGCCGGTCACCATGGCGGCGGTGGGCACCACGGAGGTGTTCAGCACGGCGACGGTGCGCTCGCGCGCGGCCACGGCCAGGGTGGCGTCGGCCGCCGCGCCCAGCACGTCGAACCCGATGAGCACGTCGGCCCCGCCCCGCGAGGCGCGTACGGACCCGGCCGGCGGCCGCTTCGAGATCCGCACGTCGCTGACCACGGGCCCGCCCTTCTGCGCCAGCCCGGTCTGCTCCAGCCCGGCCGCGTGCAGCCCGTCGAGGTGGGCGGCCATCTGCAGGATCTGCGAGACGGTGACCACGCCGGTGCCGCCGATGCCGGGCATCCTGATCAGCACCTCGTCCCTGGCCTCCGGGATCGGCTCCGGCGAGCGCACGGGCAGATCGGGCGCCTTCCGGGGCTTCCTGGTGGTGCCCGGCTCGACCAGCAGGAACGAGGGGCAGTCGCCCTTGAGGCAGCTCAGGTCGGTGTTGCAGGAGGCCTGGTGGATGCGGGTCTTGCGGCCGTACTCGGTCTCGACCGGCTGCACGGACAGGCACGTGGAGACGTCGCCGCAGTCGCCGCAGCCCTCGCAGACGCGCTCGTTGATCACGACCTTCTGGGTGGGCGTGGGCAGCTTGCCACGCTTGCGCAGCCGCCGCTCCTCGGCCGCGCACCGGTCGTCGTGGATCAGCACGGTCACGCCGCCCAGCGCGGCCAGCTCCTTCTCGACCTCGGGCAGGTCGTCGCGGTGCCGTACGGACGCGATCGGCGCCAGCCCGACCCCCCGGTACGTCTCCGGCTCCGGCGTCGTCACCACGATCCCGCGCACGCCCTCGACGGCCAGCTCCTGCGTGAGCGCCGGCACGTCGAGCCGCCCCTCCGCGCGCTGCCCGCCGGTCATGGCGACGGCGTCGTTGTAGAGCAGCTTGTACGTCATCGACACCCCGGCGGCCACGGCGGCCCTGATCGCCAGGGAGCCGGAGTGGTGGAAGGTGCCGTCCCCGAGGTTCTGCACGAAGTGCCGGTCCTCGGTGAACGGCGACAGCCCGATCCACTGGGCCCCCTCGCCGCCCATCTGCGTGATGCCGACCTGGGTGCCGCGCCCGTGCCCGTCCAGCGCGATCATCGCGTGGCAGCCGATGCCCACGCCGACCAGCGTGTCGTCCGAGGTCCGGGTGGAGGTGTTGTGCGGGCAGCCGGAGCAGAAGTAGGGGGTGCGCGCCGCCACCACCGGCAGCAGGCCGCGCCCGCGCTCCCGGCGGGGCGGGGCGATGCCCAGGCACTTCGCGATCGCCCCGGCCACGTCCTCGGCGCCCAGCGTGCCCCGGGCGGTCAGCAGCTCCCTGCCCACGACGGCCGGGGCCCGCTCGCCTCCGTACAGCGCCTGCTTGAGATGCCCCTCCAGGAACGGCACCTTGTCCTCGACCACCAGCACCCGGTCGAGGTCGGACGTCATGGCGGCCAGCTCGTCGTACGCGAGCGGGAACGGCATCGCGAGCCTGATCAGCCGCAGCCCGTGCTCGTCCATGGCCGCCTCGTCCAGCCCGAGGTCCGCCAGGGCCCGCTCGACGATCGCGTAGGTGGCGCCGGAGGCGATGACGCCCAGGGTGGTGTTGCCGGCCCCGGACATGACCCGGTTCAGGCCGTGGGCCCGGGCGTACGCGCGGGCCAGGTCCAGGCGGCGGGTGAGCATGTCGTGCTCGGCGTCGAGGGCGGCCGGGCCGAGCAGGATGGGGGCCGGGCCCCTGGAGGCCGTCGCGGGGGCGGGGATGTGCTCGCGCAGCGGGGCGAGGTCCACCGTGGCGGACGCGTCGGCGATGTCCGCGACGATCTTCAGGCCCACCCAGAGGCCGGTGGCGCGCGACATGGCCACCGCGTGCAGCCCGAACTCGACGATCTCCGCGACCGAGCCGGGCGCGAGCAGCGGCATGGACAGGCTCTGGCACATCGGCTCGCACGAGCTGGGCAGGGTGGAGGACTTGCAGCCGGGGTCGTCGCCGATCCAGGCCACCGCGCCGCCGAGCGGGGCCGTGCCCGCCACGTTCGCGTGCCGGATGGCGTCGGCGGCCCGGTCGAGGCCGGGGTTCTTGCCGTACCAGAAGCCCGTCACGCCGTCGTGGCGCCGGCCCGGCACCTGCTCCAGCAGCTGCGTCCCGGCCACCGCCGTGGCCGCCAGCTCCTCGTTGAGCCCGGGCTTGAACACCACGCCCGCCGGCTCCAGGAACCGCGCCGCGCGCCCCATCTCCAGGTCCACGCCGCCCAGCGGCGAGCCCTGGTAGCCGGTGACGAACGCCCGGGTGTCCAGACCGCGCTCCTCGTCCAGCCGGCGCTGTTCCAGCGTCAGGCGGACCAGGGCCTGGATGCCCGAGATGAGCACCCTGCCGTCGAGCGCCGTGTACTTGTCGTCGAGTGACACGGGGGCGGGAGTCTCGCTCACGCTCGAACCTCCTGGCTTGTGGTACGTGCCCGCTTGATGTGTCCGGTGGATCCCAGCACAGCAATGAGGGCATGATGTGCGCAAGTATTAGATGAGAAAGCGGGCCTAAGACGCAAACAATATGAGTTCATGGGCTTCGTGGCTGAGGTTATTTGCGCCTGAAGGAGGCGTTCCCGGTGCCTGACGTGGACGAGATCGATCACCATGTGCTGCGGCTGCTGCGCGAGGACGGGCGCAGGACGTTCTCGGAGATGGCCGAGCTCGTCGGGCTGTCGGTGGCGGCGGTCAAGCGGCGGGTCGACCGGCTCAAGGAGATCGGCGTGATCACCGGCTTCTCGGTGCAGATCGACTACGCCAAGCTGGGGTGGGGCATCGAGGCGTTCACCGAGCTGCGCTATCCGGGCACGACGCCGGTCAGCGAGATCATCCGCACCGCCACGGACGTGCCGGAGGTGCAGGCGGTGTTCACGATCGCCGGCGATCCGGACGCGCTGATCCAGGTACGCGTGCGCGACCTGGGGCACCTCCAGCAGGTCATCGACCGGCTGCGCCGGGCAGGGGACGTCACGGGCACGAAGACGCTGCTGGTGCTCGGGTCGTGGACCCGGGACCTGCCGAGGTGAGCTCAGGGGGTGCGGCCGGTGTCGTCGCGGCGGGAGAAGTAGCGTACGAGCAAGCCGATCGCGAGCAGGACGGCCACGCCGAGACCGAGCATCCAGACCGACACGCCGGTCAGGGGCAGGGACCGGCCGGTGTGGTGCGCCGGGGGCGGCACGTCCTGGCCGGCGGCCGGGGCGGGGGCGGCCCGGGGCTGGTCCCTCGCCGGCTTCTCCGCCGGGCCCTCGCGCCTGACGTGCCCGTCCTTGCGCTCCTCCGCCCTGGGGGTCGCCGGCTCGGCGGGGGCGGGAGCGGGGGCGGGCTCGACCTCCGTGCCGGCGCAGGAGCGGTTGCCGGAGGTGTCCTCCTCCTGGCTGCCGGTGTGGACGGTGGCGCAGCTCTCGAACGTGCCCGCGGCGTCCGGGGTGACGGCGAACGTGAACGTCCGGCTCTCGTCCGGGGCCAGCGCGCCGATGGGGCAGATCAGAGCCGGCCCGTCCCCGGTGCACTCGGCGGGCCGGTCGGCGATGCGGCTCGCGGTGTGGTCCCGTACGAGGACGTCCCTCGCCTGCGAGGGGCCGTGGTTGGTCACCGTCACGGTGTAGGTGATGGTGTCGCCGGCCATCGCGGCGGACGGGCCGCTCTTGAGGATCTCGACGTCGGCCATGGTCCGGGTCTGCGTGACGAACCGGGTCTCGTCGCCGCCCGTGACCTGGACGCGGCTGGTGAGGGGCGTGCCCTCCGGCAGCGCGGGGTCGGTGGTGACCGGGACCTCGTAGGTGACGCTCTGCCCGGCCGGGACCGTCAGGCCGGGCCCGCCGCAGGTGACGGTGCGGTCGGTGCGGGAGCAGCCGGCGGGGAGGTGACCGGGGGTGAGGTTCCGGTCGAGCAGGTCGGTGACGGTGACGTCGCCGGCGTCCTGGCCGCCGGTGTTCGTGACGGTCAGCGTGTGGACGGCCTCGGCGCCGATGACCACCGGGTCCGGGGTGACGGACTGGACGATGCGCAGGTCGGCGGGCCCGGGGGACGGGGGCATGACCGGGTCCCCGGCGCGCGGGCCCGCGTCGGGGCCCGGACCGGCGCCGGGGCGGGGGCCCGAGCGGGGGGCCGGGCGGGGATGGGCGGCCGGACCGGGCGCGTCGCCGGGGCCGGTCACGGCGCGGGGACGGGGCGCGTGGCCGGCCGAGGCGGGTGCGGGGCTCGGGGCGCCGCCGGCGGCGGCCGGTGCGGGGTCGGCCGCGTCGGCGGCCGCGTCGGCTGCCGGGACCGAGGCGGCCCAGCCCCCGCCCAGGGTGGCGAACGCGATGATCGTCGCGATCCCGGGCCTGCCCATGTCGTACCCCCGCCTGAAAGTGCCGTCGTGCCTGCTCGACCCGGGGGTGATCCTCCTACCGCCCGGCGGGCCCGCGGTGGCGATCAGACCGCAACCAGGCATTCCCATGACCGACTCTTTACCTGGGCGGGTCACGTCCAGCGGTGCCGCTCGGTCTCGAGGTCGGCCGGGTAGAAGCTCTCCACCCGCAACTCCTGCGCCGTGATGTCCTGGGGGGTGCCCACCGTGGTGATCATCGAGAAGTAGCTCACGGTCACCCCGCCCTTCGCGAAGATGACCGGGATGATCGGCAGCACCGTGGCCGCCAGGTCGGGCTCGCGCCAGGCGGCCGGCAGGTCGGGGCGGGAGAGCACCTCGGCCAGCAGCGCCCGGGTGGCCGGGTCCGGCACGCCGCCCACGGCCTCCCGGTGCACCCGCTGGATGAGGGCGGGGGCGACCTGCTCCCAGTTGACGACGTGGGGACGCAGCTCGCGCGGGTCGAACATGAGCCGCACGACGTTGGCGGTGGCGCTCGCCGGCGGGTCGCCGCGCAGGTGAGCGAACATGACCTCCGCGGGGCGGTTGGCCTGGGTGATGTTCCAGTGGCGGTCCATCACCACGGCCGGGTACGGCTCGTGGTGCGCCAGCACCCGCTCCAGGGCCGCCCGGACCCGGGCCATGGCGGGCCCGGCGAGGTCGCTCTCGCGGTAGGCGGGGGCGTACCCGGCGGCGAGCAGCAGGTCGTTGCGCTCCCGCAGGGGCACCTGCAGCGCGCCCGCCAGCGTGATCACCATCTCGCGGCTCGGCGCCGACCGGCCGCTCTCGATGAAGCTGAGGTGCCGTGGCGAGACCTGCGCGTGGTGGGCCAGGGCGAGCTGGCTCATCCGCCGGGCCTGCCGCCAGTAGCGCAGCAGGTAACCCAGCGGGTGCTCCGTCGGCCGGAGAGCTGATGTCCTCACCCTCGACAGTCAACGACCTGCGGCGTCCGCGCGCACTTCCCTCCGAGGGAATTGGAACGGCGCGCCGGCGACCCGACAGTGGTGGCTGCCGGCCGGGGACCGACCCGCGGCCGGAGACACCGGAGGTCTGAGATGACCGTCTTCACCGTTCACTCCGTCGACTCGGCGCCGCAGCCGTCCCGGCAGCCGCTGGACGAGCTGCGGCAGCGGGTGGGGTTCGTGCCCAACCTGGCCGGGGCGATGGCCGCGGCCCCGGTCGCCATCGACGGGTTCAACCAGCTGCAGCGCGCGCTGCGGCAGACCACACTCACCGGGGCCGAGCGGGAGGTGGTGGGCCTCGCGGTCAGCGTCGCCAACCGGTGCCCGTACTCCGTGGCCGCCCACTCCGCCTTCGCCGGGCGGGAGGGCGCCGCGCCGGAGGTGATCGAGGCCCTGCGGGCCGGCAAGGACGACCTGCCGGAGGAGCGGGCGGCCGCGCTGGCCACGTTCGCCAGGGCCCTGCTGCGGACCGGCGGGCACGTGGGCCAGGACGTGATCGACGCGCTGCTCGGCGCCGGTTACACCCGGGCCCAGGTCCTGGAGGTCATCACGCAGGCGGCGTACACGATCATGGCCAACTGGGTCGCCAATGTGACCGGCACGCCGCTCGACGCGGCACTGGCGGGCAGGGCCTGGAACGGCGTCGCCTGACCCGGCGCTCCCGGGAGAGGACAGGCCGATGGCGGAGGTCAGGAGCTGGGGCAGGTGTGGCGGTACTCCTCGATCGACAGGCCGCTGGGCGGCGGGCAGAGGAAGCGCTCGTAGCGGGTGTCGTCGTCGACGAACCGCTTCAGCCAGGCCACCATCGACTTGGCCATCGTGGTGTTGGTGGTCTGCGGGAAGAAGTGGCTGGCGTTGTTCAGCTCCAGGTACGCCTTCTCCGACGAGGACGGGATGCTGTTGTAGAACGGCTCCGAATGGGTGGTCACCGAGGCGACGCTGTCGCTCTCACCGCCGATGATCATGGTCGGGACCTGGATGCCCGACCAGTTCTTGGTCAGGTTCCAGGGCGCGAGCGGCACCGCCGCCTGCAGCGACGGCCGGTCGTCGGCGGCCTCCAGCGAGCCGCCGCCGCCCATCGAGTGGCCGGCCACCGCGAGCCGGGAGCCGTCGATGCGGCTGCGTACCGTGGTCGAACTGTCCTCGACCAGGTAGTCGAGCGCCGCCAGGAGCTGGCGGCCCCGGCTGGCGGGCTGGTCGTAGACGGAGTTGGTCTCGATGCCGATCACCACGAATCCGTGGGAGGCGATCCTCGGGCCGAGCCAGGACAGGCTGGACCACCTGGCGGTGTACCCGGGAGAGATGGCGATCGCGCCGAACGTTCCCTGGCTGGTGTCGGTCGGGTAGTAGATCGTGCCGCCGCCGAAGCCGCTCACGCTGAGCGAGGAGACGCTGGTCTGCGCGGTCGCGAACGGGCCGCGGCTGGCCTCCAGGATGGCGTCGGTGGGGTCGGGGCCGCGGTCGTACGGGCCGGCCGCCGCCTGGGCGGGGGTGGCGGCCGCCAGGGCGCCGCCGATCAGTGAGACGGTGAGGGCGAGCTTGGTCAACGTTCGCGCGCCGGATCGGGGGGTGGAGAGCTGCACGTCGTCATACTCCCTGCTCATCGGGGGCTCACTGGGGAGCTCACCGGGGGGTGACTGCTGTCTGTCGCCATTGTTCGGATGCGCAGTCAGCCGTGCATCGGTGAAATCACCGGTCCTTCGATCAGGACATGAGGCGTACCAGTTCGACGCGGGAGCGGATGCCGAGGCGGCTGAAGATGTTCCTGAGGTGGTGCTCGACGGTACGGCGGCTGAGGAAGAGCTGCTCGGCCACCTCCTTGTTGGTCGCGCCCTCGGCCACCATGCGGGCGATCTGGAGCTGCTGGGCCGTGAGCTGCCCCGTGGTCGCGTCCATGGCGGGGCGGACGGGGTCGCCGGAGGCGCGCAGCTCCGTCCTGGCCTGCTCGGTCCACAGGCGGGCGCCGTACCGCTCGAAGGTCTCCAGCGCCGAGTGCAGGTGGGTCCTGGCCGCGCCGGGGCGGCGGTCGCGGCGCAGGGCGCTGCCGTACAGGAGCTGCGTACGCGCCGCCTCGAACTCGTACACGCCCTGCCCGTGCAGCTCCATCGCCTCCCGGAACAGCTCCTCGGCCTCCCCGGGCCCGGCCAGCAGCGCGCGGCAGCGGGACACCAGCGCGCGCAGGTCGGGGCTGCGCGTGCTGCCCACCCAGCGTTCGAGCACCCGCAGCGCCGAGCGGGCCCGCTCCTGGTCGCCGGTGCGCGCGCACGCCTCGATGAGATGCGGCGTGGCCATGACGCGGATGACGACGTGGTTGTGGTTGCGCCGCTCGGCGCGCAGCCGGTTGGCGGCGTCGGCCGGGCGGCCCGCGGCCAGGTCGAGGTAGGCCAGCGCCCAGTTGCCGATGGCGCCCGCGATGCCCAGGTCGTGCGCGTCGGCCAAATCGATGGCGGCGTCCGCGCGCACCCGGCAGGTCTCCTGGTCGCCCTCGACGGCCGCCGTGATCGCCAGCCAGGCCAGGTGCTGGGCCGCGGTGTTGAGCTGGCCGGTCTCCTGGGACAGGCGCAGGCCCTGGGCGGCGGTCGCGGCGACGGAGGTGTAGCGGCCCATCCAGATCTGCGGGTAGATCATGTACTCCAGGAGCTGCGGCATGGCCGAGGCCGCGCCGCGCACGCGGGCCAACTCGACGGCGCGGGCCGACAGCCGGTGGGCGGTGGCGTCCTCGCCGAGGAGCATGCTGGCCACGCAGGCCCAGACGAGCACGGCGGGGTCGCGTACCGACCCGGCCAGCTCGACGACCCGGCGCAGCGGGGCGGCCGCCTCCTGGTGCGAGCCGCTGAAGGTGGAGGCCATTCCGGCCAGATACTCGAACATGAGCTGCGTCGGCACCGTCTCGTCGGGGCGGCGCAGCGCGGCGGCCTGCCGGGCGATCGCGATGAACGCCCGGTTGTCGCCCGCGCGGTAGCTGGCGTCGGCGGCCCGGACGAGCGCTCGCACGCCGAGCATGCGGTGGCTCTCCAGCAGCCAGGCGGCGGCCGAGAGCAGCTCCTCGCGGGCGCTGCCGGTCTCGCCGCCGAGCAGTTCGAGGCTGCCGTGCAGGAGCTGGACGTGGGCGCGCAGCTCGTCCGGGGCGGCCAGGCTGCGCAGCCTGGCCAGGAGCGAGCGGGCCACCTGGGGGCGGCCGGCCACCCACGCGTGCCGGGCGGCGGCGGCCAGGCGCTCGGCCTTGGCGGGGTGGTCGTGCTCGGTGAGCTCGGCGGCGCGCTCGAGGGCCAGGTACGGCTCGGGGTAGGCGCGGGGCGGGCAGGCGTCGAGCGCCGCCGCGGCCAGCTCGTCGGCCAGCCGCTCGGCCGGGCCGTCCAGGGCCCAGGCGCGGTGCCAGGCCCGCCGCAGCCGCTGCCCCCCGCCGTCCCCGGGGTCCTCCAGCAGGGCGGACAGCAGGCGGTGGGCGCTGCGCCGCCGCAGCAGGGAGGCCCCGTAGTACGCCACCCCGCGCACCGCCGGGTCGCGGAAGTCGTAGCGGTCGCCCGCGGAGAGCAGGATGCCCGCGCGCTCGGCCGGTTCCAGCGCCGTGAGCGCGCACGCCGGCCGGGCCGCCCGGATCAGCGTCGGCACGTCGAGCCCGGGGTCGGCGGCGATCAGCAGGAGCAGCCGCCGCGCCTCCTCCGGCAGGTCGGCCAGGCGGGCGGCGTGGGCCCGCCACAGCCGCCCGTCCCTGGGCAGCGCCGCGGGCGGGGCGGCCAGGCCGGCGAGCTGGTCGGGGGTGAGCGAGCCGATCAGCTCGGCCAGGGCGAGGGGGTTGCCGCAGGCGATCTGGTCCAGCGCCGCCAGGAGGTCCTCGGCCACCTTCCCCGGCGCCAGGTCACCGGCCAGCTCGCGTACGGCCGCCGCGTCCAGCCCGGCCAGCTCCCGTGCCGGGATGCCGTCGGGCACGCCCGTACGCGCCGTGAACAGCAGCGCCACCGGCTCGGCCGACACCCGCCTGGCCGCGAACGACAACACCTCCTGGCTGGCCGGGTCCAGCAGGTCCACGTCGTCCACGCAGGCCAGGACCGGCTGCCGGGCGGCCACCGCCGACAGCAGCCCGAGCACGGCGGCGGGCAGCGCCAGCCCGCCGGCGGCCGTACCGGACTCCAGGGCCGAGATCAGGGCGAGGGACTGGGCGTCGGGCAGGGCGGTGGCGGACGCGGCGACGGGGCGCAGCAGGCCGTGCAGCCCGGCGTACGGCAGCCGCGACTCGGCCGCCACCCCGGAGACCCGTAACAGCCGGAAGCCGTCGGCGGCATGCGCGGCGGCCAGGTCGAGCAGCGCCGTCTTCCCCATGCCCGGCGCGCCCACCAGCAGCAGCGCCCCGCCGGATCCCGCACGGGCGCCGTCGAGCAGCCGCCGAAGGGCGCGCTCCTCCTCGTCACGACCGCGCAGCGGGGGTGCGCACTTGACAGGGGACATGCCGTCCAGTGTTACGCGCGGATGTCATGTCTGAAAGGGGACGTTCAGGAGAGACCGGTGATTTCACCGATACGTGGTCTCCGCCCGTACGGCGAAGCGCACCGAGGCCACTTCCGTGTCTTCGACGTCGAAGAGCCATTCATAGACCCGGCCCGCAGGCAAAGGCAGGGAAGGGACGGAAATGGCGAAGCTGAGATTCATGGGGACCTGCTCCATGATCTCATCCGGCGGTTCCGCGTCACGCAGCTCCAGGGTGCCTTCGAAGCCCACGGCACGAGTTTCCCCGTCCCCGTGGAGCACCTTGACTCCGTTGCGGTCCTCGTCCACCAGACGGAGCCGGAAACGCAGCGCTTCTCCGGCCTCGTCCCACGGCACGCGAAGGAAGCCGCTCACGGCGGACGGCGGGATGGCCGGGCCGGTCACCGACCATCCTGCTCCCAGCATGTGCACTTTGCCCGATGACTTGTCCGTGGTGGCGGAGTCGGCCAGGACAAGAAAGCCTTCGATCACAGAGTCGCCTGCTTCAGATCAAGGCTGCCCGTCCCGGAAGTCACCCCTGCCCCCGTCGGCCCCGTTTCCTCCGCGAAGCCGACAGCGTGGACACAGACCCGTGCGGCCGTGGAACTCGTGGTCGAGGCGCTCGCTGGAGCAGTGACGACATGCACCACCTCCGCGCCGACGGCCAGGGCATAACGACGGATCGTCGACAGATGCGGGTCGCCGCCCAAACGCTCGAAGTCGGAGACCGCCGGCTGGCTGCGGCCCATACGCTCGGCGACCTCGGCCTGGGTGAGCCCGCGCTGCTTGCGGATGGCCACGAGCGTCTCGACGAGGCGCATGTCGCGGTCGATGGCCGCATTCTCGCGTTGCACGTCTGGGTCGGCCAGGTCGATGCCCAGTAGTTCCGCGACGTTGGGATCCATCATCGGTCGGCCTCCTCGTATCGGGTTAACCTTATATTCTCCGCAACCAGTCGGCCAGACGGTCCCGGGCCCTGGCGATGACTCGTTCCTGGGCGCCCTTGCTCCCCTTCACATGGAAGGCCAGCCCGAGCAGGACGTGTCCTCCTTGGGGGCCGTGCGCGAAGTAGAGCCGGTATTCGCTGCCGACATACGTCAGACGGGCCTCGAACAGCCCTTGTCCGAGCGACTTGGTGTCGCGCGGCAGGGCGCGGTTGTACTGGATCCTGCTCAGAAGTGCACCGAGCTCCTTCTTGGGAGGGCCGTCCCCCAGCACGTCCTGGATTTCTTCACTGACGACGGGACGCCCGGTTTCGGTGCGATAGAACTGCCACTCGGCATCGGGAGTCTCTCCCATGTCGCACGTCCCGTGGCTTCAGGTGGCCGGCAGAAGCCCCTGAATTTACCGGTGGCGGCGCTTCTCCGGCGAAGGATTGCCGCGTTTTCGCTGCAGGCGGCCGGAGACGGCGGGGACCAGGCCGTGCGGCATGAACAGCACCACCACGATCAGTACGAGCGCGTACACCGCGTACGACAGCACGCTCGGCGCGTACGTGGGCATCCCCGGCAGCGAGGCCAGGCTGTCCAGCCCCTGCACCAGCAGCGTGATCGCGGTGGCCCCCACCACGGCCCCCCAGATCGTGCCCAGCCCCCCGACCACCGCCATCACGATGTACTGGATCGAGATGAGCACCGGGAACGACCCCGGCGCCACGTAACCGGTGTAGAAGCAGTAGATCCCCCCGGCCAGCCCCGCGAAGGCGGCCGACAGGGCGAAGACGACCAGCTTGTAGCGTCCCACCGGGATCCCCGACGAGGCGGCCGCGGTCTCGCTGGTGGCCAGCGCGCGCAGGGCGCGGCCCGGACGGGAGGTGATGACGTTGTGGGTCACCAGCATCACCAGCGCCAGCCCGCCCCAGGTCATGTACGCGTACGCCGCCGCGCTCCCGACCTCGAACGGCCCCACGCTGAACTGCGGGATGCCCTGGAGCCCGATGTCCCCGCCGGTGAACTCCAGCTGCCCGGCCAGGGAGAGCAGGATGAGCTGCATGGCGAGCGTGGCGAAGGCCAGGTGGTGGCCGCGCAGGCGCAGCAGCGGGGTGCCGATGACGAGCGCGGACACGGCAGCGGCCACGGGTGCGGCGACCAGCCCGGCCACCGGCGGGACGCCGCCGAGGGAGAGGAGCGCGGCGGTGTAGGCGCCGATGGCGTAGAAGGCGCCCTGGCCCAGCGACACCTGCCCCGCGTAGCCCATCAGGAGGGAGACCCCGACCGTCACCATCGCGGCCAGCCCGAGCAGGATGTACACGGCCAGCACGCTGTCGTCGAGCACGGCGGGCAGGACGAGCGTCACGGCGGCCACCAGGATCCCGGCCGCGAGCCTGATCATGCGGACTCCTCGGAGATGGCCGAGCGGCGGCTCGCCTGCACGATCATGACGACGATCATGAGACCGAGCGCCACCTCCAGCTGGTGGGAGCCGTAGCCGTAGCCGGCGGCCATGGTCTCGGCCACGCCGAGCAGCAGCGCCCCGGCCAGCGCGATCACCGGCCGGGTGAGGGCGCCGAAGACGGCCGCGGCGAAGCCGTTGACGATCAGCGTGACGTCGGTGTCGAACGAGATCGGCCGCAGAGGCGTCACCAGCACCCCGGCGATGCCGCCGAGCAGCCCGCCCAGCGCGAACGCCAGCAGCCCCATCCGCCGGGTGTCGATGCCGACGACGCGGGCGGCGTACGGGTTGGAGGCGCACGCGGTCAGCGCCTTGCCCAGGTAGGTACGGCCGAAGAAGAGCGCCAGCACCACGAACGTGGCCGCCGTCACGCCGATGACCAGCAGGTGCTGCGTCTGGATGCGCGCCCCGGCCACGGTCAGCGAGCCCGCCAGCCCGGGGGCCGAGCGCGGCTGGTCACCCCACAGGACGATCTCCACGGCGTACGCGAGCACGCCCACGCCCAGGGTGACGATCAGCGCGGAGAGGGGGGTGGTGCCCGGTTTGCCGATGGCGGCCAGGCCCGTCAGGAGCCCGGCCACGGCCGCCGCCAGGACGGCGGCCAGCTCGCTCAGGCCGTGCGGGAAGCCGAGGCCGAGGAGGGAGGACGTGCACAGGCCGGCGATGACGGCGAACGTGCCCTGGGCGAAGTTCACCACGCCGGTGACGCGGTGGATGGTGACCAGGCCGCTGGCGATCAACGCGATCGCGCATCCGACCGCGAGGCCGTTCAGGAGGTAGGTGAGGAACGCGCTCACGCCGTCGCCCCCTTCGGGCCGCTCATGTGATCGCCCCGCCCAGGTACGCGCTGGCCACCCTGGGGTCGTCGGCCAGGTCCGCGCATTCGCCCTCGGTCACCACCCGCCCGACCTCCAGCACGTACGCCCGCGAGCACAGGTCGAAGGCCAGCCGCGCGTTCTGCTCGATGAGCAGCACGGTCAGCCCCTGCGTCCGGTTCAGCTCGGCCAGGTGCGCGGCCAGGTCGGCGGTGACCTGGGGGGCCAGCCCGAGCGACAGCTCGTCCACGACCAGCGCCTCGGGGCGCGACATCATGGCCCGGCCGAAGGCCACCATCTGCTGCTCGCCGCCGGACAGCACCCCTGCCCGCCGCCCGGCCAGCTCGGCCAGCCGGGGGAGGAGGTCGTACACGAAGGAGGGGTCGCGCAGGCCGGACCGCCAGCCGCCGAGGGCCAGGTTGTCGGCGACGGACAGGTCCGGGAACAGCTGGCGGCCCTCGGGGATGAGCGCGAGCCGGCCGCCGATCCGCACCGTGCCCGAGGCGGGGGCGAGCAGCCCGGCCAGCGTGTTCGCCAGGGTCGACTTGCCGGCGCCGTTCGGGCCGAGCAGGGCGACCATCTCGCCCTTGCCGACCGTGAGGGTGACGTGGTCCAGCGCGGTCGCGGTGCCGTACGAGACCACCAGGTCCTGGACCTCGATCATGAGGCCTGTCCGAGGTAGGCGGCGAGCACCAGCGGGTCGGCCCGCACCTCGGCGGGCGAGCCGTCGGCGATGACCTGGCCCAGGTCGAGCACCACGACGCGGTCGGCCAGCCGGGTCACGAACGCCACGTCGTGCTCGATGAGCAGGATCGTCAGCCCGCCCGCCCGCAGCTCCTCCACCAGCGCCGCCAGCCGCTCGCGCTCCTCGCCGCGCAGCCCGGAGGCGGGCTCGTCGAGCAGCAGCAGCCGGGGCCGCGCGCACAGGGCGCGGGCCAGCTGCAGCGCCCGCTGCTGCCCGATCGGAAGCCGGTCGGCGGGCCGGTCCGCCCACCCGGTCAGGCCCACGCGTTCGAGGGCCGCGTCGGCCTCGGCCGCGATCTCGCGCTCGTCGTGCCGGTGCCGCGGCAGCCGCAGCGCCGCCGAGACGAACCCCGCCCGGGTACGCCCGTGCAGCCCCACCATGACGTTCTCCCTGACCGTCATGCCGCGGAACACCCGGGCCGCCTGGAAGACGATCGACATGCCCAGCCGGGCCCGCCGGTGCGGCGCGAGCCGGTCAACGCGGTGCCCCAGGAAGGAGATCTGGCCGTGGTCGGCCGCCAGGTGCCCGGTGATCAGGTTGAACAGCGTGGACTTGCCGGCTCCGTTCGGGCCGATGACGCCGCAGACCTCGCCGTCCGCGACGCTCAGCGAGACGTCGCGGACGGCGTAGACGCCCCCGAAAGAGCGTGAGACCCCGGTGACCCGCAGCACGCCTCACCCCGCCGCGGTGACGGTCTTGGTGAGCTGCTCCTTGGCCCACTCGGTGGGGACGAACTGGCCGTTCTTCACCGTGTTGACCGAGATGAACTCGGGCGACAGGCCGGAGTGGTCGGTGGGGGAGTAGCGGAAGCGGCCGTTCGGCGTGATCAGGTCCATGCTCTCCAGCGCCTGCTGGATCTTGGTCTTGTCCGTGCTGCCGGCCTTCCTGATCGCCTCGAACAGCAGCAGCGAGGCGCTGTAGCCGTCCTGGGCGAACTGCGGCGGCGGGTAGCCGTGCTTCTGCTGGTACGGCTTGGCCATCTGGTCGATGATCTGCTTCTGCTTCCCGTCGGGCAGGTGGTCGCCGACCACGCCGATGGCGCTCTGCACGGTCATGCCCTCGGCCGCGGTGCCCATCGGCTCCAGCCACAGCTTGCTGGCCTGCGACGCGGTCAGGAACAGCGGAGTCTTGAGCCCGGAGGCCACGTACTGCTTGGCGGCCGTCACGCCGGGCGCGCCCGAGCCCCAGAACACCAGCGCCTCGGCCTTGGAGTCGCGCACGTGCTGGAAGACCGCGCTGAAGTCGGAGGTGGTGGTCTCGTACGGCTCGTCCACGGCGATCGTCACGCCGTACTTGGGGGCCAGGGCCACCATGGACTCGTGGCCGGAGACCGAGTAGGCGCTCTTGGAGTCCCACGCCACCGCGATCGTCTTGATGCCCTCGGCCTGGATGTACTGCAGGTAGCGCTCGGCGTACATGCTGGACAGGGCGGGCGTGACGAAGATGTACGACTTGATCGGCTCGACCTGCTCCTGGGCCGGGGCCAGCGACAGGTACGGCATCTTCTCGCGCTGCGCGAGCGGCTCGACCGCCAGCGCCGCGTTGGAGAACACCGGCCCGATCAAGGCGTCGATCTCGCCCTTGATCTGGTTGTAGGCCACGATGGCCTGGTCGGGGGCGGTCTTGTCATCGCGCGGGACCAGCTCCACCTTGCGGCCGAGCAGCCCGCCCTGCGCGTTGACCTGCTCCACGGCCAGCTCGACGGCTTTCTTGTCCTCGCTGCCGAGCGGGGTGTAGTTGCCGGTCAGGGAGACGATGAGGCCCACCTTGATCGGATCCTGCCCACCGGATCCGCCTCCTTCTCCGCCGCCGCCACAGGCGGTCACGGCCAGGAGGAGACAGGCCAGGGACGGTAGAAGCCTGCGCATCAGAACCTCCTGGACCGGGCGATGTGGCCCCGAATGTAGGCAGGTACATTACGGCTGTCAATAGAGTGCCGAATATCTGGAGACAAGCTGTTATGAGGCCTCAATCGGTGATTCTGACCTTCCTCGGAGATCACGTATATGGCCGGGGGATCTGCGTTTCGTCGCGCAGCTTCATCGAGGCGTTCGGCAAGGTCGGCATCTCCGAGGAGGCCACGCGCTCGACGCTGACCCGGATGGTCCGCCGGGGGCTGCTGCGCCGGCAGCGCTCGGGGCGGCGCATGTACTTCGGGCTCACCCCGACCAGCAGCGAGGTGCTCAAGGACGGCGAGCGGCGCATCTGGCACAGCGGCGTGGTGAACGACGCCGACGAGGACCGGTGGACGCTGATCGGCTTCTCGCTGCCGGAGTCCTGGCAGCGGCAGCGGCACGAGCTGCGGTCGAGGCTGGTGTGGGCCGGGTTCGGCCCGCTGCAGAACGGCCTGTGGATCGCTCCAGGCGAGGTGGACGCGGCCGGGGTGATCGAGGACCTGGGCGCGAACGTGAAGGTCTTCGCCGCCGAGC
Organism: Nonomuraea sp. MTCD27; assembly: GCF_041950495.1. NCBI lineage: Bacteria > Bacillati > Actinomycetota > Actinomycetes > Streptosporangiales > Streptosporangiaceae > Nonomuraea > Nonomuraea sp. MTCD27. The sequence continues at coordinate 295,483 of NZ_JBGNUW010000006.1, read as the reverse complement.
CGCGGCACCCGACCGACATGCAGGCCCTGGTCGGGGACGCGTACGACCTGGCCGGGCTGGGCGCCCGCTACCGGGCGTTCCTGAGCCGCTGGGACCAGGCCGACCCGGCGCCCGACGCCCCCGACGACCTGGCCCGGTCGCTGACGCTGCTCACCGGCTGGCTGCAGATCATCAGGACCGACCCGCGGCTGCCGCTGCGCTACCTGCCGCACGACTGGCCGGCCGAGAAGGCGCAGCGGGTCTGCCACACGCTGCACGAGCGGTTCCGGCCGGAGGCGGAGCAGGTCGTGGCGCGGTTGCTGGACACCGTTCCCGATGAAACCTGGGAGAACGGTGACAGCGATCACATAGTGGCCTAATTTGAGGGCTTGAGCCTCAAGGAGTGCCGATGCGGAATCAGGGGATCGGCTCGTGGCCGGCGCGCAGGGCCCGCATGACGCCCGGCCGGGTCGCGCTGTCGTACCGGGGTCGCGACCACACCTATCGTGACCTGCGGGAACGCGTGAACCGGCTGGCCTCGGCGCTGGACGTGCGGCGCGGCGACCGCATCGCCTTCCTCGGGGTCAACCAGCCGTCGATGGTGGAGACGTTCTTCGCGGCGGGGCTGCTGGGCGCGGTGTTCGTGCCGCTCAACACCCGGCTGGCGGAGCCCGAGCTGCGCTTCATCCTGGAGGACGCCGATCCGGCGGTGCTCGTGCTGGGGGAGGAGCGGGACGGCGAGGGGCTGCCGGGGCGCCACCTGCCGGCCGCCGGCTACGAGGCGCTGCTCGCGTCCGGCTCGCCCGAGCCGATCGACGAGCCCGTGGGCCAGGACGACGTGTGCCTGATCATGTACACGTCGGGCACCACCGGCCGTCCCAAGGGCGCCATGCTCACCCACGCCAACCTGACCTGGAACACCGTCAACCTGCTCGTGGACGTGCCGCTGGCGCACGACGAGGTGGTGCTGATCAGCGCGCCCCTGTTCCACATCGCGGCGCTGGCCCAGACGCTCGTCCCGAGCGTGCTCAAGGGCGGCCGGGTGGTCCTGGAGTCGTCGTTCGACGTGGAGCGCACGTTCGACCTCATCGAGGCGGAGCGGGTGACGGTGATGTTCGGGGTGCCGTCGATGTTCGGCCTCCTGGCCCGCTCGCCGCGCTGGGCCACGGCCGACCTGTCGAGCCTGCGGCACCTGCTGTGCGGGGGCGCGCCGGTGCCCGAGCCGCTGATCCGGCTCTACCAGGAGCGCGGGCTGACGTTCCTGCAGGGGTACGGCATGACGGAGGCGGCGCCCGGCGCGCTCTTCCTCGGGGCCGAGCACTCCATCGACAAGGCCGGGACGGCCGGGGTGCCGTGCTTCTTCTCCGACGTCCGGCTGGTCGCCCCCGACGGCTCGCCCGCCGCCCCGGGGGAGCCCGGCGAGCTGTACGTCCAGGGCCCCAACGTGATGCCCGGCTACTGGCGGCGGCCCGAGGAGAGCGCCGAGGTGCTGTCCGCCGACGGCTGGTTCCGCTCGGGGGACGTCGGCGTCGCCGACGAGGACGGCTACGTGCGCATCTCCGACCGGATCAAGGACGTGATCATTTCCGGCGGGGAGAACATCTATCCCGCCGAGGTGGAGAGCGCCCTGTACGAGCACCCCGCGGTCGCCGAGTGCGCGCTGATCGGCGTGCCGGACGAGAAGTGGGGTGAGGTGGGCAAGGCCCTGGTCGTCCTGCGGCCCGGAACGGTGGCCGATGGTGACGAGCTGCTGAAGCACCTGGACGGCCGGCTGGCCCGCTACAAGATCCCGAAATATCTGCAATTCGTGGCTGAACTACCCAAGAACGCGGCGGGCAAGCTCCTCAAGGCCCCGCTGAGAAAGCTCTACGGAGAAGGATGATCTTCCATGCGTACCTCACCGCCTTTCCGCGCAGACCATGTCGGCAGCCTGCTCCGCCCGGCCGCGCTGCTGCGCGCCCGTGAGACCCTCACCGGCGACGCGCTGCGGGAGGCCGAGGACGAGGCGATCCGGGACGTGGTGCGCAAGCAGCAGGAGGCAGGGCTGCAGAGCGCCACGGACGGCGAGTTCCGCCGCGCCTCCTGGCACATGGACTTCATCTACCGGCTCGGCGGCATCGGCCAGGCCGCCGACGAGCACATCACGGTCCGCTTCCACAACGAGCAGGGCGACATCGAGTTCACCCCTGCCGCGCTGCGCGTGCACGACCGGATCCGGCTCACCGAGCCGATCTTCGCCGACGACTTCGCGTTCCTGCGCGACACCGTCGGCACGGCGGTGCCCAAGCTGACCATCCCCTCGCCGAGCATGGTGCACTACCGGGGCGGGCCGGCCGCGATCGACCCGGAGGTCTACCCGGACGTCGAGGAGTTCTGGCGCGACCTGAGCGCGGCCTACGCCGAGCAGGTCCGCCGGATCGGCGCGCTGGGGTGCACGTATTTGCAGTTCGACGACACGAGCCTGGCCTATCTCAACGACCCGGCCCAGCGGGCCGAGCTGGCCGGGCGCGGCGACGACGCCGAGCACATGCACCTGCGCTACATCAGGCAGATCAACGCCGCGCTCGCGGCCAAGCCGGCGGGCATGACGATCACGACGCACATGTGCCGCGGCAACTTCCGCTCCTCCTGGGCCGCCGCCGGCGGCTACGACTTCGTCGCCGAGGCGCTGTTCGGCGAGCTGAAGGTGGACGGGTTCTTCCTGGAGTACGACGACGAGCGGTCGGGCGGGTTCGAGCCGCTGCGGTTCGTGCCCCCGGGCAAGATGGTCGTGCTCGGGCTGGTCACCACCAAGCGGGGCGAGCTGGAGTCGAAGGACACCCTGAAGCGGCGCATCGACGAGGCGGCCAAGTACATCGACCTGGACCAGCTCTGCCTGTCGCCGCAGTGCGGGTTCTCCTCGACGGTCGAGGGCAACCGGCTCACCGAGGACGAGCAGTTCGCCAAGCTCCGCCTGATCGCCGAGACCGCCCAGGAGGTCTGGGGCTAGAGGGTCACCACGGAGCCGGTGTGGCGGGCGCGTTCGGCGGCCCAGACGACGCGGTGCGTCATCAGGCTCTCGGCCGCGTCCGAGCGCAGCAGCGAGCCGTCACCCGAGGCGACGGCGGCCAGGAACGCGTCCGTCAGCCCCTCGTCGCCGCCGCCGTGCCCGTCCGCCGCCGACGGGCCCGCCACGCCGTCCGTGGTGACGGTCTCCTCCTCGCCGGTGCGGAAGTCCACCACGCGCAGCGTGCGCCCGTCGCCGTCGATGTAGCCGTGGGTGCCGAACAGGCGGGTGCGCCGGTGCTCCATCGGGGTGAACGCGCTCATCGTGAACGAGCAGGTCCCGCCGTCGTCGAACTCCATCACCACCTCCTGGTGGTCGACGACGTCGTTGTCGCAGGCGTACACGCACCTGCCGTACGGGCCGGTGCGCAGCGCGTCGAGCACCGCCTCCTCGGTCCGTCCCGGCGTGACCGCCGACAGCGGCCAGAACTCGCTGTCCGGGTCCCCGAGGCAGCCCAGGTAGAGGCGCTTGGCCGAGTACGGGCACGACGGCTCCAGCGGGCAGTCGAGACACCGGTCGGCCGCCTCGGCGGGCCGCTCCTCGGCGCGGAAGTGCGACAGGGAGCCGAACGACGACACCCGGGACGGCGGCCGGCCGAACAGGTGCACCAGCCAGTCGATGTCGTGGCACGCCTTGGCCAGCAGCATCGGCGCCGAGGTGTCCTGGCGCCGCCAGTGCCCGCGCACGAACGAGTGCGCCTGGTGCCACCACCCCACCGGCTCCAGGTGCTGCACGCTGACGAGCCGCCCGATCCGCCCCTCGTCCAGCAGCTCCTTCACGACCTTCGTGTACGGCGTGTAGCGCAGCACGTGGCAGACCGCGAGCATGATGCCGTTGCGCCGGGCGGCCTCGGCGATGCTGATCGCCTCCTGCTCCTCCGTCGCCATCGGCTTCTCCAGGAGAATGTGGTAACCGAGGTCCGCCAGCGTCACCGCGGGATCGGTGTGCAACCGGTCGTGCGTGGCGATGATCGCCGCGTCCGCCAGCCGCCCGTCCGCCGCCAGCTCCTTCCAGTCGGAGTAGACCTGCTCCGGCACGATCCCGAACTCCGCCGCGAACGCCGCCCGGCGTTGCGGATCGGGCTCGGCCACCGCCACCACCCGCCCCGCGCCCGTGGCGTGCGCGCGGCGCGCGTAGGTCAGCCCTCGCAGGCCGCCGCCGACGACGGCTAGAGTCACCTCAGTCATGGAACCTTCCCCGAAGAAATATCATGGAGAGCATCATTATTCGGTCTGAGGAAGCAGACAGCAAGGGGGGCCGATGGCGGCGGAGATGAGCGGCGGGGATCTGTCGCGGCTGCGGCAGCTCAACGCGCTGGCCGTGATCAAGGTGCTGCAGGGCCGGCCGTCGCTCACGCTCACCGAGGTCGCCAAGCGCACGGGGCTGTCGCGGGCCTCGACCGAGGACGTGGTCCGGGAGTTGCTGCAGAAGGGCTGGGTGGCCGAGGCCGGGGCCACGGCGGGCGGGGTGGGCCGCCCGGCCAGGCGCTACCGGTTCCGGGCCGACGCGGGCCGGGTGCTCGGCGTCGACATCGGCGGGCACAAGATCCGCGCGGTGGTCGCCGACCTCGACGGCGACGTGCAGCACAGCGCCCGGGTCCCGGTCACGCCCGAGATGGGCCGGCTCGAACGCCTGGCGGCGGTGGACCGGGCGGTCGCGGAGTGCCTGGAGGGCGCCGGGCTGACCGGGGGCGACGTGTGGGCCTCGGGCGTCGGCACGACCGGCCTGGTGGACGGCGCGGGCAAGGTCATGCTGTCGGAGGCGCTGCCCGAGTGGACCGGCGTGGACCTGGCCGCGCACGTGCGCCGGCTCGTCCCGGCCCCGGTGCTGGTCGAGAACGACAGCAAGCTCGCCGCCCTGGCCGAGTGCTGGCGCGGCGTGGCCCGCTACGCCAAGGACATGGTGTTCCTGCTGGCCGGGCTCCGCACCGGCGCGGGCCTGGTCATCGACGGCAAGCTGCACAAGGGCTTCGGCAACGCCTCGGGCGAGATCGGCGCGCTGCCGGTGCTCGGCTGGATCCGTGCCCAGGAGCACCTGAGCGACGCCAACGGCGAGGCGGGCGACGTGTTCGCCGCCGCCCGCAACGGCGACAAGGCGGCGCTCGCGGCCGTGCGCCGCTACGTCAAGGACCTGGCGCTGGGCGCGTCCGCGCTGGTCCTGACGCTGGACCCGCAGATGGTCGTGGTCGGCGGCGGCTTCTCGCGCTCGGCCGACGTGCTCATCGAACCGCTCAGGCGCGAGCTGGACCGCTGGTGCATCCGCACCCCCGAGGTCCGCATGTCGGCGCTGGGCGACGAGGCCGTGGTGCTCGGCGCCGTACGCCTCGCGCTCGACGACGTGGAGGACCGCGTGCTCGACGGCCGCACCCCGCTCGTGAGCCATCTGTAACAAAGCCACTCTTGCCAACAATTTTCCTGGACTCCATCATTACTCCCACGTTCTAGGAGAGGACCGGGAGATGTGGAAGTCGGCACGGAGCGGTGCGGCGCTCCTCTGCGTGGCACTGCTCGCCTCCGCGTGCGGCGGCGGTGAGCAGGCCGGCACGGACACGCAGCCTGAGAAGTGGGTGAAGCTGTCCTACGGCGTCTGGGACGCCACCCAGCAGGCGGTCATGCAGGAGCTGGCCGCGGAGTTCACCAAGACCTACCCGAGCATCACCGTGGACGTCCAGCTCACCCCCTGGGTCGACTACTGGACGAAGATGAAGGCCGCGGTCAGCGGCGGCGCGGCGCCCGACGTCTTCTGGATGAACGGCCCCAACTTCCAGCTCTACGCCTCCAACGGCGTGATCAAGCCGATCGAGGAGCAGATCGACTCGTCGGTGTACCCCAAGGCCCTGGTGGACCTCTACACCTACGAGGGCAAGCTGTACGGCCTGCCGAAGGACATGGACACGGTCGGCGTCTGGTACAACAAGACGCTCTTCGACGCCGCGAAGGTGAAATATCCGGCCGACGACTGGACCTGGGCCGACTTCAAGGAGACCGCCGCCAAGCTCACCGACCCCAAGAAGGGCGTCTACGCCGTCGGGGCGCAGCTCACGAGCTTCCAGGAGTACCAGTACAACACGATCTACCAGGCCGGCGGCCACGTGATCTCCCCGGACGGCAAGAAGTCCGGCTACGACGACCCCAAGACGATCGCGGGCCTGAAGTTCTGGACCGACCTCATCGCCGCCAAGCAGTCGCCCGACCTCAAGACCATGACCGACACCACCCCGCTGCAGCTCTTCGAGGCCGGCAAGCTGGCGATGTACTGGGGCGGCTCGTGGAACGTGGCCGAGTTCGGCAAGAACGACTACACCAAGGACAAGGTGGACGTCGCCCCGCTGCCGAAGGGTGAGAAGCAGGCCACGATCATCCACGGCGTGGCCAACGTGGTGTCGGCCAAGACCGAGCACCCGGCCGAGGCGTGGGAGTTCGTCGAGTTCCTCGGCTCCAAGCAGGCCGCCGACATCCTCGGCAAGAAGGGCCCGATCCCGGCCTACAACGGCACCCAGAGCGACTGGGTGGCCGCCCACCCCGAGTGGAAGCTGCAGACGTTCCTCGACTCGGTCGCGTACGCGGTGCCGTACCCCGTCTCCAAGAACACCGCCGCCTGGCAGGAGGCCGAGCTCACCCACCTCACCAAGGCGTGGACCGGCGAGGTGCCGGTCGAGAAGGCCGCCGCCGACCTCGCGGCCGGCATGAACGACCTGCTGGCCAAGGAGTGACGTGAGCACGACCGCCGAAACGCGGCGGCCCGCCGGGGCCGCCCACGCGGTGAAGCGGCGCCGGCCGCGGGCCGAGGCCCTGTGGGGGTACGCGTTCATCGCCCCCACCGGGCTCGGCCTGGCCATCTTCTACCTGTGGCCCGTCGTGCAGACCGCCTACTTCTCCTTCACCGAGTGGGGCGCGTTCGGCGGGCACACCTGGACCGGTTTGGAAAACTACACCCGGCTGTTCTCCGACCCCGAGGTGGGGCGGGCGGTGCTCAACACGCTCACCTACACCGTGCTCGGCCTGCTCGGCATCCCGCTGGCCATCGTGTTCGCCGCGCTGCTCAACCGGCCGGGACTGGGCGGCGTGAGCCTCTACCGGACGGCGTTCTTCCTGCCCGTGGTGACCATGCCGGTCGCGGTCGCGATGCTCTGGCGCTGGCTCTACAACGGCGACTACGGCCTGGTCAACCAGGTGCTCTCGATCGCCGGCATCGACGGGCCCAACTGGATCGCCGACCCGGCCACCGCCATGTACGCGCTGGTGGTGGTCGGCATCTGGATGAGCGTCGGCTACAACCTGATCATCTTCCTGGCCGGGATGCAGGGCATCCCCAAGGAGCTGTACGAGGCCGCGTCCATCGACGGCGCCGGACGCATCCGGCAGTTCTTCAGGATCACGCTGCCGATGTTGTCGCCGACCGCGTTCTTCATCTCGATCGTCTCGGTGATCGGCTCGCTGCAGCTCTTCGACCTGGTCTTCGTGATGACCGGGTCCGGGCAGTCGGCGCGGGCCAACCCGGCGTACTCGCGGCTGCAGACCGTCGTGCAGCTCTTCTACGAGCGGGCCTTCGTCACCAACGACCGCGGCTACGCGGCCGCCATCGTGATCGCGCTGCTCGCGCTCATCGCGGTGCTGACGATGCTGCAGTTCCGGCTCCAGCGGAAGTGGGTGCACTATGTCTGAGCGCCGCCCGTTGGGCGTGCACGCGCTGCTCATCGTCTCGTCGCTGCTGATGGTGGCGCCGTTCGTCTGGCAGGTCATCACCTCGCTCAAGACGCTCAGCAGCGCCACCGCCGTGCCGCCGACGTTCCTGCCCGAGGGCCGCTGGGACAACTACGCGAAGGTCTTCGACCTGCTGCCGTTCGGCGAGCAGTTCCTCAACACCGTGCTGATGGCCGCCGGGCGGGTGACCGGGCAGGTGCTGTTCTGCTCGATGGCCGCCTACGCCTTCGCCCGCCTGCGCTTCCCCGGCCGGAACCTGCTGTTCGGCGTCTTCCTGTCGGTGCTCATGGTGCCGCCGCAGCTGTTCGTGATCCCGCAGTACCAGATCATGTCCTCGCTGGGCTGGCTCAACAGCCTTCAGGCGATCATCGTTCCCGGCCTGTTCAGCGCGTTCGGGGTGTTCCTGCTGCGGCAGTTCTTCCTGGGCCTGCCGCGCGAGATCGAGGAGGCGGCCCGGCTCGACGGCGCCGGCCCCGTGCGGATCTACTGGTCGGTCATGCTGCCGCTGGCCCGGCCCGGGCTCGTCGCGCTGGGCATCCTCACCCTGCTGTGGGCGTGGAACGACCTGTTCTGGCCGCTGGTGGTCAACACCGACCCCGAGAAGATGACGCTGTCGGCCGGGCTGGCCGCGCTCCAGGGCCAGTACCAGACCGACTACCCCGTCCTGATGGCCGGTTCGCTGATCGCCTCGCTCCCCGTGATCGCCGTGTTCGTGTTCCTGCAACGACAGTTCATCCAGGGCATCGCCCACACCGGCAGCAAAGGCTGACCCATGTTCTTACGCAGAGCCGCCGCGGTCGCGGTGCTCCTCCTGGGCTCGTTCACCGGCACGGCCCACGCGTCGTCATCCGCGGACGAGCCCGGCCTGTCGCTGGCCGTGCCCGCGTACTTCTACCCGGGCGAGCTGTGGGGCCGGCTGTCCGACCCGGGGGTCGGGATCGTGGTGGCGAACCCGTTCTCCGGCCCCGGCAAGGACTTCGACCCCAACTACGCCAAGGCCATCTCCGACGCCCGCGCCGCCGGGGTCACCGTGCTCGGCTACGTGGCCACCGGCTACCTCGGCAGCACCGGCCGCGCCACCCGGCTCGGCGAGACCACCCCGCTCGCCTGGCTCGCGCAGGCGCAGCAGGACGTGGCCCGCTGGTACGACCTGTACGGCGCCCACGGCCTCGGCGGCGTCTTCCTGGACGAGGTCCAGAACGTCTGCGGCCCCGGCAACGCCTACTCGGACACCTACCGGGCGCTGGACGAGTCGATCAAGAGCCTGCACCGGGGCGCGTTCACGGTGATCAATCCCGGCATCGGCACCGACGAGTGCTACGCCGACATCGCCGACGTGAGCCTGACGTTCGAGGGCACGTACGAGACGTACCAGGGCTGGCAGCCGCCCGCGTGGCAGCGCGGCCGGGACCCGCGCCGGTTCTGGCACCTCGTGCACGCCACCGCCACCCAGGAGCAGATGGAAGACGCGCTGCGCCTGGCCAAGGAGCGCGGCGCGGGCCACGTGTACGTCACGCCCGACGTGCTGGCCAACCCCTGGGACACCCTGCCGGACTACTGGCGGGCGGAGCTGGACGCGGCCAGGTCGCCCGACACCGGGGCGCCCGCGCGCCCCGGCCCCGCCACGGCCGTCAAGCGCGGCCCGACCTCGCTCACCCTGGCCTGGCGGCCCTCGCCCGGCGCGGTCGGCTACGACGTCCACCTGGACGGGCTGCGGGTCACCGGCACCGCGGGCCGCGTGCCCGCCGTCACCGTCAAGAACCTCGACCCGGGCACCGCCTACACGGTGACCGTCAAGGCCCGTGACGCGGCCGGCAACGCCTCGGCCGCCGGCGCCGCCGTGTCCCTGCGGACCAGGAAGGCCGACGCCGCGCCGCCCGCCACTCCCGCGGGGCTGGGCGCCGACCAGGTCAAGGTGGCCAGCGTCCGGCTGGCCTGGGAGCGCACCGCGGACACCGCCTGGTACGACGTCCTCATGGACGGCCGGCGCCTGCTCCGCCTGCCCGCCGCCCTGCTGCCCGCTGACGCCACCGTCCCGGTCACCGGCCTCACGCCGGCGACCTCGTACACCTTCACCGTGCTCGCCAGGGACGCGAGCGGCAACGAGTCCGCGCCCGCGCGGCCGCTGACCGTCACCACCGCCGTGCCCAGCGGCGACCCCATCTCCGAGGCGGCCGGTTCCGTCGCCGACGGCAGCGCCACCTACCAGGCGCGCTACAACCTGCCGTTCGACTTCCACCACGTGTACATCGACGCCGACAACGACGCCGCGACCGGCTTCGCGGTGGCGGGCATCGGCGCCGACTACCTCATCGAGAACTCCTGGTACTACCGGCACGCGGGGTCCGGCTGGAACTGGACGCCCGTGGACCTGAACCCGCTGGTCTCCTCGGCCGACGACCTGTTCGTGTGGCGCGTGCCGCTGACTGCGCCACTGAGCGTGCCCCTGACTGGGGCCCACCGGGTGGTCTTCCACGGCTCAGGCAGCTCGCCCGAGGCGTACAGCCCGATCGTGCCGGTCTCCTGAGGCGCCGGCGTGAGCCCGGGAGGCAGGGGCCCGGGCTCACGCCGAAGTCACCGTACGACGATGGTCGTCAGCGCCCTGGGCTGGAGCGTCACCGTGCGGTTCGGCACGGCCGACGGGGTGAGCGAGTCGTCGGTGTCGGTCACGTAGGCCGTGGCCCTGCCGCGCACGCCCTTCCACGTGACCGGGGCGGTGCCGGTGTTGAGCACCTCGATCACGCGGGAGCCGTCGGGGTTGCGGAACGCTGAAACTTTCAGCGCCGGATCGGCGGCCGACGCGTCCAGCCGCACCGCGCCCGGCCGGATGAACCTGCTGTACGCCGCCAGCGCCCACAGCCGCTTCGACACGTGATAGGTCTTGGCCACCTCGTCGAGCTGCAGCAGCGCCCTGGTCGCCCCGCGCGAGCCGCCCAGCCAGTAGACGTAGGCGCTGACGTTGCCCAGCGTGAGCGCGTCGTGCACGGCCTGGGCGATCGTGAAGCCGTCGTAGCCGCTGCCGTCGTCCCAGTTCTCGTTCCAGGTGTTGCCGTTCGGGTTCCACTCCGACATCCAGGTCTTCCTGTCCGTCGGCAGCGGGGCGTCCACGGGGCTGGCGTAGGTGTGGCCCGTGTGCGTCTTCACCCAGCGGCGGGCCTCGGGGTCGGCCTCGATGGCCGCCGTGTACGCCTTGGCCTCGTTCCAGCCGAAGGAGTCGCAGCAGGCCACCTTCACGCCCTTGGCGACCGGGCCCAGGACCTTGACGAACTGGGCGGCCTGCTCGGGGGTGAAGCGCATGGAGGCGTACGTGGCCGTCCAGTCGGGCTCGTTCGTGAACCCGAGGTCGGTGATCCTGATGCCTTCCCTGGCGTAGAACCTCGTGTACGCCATCAGGTAGTTCGCGTAGGCGCGCTGCCACTCGGGCTTGAGCGTGCCGCCGTTCTTGTCGTCGCCGTTGTCCTTCATGTAGCCGGGGGCGCTCCAGGCGTCGGCGAAGAAGCGCTTGACCCCGTACCGCTGGGCCTCCTTGGCCACCCAGACCTGGCTGTTGTCGTCGCCGTCCCAGACGTACTTCGGCGGGGCGTCCGGGCCGCCCGGGTCCTCGGGCTGGATGGAGACCATGTGGTCGTACGGGCTGCCGGCGGGGGAGGAGCCGATGCCGAGCCGCAGGATGCTGAGCCCGGCCCCCTTCTCCCGGTCGAACCACAGGTCGAGGACCTCCCGCTGCTGCTCCGCCGACAGGGCCTTGAGCAGCTCGTTGCGCCGGAACGCCTGGGAGATGCCGAAGCCGTCGATCTCCTGGTGGCGGAGGCGCTCGTTCACCGTGATGGCCGGGGGATCGGTCGGTTGGGCCGGATGCGCCGCCGGGAGGCCGAGCAGGGTGATCGCGACAACTCCTCGTAACATGGTGCCTCCGAAAATTTCGGCATCGTGACGATATATTTCGCCGATCGCCGGAACCGTAAGCGCAGGAAGGCACCGCCGTCAACACTGCCGTCAACGCCGCCGTCAACCAGACCGCCCCGGGGGCCTTCCCCCGGGGCGGTCGCCGTCCGCGCCGGCGTCAGCGGGCGGACTCCGCGCGCTCCTTGATGGTCAGCATCTGGCGGCGCATGGTCACGAAGTCGCCGACGTCCATCATCGCGAGGTAACTGGTGCCGCGCAGGCCGGGCTGGGCGCGGATGCGCAGGCGGAAGACCATCCGGGTCCGGCCGTCCTCCAGGTCGCGCAGCGAGATGGAGCAGGACGTGGTGGCGTCGGTGCCGCGCAGGGCCAGCACGAGCGTGTGCGGCGGGTCGATCTGCTCCACGACGTAACCGCTGCCGTCCGCCGCCCCGTGCAGCACGTCGCCGACCTTCAGCCCCTGCTCGGCCTCGTGCCCGGCCGGGCGGTCGAAGGTGCCCCCTGGGCGGTAGCCGCCGAGCTGGACCACCCAGGCCCAGACGGCGGCCGGGGGAGCGTCGATCGTGATGGCGCGGGTGGCCTGGTACTGCGCGTGCCGGACGATGTCGTCGCCGGGCATCTCGGCGTGCGCCTCGCGGTCGTCGGCACCCCAGCGGAGGTGCCACGGGCGGACGGCGAACAGATATCCTGCCGCCGCGCCGGCCGCCAGCCTGAACAGAGAGCGCGGCATGAACATGAACATACGGACTCCTTCGTTCACTGGTCGGACGCCCAGTCTCCGACGCGCGGCTCTCGCGATCAACCTGAACTGCCGCAAATTCGCCGACAAAACCATATTTTCTGTTTAGTCGGAAATATTGGGAGATCAGATCTGATCTGGCTTCCAGGCGGTCAGATGGTACGTTTCCGCGATCGGCCGCCATGCCCTGACAAATCGGGTTTTCGCCTTCTGGGCCGCCTCGGAACGGTCCAGGCCGAGCCGGTAGTCGCGGTCGCTCGTGACCGCTCCCGTGCACCCGGCGGCCACGTGGCGGCGGGCCCAGGCCAGGAAGGCGGCGTCGGCCTCGTAGGAGGCGCCGAGCGCGTCGACCAGCGCGCCCTTGAGCTCCGCCCCGCCCGCCAGCGCGGTCACGGCGAGCGCCCTGGCGGCGGCGAGCTGATCGCGGCGGCTGCCGGTGATGTCGCGGATGGTCTCCACGCCGCCGCGCTCGCAGCGGGTGGCGTCGGTGATGGCCTCGGACAGGTTGGAGCGGGCCGAACTGCTGCTCGACAGCAGCTCATCCATCGCCTCGGCCTGCTGCCGGGCCATCCGGCTCGAAGGGGAGGGCGTGCCCCCGTCGCCGGTCCCCGGGCTGGTGCTCGGACTGGTCTCCGGGCCGGTTTCCGGGCCGGTTTCTGGGCCGGTCTCGGGGCTGCTTCCTGGGCTGGCTCCCGTGCCTGCCTCGGTGCCGGCCCCTGGGCTCGCGGGGGTCAGGACCGGGGCCCTGCCCTGGCCCGCACTCGGGACCTGCTGCGGCCCGGACCGGTCGGCGGTCACGATCCACCAGGTCAGGGCGAGCGCCAGGGCGGCCACGACCAGGCTGATCAGCACCGGCGGGCGCCGCCAGGGCCGGCTCCGCCGCAGCCGGAGGGGCTCCGCATCGTCGCCGGGGCCCGTCGCGGAGGGCTCGCCGCCCTGCGGGGTCTGCTGGGCGCGGCAGCGGGGGCACTGGGCGAGGGTGCCGACGTGTGATCCGCAGCGCCGGCAGAAGCGGTTGGAGCCCGATTCGTACGCCAAAGCACCCTCCCGGAATAACACAAGAAATTGGGGCAAAATGCTGGATGCCCGACTTGCGGATTGCCCTCGCTTTCCCGGTCGGCACGAGACTATTTGATAACAACGTACCCTCGAAGCAATCGTCGCTCATATGCTCGCCCCGCACCCCGATAAACGACGGGAGAGGGCCATGGTCGTCAATACCGGCGGTCCCCGGATGAGCAACGTGACGCGCTACCTCTGCGCCGCCGCATACCTCGACAGCGGATTTCGCGACAGGGTGCTCGACGAGCTGCTGACCGATCCGTACCGCGCGGTCCCGCCCTCCTACGGCGGGTTCGACGTGATGCCGGTGATCCACCACTGCCGGCGCTCGCGGGCGATGCTCCTGGTGCGTGACTGCCTGATCGCCGCGATCCTCGTCCTGGGGCTGGTGCTCGCGCCGCTGAGCACGATCGCGTGGGTGTTCGCGCTCGTGCCCTTCGCCCTGCTCACCATGCGCAGGGTCCGGCGGGGGCCGCTGTTCGTGCGGCTGCTGATCTGGCTCTGGGCGGCCTACGCCGTCTTCGTGCTGCTCTTCCTCGTGCTGCTCGCCCAGGTCGTGGCCACGGTGAACGACCTGACCGACGGGCAGGCGTCGTACGCCGAGATCTACGGCGTCGAGAGCACGCCGCTGGGGCTGCTCGGGGCGGGCGCCGGTTCGCTGACGCAGGTGCTGCTCGTACCGGTCGTCACGCTCGGCGTCGCGGTCGTGTACCGGATCGCGATCTACCTGACCCTCGCCGGCTCGCTCAGGCCGGGCACGCCCGAGCCGGACACCCGGGCGACCCATCCCAAGACCGGCCGCCGCCTCGACTACCTCCGCCGGGCGCAGTGGGGCAACGTCACCATGTACGGCAACGAGGACGCGTTCATGGGCGCCGGGTCGATCGAGCGGAGCTGGTCCATCGCCGTCGAGCTGGACCGGGTGCGCGACGCGATGGGGAGCAGGCGGCGCGACGACCCGGTGGACATCGACCCGGTGGAGCTGCACGCCTTCGTCCGGCGGCGGCTGGCGGAGATGCGCGACCGGGTGCTGCGCCCCAACGAGGGCATCCAGCGGCTGGACCTCGGCGACCACGTGGTGACGCGCGGGCTCTTCACGGTCGCGGACTGGCACGGCGAGGCGGTGCCGCACCCGTTCATCGGCAAGGACGGGCTGCCCAGGTTCCAGGCGACGCCGGAGGAGATCGCGGCCATCGCCCGGCACCCGCAGGGCGGGGTGCGCTACTACCAGCGGGTCACGATCAACAACGCCGGCCAGGAGATCCGCGACCTCCAGGGCAACCTCGTCGCGCCCGCCGAAGACCAGGAAGCGCTGACCTCGGCGTTCATCTACCTCGCCGTCGAGGGGCGGATGCTCTACACGCAGTTCGTGGTGACCGTGCTGCCTCCGGTGTCCGGGCCGTACCACGTGGTGGACCGCCTGCCCACGATGACGGGCGGGCGGGTCGCGTGGGAGGCGGTCAAGGTGCTGCGGCTGCGGTTGCTGCGCGACGTGCTGGCGGCGCCGCTGCGGGTGGTGCGGACGGGCGTGCAGGCCGTGCGGCAGAACATGGCGGAGCCCGACCCGCGCAAGCACATCGTCTATCCGTACGGGGCCCGTCGCAGCGTGCGCGAGCTGGGGGCGAGCGAGGATCTGCAGACGTACATCCAGGTGCTCGACGTGGCCAAGTACGTCAGGATGATCGAGCAGCGCCTCACCGAGGCGGTCCTGGACTTCCTGGAGGAGCGGGACGTGGAGACGGGTGCGTACCGGTTGCAGGCGGCCGGGGTGACCATGAACACGGTGACGGTGGGCGCGGGCGGCACGGTGAGCGGCCCCATCGCCTTCGGCCCGCACGCGGCGGCCACGGTCCACAACAGCTGAGTGATCGGCAGGGAGGCTGTCATGAGCGGCGGTAACGAGTATGGGGTGCACGTCAGCGGCGGGAACGTCAGCGGGCCGATCGCGATGGGCCCGCACGCCCGCGCCACCGTGCACAACACCGTGCACCACACTGGGCCGGCGGGCGGGGAGGCCGGGCGGCTGCTGGACGTGCTGGAGCGGCTGCTCGCGGAGCACGAGGCCGCCCTGACCGAGCCGGCGCGGGCGCGGCGGGACGTGGGGGACGTACGGCGGGAGCTGGAGGAGGCGGAGCCGGACCGGTCCCGCATCCTGGACGCGCTCAAACGGCTGTCGGTACGGGCGGCCGAGGTGTCCGTGATCGTCGAGGTGGTCTCCCAGATCCAGTCCCTGTTCCCCTGACCCCGCCCCGCCGGCCGCCCCTGTCCCTCCCGAGGGACATCAGCCGGAGTGCGAGGGTGCGGCGCACGGCGGGAAGCCCCCGCCTCCCATCCCCCCAAGGGGCACCAGCGGGAGCGCGGGGGTGGCGCCGGGGGCGGGCCCCGGCGCCGTGCGGTGGTCACCGGTCGAAGAAGATCGTCCGGCCCGCCCTGACCGCGTCCGCCTTGTACGTCACCTGGTCGATCGACACCCCCTGGGGATCCACCAGGACGATGGTGTCCCCCTGGTTGCCGAGCTGCACCGCCCCGTCCAGCGTCACCCGGAGCGCGGCCCCGCCCTCGATCGGGCCCGCCAGCGCCCTGCGGCCCCCGGCGGCGTCCGACAGGGCCCAGCCCGACAGGTCGATCGGAGCGGCCGTGAGGTTCAGGAGCGTGACGGTCTCGTTGCCCCGGTCCGCCCCCACCGGATCCGGCAGGGCCGCCACGATGAGCAGGTCGCCCGTCGCGACGAGCGGCGGCTTGACCGGCGTCCCCGGCGGCGCCGGGTCCGGGCTGATGATGAAGTCCTCCGGCCACATCGTGAGCTGGATCTGCTGTCCCGTCCCCTTGACCACGTCGTGCAGGTTGCCCCGCTCCAGCTTGGGGATCAGGAACAGCTCGTCGTCCCGGTTGACCGGGTCCGCGCGCAGCCAGGCGTCGAAGCCGTCGAAGCCGGTGAACCCCGCCGCCAGGTACGGCACGATCCGCCGGAACAGCTTCGGCCACATCACCAGCCGCTCCAGCTCCTCCAGGTCCCGTATCGTGGCCGCGCCGTTCGGGTCGGCGGCCGAGCGGGGCCAGATGCCGATGGCCTTGCGCCGGGCCGCCTGCGACACCTCCGCCAGGTGCGTACGCAGCTCGGCCGGCAGCGTGGCGTAGAACGCCGGGTAGACCAGGCCGCCGGCCAGCAGTTGCCCGTTCACGGAACGGTCCACGAGCGGCCCGTCCACGAACACCGTGGTCCCGTCGGCCCCCGGGTGATCGCCCGCGTACACGAACGCGATCAGGCGCCCGTTCCCGTCGATCCCGTTGGTGAGCACGTGGCCGCGGAGGGAGTCCTGGTCGGCGGAGCGCACCTTGTTCGGCAGGTCCTCCCAGAAGCGCACGTTCGTGAAGCCGAGCAGGCGCAGCAGCTCGTCGCGGGCCGCGTCGGCCCCGGCCAGTTCCTGGTGGGTCTCCTCGAAGTGGGTCTCCAGCGCGTCGACGGCCTCCAGCCGTACGGAGATGCCGCGGCGGTTGATGTTCGGCGGCGTGCCGGAGCGCCGCGGCAGCGCCTCGACCAGGGCCGGAGAGTCGGGCAGGAATTTGACGGTGTCGCCGTCGGGCTCGGGGCCCTGGCGCGGCAGATCCGGATACCGGATCACGAAGCTGCCGCGTAACAGCGTGTAGCTCATGAATGCCCCCCATCCATGCTCGTTGAGAGTCCCCCGACTGGTAGCCAGCGGAGCGTAACTCGCATATAGGGCATCGTCTACGCAACGGACAGTGGTACAGGGGTAACGACGTACCGGCTAGCGGTACACGGCGACGGCCGCCTCCGCGACGAGCGTGTCCACCAGCTCCACGAGCTCGCCGACGGGCGGGGTGGCGGTCGCGGCGATCTCGCGCAGGTGGCCGACCAGCCGGCTCGCCGGCCGGTCGAGGTAGAGCTCCGCCTCCAGCCGCAGCACCGCCACCAGCCCGCACAGCCCGGCGCAGCGCGCGTCCGGCGCCTTCCAGCCCTCGACCGCCGAGCGCACCCCCGAGGAGGCGCGTACGACGGAGGCGATGTCGGCGAGCTGGTACCGCGTGTACGGCAGCATGCCCATGCGCCGCCCGCTCACCCGCACGAGCACCCCGGAGGCGAGCAGCTCCTCGCGCGTGCGGTCGTTGATGCCGCCGGCCGCGGCCCGCTTGAGCAGCGCCCCGGCGCCCACCCCCCGCCCGGCGCCCGTCTCCCGCCCGGCGCCCGTCTCCCGCCCGGTGCCCGTCTCCCATCCGGCGTCGCCATCCCGCGCGGTGAGGGCGGCCAGGCCGTCGGCGATGGCGCCGGTCCCGTCAGGGAGGGGCGAGCCGGCGGGGCCCCCGGTCACGCGGCCGGCTGACAGGGTGAGGCGGCCGGCCAGGATCACGTCCAGGAGGGCCGCCCCGGCCAGCCCCAGCGCCAGCGAGGACTGGTGGGTCAGGAGCTTGCCGGCCTGGTCGTGGGCGATGAGGTACAGGTCCTGGTGGAGCGGTAGCCGGTTCATGAGACGCAGGTCCTTTGCTGCTCGCTACTTGGATCCCGATCCGACGGGCATGCCCCGCACGGCCGGGCGGCGGCCGAGCGCGTACAGGACGGCCATCACCACCACCCCGACGACGAGCCAGGCCAGGCCCAGGAACTGCGCCAGGACGTTCGCGTTGATCACCACGAAGACCAGGATCCCCGCCCCGATCAGCGGCGCGACCAGGTGCGACCACACCTTGTCCGAGCCGACGCGGAGCGAGTAGTGCACGATGACCGACACGTGCAGCACGATGAACGCCACCATCGCGCCCATGTTGACCAGGCTGAGGAGCAGGGAGATGCCGTCGCGGAGGCCGGCCGTCCAGATGCCCAGGCCGGCCGACAGCAGGCAGACGACCACGATGGCGTTCGTCGGGACCGAGTGCCTGACCGAGACCTTGGCCAGGAACGACGGCAGCTGCCGGTCCCGGGCCATCGCGTACATCAGCCGCGAGACCGCCACCTGGGCGACCATGGTGTTGGCCAGGCCCCAGGAGAGCGCGGTGGCGGCCGAGGTGAGGTGCCTGAGCCACTCGCCGCCGGCGACGGCGGCGACGTCGTAGAACGCCGTGTCGCTCGCCCCGGCCGGCAGCCCGGCGGGTGGCACGAGCAGGGCGGCGACCCAGACCTGGGTGACGAAGAGCACGCCGGCCAGCACGAGGGCCAGCCGCATGGCCCTGCCCACCTGCGCCGAACCGCCGGTGGACTCCTCCACCAGCATGCTGATCCCGTCGAAGCCGAGGAAGGACAGGACGGCCACCGACACCGCCGCGAACATCACCGGCCAGGAGAAGGTCTCCGGGTCGAACAGCGGGGAGAGGCCGAAACCGCTGCCCTTGCCCTGGAGCAAAGCCCAGATGCCGATGAGCAGGAACACCGCCAGGACCACGAGCTCAAAGATGATCATTATTCTGGTGAGCTTGACCGTCATCCGGATGCCGCGCAGGTTGATCGCCGTGTTGACGGCCACGAAGATGAGCACCCAGACCCAGACGGGGACCTCCGGCACGCTGGCGTGCATGGCGACGGAGGCGACCAGGTAGAGCAGGCTCGGGACGAGCAGGTAGTCGAGCAGGACCATCCATCCGGTCAGGAACCCGACCGGCGGGGCGATGCCGCGGCCCGCGTAGTTGTAGACGGAGCCCGACAGGGGGAACGCCTTGACCATCTGCGCGTACGAGGCGGCGGTGAACAGCAGCGCGATCATCCCGACGAGGTACGCCAGCGCCGGCATCCCGCCGGATTCCGCATAGACGGTGCCGAAGATCGCGAACGGCGCGATGGGCACCATGAACGCCAGGCCGTAGAACACGAGGTCGGTCTGCCCGACCCCGCGACGTAACTCCTGCCGGTAACCGAACTGCTCGATGTTCTGTTGTGAGCGCACGACAGGCCTCTCCAGTCGTCATGCATGCGTGGGGGGTTCGATTCGGTGATCCTTCCGCAGCCGGGGTCACGTCGCAAGACCGGTGGCGGGGATGCGCACGAGGGCGGGCGGATGCGACAGTCTGGAAGCCATGGACGTTCTGATCGCGGAAGAGCTCCTCCTGCTCGCCTACCGGCCCAAGGGCAACCCGCTCGTCCACCTGGAGATGCTCGACCACGCGCTCGGCGCGGCCGTGCTCTCCGAGCTGGTCCTCCTGGAGCGGCTCGCCTTCCGGGACGGGCGCCTCGGCGTGACCGACCCCGCCCCCGTGGGGGACGCGGAGCTGGACGGGGCCCTGCGGAGGCTCTGCGTGCCGGAGGAGCCGCCGGAGTTCGGCGGCTGGTGGACCGCCATGTACACGCCGCGGCGGCGCGAGCGCCTGCTGGAGCGGCTCGCGGGGCGCGGGGCCGTCACCGTGAAGCGGCGCACGTACCTCAAGGTGTTCAAGGAGGAGCTGTTCCCCGAGGCCGACCCGGCGCTGAGGGAGTCGGTGCGGGAGCGGGTGCTCGCCGCGCTGGCCGGGGTCGAGCCCGACGCGCGTACGGTGGCGCTGGTCTCGCTGGCGCACGCGTGCCGGCTGATCGGCAAGGCGTTCCCGGGGGCCGACCGGAAGCGCGCGGCGGAGCTCGCCGGGCGGGATCCCCTGGGCACGGCGGTCGAGGCGGCGTTCGAGCGGGCGGCCGCCGAGAGCGTCGGGAAGATGGTGGCCGGCGGGGGCACCTGAGCCCCGTCCCCCCGCCGTCCCGCCTCACCCGATCAGCGGCGGCCCTGCGCGTGCCCGTGGCCGTGCGCGGCGGCGCGGGGCCGGGGCTCCGGGCGGTCGGTACCAGTGCCGGTACCAGTGCCGGTGCCGGTGCCGTGGCCGGTGTGTCCCGTGCCGGGCGGGGCCTCGCCGTAGCCCAGGACGCCCATCATGCCCTGCTCCTGGTGGTAGAGGTTGTGGCAGTGGAACATCCACTCGCCCGGGTTGTCGGCCAGCACGTCGAGGTTCAGGCGCTCGCGCGGCAGGATGTTCACGGTGTCCTTGCGCGGCCCGCGCCGGCCCGTCCAGCGGACCTGGAAGGTGTGGCCGTGCAGGTGCATCGGGTGCCACATGGGCGACTTGTTGTCCACGACGATCCGGATCGTCTCGCCCCGCTCGACGCGCACCCGCAGCGGGTCGGCGGCGAGCCGGTCGTTGAGCGTCCACTCGTTGCCCGACGGGCGCATGCCGAGCGTCACCGTGACGGTCCTGGTCGGGCGGGGCAGGTGGTCGCTGGGTCGTGCGTCCAGGTCCTGATATTTCAGTCTCTGCCGGCCGAGCTCCGGCCATTTGGCGTTCGCCTCGGGCGTACGGGCCCCGCGCGTGGTCCGCACCACCGCGAACGCCCGCCCCGCCTTGCCCTCCGCCATCGCCACCAGGGGGAAGGCCCCCGCGTCCAGCGTCGCCACGAAGTCGTAGCGCTCGCCCATGCCGATGAGGAACGTGTCCACGGTGACGGGCGAGCAGGGGAAGCCGTCGGTGTGGGTGACGGTCATGCGGTGGCCGCCGAGCGCGACGCGGAAGGCGGTGTCGGCGGCCGCGTTGATCACCCGGAACCGCACCCGCCTGCCGGGCCGCACGGCGAACGTCGCGGGGTCGTCCGCCGTGCGGCCGTTGACCAGGTAGTACGGGTGGCGCAGCTCGGCGGCCACCCCGCCGAGCACGTGGCTGCGGATGGTGTCGTCGTGGGTGGTGGAGGCGTTCAGCCTGCGCAGGACGTCGTCGGGGGTGCCGTTGACGCCGTCCAGCCAGTCGTCGAGCACGACCGTGAACTCCTCGTCGTACCCGAGCGGCTCGCGCGGGTCGGCCACGATCAGCGGGCCGTACAGGCCGCGGTCGTTCTGCATGCCGACGTGCGAGTGGTAGAAGTACGTCCCGGGGTCGGGCACGGTGAACACGTAGTCGAACATCCCGCCGGGCCGGGTCGCCGCCTGCGAGTAGCCGGGGGCCCCGTCCATCCTCGGGTCGATCCTGATGCCGTGCCAGTGCACGGTGGTCGGCGCGGGCAGGTCGTTGACGAGCCTCGCGCGTACGACGCCGCCGGCCGTGGCCCCGATGAGCGGGCCGGGGAGCATGCCGTCGTACGCCCAGGTCGAGACCGTGCGCCGGCCCAGCGAGACGGTCGCGGGGGCGGCCCGCAGCACCACGCCCCTCGACGGCCGCCCCGTGGCGGCGCCCGCCGCTGTGCCCACTACCGTGCCCACTACCGTGCCCACTACTGTGCTCACTACTGTGCTCACTGCCGGGGCGGCGCCCAGACCGGCGAACAGGCCGGTGACGAACAGCCTCCGGGACACCGGAGCCCACGAACCATTCACAACAGATCCCCCCATCCACCTCGCAAGGTAACGGAGAGTGACGGTGAAATCCGTGCGCCACGCGGAGGTGATCAAGCTCGCGGCGGGGCCGTGGAGCCGCGTACGACCAGGGAGACCGGCAGCAGGAGCGAGCGCGCGGGGCGGTCCGGCTCGTCGATGCAGTCCAGGAGCATGCGGGCGGCCTCGGCCCCCAGCTCGTGGTGCGGCACCGCGACCGTCGTCAGCGGCGGGCGGAGCTTGTCCAGGAACGGCATGTCGTTGAAGCCGACCACGCTCACGTCGCCAGGGCAGGACAGGCCGCGCTCGGCGAAGACGTCGTAGCAGCCCAGGGCGATGAGGTCGTTGCCGGCCACGACCGCCGTGACGTCGCCGGCCCTGGCCAGGAGCTCGCGCATGGCCGCCGCGCCGTCCTGCTCGTTCCAGCGGGCGCACTCCACCACCAGGTCACCGGCCAGCCCGAGGTCGCGGACGGCATGGCGGAAGGACTGTGACCTGACGCGGCCGGTGGAGGTGGTGAGGGGGCCGGACAGGTGGGCGATCCGGGTGTGGCCGAGGCCGGCGAGGTGGCGTACGGCGGCGGCCACGCCCGTGGCGTCGTCGCCGGTGACGGCCGGGAGCGGCAGGTGCTCGACCTGGCGGTTGACCAGCACCATGGTGACGCCCTGCTCGTGCAGCTGCCGGAGCAGGGGGTGGTCCAGGCGGGCGGTGGCGATGATGAGCCCCTCGACCTGGCGGGAGCGGAGCGACTCGATCGTGGCGCGCTCGCGCTCCTCGTCGTTGTCGGTGTTGACGATCCAGACGTTGTAGCCGTCGGACTCCAGGACGCTCTCCACGCCGCGCACGATCGGCGGGAACAGCGGGTTGGTGAGGTCGGGGATGACCAGGCCGACCGTGCTGGAGCGGGAGGTCTTGAGGCTGCGGGCCACCGAGTTGGGCTGGTAGCCGAGCGCCTGCGCGGCCCGCATGACGCGGCGGGCGGTCTCGGCGCTGATCTGCTGGCGGGTCTTGGGGTTGAGGGCGCGCGAGGCCGTGGCGGTGTGGACGCCGGCGGCCTCGGCGACGTCGCGGAGTGTCGGGGCCGGCGGCGGGCTGGGGTTGGTCATCGGCCGCGATCTTCTCCTGAGTCCGGTGAGTCGAGCAATCCCTGGTCGAGCAGGTCCCCGGCGGGGGCGTCGCCGTAGCGGCGCCGGAGGCCGAGCACCGTGGACAGCGACGCCGCGTCCGCCCGGCCGTCGGCCACGAGGCCCTCGCCGGGGTCCTTCAGCCGTTGAAGGTAGCGCGCCGCGGTGGCGGGCGGCAGGCGCAGCGCCGCGGCGGCCTCCTCGGTGACGACGCCGTCCGCCTCGCCGCCGACGATGGCCCGGGCGGTGGCGCGCAGGGCCGCGGCGAGGTCGCGGACCGCGGGGTCCGGGCCCAGCGAGCACAGCACCGTCCCCAGGTACGGGCGGGGGACCCCGGCCAGCCGCACCGCGCCCGCGTCCCGCGCCCGCAGGTCGGCGCCCGCGTTGAGCATGGTCGCGGCGCAGCGGCCGCCCAGCAGCGCCTCCAGGCGGCGCGGCGTGGACCCGAGCGCGACCGTACGGTAGTCGCCCGGCCGCAGCCCGATCGCCTCCAGCGCCGCGTAGAGCGCGAACGCGAACCCCGAGCCCGGCACGTCCACCCCGACGGCATCGCCCCCCGCCGAGCCCGCCGACGGGCCGGACAGCGCGTCCGCCAGGTCGGCCGCCGAGCTCAGCCCGGGGCGGGCGTAGAGCGCCAGGCCGAGCCCGCGGTCCACGGCTGAGACGATCCGCACGTCGGCCGTCCTGCCGAGCGGGTTGGCGGGCACGAAGCGGTAGGCGATGACGTTGTCGGGGCTCGTCAGCGCGGCGCCGATGTCCCCGTCGAGCAGGGCGGCGAACTGGGCGGGGGAGGAGGCGACCGGCACCTCGCGGACGCCTGGATCGACCAGGCCGAGCCGCCGGCCGGTGCGCAGCAGCACGGACGGGCTGAACGCGCCCACCACCAGAGTTCTTCGCACGACCGACCACTCCATCCGTGCACTCGTTTGCACGACAACGCCGTCAGCTCTTGACAGTAACCGCATGGAAACGGATGCTCCAGGGCAGTGCAATCGTTTGCGGGGGACGCGAAAGCTCAGCGAAGGAGGGCTCATGAGCGCCCAACCCCCCGCCCGCCGTGCCCGCCTGGCCGTGACGGTCGTCGCGGCCGTCGCCCTGGCCCTGGCAGCGTGCGGGCAGCGCCCGTCGGAGACCCGGGCGGGCGAGGCGAGCAGGCCCGTCGTCATCGGCGTCTCGCTCCCGCTGACCGGGGACTTCGCCCAGCCGGGCAGCGAGGCCAAGCGCGGTTACGAGATCTGGCGCGACATGGTGAACGCCAAGGGCGGCGTCCTGGGCCGGCAGGTCGAGCTGAAGATCGTCGATGACGCGAGCAACCAGGACACCGTGGTCGCCGACTACACCAAGCTGATCACCCAGGACAAGGTGGACCTGCTGCTCGGCACGTTCTCCTCGCTGCTGAACTACCCGGCCTCCGCCGTGGCCGAGAAGAACCGCATGGTCTTCGTGGAGCCGGCCGGCGGCGCGCCGGACATGTTCGCGCGCGGCTTCCAGTACCTCTTCTTCGCCCAGCCCGCCACCGCACCCCGGCAGGCGGACGTGTTCGTGAACTGGGTGAAGTCGCTGCCCGAAGCCGACCGGCCCAAGACGGCCGCCTACCCCAGCCAGGACGACCCGTTCGCGCTGCCCGTGATCAAGTCCATGCAGGAGCAGCTCGAAGCGCTGGGCGTGAAGACCGTCTACAGCGAGGTCTACCCGGCCGACACCACGAACTTCCAGAGCGTCGCCGGCACGCTGGCCGACCGGAAGCCGGACCTGGTCGCGCAGGGCGCGGTGTTCGAGGACGGCGTCGGCATGGTGCGCTCGCTCAAGCAGCTCGGGTTCTCGCCGAAGCTGCTGTTCCAGACCTCCGCCCCGAGCAACTCCAGCCAGTACAGCGACGGCGTGGGCCCGGCCAACACCGAGGGCGTCTTCTACACGGTGAGCTGGAACGAGAAGGCGACCACGCCGCTGAACGCCGAGTTCGTGGCCGCGTACCGGAAGGCGCACGACGCCGCGCCCGCCGAGGACGCCGCCGACGCGTTCGCCGCCGCGCAGGTGTTGCAGGCCGCGGTCGAGGCGGTCGGCGCGATCGACCAGGACCGGATCAAGGACTGGCTGCACGCCAACACCGTGCAGACCCTGCTCGGCCCGCTGAGCTGGAAGGAGAACGGCGAGCCGAAGGGCAGCTTCCTGCTCGCCCAGTGGCAGGGCGGGAAGGTCGAGGTCGTCGGCCCGCCCGAGCTGGCCACCACCAGGACCGTGGTGAACCCCAAGCCGGACTGGAAGTGAGCCATGGCGCACTTCGCGCAGGCGGTCGCGCTGGGCCTGCTGATCGGCGGGGTCTACGCCCTGATGGCGTCGGGGCTGACGCTGATCTTCGGGGTGATGCGGATCATCAACGTGGCGCAGGGCGCGTTCCTCGTGCTGGTGGCGATGGTGACGTGGTGGTTGTGGAACCGGACCGGGATCGACCCGATCGTGGCCTCCGTGGTGACCACGCCGATGATGTTCGGGTTCGGGTGGCTGTCGTACCGGCTGCTCGTCTCGCGGATCCGCGGGTCGTCGCCGTCCATGTCGGTGCTGCTGACGTTCGGGTTCGCGCTGGTCATCGAGGGGGTGCTGAACCTCACCGCGGGCAACAAGTTCAAGTCGGCGGGGCCGTCGTACTTCGAGGAGTCGTTCCGGGTCGGGTCGGTGTCGCTGCCGAAGGCGCAGGTGTTCGGGTTCGTGGCGGCGATGGGGGTGCTGGCGGTCCTGTACTACGTGCTCAACCGGACCTGGACCGGGCGGGCGATCAGGGCCGCCACGCAGAACCCGTCCGGCGCCGCGCTGGTGGGGGTGGGCGCGGCGGGCACGGCGGCGCTGGCGTTCGCGATCGGCAGCGCGACGGCCGGGGTCGGCGGGTCCATCCTGTCGGTGCTCTATCCCTTCTTCCCGGCCTCGCACTACGAGTGGATCTCGCGGCTGCTCGGGATCGTGGTGCTCGGCGGCCTGGGCAGCCTGCCCGGCGCGCTGGTGGGGGCGGCCATCCTGGGGCTGGCCGAGACGCTGACCGCGACCTACGGCTCGCTCGGCTGGTCCACGCTCGTGTTCTACCTGGTGATCATGGCGGTGCTGCTGGTCAGGCCCCAGGGGCTGTTCGGGGCGCGGCTGCGGGAGGACGCGCCATGAGGCGGGCCCACCTCGTCGCGGGGGCGTGCCTGGTGGCACTGCTCCTCTACCCGGTCGTCAACCCGTGGCAGCCGTACCCGCAGGCGGTGCTGCTGCTCGGGTTCCTGCTGGCGATCCAGGCGACGAGCTGGAACATCATCTCCGGGTACGCCGGCTACATCTCGCTCGGGCACAGCATGTTCCTGGGGGTGGGGTCGTACACGGTGGGCATCCTCGCCCTGCGGTGGGGTGTCAACCCGCTGTGGGTGGCGCCGCTCGGCGGGGTGGTCGCGACGGTCATCGCGGTGCTCATCGGCGCGGTCGTGCTCAGGACGCGCGGCCACGCGTTCGTCATCATCACGATCGCGATGCTGCTGGCGGCGCAGATCATCGCGGTCAACTCCAGGGAGCTGACGCGCGGCTCGGACGGGATCACGCTGGAGCTGCCGTTCTGGCACCGCGACTTCCAGAACATCCCGTTCTACTACGCCTTCCTGCTGCTGCTCGTGCTGACGGTGCTGTTCAGCGCATGGATCATGCGCACCAAGCTCGGGACCGGGCTGGTGGCGATCCGGGAGGACGAGGGAAAGGCCGCCTCGATCGGCGTCAACACCACCCGCTTCAAGATCGTCGCGTACGCGGCCAGCGCCTTCTTCATCGGCGTGGCCGGCGGCGTCTACGCCTACTACCTGACCTACATCAACCCGGTCGGCTCCTTCGCCATCCTCGGCAGCGTGACGATCGTGCTGGCCGCCCTGGCCGGCGGCCGGGGCACCCTGTACGGGCCCGTCGTGGGCGCCTTCGCCGTCAACCTGGTCAGCGAGGCGGCCACCGTCTACGCGGGCGGCGTCCAGTCGCGCGTGCTGCTCTTCGGCGGCGCACTGGTCCTGGTGGTGCTGTTCCTGCCCAAGGGCCTGCTGCCGACCGTGGGGGAGTGGTGGCGGCGCAGGCATCCGGCGCCCGTGGAGTACATCGACCGGCCGGTCGCCCGTGACCGGGTGCCCCCGGTCCCTGTCGAGAGGGACGTGCTGCTGTCGGTGCGCGGGGTGTCCAAGCGGTTCGGCGGCCTGGTCGCGGTGGACGACGTCTCGCTCGACGTGCGGCAGGGCACGATCACGGCGCTGATCGGGCCGAACGGGTCGGGCAAGACCACGCTGTTCAACCTGGTCACCGGCGGGCTGCCGCCGGACTCCGGCGAGATCTGGTTCGACGGGCGGCGCGTCGACCGGCTGCGGCCGTGGCGGCGGTGCCATCTCGGGCTCGGGCGGTCGTACCAGGTGACCAGGCTCTTCGACGACCTGACCGTACGGGAGAACGTGGTCGCACCGCTGGCCGACTCCCGCTGGCGGACCATGCTGTCCGACGCCGTGCGCGGCCACGAGGCGGAGCGCGCCGGCCAGTTGCTCGACCTGGTCGGGCTCGGCCGCTTCGCCGGCCGGCAGGCCGGCGCGCTGTCGTACGGGCAGCGCAAGCTGGTCGAGCTGGCCCAGGTGCTGATGCTGGAGCCCAAGCTGATCCTGCTCGACGAGCCCGCCGGCGGCGTGAACCCGAGCCTGCTGGGCCGCATCACCGAGGTGATCCGCGAGCTCAACGCGGCCGGCGTCACCTTCCTCGTCGTCGAGCACGACATCCCGCTCGTGCTCGACCTGTGCGACCCGGTCGCGGTGCTGGCCGGCGGCCGGCTGATCGCCGAGGGGCCGCCGGGGCTGGTCAGGGAGGACCCGGCGGTGCTGGACGCCTACCTCGGGACCGACTGGATGCCGGTGGTGAGATAGATGCTGCAGCTCAAGGCGGTGGTCGCGGGCTACGGCGGCGGCAGCGTGCTGCGCGGCGTGGACCTGGAGTGCGCCGAGCGCACGATCACCTGCCTGGTCGGCCCCAACGGCGCGGGCAAGTCGACGGTCCTGCGCGTCATCAGCGGCCTGCTGGTCCCCACCGAGGGCGAGATCCGCATGGACGGCGAGCCCATCGGCGGGCGCGCCCCCGACGAGATCCTGCGCCGCGGCATCGCCCAGGTGCCGCAGTCGCACGCCCTGTTCCCCGCCATGTCCGTGCAGGAGAACGTCCTCATGGGCGGCTACCTCATCCGCAGGGACAAGAAGCTCCTGCGCGAGCGCCTCGACCAGGTCAAGCAGCGCCTGCCCATCGTCGCCGAGCGCGCCCGCGACCATGCCGGCAACCTCAGCGGCGGCCAGCGGCGGATGGTCGAGATCGCCCGCTGCCTCATGCTCGACCCGCGGCTCGTCCTGCTCGACGAGCCGTCGCTCGGCCTGGACCCGCGCGGGCTGGCCGGCGTGGCGGAGGTCGTCCAGGACCTCGGCCGGGCGGGCACCACCGTGCTGCTGGTCGAGCAGAACGTCCGGCTCGGCCTCGGCCTGGCCACGCACGGCGTGGTCATGGAGGGCGGGAAGGTACGCCTGACCGGCACCGCCGCCGCCGTGCGGGACAACCCCGAGATCGCCTCGCTCTACCTGGGCGGAAAGGTCGGTGATCCATCGTGGACGAGCGAGTCGCGTCCGCCGTCGAGCACTGGGGACCCCGGTTCACCGCCAACGGCGTGACCGCCTCCGACTTCGAGCGCGTCACCCGCGACCTGGACGACTGGGACGGCTGGTGCGCCGCCTGGTCGTCGGTGGCCGCCGAGCACGAGAAGCTGGGCCGGCAGGCGCTGGCCACCGGCCGGCACCTGTCGGCGGGCGGGCACCTGGCACAGGCCGCCCTCTACTTCCATTTCGCCAAGTTCGTGTTCGTGGCCGACCCCGACCAGATGCGCCGCGCCCACCTGCGGGCGGTGGCCTGCCTCGACGACGCCCTGCCCCACCTGTCCCCGCCGGGCCGCCGGGTCGAGGCCGGCTTCGAGGGCACCGCGCTCGTCGGGATCCTCCGGCTGCCCCCGGGGCCCGGGCCGCACCCGGCGGTGCTCATGCTGTCCGGGCTGGACTCGGCCAAGGAGGAGCACCGGGTGGTCGAGCAGCTCTTCCTGGAGCGGGGGCTGGCCACGTTCGCCGTGGACGGGCCCGGGCAGGGGGAGGCCGAGTACGACCTGCCGATCAGGGCCGACTGGACCCAGCCGGGCAAGGCGTTGCTCGACGCGCTGGCCGCCGAGCCGCGGATCGACGCGTCCAGGATCGGGGTGTGGGGGGTCAGCTTGGGCGGGTACTACGCGCCCCGGGTGGCGGCGGCCGCGGGTGACCGGGTCAAGGCGTGCGTGGCGCTCGCCGGGCCGTACGACTTCGGCGACTGCTGGTCCGGCCTGCCCGAGCTGACCAGGGAGACCTTCCGCGTCAGGGCCCGGGCGGCCACCGAGGAGGAGGCCCGGCGCATCGCGTACACGCTGACCATGGAGGGCTCGGCGCAGGCGATCACCGCGCCGCTGCTGGTCGTGTTCGGGCGCAAGGACCGGCTCATCCCCTGGCGGCAGGCCGAGCGGCTGGCCACCGCGGCGGGCGGCGACAGCGAGCTGCTCATGCTGGAGGAGGGCAATCACGGCTGCGCCAACCTCACCCCCTGGCACCGTCCCTACACCGCCGACTGGCTGGCCCAGCGGCTCGCGAAAGGCGACTTCCGATGACTGCAGGACTACGGCGGGTGGGCTGGATCGGCACCGGCCGCATGGGCTTCCCCATGGCCGCGCGGCTGGCCGGGGACGGCGTGGAGCTGGCCGTGTGGAACCGTACGCGGGCCAAGGCGGAGCCGCTGCGCGAGCACGGCGCGCTGGTGTCGGACACGATCGCCGGGCTGCGCGACCGCGACGTCGTCTTCACCATGGTCGCCACGTCGGCCGACCTCACGCAGGTCCTCGCCGAGTTGCTGGGCGACGGCGGCCCCGGCGTGGTCGTGGACTGCTCCACGATCTCCCCGGAGGCGTCGGCCGCCGCCCGCGAGGAGTGCGCGCGCAACGGCACGGAGTTCCTGGCCGCGCCGGTCAGCGGCAACGGCAAGGTGGTGCGGGCCGGCCTGCTGAGCATCGTCTGCTCGGGGCCCCGCGAGACCTACGACCGGGTGGCCGGCCTGCTGGCCCGGCTCGGCCGGTCGGCCACGTACGCGGGCGAGGGCGAGACCGCCCGCCTGGTGAAGATCGCGCACAACCTGCTGCTCGGCGTCGTCACCCAGACGCTCGCCGAGATCACCGTGCTGGCCGAGAAGGGCGGGGTGCCCCGGCACGCGTTCCTGGAGTTCCTCAACGACAGCGTGGTGGGCTCGGCGTTCACCCGCTACAAGTCGCCCGCGTTCGTGCACCTCGACTACACGCCCACGTTCACCCCGGTCCTGCTGCGCAAGGACTTCGACCTGGGCCTGGCCGCCGCCCGCGCCCTCGACGTGCCCATGCCGGTGACCGCGCTCACCGCGCAGCTCGTCCAGGCCGCCGTCGGCACCGGCCGGACCGGCGAGGACTTCGCCATCCTGCTCGACCTCCAGGCCGCCGCCTCCGGGCTGGAGCTCAAGCCCGAGGACGTGGCCGTGGACGACGGGCTCGGCTCGTGAGCGCGCCGATCACTGGGCCGATCACTGGGCCGATCACTGGGCCGATCACTGGGCCGATCACTGGGCCGGTCGCAGGGCCGCTGCCCGCGCCCGGGCACATGTCCGTGGACTACGAGCGGCGCGTCGACTTCGACCGGCTCCGGGACCACCGGCTGCGCCGCGCCCGCGCCGCGCTGGAGGGCAGCGAGTGCGGGGCGTTCCTGCTGTTCGACTTCTACAACATCAGGTACGTCACCCAGACCTGGATCGGCGGCGCCCTCGGCGACAAGATGACCAGGTACGCCCTGCTCGCCCGCGACGCCCCGCCGAGACTCTGGGACTTCGGCTCCGCCGCCCGCCACCACCGCCTGCACAGCCCCTGGCTGGACCCCGCCGACTGCCACGCGGGCATGCTGGGCCTGCGCGGCGCCATCGCCCCCACGGCCGGGCTGATGGCCGACGCGGTCCGCCAGATCAAAGGCCTGCTGAGCGACGCCGGGCTGGACGGCGCGCCCGTGGGGGTGGACATCGTCGAGCCGCCGTTCCTGTTCGAGATGCAGCGGCAGGGATTACGCGTGGTGGACTGCCAGCAGCTCATGCTGGACGCCCGCGTCATCAAGTCCACCGACGAGATCATGCTGCTCACCCAGGCGGCCGCCATGGTGGACGGCGTCTACCAGGACGTCATGGAGGCGCTGAAGCCCGGCATCCGGGAGAACGAGATCGTCGCGCTGGTCAACAAGCGCCTCTACGAGATGGGCTCCGACCAGGTGGAGGCGGTCAACGCGGTGAGCGGCGAGCGCTGCAACCCGCATCCGCACAACTTCTCCGACCGGCTGATCCGGCCCGGTGACCAGGCGTTCTTCGACATCATCCACTCCTTCAACGGCTACCGGACGTGCTACTACCGCACGTTCGGCGTCGGGAGCGCGACGGCCGCGCAGCGGGAGGCGTACGCCAGGGCGCGGGAGTGGATGGACGCCTCGATCGGCATGATCAAGCCGGGTGTGGGGAGCGACCAGGTGGCCGCCGTGTGGCCGCCGGCCACCGAGTTCGGGTTCGAGGACGAGATGGCGGCGTTCGGGCTGCAGTTCGGGCACGGGCTGGGGCTCGGGCTGCACGAGCGGCCGATCATCTCGCGGCTCAACAGCATGCGGGAGCCGATCGAGCTGCGGGCCGGAATGGTGTTCGCGCTGGAGACGTACTGCCCGGCGAGCGACGGGTTCTCGGCGGCCAGGATCGAGGAGGAGGTCGTGGTCACGCCGGAGGGGTGCCGGGTGCTGACGCTGTTCCCGGCACAGGACCTGGTCGTGGCCAACGCCTACTGAGTCACTCGATGGCCCTGATCACCGCTTCCCGGTCCAGCGGGAGGTCGCGGACGCGGACCTCGATCGTGGCGGCCACCGCGTTCGCGATCGCCGCCGCCACCGGGCCCTGAGCCGCCTCGCCCGCGCCCACCGACGGCGTGCCCGGGTGCTCGACCAGCTCCACCACCACCTCCGGCGCCTCGCTGAAGCGCAGGATCGGGTAGGCCTCCCAGTCGCCGCTGGTGATCGCGTGCCGGTCGAACCGCACCCGCTCCTTCAGCGTCCAGCTCACCGCCTGGGTGGCGCCGCCCTCGATCTGGTTGCGCACGCCGTCGGGGTTGACGACCTGGCCGACGTCCACGGCGATGGTCAGGCGGCGCACCCGTACGTCCTGCTCGGCCTCCACCTCCGCCACGGCCGCGCAGTACGCGCCCACACCCTTGTACTGCGCGAACCCCAGCCCGAGCCCGGGGGCGCCCCAGCCGGCCGCCGCGGCCGCCCGCCGCAGGACCTCCTGCCCGCGCGGGTCGCCCAGGTGGTCCAGCCGGTACGCCAGCGGGTCGCGCCCGGCGGCCAGGGCCAGCTCGTCCATGAACGACTCGATCGCGAAGACGTTCATGAACGCCCCCAGCGACCGCAGCGCCGACGAGCGGATCGGCGTCTCCAGCACGCGGTGGCCGGTCACCGCGACCCGCGGGAAGTCGTAGATCGGCGCCGCGTTGCGGGTCATCCCCCAGCCTCCCCGCTCCGGCGGGTCGGTGGCCGCCGGGTACGTCCACGGGCGCTCCAGGTGGGCCCCGGCGAGCAGGCCGGGCACCCCGGCGTAACCCGGGCGGCTGATGTGGCCCTGGCTCCACACGTCGTAGTCCCAGAACCGCACCGTCCCGGCCTCGTCCACCACCGCCGCCACGTCCACCGACATGGCCGAGCCGAACGGCGCCCACGTCAGCTCGTCCCGCCTGCTCCACCGCACCTGCACCGGCCGGCCGCCGGCCTCCCGGGCCAGCAGGGCCGCGTCGAGCGCCACGTCGTCGGCGGCGTTGTGGCCGTAGCAGCCGGCGCCCTCGACGTGGCGCACCTCGATCCGCTCCTCGTCCAGGCCCAGGATCCGGGCCAGGGCCGTCCTGAGCGGGTGGACGCCCTGGGTGTGGCTCCAGACCTCCAGGGTGCCGTCGGCGTTCCAGCGGGCGGCGGCGCAGCTCGGGGCGATCGAGGCGTGGGCGATGAAGGGCCTGCTGTAGGTGGCCGTCCGTAGCTCCCCGTCAGGTCTTTCCCCGGCCGGTTCCCGCACGCGGACGGTTTCGTGCGGGCCGGTGCGGAGGAAGGTGCGCAGGTCGTGCTCGTCGGGCAGGGTGTCGCGGTCGTCCCATTCGGCGGCCTTGCGCAGCCGGTTCAGGGCGCGGTCCGCCTCGGGTTCGGTCTCGGCCAGCACGCCCAGGAACGAGCCGTCGCGCACCACGCGCAGGTCCGGCTGGGGGGTGAGGTGGCGCAGCCGGGCGGCGGGGGAGGGCGGGCGCAGCACCCGGCCGTAGAGCTGGCCCGGCAGGCGCAGGTCGTGGACGAACCTGGGCCGCCCGGCGACCTTGTCGGGCAGGTCGAGCCTGGGCACGCTGACCCCCACGTACACCGGCGCCGCCTCCACGGCGTTCACCGTGGCCTCCGGGGCGGGGCCGACGGGCGGGCCACCGGGGTGTGCGCCCGGGCCGGCCGCTTTGGCCAGGTCGGCGTAGGTCGCGGTCAGGTCGCCGCAGCGGAACTCGCCGCGCCGTACCGTCACCTCGCCGGGGGCGACGCCCCAGCGGCGGGCTGCCTCGGCGGCGCAGGCGGCCCTGACGCGGGCGCACGCCTCGCGCAGCGGCGGGCCCGAGTGGGAGATCGACCGGCTCCCCGCCGTGATCCCCTCGTCCGGCCCCGCACCCGTACGGGCGGGCAGGATTCGCACCTGCCCCAGGTCGGCCCCCAGCGCGTCGGCCGCGATCTGGGCCAGCGCCGTGAGCACCCCCTGCCCCAGCTCCACCTTCCCGGCCCGGACCAGGACGATCCCGTCGTCCCGCACCGTGACCGCGTCGTCGCCGCTCATTCCGCCGCCTTCAGCACGGCGCGGACCACGCGCCGCTGGACCCCGCAGCGGCACAGGTTGCGGTCGAGCGCCGCCACCACCGCCTCCTCGTCCGGCCGGGGGTCGGCGGCCAGCAGCGCGGCGGCGCTGACCATGATCCCCGACAGGCAGTAGCCGCACTGCCCCGCCTGCTCCTCCAGGATCGCCCGCTGCACCGGGTGCAGGGAGTCACCGGCAGCCAGCCCCTCGACCGTCACCACCTCCCGCCCCTCGCAGGCCGACAGCGGTGTGTCGCAGGCCGCCGTGACCCGCCCGTCGAGCAGCACGAAGCACGCCCCGCACAACCCCACCCCGCAGCCGAACCGGGTCCCCACCAGCCCCAGCTCGCCGCGCAGCACGTCGAGCAGCGGGGTGTCCGGATCGGACCCCGCCTCCACGGCCGCGCCGTTCACGATCATCCCCGTCATCCCCGTTTACCTCCGTCCCCGAACACTTCCGGGTGCTGTGAAAGCTCTACCCGGGTACGCCTGATATGACCGCTCAGGTACCGTTCCGCATCCACGGCGTCGCGCCGTTCGATCGCGTCCAGCAGCAGCCGGTGCTCGGCGTTGACCACCCACCGCCGCGACGGGCCGGTCAGCCGCATGAACGCCCGCCGGTAGTGCTGGGTCGCGTTCCACATCCGCACGACCATCGACGAGAGCTGCTCGATGCCGCACCCGGAGTAGGTCAGCAGGTGGAACTCGCGGTCGAGCGCCAGGAACTCGCCGATGTCGGTGTTGGCCTCGATCTTGTCCTGGATCAGCCCGAGCCTGCGGTGGTCGCCGGCGGTCAGGTGGGGGATGCTCTCGGTCAGGGCGAGGGGTTCGAGCCGCTCGCGCATCTGGTAGATCACGTCCACCTCGTGCCCGCCGAGCCGGGGCACCCTCGCGCCCCTGCGCGGGTGGTGCTCGGTGAGCCCCTCGGCCGCCAGCATGCGCAGCGCCTCGCGCACGGGCAGCCGGCTGGCCCCGAGCCGCTCGGCCAGCTCCTCCTGCCGGATGCGTTCCCCGGGCGCGATCGCGCCGCTGAGTATGGCCTCGCGCAGGTGCGCGGCCACCCGCTCGCTCTCAGGCACCCGCACGGTCGAACGCCTTGCCACCCGGGTACGACACCAGCTCGAACTGCATTCCCCACGGCGCCAGGAAGTACACCCACCGCTGCCCCTCGCTGGGCCCCCTGCTGGCGGTGGGCTCGCCGAGCACCTGGACCCCGCGCTCCCGCAGGTAGGCCACGGCGGCGTCGATGTCCTCCACGTACAGCGCCACGTGGTGCCCGCCGACGTCGCTGTTCCTGGGCACCTCGGGATGCCGGCCCGGCGCCGAGTACTGGAACACCTCGAAGATCGCCTGGCCGCCGCACCTGAAGAAGTGCAGCCGCTCCATCACGGCCCGCGGATGCACGTTGAGGTGCTCCTTCATCCACGGGCCGTCGTCGTGCCGGTAGGGGCCGAGCGAGTACATGTACTCGCAGCCGAGCACGTCCACCAGGAACTCCCTGGCCTCCTCCAGATCGGGCACCGTGAAGCCGATGTGGTCCACCCGGCTCAGCCCTGGAAGTCCGCTCATACCGGCCCCTTCCCTTTTGGATCCAATCCAGCCTACGTCCGCCCTCGGAGGGCTGTAAGGACTGTTCTTTGGATCCAGAGCGTGTAAGGCTGAGGAATGCCCCAGCATCACGGGCTCGAACCGCCCGCGCCCTGGGTCGAGGTCGTCGCCACCGACGAGGACTGGGACGCCGCCGACCCCCACCTGCTGACGAGCATGCTCGGCCAGCTCCTGCTGATCAGGACGTTCGAGGAGTACGTGCTCGACCTCGCCCGGTCGGGCCTGGTGCACGGCCCGGCCCACTCCAGCATCGGCCAGGAGGGCGGCGCGGTCGGCTCGGTCCTGTCGCTGGCGCCGGGCGACACGGTCAACGGCTCCCACCGGGGGCACCACCAGTTCCTGGCCAAGGCGCTGGCGTACGTGGAGCCGAAGGGCATCGATCCGACCAGGGACTTCTCGCCCGAGGTGCGCGAGGTGCTGCTGCGCACGCTCGCCGAGATCTGCGGCCTGGACCGGGGCTTCAGCCACGGCCGGGGCGGCTCCATGCACCTGCGCTGGGAGGAGGCCGGGGCGATCGGCACCAACGCGATCGTCGGGGGCGGCGTGCCGTTCGCGGCGGGGTCGGCGTGGGCGCACCGGCGGGCGGGGACCGGGGCGGTCGCGGTCACGTACTTCGGCGACGGGGCCGCCAACATCGGCTCCACGCTGGAGACGCTCAACCTGGCCGCCGCCTGGCGGCTGCCGCTCTGCTTCTTCGTCGAGAACAACCGCTACGCCGTCTCCACCGGCGTGGCCGAGGCGACCGCCGAGCCGCGCCTGTCGGCCCGCGGCCCCGGCTTCGGCGTGGCCAGCTGGAAGGTGGACGGCATGGACCCGCTGGCCGTCCACCTGGCCATGCGCGAGGTGCTCGGGCACCTGCGGGCGGGCCGCGGCCCCGCCCTCGTCGAGGCGGACGTCTACCGCTACTTCCACCAGAACGGCCCCCTGCCCGGCAGCGCCTTCGGCTACCGGACCAAGGAGGAGGAGCGGGAGTGGCGGGCCCGCGACCCGATCGAGCGGCTGGCCGGCCACCTGTCGCGCCGCGGCCTCCTCGGGCGCCCCGACGTCGACGCCGCCGCCGCGCGGGCCAGGGAGCTCATGGCGGACGTGGGCGGCGTCCTGATCGAGCCCGTCCCCGGCGGCCGGCCGGGACAGCGCAGGATCCGGCCGGCCGAGTGGCCCGACCCGGGATTCGCGCACGTGGGCGTGCGCGGCGACCTCGCCGAGTTCGCGGGCGCGCGGACGGCGGACCGGGACACGTTCACGGGGGAGCTGGCCGAGCGGAAGTTCATCGACGCCGTGGCCAAGGTGATGGCGCGGCGCATGCGTACGGACGAGTCGATCGTCGTGCTCGGCGAGGACGTGCACCGGCTCAACGGCGGCACCAACGGCGCCACCCGCGGGCTCAAGGAGTCCTTCCCCGACCGCGTCCTGGGCACCCCCATCAGCGAGAACGCCTTCACCGGCCTGGCCGGCGGCATCGCCTCGGACGGCCGGTACACGCCGGTGGTCGAGCTCATGTACGCCGACTTCATGTGGGTCGCCGCCGACCAGCTCTTCAACCAGATCGCCAAGGCCAGGCACATGTACGGGGGCGACGACGCCATGCCGCTCGTCCTGCGCAGCAAGGTCGCCATGGGAACCGGGTACGGCTCCCAGCACTCCATGGACCCCGCCGGCCTCTTCGCCACCGCCCCCGGCTGGCGGATCGTGGCGCCCACGACGCCGTTCGACTACGTGGGGCTGATGAACAGCGCGCTGCTCTGCCGCGACCCCGTCGTCGTGCTGGAGCACGTCGACCTGTACAACTCGACCGGGGAGTGCCCGGTGGACGACCTGGACTACTGCCTGCCGGTCGGGCGGGCGGCCGTGCGCCGGGCCGGGTCGCGGGTGACCGTGCTGACGTACCTGGCGATGACCTCGTACGTGCTGCGGGCGGTCGAGGCGTCCGGGGTGGACGCGGAGGTGATCGACCTGCGCTGGCTCGACCGGGCCAGCCTGGACTGGGAGACGATCGGGGCCAGCGTCGGGAAGACGCGCAACGTGCTCATCGCCGAGCAGGGGCCGGTGGGGCCGTCCTACGGCGGGTGGCTGGCCGACGAACTCCAGCGCCGCTTCTTCGGCCGGCTGGAGCAGCCGGTGCGGCGGGTGACCGGCGGGGAGGCGTCGCCGAGCATCAGCAAGGTGCTGGAGCGGGCGGCCATCGCCAGGGACGAGGAGGTGGCCGCCGCGCTCACCGAGATGACGGCGCATCCGAGCGGCCGGGAGGCCGGGGGCGAGCAGCACCTCTGCCTGCGCGGCACGGCTCAGCTGGACAGGCTGCTCAAGCTCCGCCGGCGCCTCGGCGACGGCACCGGCCGACCCGTCTCCGTCACCGACTTCGTGATCAAGGCGGCCGCGCACGCGTACCGGCTGGTCCCCGCCATGAACGTCGCCCGGACCCCGGAGGGCACCAGGACGTTCGAGACGGTGGACCTGGCCGTCTCCGCCGACGGCGGCCCGGTCGCCCCCGTGCTCAGGTCGGTGGAGCGGCAGTCCCTCACCTCCGTCGCCGCCGCCGTCGAGGAGCTCGCCGGCCGGGCCAGGGCCGGGACGCTCCGGAGCGACGAGCTGGAGGGCGGGGTCATGACCGTGACGAGCCTCGGCCCGCACGACGTGGCGGAGGTCGCCGCCACCGTCGGCCCGGCCCGGTCCGCGGCCCTCGCCGTGGGGGCGGTGCGGGAGGAGCCGGTGGTCAGGGGCGGCCGGGTGAAGGCCGGCCCGGTGCTGCGGGTGACGCTGTCGGTCGATCGGCGTGCGGTCGACGGCGCGGTGGCCGCCGCCTGGATGGAGGCGTTCCTCGGCCTGCTGGCCGACCCCGTCCGCGTTCTCGGCTGAAACGCGCTCACCTATTGCCCGGGCGGCACGTGAGGAATACGGTGTTAATCGTTTCACACCGGCCGGCGGCCGAGAGGTGAAGACTCTCCATACATTGACCTGCTCACCGAGATCCGAGCCGACAAATTTCCCCATATCCCTGTAGGGAATGCTAGGTTATTCGACTAACATGAGACCAACAGCGCGACAAGTGGCCGAGCTGGCGAACGTGTCAGTGGCGACCGTCTCCTACGTCCTCAGCGGCCGCGACCGACCCGTGGCCGCCGAGACCAGGCAGCGGGTGCTCGATGCCGCCAGGCAGCTCGGCTACACCCCCAACCAGGCCGCCAGGAGCCTGCGCAAGCGCCGCACCCAGCGGGTCTGCCTGGTGCTGAGCTCGTTCGGCGGCGTGCCCACCGACGAGCGGCTGGCCACGGACCTGCACGAGATGGCCGACGCGCGGGGCTACTCCGTGGTCTCGCTCGCCGTCTACTCCGAGGCCCGCGCGAACGCCGCCATCGACGTGCTGCGCGGCGGCATCGCCGACGGCGCCCTGATCAACGTCGTCGGCGACCACCTCACCCAGGACCTGCTCGGCGGGCTGGCCGCCACCGGGCTGCCGATGGTGGTGCTGAGCAACGAGAGCGGGCTGGCGGGCTGCGACGTCGTACGCACCCCGGAGACGGAGGCGTGCGCCGAGGCGGTCGAGCACCTGCTGGCCACGGGCCGGCGGCGGATCGCGTTCATGGCGCACCGGCACGAGCTCTACCGCGACCGGCCCGCGGGGCGGCTCCTCGGCTACAGCACCGCCCTGGACCGGCACGGCGTGCAGGAGCGGATCGTCACCGGGGGCGCCGACGACCGCGTGTCGGCGTACCAGACGGCGACCGAGCTCCTGCGCTCCCCCGACCGGCCCGACGCGATCTTCGCCGCCTCCGACCGGGCGGCGATCAGTGCCATCTGGGCCGCCCGGGACCTGGGGCTGAGCGTGCCCGGCGACGTCGCGATCGTCGGCGCGGGCAACATCGACGAGGGTCTCATCAGCAATCCGCAGCTCAGCACGGTCGGCCCGATCCGGCACGACTACACCGACGTCGTACGCCTGCTCTTCGACCGCCTCCAGGCCGAGGAGCCGCCGCCCGCCCGCGAGATCGTCCGCTCCTGGACCTTCATGCGGCGGGGCTCGTCCTAGAAGGGAAATCCGAGATGCCTTCCCACCCCTCACGCCGTGACCTGCTCCGACTCGTCGGGGCGGCCGCCGCGGTGCCCGTCCTGTCCTCCTGCGCGGGAGCGCCGACCACGCAGAGCTCCGCCGCCCCCGGCACCTTCACCGTCTACTGGAACGCGGGCCACGACTACCAGGCCTACCGCAAGGTGATCGCCGAGTTCGAGCAGGCCAACAAGGTCAAGGTCAACCTGCAGAAGTACCAGTGGCCCGACCTGCGCACCAGGCTGCTGGCCGACTTCGCCTCCGGGACCGTGCCCGACCTGGTGGAGGAGCCCGGCGGGTGGGTGCAGGAGTTCGCCGTCTCCGGCAACGCCCGCTCGCTGCAGGACTACGTGGACCGCGACGGCCAGGCCATGGGCTTCCCCTCGGACTGGCAGCCGGTGACGGTCGAGCGCAACTCGTACCAGGGCAAGGTGTACGGCGTGCAGCTCCACCTGACCTGCAACACCCTCTTCTACAACAAGGCCATGCTCAGGGACGCCGGGGTCGAGGTGCCGACCACCTGGGAGGAGTTCCTCGACGCGGCGAAGAAGCTGACCAAGGACGGCGTGTACGGCGTCGCGCTCAACCAGGACTACCTCTACGTCTGGCCCTGGCTCACCCAGGCCGGCGTCACCCCGTACGACCCGCAGACCGGCAAGGTCATGACGCCCATCGAGGACGCGGTCGCCGCCCTGCAGTTCCAGGCCGACCTGATCCACAAACACAAGGTCGCCCCCGTGCCGGTGTCCGGCACCGACTACTCGGGACCGCAGAAGCTGTTCTCGGCCAAGCGCGCCGCGATGATCTTCACCGGCCCCTGGGACCTGGACCCGATCAAGAAGACCAGCCCCGACATCGAGCTCGGCGTCGCGCCGCCGCTGAAGCACAAGACGCAGGCCACGCAGGCGGCCGGGGTGAGCATGTTCGTGCCCGCCAAGGCGGCCCGGCCCGACCTGTCGTGGGACTTCATCAAGCGCATCACGGCCATCGAGGTCGAGCAGGCCGCCACCAAGGAGACGGGCATGCTCATGCCGCGCGTCTCCTGGACCGAGCTGCCCGAGGTGCAGTCGAACGAGGTCATTAAGGTCTTCGCCGACGCGCTGCCGTACGCGAAGGACTCCTCCCAGGAGGTGCGCCTGACCGGCCAGCTCGGCAAGTGGGACGAGCAGCTCAAGGTCATGTACCAGCAGGTGATCATCCAGAACCAGCCGGCCGCCGAGGTGCTGCCCAAGTTCGCCGAGACGGCGGAGGGCTTCCTGAAGTGAGGCCCCGCACGTTGTCCGGCCGCTACGCCAGGACCGCCTACCTCTTCCTGCTCCCGGCGATCCTGTTCTTCGCGGCCTTCTTCTACCTGCCGATCGGCAACGTGGTGGCCACGAGCTTCCGCACGGGGCCGATGGCCGACCAGTGGACGGGCCTGGGCAACTACACCCAGGCCCTGGCCGACCCCTCCGTCCGGCACTCGTTCCTGGTCACGGTGGGCTTCGCGGTGATGGTGGTGATCGGGTCGATCGTGCTCGGGCTGGCCCTGGCGATGGCGATCGACCAGCCGCTCAAGGGGCGGGTGGCCTTCCGGGTGCTGCTGCTGGTGCCCTACCTGACCTCGGTGGCGATCGTCGGGCTGCTGTGGCGCAACATCCTCGACCCCGAGCTGGGCGTGCTGAACCGGGCGCTGGACGCGATGGGGCTGCCCGAGCAGCAGTGGCTCAACACCTCGCCGCTGCTCACGATCGCCGCCGTCACGCTCTGGCAGAGCGTCGGCTACACGATGGTGCTGTTCCTGGCCGGGCTGCAGGGCATCCCGGAGACCTACCACGAGGCCGCCAAGATCGACGGGGCGGACGCCTGGCGCCGGTTCTGGCGGATCACGCTGCCGCTGCTCGCCCCGACCACGCTGTTCGTGTCGGTGATGGCGGTCATC
Source organism: Nonomuraea sp. MTCD27 (assembly GCF_041950495.1). NCBI lineage: Bacteria > Bacillati > Actinomycetota > Actinomycetes > Streptosporangiales > Streptosporangiaceae > Nonomuraea > Nonomuraea sp. MTCD27. Next base: position 254,086 of record NZ_JBGNUW010000006.1, on the reverse strand, counting down.
TCGGGGCTGCAGGCGTTCGGGCAGGCGTACATCATCACCGGCGGCGGCCCCGGCGACGCCACCGACCTGTCGGTCTTCCACATCTTCAACGTCGCCTTCCGCACCAGGGACTTCGGCTACTCCTCGGCGCAGTCGGTGCTGCTGCTGGTCGTGATCGTGGCGTTCACCCTGGTCCAGCTGCGGGCGGGGCGGCGCGGGGAGGTCACGTACTGATGCGCAAGGCGCTGCTCTACACCCTGCTCGGCGTGGCCTCGCTCGTCACCGTCGTGCCGCTGCTCTACATGCTCTCGCTGTCGCTGCAGACCGAGGCCGAGACGCTGTCGGCCGAGGCCGTCCTGGTGCCGGAGTCGCCGCAGTGGGGCAACTACGCCGAGCTGTTCACCCGGGCGCCGTTCGGGAACTTCATCGTCAACAGCCTCGTCGTGGCCGGCCTCATCACGCTGGCGCACCTGCTGTTCGACCCGCTCGTCGGGTACGTGTTCGCCAAGTTCCGGTTCCCGCTGCGCAACACGCTGTTCGTGGCCCTGCTGGCCACGCTGATGGTGCCGTTCTTCGTGCGCATGATCCCGCTGTACGTGCTGATGGCCAACATGGGCTGGCTCAACACGTACCAGGGATTGATCACGCCGTTCCTCATGGACGCGTTCGGGATCTTCCTCATGCGACAGTTCATCCAGCCCATCCCCGACGACCTGATCAGCGCCGCGCGTATCGACGGCGCCTCCGAGCTGCGGATCTACCGCAGCGTCATCCTGCCGCAGACGCGGCCGGCGCTGGCCGTGCTCGGGCTGTTCACGTTCGTCTTCCAGTGGAACGAGTTCCTCTGGCCGCTGGTCGCCACCAGCACGCCCGAGATGCGCACCATCCCGGTCGGGCTCACCCTGTTCAACCAGGAGTACTTCACGCTGTGGCACCTCACCGCCGCCGGCTCGGTGATCCTCTTCGTCCCCACCGCCGTCCTGTTCATCCTGACCCAGAGATACTTCGTACGCGGTATCGCGCTGACCGGCCTCAAATAGTTCGACAGGAGTCCTCCTTTTGCGCCCGAACGTGATCGTCGTCTTCACCGACCAGCAGCGGTGGGACACCGTCGGTCCCTTCACCCCGAACCTCGACAGAATGGCCAGGAACGGTACGCAGGCCACGGTCGCGCTCACCCCGCAGCCGGTGTGCGCGCCGGCCCGCGCGGCCCTGCAGACGGGCCGCTACCCGACCACGACCGGCGTCTACCGCAACGGCCGCGTGCTGCGCCCCGAGGAGCGCACGCTGGCCCACCACTTCGGCGCGGCCGGCTACGCCACCGGCTACATCGGCAAGTGGCACCTGGCCGGCAGCGAGCCGGTCCCCGAGGAGCAGCGCGGCGGCTACCGGTCGTGGCTGGCGGCCAACGCCCTGGAGCACACCTCCGACGCCTACCGCACCATCGTGTTCGACGAGGCGAACGACCCCGTCCTGCTGCCCGGCTACCGCTCCGACGCCCTCGTGGACGCGGCCGTGCGCTTCGTCGCCGACCACGCCGACGACCCGTTCTACCTGTTCCTGTCGTTCCTGGAGCCGCACCACCAGAACGAGGTGGACAACTACCCGGCGCCCGAGGGTTACGAGGAGCGCTATCAGGGCCGCTGGATGCCGCCGGACCTGGCCGCGCTCGGCGGCACGGCCCACCAGCACATGGGCGGCTACCTGGGCCAGGTCAAGCGCCTGGACGAGGGCCTGGGCCGGCTCCTGGACGCGCTGCGCAGCATGGACCTGCTGGACGACACGATCGTCGCGTACACCTCCGACCACGGCAACCACTTCAAGACCCGCAACGGCGAGTACAAGCGCTCCTGCCACGACGCCTCCCTGCGCGTGCCGCTGGCGCTGCGCGGGCCCGGCTTCGACGGCGGCGGCGCGATCTCGCGCCCGGTCAGCACCATCGACCTGCCGCCCACGCTGCTGGAGGCCGCCGGGCTGCCCGTGCCCGAGGAGATGCAGGGCCGCTCCTTCCTGCCCCTGATCCGCGACCCCCGGTCCGCCGAGTGGCCGGAGGAGGTGTTCTTCCAGGTGAGCGAGTCGGAGGTGGGACGCGGCATCCGCACGTCGCGGTGGAAGTACTACGCCGTCGCCGAGGACGCCCACCCCTGGGACGTGTCGGCCGCCTCCCGCTACCGCGAGCAGGCCCTGTACGACCTGGAGAACGACCCGCACGAGCTGGTCAACCTGGCCGGGTACGCGTCGCACGCGGAGGTGGCGGCGGGGCTGCGCGAGCGGCTGGTCCGCCGGATCGTGGCCGCCGGGGAGGAGCCGGCGGTCGTGGAGGCCGCAGTGGAGCGGGCGGGGCGCGAGCAGGCGATGCCGGACCCGGAGGTCCGCCTGCACGGCCCCAAACCGGTCCGCTTCGGCCACCAACGCCCCGGCACCCCCTGACACCGCCGGCCCGTGCTTCGGCCGGGATCCTTCCGGCGGAGCGGGCGGTGGCCGCCGCACCGCGGTCGGCGCACCCCCCGCCTCCCCCTCCTCAAGGACCGCAACCGGAGTGCCGCGGGCGGGGGAGGCGCGGGGCGGGGCCGGTCAGCCGGCGGCGTCGGCCGGCTTGTGGGTATGGGGCGTGTGGGCGGTGCGGGCGGCCGGGGCCGGCGTCGTGGCGCCGATGCTGCCGGTGGAGTACGCGTACGTCCCCGCCAGCGTCGCGATGGCGTCCGAGTTCACGTCCAGCGCCCGGTCGTTGACGTTCCTGATCGTGTCACAGACGCTGTGGTAGCACGGGTCGAGCGGGATGCCCGCCGTCCCGCCGAAGATCGCCGCCTCCTCCTCGGTCTTGAGCACCTCGGCCCCGGTGAACAGCCCGCCCGACGGGATGCCCACCTCGATGAACGGCCCGTAGTCGGATCGGCCGGTGAAGGCCGTCGCCGTGAACGGCAGCCCGCGCCCGGCGAAGAACTTCTCGAAGTCCTCCTCGATCACGTCGGATCCGGCGGGCCCGGCGGTGCCGAACGCGTCGCCGTCGCCGTCGTAGATCCCGAACGTGTAGTTGGGCGAGGCGATCATGTCGAAGTTGAGGTAGAGGGCGATCCTGGCCCGCTCCTCCTCCGTCAACGAGGTCACGTAGTGGTCGGAGCCGAGCAGCCCGAACTCCTCGGCGCCCCAGAAGGCGAAGCGCATCTGGTTCTTCGGCCTGGTCTTGGCCATCTGCAGCGCGACCTCCAGGACCCCGGCGCTGCCCGAGCCGTTGTCGTTGATGCCGGGCCCCTCCTGGACGCTGTCCAGGTGGGCGCCGAGCATGACGACGTTGTCCGGGTCGCCCTTCCTGCTCTGCGCGATCACGTTGTACGTGGTCCTGGTCTCCACGATCGGGTCCCAGTTCATCTGCACGGTGGTGCCCGCCGTGGCGGCCAGCTCGTCGCCGACCTCGAAGCTGGTGAAGAAGGAGGGGATCGTCACGCCCGGCCCGCCGAGCACCGGGTTGAAGTCGATCTCGGTGCGGCCCTCCTGCCCCTCGTTGAACACGACGGCCCCGGAGGCCCCGGCGGCGATGGCGTTGTCCACCTTGATGCGGAAGCTGCACGTGCCGCGCTGCATCAGCGCGATGTTGCCGGCGACGAACCCGGCGAAGTCGCTCGCCTCGCAGCCCGAGGACGAGGAGTTGGCGGCCGGCCCCGGCGGCAGCACCAGGTCCACCGGCTGCAGCGTGCCGCTGACGGCGCCCGCGGGGGAGTCCTGCATGGCGACGTAGTCGCTGAAGAATCCGTACGTGTACGTCTTCTGCTCCCCGCTGGTGCGCTTGAGCACGGGCGGGGTGACGTAGCCGTCGAAGGTGAACTCGAAGGGCTGGATCGTCACGTCGTAACCGGCGCCGCGCAGCTTGCGGGCCACGTAGTCGCGGGAGGCGTCGAAGCCGGGGGTCCCGGAGACGCGGGTGCCGCCGTTGGCGTTGGCGATGGCCTGCAACGCGTACAGGTGCTTCTTGACGTTCTTGCCTGAGACGGCCTGCACCAGCTTGCGGACGGAATGGGCGCCCGAGTGCGCCTCCGCCGGGCCGGCGAGGGTGAGGGGGGACAGGGCCACGGCCATGGCGGTGATGGTGCCGAGCACGCCTTTACGTAAACGGGAACGCATGCTGCTCCTCGAAACGTGGAGGGTGAACCGGGTCAAAATTCGCACGTGCCCCGAAAGGTATTCATCGGTGGGGTGATAGGGAAGATTGACCACGTATCCGTTGCATCACGGACTTGGAACGTCACACACGAGGTGAGAGACCGCATGCCCATATCGCTCCCGTCCACCGGCACGATCGCCATCGGCGGCAAGACCGTGCACCGCCTCGGATACGGGGCCATGAGCCTCACGGGGCCCGGCGTCTGGGGGCCGCCCGGCGACCGCGACGGGGCCGTCCGGGTCCTGCGCAGGGTGGTCGAGCTGGGTGTGAACCTGATCGACACCGCCGACTCCTACGGCCCGTACGTCAACGAGGAGCTGATCCGCGAGGCGCTGCACCCGTACCCGGAGGGGTTGCTGGTCGCGACCAAAGCCGGGTTCGTGCGCACGGGGCCCGGCCAGTGGCATGCCGTGGGGCGGCCGGAGTATCTGCGGCAGGAGGTCGAGATGAGCCTGCGCCGGCTCGGCGTGGACCGGCTGGACCTGCTGCAGCTGCACCGCGTCGACCCGCAGGTGCCACTGGAGGACCAGGTCGGCGAGCTCAAGGCGCTGCGGGACGAGGGCAAGATCGACGCGATCGGCCTGTCGGAGGTGACCGTCGAGCAGCTGGAGCGGGCGCGGCGCGTCGTCGAGATCGCCAGCGTCCAGAACCGCTACAACCTCACCCTCAGGGACTCCGAGGGCGTGCTGGACCACTGCGCGGCGCAGGGCATCGCGTTCATCCCCTACAGCCCCGTCGCCAAGGGCGCCCTGGCCGCGCCCGGCAGCCCGGTGGAGCACGTCGCCAAGGCCGTCGGGGCCACGCCTTCGCAGGTCAGCCTGGCCTGGCTGCTGGCCCGCTCCCCGGTCGTGGCGCCGATCCCCGGCACCTCCTCGATCGCCCACCTGGAGGAGAACCTGGCCGCCTCGACGGTGTCGCTGACGGCCGACCAGCTGAGCGAGCTGGGCTGAGGGGTGGGCCGGCCCCCAGGCGCGGAGGGCCGGCCCCGTCCGGTCAGCCCAGGCCGGTCTTCATGGCCGTGAGCAGCTCGGCGTTGGTGGTGTCACCGCTGAGCTCCCAGAAGAACGCGCCGCCGAGGCCCTGGTTCTTCGAGTAGCTCATCTTGCCGCCGATCGTGGCCGGCGTGTCGTAGCTCCACCACTGGTTGCCGCAGTGAGCGTACGCGGTGCCCGCGACCGTGCCGGTGGCCGGGCAGCGCGTCTTGAGGACCTTGTAGTCCTCGATGCCCTGCTCGTACGTCCCCGGCGCCGCCCCCGTGGCCGTGCCTCCTGGTGCGGCCTGCGTGACGCCGGTCCAGCCGCGCCCGTAGAAGCCGATGCCGAGCAGCAGCTTGCTCGCCGGCACGCCCTTGCTCTTGAGCTTCTGGATCGCGTTGTCGGAGTAGAAGCCGGCGATCGGGATGCCGCTGTAGTTGTTGAGCGGCGAGTGCGGGGCCGTCGGGCCCTGGGCCGCCCAGGCGCCGAAGTAGTCGTAGGTCATGACGTTGTACCAGTCCACGTACTGCGCGGCGCCGCCGTAGTCGGCCGCGTCGATCTTGCCGCCGTTGTTGCCGTCGGCGGTGATGGCGGCGGTGACCAGGTAGTTGGAGCCGAAGCGGGTGCGCAGGGCCGACATGACGTTCCTGAACGCGGCCGGTCCGCTGGTGTCGCAGGTCAGGCCGCAGGCGTTCGGGTATTCCCAGTCGATGTCGATGCCGTCGAAGACGTCCGCCCAGCGCGGGTCCTCGACCAGGTTGTAGCAGGAGTTGGCGAAGGCGGCCGGGTTCTGCGCGGCCTGGCCGAAGCCGCCGGACCAGGTCCAGCCGCCGAAGGAGAACAGCACCTTCAGGTGCGGGTGCTTCTGCTTGAGCTTGCGCAGCTGGTTGAAGCTGCCGCGCAGCGCGCCGGCGTCCCAGGTGTCGGCGACGCCGTCCACGCTCTCGCCCGCCTGGTAGAAGCGGTCGTAGTCGGCGTAGCTGTCGCCGATCGTGCACTGGCCGTTCTGCACGTTGCCGAAGGCGTAGTTGATGTGGGTCAGCTTGGCCGCGGAGCCGCTGGTGTCGATGTTCTTGACGTGGTAGCCGCGCTGGTAGACGCCCCACTGCACGAAGTAGCCGAGCACCTTGTTACCCCCGCCGCCGGTGCCGCCCGTGGTCGTGGCGCTGACGGAGTTGCTGTTGGCGGAGCGGTTGCCGGCGGCGTCGCGGGCGCGGACGGTGTAGGTGTAGGCGGTGTTGGCGGTCAGGCCGGTGTCGGTGTGGGTGGTGCCGGTGACGGTGGTGACGAGGGTGCCGCCGCGGTAGATCTCGTAGCCGGTGACGGCGACGTTGTCGGTGGAGGCGTTCCAGGCGAGTGTGACGCTGGTGTTGGTGACGCCGGTGGAGCGCAGGTTGCCGGGGACGGTCGGCGCGGCCGTGTCCGTGCCGCCGCCCGTCGTGGTGGCGCTGACGGTGTTGCTGTTGGCGGAGCGGTTGCCGGCGGCGTCGCGGGCGCGGACGGTGTAGGTGTAGGCGGTGTTGGCGGTCAGGCCGGTGTCGGTGTGGGTGGTGCCGGTGACGGTGGTGACGAGGGTGCCGCCGCGGTAGATCTCGTAGCCGGTGACGGCGACGTTGTCGGTGGAGGCGTTCCAGGCGAGTGAGACGCTGGTGTTGGTGACGCCGGTGGAGCGCAGGTTGCCGGGGACGGTCGGCGCGGCCGTGTCCGTGCCGCCGCCGCCCGTGGTCTTCCACAGGGCCGGCACGTTCGGGGGCTCCCAGCCGGGCTGGGAGGTGTGGCTCTGGACGCATTCGTACTCGACGCCGTTGTACGTGACGCGCGTGCCCGCCGGGTACGCCGTCCACGGCGCCCAGTCGGCGAACGCGGCCTGCGCCGCGGACGCGGCCGAAGCCCCGGCCGGGGCGGCGACGACCGCTGTGAGGGGCAGCACTAAGGCCGCCAGCCCGGCGAGGACCTTGCTCAGGATGGTGTGTCTCATGATGCTCCGACATCCGGTTGGGGGGTGTACGGGGGGTGGGATGCCTAGGAAACTATTAGGAAAGTTTCCTTTTAATTATGAGACGACGTTAACTCCGGGCTGCGGAAGGCGTCAATACGTAGCGGTCAGATCGTGAAATCGCGGCGCGGCGTACTCGCCCTGCGGTCGAGGGCGTGGATAACGGTTGCGGAACGGACGCTGACGCGGGGTGCGGCCGTGGCGCAGCATTGAGGTGTGGCAGGAATTACCGCCCGGTGGCGGGCGGCTGAACGCCGGGGGCCGTACGTGGCCCGTGCGGTGGCGGAGTTGCGGTCCTGGCCGGCGCTGGTGGTGAGCGACACCCGGCGCGGCCCCGTCTTCGCCGTGCGCGGCACCGAGATCCTGCGGCTGACCGGCTCGGCCGAGGTGCAGGTGCGCCTGACCGCCCCCGCGATCGACCGGCTCGGGCCCTACCTGAGCGAATGCGACCAGGTGCACGCCTGCCCCGACCGCGCCTGGGTGGCCGTGCAGGTGGACGCGGAGCCGGACCTGGAGCTGCTGTTCGCCCTCACGAGCGTGGCGATCAAGGCCCACGTGCCCGTGGAGGCGTGACCGTCCCCGCCTCGGGGGAGGCTGCAGGGTGGCGCTGTGGCGCTGTGGCAGCGAACCGGGGCTCGAAGGAGGGTCGGCGCATGGCCGTGTTGTTGCTGGGGACCTTCGACACCAAGGGCGGCGAGTACGCCTACGTCCGTGACCTGGTCACCGCCGCGGGCCAGGAGGTGGTGCTGCTCGACGCGGGCGTCATGGGCACCCCGTCCCTGACCCCCGACGTGACGGCGGCGGACGTCGCCGAGGCGGGCGGGAGCGATCTGGAGCGGCTGAGGAGCGCGGGCGACCGTGGCGCCGCGCTGCGGGCGATGGCGGACGGGGCGGCGGCCGTCGCGCGCGACCTGTACGCGCGGGGGCGGCTGAGCGGCGTGCTGGCGCTGGGCGGCAGCGGCGGCTCCTCGATCGCGGCGGCCGTCATGGCGGCACTGCCCGTGGGGCTGCCCAAGCTGCTCGTCTCCACCATGGCCGGCGGCGACGTGTCGGCGTACGTCGGCCAGAGCGACGTGACGCTCATGTACAGCGTCGTCGACGTGGCCGGGATCAACTCGATCTCCCGCCAGATCCTCGGCAACGCGGCGGCCGCGATCGCCGCGATGGCGGCCGCGTACGACGCCCGCGCGGCCGCCGGCCGCCCCGGCGGCGCGCGGCAGGACGACCGCCGCCCGGGCGGGGCGCGGCAGGACGACCGCCGTCCGCGCGAGGCGGGGCAGGACGACCGGCCGCTGGTGGCGGCCACGATGTTCGGCGTCACCACGCCCGCCGTGGACGCCGCCCGCGCCCGGCTCGAGGAGCTGGGCTACGAGGTGCTCGTGTTCCACGCCACCGGATCCGGCGGGCGGACCATGGAGGCGCTCGTCGCGAGCGGCTACTTCGCCGGCGTGCTCGACCTCACCACCACCGAGCTGGCCGACGAGCTGGTCGGCGGTGTCCTGTCGGCCGGGCCCGACCGCCTGACCGCCGCCGGGGCCGCCGGCGTGCCGCAGGTGGTCAGCCTGGGCGCGGTGGACATGGTCAACTTCGGCCCGATGGACACCGTGCCCGAGCGGTTCAGGGACCGCCTGCTGCTGGTGCACAACCCCACCGTGACGCTGATGCGGACCACGCCGGCCGAGAACGCGGAGCTCGGCCGGACGATCGGCGCCAAGCTGGCCGCCGCCACCGGGCCGGTCGCGCTGTTCGTCCCGCGCGGCGGCGTCTCCGCCGTGGACGTCGAGGGCGGCCCGTTCCACGACCCGGCGGCCGACGCCGCCTGCTTCGAGGCCGTGCTGCGGGCCGTGGCGGGCAGCGACGTGCAGGTGGTGGAGAGCGAGGACGACATCAACCGGCCCCGGTTCGCGGTTGCGGCCGCCGACCGGCTGCACGAGCTGATCCAGAAGGGAAGAGCATGAACCGGGACGAGGCGCTCGGCAGGCTGCACGGCGAGCGGAAGGCCGGCCGGCTGATCATCGGGGCCGGCGCGGGCACGGGGCTGTCCGCCAAGGCGGCCGAGACCGGCGGCGTGGATCTGATCATCATCTACAACTCCGGCCGGTTCAGGATGGCCGGGCGCGGCTCGCTGGCGGGGCTGCTGCCGTACGGGGACGCCAACGCCATCGTGGTCGAGATGGCCGGCGAGGTGCTGCCGGTGGTCAAGGACACCCCCGTGCTGGCCGGGGTGTGCGGCACCGACCCGTTCCGGCTCATGCCGCAGTTCCTCGACCAGCTGAACGCGATGGGCTTCACCGGCGTCCAGAACTTCCCCACCGTCGGCCTCATCGACGGCGTCTTCCGGGCGAACCTGGAGGAGACCGGCATGGGCTTCGACCTGGAGGTCGAGATGATCAGGCTGGCGGCCGAGCGCGGCCTGCTCACCGCCCCCTACGTGTTCAACGCCGAGCAGGCCACGGCCATGGCGGAGGCGGGCGCCGACATCCTCGTGCCGCACATGGGCCTGACCACCAAGGGCAGCATCGGGGCCAAGACCGCGCTCACCCTCGACGAGTCGGCCGTCCGCGTCCAGGAGATGCACGACGCCGCCGTGGCCGTGAACCCCGACGTCATCGTCCTGTGCCACGGCGGCCCCATCGCCGAGCCGGACGACGTCCGCTACATCCAGGAGCGCACCTCCGGCGTCGCGGGCTTCTTCGGCGCCTCGTCGATGGAGCGCCTGCCCGCCGAGCGCGCCATCGCCGACCAGCTCCGCGCCTTCAAGAACCTGCCCGCGTAGGAGGGACCACGCCATGCACCGCGAACCGGACTCCGTACCCACGATGCTCTTCGACTGGGGCTCCATCAAATGGCACGTGACGCCCGGCAGCGTGCCCGGCGCCTCGTCCACGCTGGGCGAGGTCGTGATCAACCCGAACAAGGGGCACGACCGCCACCAGCACCCCTTCTCCGACGAGATCCTCTACATCATCGAGGGAGAGGGGCGCCAGACGGTCGGCGACGGGCCCGAGTTCGCGGTCAGGGCCGGTGACGCCGTGTGGATCCCCATGGGGACCATGCATTCGACGTTCAACACGGGGTGGCGGCCGATGCGGATCATCGCGACGTACACGCCGGGCGGCGCCGAGGAGGCGCTGCGCGACCTGCCGGACTTCGTCGAGCTGGCGCCCGGCGAGCACCCCACCTGGGAGGCCGTCAAGCAGGGCTGACCGGCGGGGCCAGGATCAGCCTGGTCCCCGGGTTGCACAGCTCGATGCGGTGGCCGCCGGGCTCGTAGACGTACAGGATGTAGGCGCCCTTCGAGGTGCCGCCCCCGCATCGGCATGCAGGGCACACCGTCATCGGGCACGGTCGTACTCCTCCGCCGTCATGTACGTGATGCCGAGCTCCGGCAGGCGCTCGCGCAGCCCGTACCGGTCGAGGCCGAGCTCGCCCTTCTCGAACGCCTCGCGCGTGGCGGCCTCCTTGGCGGCCCGCGCGGCGGCCGCCTCGATGCCGCGCTCCAGGTCCGCGCGTGGGCACACCAGCGCCCCGTCGTCGTCGGCGATGACCGTGTCGCCCGGCCGGACCAGCTGGCCGCCGATCGTGACGGGCACGTTGACCGCGCCCGGGGTCGCCTTCACGGTGCCCTGCGCGCTGACGGCCGCGCTCCAGGCCGGGAAGCCCATCGCCCGCAGCTCCGCCACGTCGCGCACGCCCGCGTCGATCACCACCCCGCGCACCCCGCGGTGCCTCAGCGCGGTCGCGAACAGCTCCCCGAACATGCCGTCCGTGGACGGCGAGGTCGTGGCGACGACCAGGAGGTCGCCCTCGCGGCACTGCTCGACCGCGACGTGGATCATCAGGTTGTCGCCCGGCCAGCACAGCACGGTGACCGCGTTGCCACCCGTCCTCGCTCCCGGCCAGGCGGGACGCAGCCCGGGGCCCAGGTAGCCGGTGCGGCCGAGGGCCTCGTGCACGGTCGCCACGCCGTACGCGGCCAGGGCGTCGACCCGGCCGGGAGCCGAGCGCGGGATGTCGGTGACGACCACGTTCCTCATGCGAGCACGTCCGTCACCTGCGGGTACAGCCGCATGTACGCCTCGCCCATGGTGTCGTGCGCCAGCCCCAGGTTGGGGCCCGCGTTGCGCTTGAGCTGCACGCCGCGGCGCTTGGCCAGGTCGGTGTAGTAGTCCCACATGTGCTGCTGGGCCGGCAGGCACTCCATCGCCTTGCGCTTCCGGTCGAAGACCGGGGTGATGTCGAGCAGCAGGTCCGGCTTGAAGTCGCACTGCTCGGGCTGGTGCGGCTCGAAGAAGAACACGGGCGGAGCGCCGAGCGGCTCGCCGGGCGCGTCGTAGCCCGCGGCCTGCGCCAGCACGCGCGCCTGCAGCGCCATGCGGGCCGCCGCCGGGTGGTCGCCGTTGTACGGGTCGGCCAGCGGGTGGGTGAGCACCACGTCGGGCTCGGTGTCGCGGTAGACGCGTACCAGGCGGTCCACCAGCTCCTGGCTCTCCACCAGGGGATAGTCGCCGGCGTCGAAGAACTCGATCTCGGCGCCCAGGGCCGCGGCGGCGTTCCGCGCCTCCTCGCGGCGGATCGCCTTGATCTCTTCCAGCGTGCGGCCGGCGCGCCACGCCTTCGCGGACTCGCCGCGCTCGCCGAAGCTGAGGCAGACGACCTTGGCGTGCTCGCCGCGGGCGGTGGCGAGGGCTATCGCGCCGCCGGCGCGCCAGACGAAGTCGCCCGCGTGGGCACTGATCACCAGGAGGGTGCGGGGGAAGGTCTTTTCCGAGGTCACTTGCCGACGCTAAGAGCCGAACGGACGGATTGTCAACACTTTCATCGCCAATGTGGGCGTTGTGGGTGGGTATCTGGCTGGCTGGCGGGAAGATCCGACAATATTGTCAACCATGTGGCTCCTCTGAGGCGGGGAGCCGTGGTGGTGGAGGATGCTCATGGACGGACCCCAGGTGGCGCTGCTCGGTTACGGCGAGGTCGGCCACGTCCTCGCGGACGGCCTCGCACCACGCGTGCGCCTACGCGTGTACGACCCGGCCCACCCGTCGGGGAGCCTGCCCTCCTGCGAGCTGGTTGCCCGCAACGCCGATGCGGTGCGCGGGGCCGACGTCGTGATCGCCGTGACCACGGGGGCCGACAGCTTCGCCGCCTGCGCCGAGTCCCGGCCCCATCTCAAGCCCGGTGTCCTCTACGCCGACCTGTCCACGGGGGCGCCCGGCGACAAGCGGCGGATCGCGGAGCTGCTGGAGCCGGACGGGGTGGCGGTCGTGGACGGCGCGATCATGGCCCCGATCCCGCTGCGCGGCCTGGCCACGCCGGTGCTGGCCAGCGGGGAGCACGCGGACCGGTTCGCCGCCTTCGCCGGCGGCCACGGCATGGACGTCACGCCGATCGGCGGCTCACCCGGGGACGCCGCCGCCCGGAAGCTGCTGCGCAGCGTGCTGGTGAAGGGCCTGAGCGCGCTGGTCATCGAGGCGCAGCGGGCGGCGCGGGCGGCGGGGCTGGGGGAGTGGTTCTGGGAGCACGCGCTGGAGACGGTGACGGAGGCGGACGAGGAGTTCGTGGTCCGGCTGCTGCGGGGGGCGGGGCAGCACGGGGTACGGCGGGTGCACGAGATGGAGGCGGCCACGCGGATGCTGGAGGAGCTGGGCGTACCCCGCACGATGACGGAGGCCACCACCGTCACCCTCGACCACGCGACCCGCACCGGCACCCCACCCATCCCCGCCCCGAACACCCGCCCCACCACGTAACCGCCCCACCACGTAACCGCCCCCCCACGTAACCGCCCCCCCACGTAACCGCCCCGCCGCGCTGCACCCGCCGCACCTGCCGCACCCGCCGCACCCCCGCCGGCCTGCCCTCCGGACCGTCACCCTCCCGGGACCTTGGCGTCCCGAGCCGACGGCGCGTGGGACACGGTGTCGAGCGGGCGTCGGGCGGGGTGCCGGACGGGCGTCGGGCGGGCGTCAGACGAGGCGTGGGGCGGGTGCCGGACGGGTGCCGGACGGGTGTGTCGGGCGGGTGCGTCCGGCGGGGCGGGGGTGCCGGGGCGATGGGGGCGTCAGTCGGGGCTGGCCTCCAGGGCCTTGGCGACGCTGCGGAGGTGCTGCTGCATGGCCGTCTGTGCCGCCTCCGGGTCGCGGGCCACGATGGCCGCCACGATCAGCTCGTGCTGCGGCAGCGACACCCCGGCCCGCCCCGGCTGCCGGGCCAGCCGGAACTTGTGCCGCACCACCTGCGCCCCCAGCCGTTCGATGATCGCCGCCGACGTACGGTGCCCGGCGATCGCGCGGATCCTGGCGTGCAGGGCGGCGTTCAGCTCCGAATAGCGGTCCAGGTCCCCCGCCTCCACGGCCGTGCGCATGTCGGTGACGATCTCCCGCAGCTCCCCGGCCTGCTCGGGCGTGACCCGTTCCGCCGCCTTGGCGGCCGACAGGCCCTCGAGGACCATCCGCACCTCCGTGATCTCCACGGCTTCCGCCTTCGAGATCGCCCGGACCCGGGCCCCCTTGTTCCGGAGGATCTCGACGAGCCCCTCCCCGGCGAGCTCCTTGAACGTCTCGCGCACGGCGGCCCGCGGGGCGCCGAACTGCTCGCAGACGTCGGCCTCGACGAGCCGCTGGTTGGGCACGAAATCGCCGTCGAGTATGGCCGACCTGACCCGGTCGGTCAGCGTTTCCTCCCGCGGGGACCCTGGGGTCACGCGATCCTCCCGGCGCCGTGCGTACATGTCTCGGTTGACAATATTATGGACAATTTCCGGAGCACAGGCGCGCGCCCGAAAGCCGGGAAACCCGGCCCGCCACAGGGTTTGATCATTTAGCCCCGATCTGTCGGTGCCCTCCGGTAAGTTCCCGGATCATTCGATCAGCCGGTCGTGCAGGCCCGGGCACCCCCGCCCGCGCCCGCGAACCGGCCGGGGCGGGAGGTTCTGAGGCCGTGGACGCGGACACAACCGCGTGGGAAGAGCGCAGCGTGCTCCGGGTGGTGCCACCCGTGGAGCCGCGCAAGCTGGCGAAGGTGCCCTTCGTCGAGCTGGCCGACGGCCGGCTGCAGGGCGTCGTGTCGAGCGGGTCCGACATCGAGCGGGTCTACGTCTCGTCGATCACCGCCGGCACTCATGCGCTGAGCTGCAGCACCAACAACAACCGGCCGTGCGGCGCGTTGCACGGTTACGCGTGCAAGCACATCAACCAGCTGGCCGACGAGGCGGTCGTGCAGTACGGGCTCGACCGGGTGGCCCGCTACCTGCGGGTCGAGGTCCCCGAGGGCGGCCGGTTGATGCAGCACGTCAGCGGGCACGTCGAGCGCACCCCGGCGGCCGTCGTGTTCAGCCGGTTCCTGCGCCACCTGGCCTACCTGGAGGTGCCCGACAGCACCGCGCCGCTGGCCGAACTGCACTGGTTCCCGTCGATGGGGGCGGTGCGCTGATGCCCGACCGATCTGCTGGCGAGGTGGTCTGCTGATGCTCGACGTACAGCTGAGCGAGTTGCTCGGCGCGGCTCCCTCCGGGGCCGGCGAGGCGCTCGACCTGGTGGCGGGGTTCGACGGCGCGCTCACCCACGGGTTCGCCCGGATCGGGGAGGAGCCGGCCGCGGCGCTGTCCGCCCTGGCGGGCGCGCTGGCGGGCACCCCCGTCGGCGAGCGCGTGAGCGAGGCCGTGGAGAAGGTGAGCGCGGGGTCGGTCGGCGACGAGCATCTGGCCGCGCTGGCCGGGGCGCGGGCGGCGCTGTTCGGCGCGGTCCACGACGCGCTGCTCGGCCGCCTGGACGCGGCGCTGGGCCGCACGCGAGCGGCCTGGGAGCCCGCCGGCGACCCCGACGGCGACACGGCGGAGGTGGCGGACAACCTGCTCGCCGGGTGCCGGGTCTGGCTGCGCGAGCTGGCCATCGTCGGCTGGCGCGGCGTCGACCACGACCTGGTCTCCTCCGCCGACCAGACGATCGAGGCGCTGCTGGCCGTGCCCGAGCTGCGCGGGCTGGCGGTGCTGCTCGACGGGCTGGCGACCGAGCTGCGGGCCTCGTGCCCGGTCGCGACGATGGAGCGCGTGCCCGTCCGCAGATGGGCCGACCTGTGGACGCGCGCCATGCTGCTGTCCCAGCGGGGTCCCTGGAGCGCCGGGGGCGAGCGGGTCTCGGGGCGGCTGCTGATCCTGGGCGCCGACGTCCACGAGCACGCCACCGCCGTACGCGTCCAGGTCCACGGCATCCTGGAGGCCGCCGGAGGCGCGCCCGCCCGGCTCGTACGCACGAGCGTGGCCGCCGCCAAGGTCGACACCATCGTCGGCCCGACCCTGTGGCGGCTGCTGGGCGGCCACCCCGTGCTGCTGGCCGCGCTGGCCGAGCACCGGGCCGTGGAGATCACGGACATGCCGCTGCTGTCCGGCGGCGACCTGGTGTGGCACGACGACCGGGCCCGCGCGGGCGAGGAGGCCGACCCGTTCGCCATCGCGCGCGTGCAGCTCGCCGAGGTGACGGCGCCGCCGGTGACGCCGCTCGACCGGCATCCCGTGCGCATCGCCGAGCCCGTCCTCGTCGAGGGTTACAAGACCGACGGCCGGGTGTTCGACCTGGGCGGTCACACGATCAGGCTCGACCTCGACCGGCTGCCGTCCGCGGGCCCGCTCACCCCCGAGCTGGTCAAGGCCTCCACGGCCTGCTTAGGGCTGCTGCGCTGGGACGCCGGGCAGTGGTCGCTCCAGCCGCTCGCCGTGCAGGCGACGGTCAAGAAGAAGCCGGTCACCGCGCACAACGGCGACTGGGCGATGGGCCCCACCGACCCCAAGGTGGTCAAGGCCGAGGCCAGGGCCGGTGACGTGGTCGCCGTGCTGCGCGAACGGGCGGGACGGCTGCTGCGGAAATGACCGAGACGACCGAAGCGTCACAGACCGCCGACCAGACCCGGCGCCAGGTGCTCTACTGGCGCCTGCTGTCCCGGCTGTTCGGTTCCGACGAGCAGCCCGCGCTGGAGACCTCCAGCCTCGGCATCGTCGGCGATCTCGGCCTGCCGCTCGCGCTGCTCGACCCCGGGGTGTCGGTGGACAACCTGGTGCAGCGCTTCCCCGAGCTGGCCGCCGAGTTCCAGGGCCTGATGGCCGAGACGGGGCACGAGGCGGGCGACGAGGTGCGTCGCGCCGCACTCGTCTCCAAGCTGCTGCTGAACGTGTTCTCGACGGGCTCGGGCAACGTCACCGCCGCCCAGCTGGAGAGCTGGAAGCAGGACGCGGCCTGGTTCGAGCGCGGCATGGGCTGCGAGGCCGGTGGGCTGCGCCACAGCCCGGGCGGCGAAGAGCTGGCCAAGGTGCTCGCCGGCCTGGAGGGCGACCTGGTCAAGCGCATGCGCCTGCGCGAGGTGCTCGCCGACCCGGCCCTGGCCAAGCAACTCACGCCGAGCATGTCGCTCATCGAGCAGCTGCTGCGCGACAAGTCCAACCTGTCGGGCGTCGCGCTGGCCAACGCCAAGGCGCTGATCCGCCGATACGTGGACGAGGTCGCCGAGGTGCTGCGCACGCAGGTGGAGAAGACCAGCGCGGGCGTCATCGACCGGTCGGTGCCGCCCAAGCGGGTCTTCCGCAACCTCGACGTCGAGCGCACGATCTGGAAGAACCTCACCAACTGGAGCCCCGAGGACCAGCGTCTCTACGTCGACCGGCTCTACTACAAGCAGACGGCCCACCGCACCACCCCGGCCCGCCTGATCGTGGTCGTCGACCAGTCGGGTTCGATGGTGGACTCGATGGTCAACTGCACCATCCTGGCCTCGATCTTCGCCGGGCTGCCGAAGGTCGACGTGCACCTGATCGCCTACGACACCCGGGCCATCGACCTGACCCCGTGGGTGCAGGACCCGTTCGAGGTGCTGCTGCGTACCAAGCTCGGCGGCGGCAACGACGGGCCGGTGGCGATGGCCATGGCGCGCCCGAAGATCAGCGATCCGCGCAACACCGTGATGGTGTGGATCTCCGACTTCTACGAGTTCGACCGCTCCCAGCCGTTGTACGACGGCATCGAGGCCGTGCACCGCTCGGGCGTGAAGTTCATCCCCGTCGGCTCGGTCAACAGCTCGGGCGTCCAGAGCGTCGAGCCGTGGTTCCGCAAGAAATTCAAGGACCTGGGCACTCCGGTGATCTCGGGCCACATCCACAAGCTCGTGTTCGAGCTCAAGAACTTCCTCACCTAGGAGACCCGCGAATGAGTGACGATATGCTGCGCGCCCCCGCAGAGGTGAAGTACGCGGAGGAGCTCGACTGGCTGGAGTCGGTCGACGACGGCCCCAAGCCGTTCTCGTGGCGGCTCAGCCCCCGCATGATCAGGCTGTTCATCCTCGGCTCCGAGCGCTCCGACGGGCTCGACCGGGAGATCGCGCAGAAGTGGTTCGGCGACCGCAGCTTCGTCGAGCGCGCCATCGTGACGCTGGCCTCCGACCGGGGCCTGCTGCTGATCGGCGACCCGGGCACCGGCAAGAGCTGGCTGGCCGAGCTGCTGGCGGCGGCCATCTGCCGCAACTCCACGCTCGTGGTCCAGGGCACCGCCGGCACCACCGAGGACCACATCAAATACTCGTGGAACGTCTCCATGGTCATCGCCAAGGGCCAGTCCCGCCAGTCGATGATCCCCTCGCCGATCATGACGGCGATGGAGCAGGGCGTGATCGGCCGCTTCGAGGAGCTGACCCGCTCGACGAGCGACGTGCAGGACGCGCTCATCTCGATCCTTTCGGAGAAGTACGTCTCCATCCCCGAGCTCGACGACGACAACATCGTCTTCGCCCAGCCCGGCTTCTCCATCATCGCCACGGCCAACAGCCGCGACCGGGGCGTCAACGACCTGTCGTCCGCGCTCAAGCGCCGCTTCAATTTCGTCCGCATCCCGGTCGTGACGAACAAGAAGAGCGAGGCGGAGATCGTCCGCTTCCGTACGGAGGAGCTGCTGCGCAGGCACCGGATCGAGCTGGACCTGCCGCCCACGCTGCTGGACATCCTGCTGCAGAGCTTCGCCGACCTGCGCTCGGCGGCGGCCTCGGCCACCAGCGACGACGAGAAGCTGGAGTCGGCGCTGTCCACCGCCGAGCAGATCGGCGTGCTGGAGGACGCCATCCTGCACAGCCACTTCTTCGGCGACCGGGTGCTGCGCGCCCAGACGCTGGCCGGGTCGCTGGTCGGCTCGCTGGCCCGGCGCAGCCCCGAGGACCTGGCGATCCTCAACAAATACTGGCACGGCGTCGTCGAGCCGCGCAGCAAGAAGGACGGCGGGGAGTGGCCGGAGTTCCTCGAGGGCGGCCGCGAGGCCATCTCCACGCTCTCATGACCGGTCGGACGAGCCCCTTCGGCGAGCTCCGGGGGCAGCTCCTCGACGCCGCCGAGAAGTTCGCCGGCGGTCCCGTCGCCGTGTCCGAGATCCTGGCGGGCCTGGTCGACGACGTGGACCGGGCGCTGCGCGAGGAGCTGGAGATCTTCCCGGTCTGCCACCACTCGCCGGCCTCGGGGCTGGCGATGGTGCGCAGGCTGCGCGAGAAGCAGCCGAAGGTCATCTACCTGGAGCTGTGCGAGGACCTGCAGCCGCTGCTGACGGAGCTGCGCAACTGCCGGTTGCCGGTGGCGGTGCAGGCGTTCGCGACCGACATCGACGGCTTCCCGAAGGAGTGGGCGCCGCTCAGCGTGGTGGCGCCCATCACCGAGGCGTCGGCCGAATACCAGGCCATCTCCTACGCGCTGGAGACCCCGGGCGTCGAGCTGGTGCTGGTGGACCGCTCGACCGACCACGTCTTCCAGTGGGCGCCCAAGGAGGATCCGCAGGCCGCCCCCAAGGAGCAGGAGGAGACGGGCCTGCACGGCGACGCGGTCGGCGTCGAGATCGGCGACCTGCGCCCCCGCTTCGCCGAGCTGGAGGAGCACCTGCTGCACCACGGCAAGGTGCGCCACTGGTCGGAGTGGTGGGACCAGTACGTCGAGCAGCCCCTGTCCGGGGCCGACTACGACACCTACCGCCAGGTCATGGTGCTGATCGGCAGCCTGTTCCGCCGGCTCGGCCCCGGCGGCGACCGGCTGGCCGTGGACGAGGACCGCGAGCGTTACATGTGGACCAGGATGCGCGAGCACCTGGCCGCGTCCGGCGCCGACCCGGCCGACTGCCTCTACGTCTGCGGCGCCTTCCACGCCGCCAGCCACGTCGAGCAGTTCGGCGTGCGGTCCACGGCCACCTTCGAGATCAGCCCGCGCACCGGGACGAAATGGCTGTACGGCCTCATCCCGTCCAGCCACTCGGCCATCGAGGCGCAGTTCGGGCTGGCCTCCGGCTCGGTGTCCATCGCGGCGGCGACGTGGGCCAAGGCGCTGACGCGGAGCAGGCTGACCCCGTTCCAGCTGGCCGGGCAGAAGGGCGCCCGCAAGCGCGCGGCCAAGCTGCCCGCGCCGGTGGCGCCGGGCGAGGTGGCCGACAGGCTGACCGGGTTCCTGTCCAGGCCGCCCGCTCTCGACGCCCTCGACGAGGCCGAGCTGCTCGGCTGGTCCGTGGACATCGTGCGGCTGGCCCGCCGCAACGGCTACCTGGCCAGCACCGCCGACGCGATCGCGGTCTACGAGACCTCGATCCTGCTCGCCGGCATGCGCAACCGGGCCAGGCCCACCCCGTACGACTTCCAGGACGCGGCCGTCACCTGCATCGAGAAGGACGTCGTGCCGGGCCGGCGCGACGTGCGGCGGCTGTGCGAGATCCTGCTCGGCGGCGACCGCGCCGGCGAGGTCGGCTACGACGCGCTGCCGCCGCTGGCCAGGGACGTCTACGACCGGCTCGCGCCGCTCGGGCTCGACCTGGAGAAGCGGACGATCCAGCGGGCGCTGCTCGACCTCAACGCCGAGCCGGACCTGGTGCCCTGCTCCGATGTGCTGTGGATGCTGCGTTACCTGCTGCCCTCCGACGCGGTGCGGCCCATCATGGGCGAGCGCAGGCTGGGGGAGCGTTCGATCCAGGAGAGCTGGGACCTGTCGTTCGGCAAGCACCAGCGCTCCATCATCGAGCTCGGCTACGAGGGCGTCACCATCGAGCAGGTGCTGGAGCAGCGGCTGCGGCGCTCGGTGCGCGACCCCAAGGCCACCGCCGCCGTGGCGCTGGCGGCGGTGGAGGACGCCGTGCTGTTCCTGGGCAGCCGGCGCTTCACCGACGAGCTCGGGGCGCGGGCGGTGGAGCTGCTCGCCGCCGAGCGCACCGTGGACGACGCGCCGGAGGTGCTGCGCCGGATCCGGCGGCTGCTGGCGTACTACCGGGCCAACGAGCCCGAGCTGCCGGCCTGGTGCGAGGCGTTCGTGACGGCCGGTTACGCGCACTACTGCACGCTGCTGCCGACGTCCTTCGTGGACGACGACACCGGCGTGCGGCAGGTGGCGGCCATGCTGGGGTTCCTGTTCTCGATGGAGAGCCTGGCCCTGGCGCTGGGCTGCGACCGGGCCCAGCTCGAGATCGCGGTGCAGCAGTCGCATCCGGAGGCGCCGGCCAAGGTCGCGCTGCTGTGGGCGGCCCGCCACCAGCTCGGGCTGCTGCCGCTGGAGGAGCTGCGGGCGCGCTGCGACGAGCTGCTCGCCAACCCGCTGGTCATCCCGTCGTTCCCGCAGTACATCACCGGGTTCGTGCAGGCGATGGAGCCGGCTCCGGCGCTGTCGGGGTTCGTGGTGGAGGTGATCTCCAAGGCGTTCGGGCGGCTGCCGGACAACGTGCTGCTGCCGTGGCTGCCCAAGCTGATCACGACGCTGAAGGACGGGGCGGGAGAGCTGGTGCCGGTGCTCGTACGCGAGGCCGGGCGCACGTTCCCCGGCTCGCTGACGGCCGTGGACACCTGGGTGCCGCCGTGGACCGCCCGCCCCAGGCCCGCTCCCGCCGCGTCCGCCCCGGTGGCGGCGGGGCCGGTGGCGGAGCTGCTCATGGGGAATCCGGCGGCCTGCGACGCGGTGGCGGAGCTGCTCGGCTGCGCGGGCGAGTGGCGCTCGCCCGGCAGCGGCGGCGGCCACCCCGAGGTGAGCGCCCTGCTCGCCGCCCACCCCGAACCGGCGCTGGCGGTGGCGGGCCTGCTGGCCTGAGCCCGCCTGCCGTCCCGCCTCCATGACTCTAGGCGGGGCGGCAGGTGGTTCCGGCCGGGGGCAGGCGAAGATCGGTCAGGTACGCGTTCGCGTGCTCGATCACGCAGGCGTTGCCCGTGAGATACAGCCCATGGCCGTGCCCGTCGAACCGGACCGTCTCCGACCCCGGCACCCTGCGCACGATGTCCGCCGTGTCCTCGTAGTCGGTCCAGGTGCCCGCGCCGAGGAACGGCGGCAGGCCGGAGGGCAGCGGGGCGGGCGGGTTCGTCACGGGAGTCGGCCAGGCGGTGCAGCCGAGCCGGTGCCACAGGCCCATCCCGGCCAGGTTCGGCGAGACCCGCTCACCCATCGCCCGTACGGCCCGGTAGTCGCGATAGTCCCGGAAGCGCAGGCCGTCGGCGCACTGGGTGGCGTTCATGCCCACGAACGACGGCGGCTTCAGGCTCCCGATGCCCGCCTGCACGTATTTGGCGAACCCGGCCGCGTCCCCGTCCTCGGCCTGGCGGATGGCCTGCGCGAGCTGCCGCCAGCGCGGGTACTCCGGCGCCGGCCCCGGCCCCACCACGTTGGGCATCGCGGCCACCTGCAGGTCGAACCCGCTGTACGTCACCGGCTCGCCCTTCACCGGAACCGGCGTCCGGTCGGCGGCGGCCACCAGCTTCCGCCAGCGCGCCTCCATGCCGGTGCCGCACGCGTCCCCGCCGGACCGGCACCAGTCCAGGAACCGCCCGAACTGCGCCTCGTACGTCCGGTAGCGCACCCGCGCGTCCGTCATCGCGTCCCGGAGCTGGTTGACCGCCCCGTCCAGGTACATGGCCCTGATCCGCTCCGGGAACAGCCGGGCGTAGGCGACGGCCGGCACCCCGCCGTACGAGGTGGCCACGAAGCTCAGCCGCTCCTCCCCGAGGGCGGCCCGGATCGCGTCGATGTCGCGCGCCACGGAGGCCGAGTCGAGACGGTCGAAGAAGCCCGGGTCGACCTTCCGGCACTCCTGCGCGCTCCGGCGCACCTGCGCTCCGAGCCGGGCGTACTCGCCCCGCGTGTCGGGCCGGCTGAGCCACGGCCCGGTGGCGAAGCACTTCTGCGGCAGCCGCCCGTACGTGGTGGCGTTGCGCGGTTCGAGACTGACCACGTCGAACCGCTCGCGCAGCTTCGAGAAGCTGCCCCGGTAGTACGTGAGATCGTCGATCCCCGACCCGCCGGGGCCGCCGGGGATGCTGAACACGGTGCCCATGCGCTGCCCGGTGGCGGGCAGCCGGGCGATGCGCAGCGTGATGGTGCGGCCGCCGGGCTGGGCCCAGTCCACGGGCACCTCGACGGACGAGCACTCCAGGTCCTTGGGCCGCTCGGCGCCCTGGCACGCGTCCCAGCCCTCGCCGGTGGCCGGGGGAACGGTCGTGAGCGCGCCGAGCAGCGCACCGATCGCCATGAGTTTCATGCCCCCTACGCTCGCCGCTCCGCGCGCCGATCTCGATCGCGGTACGGCCCGTCTTGGAGGTAGTGCCTGGACTACTTTCCATACGCGGAAAATGAAGGGCCAGGAAATAATAAGTGACTTTTCTCTGACTATTTCCCGGAAATTCGGCCTCGACCGTCTATATCGCCTTCTGGGGTAATCCGGTGGGGTGCGGTGAATCGTAGTATCCAGTGCTGAGGCTTCCGCAGATGGTGAAGAGGTGGGCATTGTCACGTCCGCGACCGGGACAGGACCTCGGGCGGATCGCCGGATACCGGCTCACCGGGTTTCTCGGAGAGGGCGGGCAGGGAGCGGTCTACCTGGGGCTCGACCCGTCCGGCGACCAGGTCGCGATCAAGGTGCTGCATGGCAGGATGTCGGAGGACGCCGAGGAGCGCCGCCGGTTCTTCCGGCAGGTGGAGCTGGCGCGCCGGGTCGCCCCCTTCTGCACGGCCCGGGTGCTCGACATGGGGATGTACGACGAGCGGCCGTACATCGTGAGCGAATTCGTACGCGGCGATTCCCTCGAACGGGCCGTCAGGCAGGACGGGCCCCGCACCGGCGGCGGCCTGGAGCGGCTGGCGGTGGCGACCGCGACCGCACTGGCCGCCATCCACCGCGCCGGAGTCGTGCACCGCGACTTCAAACCGGGCAACGTCATCCTCGGGCCCGAGGGGCCGGTGGTGATCGACTTCGGCATCTCCCGCGCTCTCGACCACGCCGTCACCCAGACCGGGGCGGTCGGCACGCCCGGCTACATGGCGCCGGAGCAGGTCAGCATGGATTCGGTCGGCCCGGCGGCGGACGTGTTCAGCTGGGCTGCCACGATGGTGTTCGCGGCCACGGGGCGCCGCGCGTTCGCCGGCGACTCGGTGCCGGCGGTGCTGCGGGCCCTCCTGTACGAGGCACCGGACGTGTCGGGGGTGCCGGACTCGCTGCGGGGGCTGGTGGTGGCCTGCCTGGACAAGAACCCGGCACACCGCCTCACGGCCGAAGACCTCGTCCGCACCCTGACCGGCCACCCCACCCCCACCACCCCGACCCCGGCCACCGCGCCCTCAGCCACTGCGCCTCCAGCCACCCCGCCCTCAGCCACCCCGACCTCGACCACCGCGCCCTCAAGCGCCCTGACCCCGGCCACTGCGCCTCCAGCCACCGCGCCTCCAGCCACCGCGCCTCCAGCCACCGCACCTTCAGCGACAGCACCCTCAGCCGCCGCGCCTGGAGCGGGCGCGGCGTCAGGGGCAGGGACAGGGGCACCTGGAGCCGCAGCCTCAGGCGTAGGCGCAACTGCACTGGGAGCCTCAGCCGGATCGACGGCGCCGCCGGAAACCACAGCCACCGAGCCGGGGACGGTCGCCGTGCCGGCGGCAGACGCAGATGCGCCAGGTGTCTCAGGCCAGGCGCCGGGAGGAGGTGCGACGGCGCCCACGGTTCCAGGCCCAGCAGCGCCGGGCGCCTCCACCTCGGCGCCCACGGCGGGTGTGGCGGTGCCGGGTGCCTCGGCCGCTGTGCCGGGGTCGGTGGCGGCGGAGAGTGCGGTCTCCGCTGTGAGCCCGGCCGTGACCTCGCCCCTCCCTCAACCGCCCCCGCCGCCCTCGCCGTCCTGGCGACGGGTGCCGCCTCAAGCGGTGCTGGCCGCTGGGGTCGCTGTTCTTGCCGTGATCGCCGTTCTCGTGGTGTCGATGTGGCCACGGACGACCGGTCCGAGCCCCGTTCTCGTCACCGGGCCGGCCACCGTGGCCGCCACCCCACCAGGTACGGAGATCGGCGACCCCCTGGCGGGACACACCAACGACGTGCGGGCGGTGGCCGTGGGGGCGGTCGATGGGGTGCCCGTCGCCCTGACCGGCTCGGACGACGAGAGCGCCCGCCTGTGGAACCTGCGTACCTCCCAGCAGCTCGGCTCCCCGCTGACCGGCCACACGGAATGGGTGCGGTCGGTCGTGCTCGACCAGCTCGACGGCGCGCCGATCGCCGTCACCGCGAGCGACGACGACACCGCCCGCGTCTGGGACCTGCGGACCGGCCGGTCGCGCACCCTGGCCGGCCACACCGGTGACGTCAAGTCGGTGGCCACCGCCCGGATGGGCGGGCGGCACGTCGCCGTCACCGCCTCCGCCGACGGTACGGCCCGGGTGTGGGATCTGCGTACGGGCAAGCAGTACGGCAAGCCGCTCACCGGCCACGACGGTGCCGTCTGGGCGGTGGCCGCCGGGCAGGTCGGAGGTGCGGCCATCGCCGTGACCGCCGGCGACGACAAGACCGTGCGGGTCTGGGACCTGGCCACCGGCAGGCAGCTCGGCGCGCCGATGACCGGGCACGCCGGATGGGTGCGGTCGGTCGCCATCGGGAACCTCGACGGGGTTCCCGTGGCGATCACCGGTAGCGAGGACATGACCGTGCGGGTCTGGGACCTGACCACCCGGAAGCCCCTCGGCGCACCCCTCACCGGGCACACGGCCCCGGTCTGGTCGGTGGCGATCAGCAACCTGGGCGAGGTGCCGGTGGCGGTGACGGGCAGCGAGGACAAGACGGCCCGGGTCTGGGACCTGCGCACCAGGAAGCAGCTCGGCACGCCGTTCACGGGGCACGACGATGCCGTCTGGTCGGTGGCGATCGGCCTGCTCGACGGCCGGCCGATCGCCGTCAGCGCCAGCCGCGACCAGACGGCCCGCACCTGGACCCTCGCCCGCTGAGCACCCCTGCCCTGGACCCGCCGAGCGCCCCCGGCCTTGAGCCCGCTGAGCACCCCCGGCCCTGAGCCCCCTGAGCGTCCCTACCGCTGAGCGTCCCTACTCCGGACCAGCTCCGCCCGCTCCTGGCTCCGATCCGGTCCCCGCCCGTCCGGCGCCCCGCGTCCCGCGTCCGGCGCCCCGCGTCACCGGGGTGCTGGGGTGCCGGAGTGCTGAGGTATCGCGTCACCGGGGTGGTCGGGTGCCGCGTCACCGCGTCACCGCGTCACCGGGGCGTGCCGGAGCGCTGGGGTGCCGGGGGCATCGTCAGCCGAGTACGCGGGTGGCCGCCGGGATGCGGCGCAGCACCAATCGGTCCAGCAGCAGGACCGCCACCATCGTGGCGCCCGCCAGCGGGAACAGCAGGCCGAGCAGCGCCATGATGGCGATCACCCCGTACGCCGTCCGCCGGTCCGTAGCACGGGCCGGGGCACCGGCCCGGCCGCGGGGGCGGCGCTTCCACCACATCCACGCCCCCGTGACCACCAGCGTGATCAGTGTCAGGCAGGCGCCGAGCATCACGATCAGGTTGGCCGTGCCGTAGCGGCGGCCCTCGTGCAGCGCGACGCCCTGCTCGACGGCCTTGGCCAGGACGCCGTACTCGGCCCAGCCGTAGGAGACCAGCACCCGGCCGCTGTACTGGTCGACGTGCAGGGTCTGCGCGGCCGACGGGTCGCGGCGCGGTTCGGCCACGATCGTGTAGACGCCCCGGGGACCGTCGGGCAGCAGCACCTTGAGGTCGCACTCGACGGGCGGGCACGCCCTGATCGCGGGCCTGGCGGTGGCGAGGGCGGCCTCGACGGGCAGCGCGCCGGGCTGCAGCACGCCGTGGGTCCCGCCGTGCCCGGCGTGCCCGTCCTGCGAGGCGGGTACGGGCAGCCGCTCCGCCGCCCACGGCACCTTGGCGTCCGGGTTGGCGGACAGGTCGCCGGACAGGGGCGGGGTGGAGGTGTGCGGGTAGTCGTCGGCGTTCGGGTAGGTCGACCCGGTACGGTCCTGGATGCGCTGCAGCCCGTCACCCCACACGCCCGACCACGGCAGACCGGACACGACCAGGAACACGACCACCGCGCCCCCGCCGACCCCGGCCAGGATGTGCAGCCTGCGCAGCCGCCCTCGGGCCGAGCGGGTCGCCCTCTTCCGGGTACGCCGGCCGCTCCACCACAGGTACGTGCCCGTGGCGACGAGGATCAGCGCCCAGCACGCGGCGATCTCCACCACCCGGTCGCCGATCGTGCCGGACATGAGCTCGCCGTGGATCGTCCGCACGACCCGCATGAACGTGGCACCGTCGTCGATCTGGCCGACCACGGCCGCCGTGCCCGGGTCCACGTACACGGAGATGCCCTGCGCCCAGGGGCCTGAGTCGGCGCCCTGGAGGATGACGCGGGTGGTGCGGTCGGGGGACGTGGGCGGGATGACGGACATGACGGGCGAGCCGGGAAGCGTGCGCTGGGCGGCGGCGATCTGCTCGGACAGGGGGAGTGCCGTGGTGACGGGGCTGGCGAGGGTGCGGACGTCCTGGTAGCGCCACTCCTCGAAGGGTTCCTTGAAGAGGTAGATGGAGCCGGTGATGGCCAGGACGAGGAGAACGGGCGCGACGAACAGCCCGGCGTAGAAGTGCCAGCGCCAGACGGCCCGGTAACGCTGGGAGGCGGAGGAGGCGGTGGGAGCAGAGGGTGGCGGGATGGTTTCCGGCCGGGTCTCGACAGAGGTCATGGGGGGCTCCGTTCCGGAGGCGCGCACGCGTACGTGGACAGCGCGCGCCGCGTTGCGAGCTGGGGGTGAGGGCGTGGCGGTGCGGCGAAGGTCGCGCGTTACGCCACGCGGATGCGCGAAGGGGATGAGGGGGCACGCGGACGCCCGGCGTCAGACGGCCGTACGTCACGTGATGAGGGCACGCGGACGCCCGGCATCAGACGGCCGTACGTCACGCGAGGTCGAGGTGTCGATCCCCTAGCGCGGTGGTCCCCGGCGGCACAGAGCCCAGGCCAGCACCTGGGAGGTGCGGATTCCCGCGGCCGGGCCCGCCGCCACCGGTCGTGGCCGGCGGGCGGGCACCGGGGGCAGGCTGTCGCGGGCGGCGGTCAGGAACGCCCACAGGTCGTGCAGCGAGCAGGCCAGCAGCCGCAGCAGCGCCGCCAGCGCGGTCTCGCCGCGGTCCAGCCACCAGGCCGACAGCGTCGCCACCAGCACGTGGGCCAGCAGCATCCCGGCCCCGGCATACAACCCGCCGCCGCCATGGTGATCGGGCAGGGCGGCGGGGCCCATGCCGGGGCCCATGCCGGGGCCCGTGGTGAAGAGCTGGTGCATGCCGTACTGGGCGGCGAAGGAGGCGGCGAGCAGCGTACCGGTGGATCTGCGGCGGCGGGCCAGGACGAACGCGCCCGCTCCCGTCACCACGGTCGCCGCGACCACCGTGCCCAGGTCGGCGATCGGGCCCCCGGCCAGCACGTGCATGCCCAGAGCGGCGAGCACGCAGACGACGGCGAACACCGCCGCACGCAGCCCGCGCAGGCCGGGCCGCCCGGCCTGCGCGGTGTCCCTGCTGCCGGTGCCGCTTCCTTTCTCGTCGGGGTTCATGCGCGATCACCGCTCACACCGACAGATACGGCGGGCAGGCGGCCGGAGTTCAAGGGATGTGACAGGGATTCAGGTACGGCCCGGCTCCCACGGGGTGCGGCTGGAGCTGTTGGAGGTCCTTTACATGGGTTTGCGGTGGGTGGGCGTAATGTCCGGAGGGTGAGGTCCGGCCTGGCGCTGCTCGCGTCCGTCTGCCTCCTGACGGGATGCGGCGGCGGAGCCGCACCCGTGCGCCCGACCTCACCGCCCCCACCCGCCACACCCACTGCCGCGCCACCCGCCACACCGACCGCCGCCACAAGCGCCGCACCGACCGCCGCGACAACCGTCGTGCCGACCGCTACGGCGAGCGCTGCGCCGAGCGCCACGGGGTCCGCGTCGGCGGTTGCGGGGGCCGGGCTGGTGCGGTTGTTGCGCGGGGGCGGGCACGTGCTCTACCTGCGCCACACCGCGACCGAGAGCACCCAGGACGACCCCGCCCCCGACCTGGCCGACCCCGCCACCCAGCGCCAGTTGTCCGCCGGGGGCAGGGAGCAGGCGCGGGAGATCGGGCGGGCCGTGCGCCGCCTGGAGATCCCGATCGGGCAGGTGCTGGCCAGCCCCTACCGCCGTACCAGGGAGACCGCCGAGCTGGCGTTCGGGCGGGTACGGGAGACACGCGAGCTGATCAACGAGATCTACCCCGGCGCCGACGACGAGGAGCTGGCCCGCGCCCTGCGTGGCCTCCTGCGCCGGCCGCCGGATCCGGGCACCAACACCGTGCTGGTCTCGCACGGTTTCAACCTGAACCGCGCCACGGGCCTGACCTCGGCCGAAGGAGACATGTTCGTCTTCTCGCCCGGCCGCGGGGAGCCGGTGGCGACGATCGGGGTGGACGATTGGCGATCACTGAAGGAGTAGCCGTGACCCGCCTGGCAGCCGTACTCGCGATGCTGATCACGCTCGCCGCCTGCGCCGGTGAGCAGCCGTCAGCGACCCGGCCCAGCCCGCAGCAGTCGGCGACGGCGCGGCCACAGCCGGCCGGGCCGGCCGTCGAGCGGTTCGACGTGCCGCAGGGCGCGGGGCCGCACGACGTCGCCCCCGCGCAGGACGGCGGCGTCTGGTTCACCGCCCAGAACGCCGGCTACCTCGGCCTGCTCGACCCCGGAACCCGCGAGGTCACCAAGGTCCCGCTCGGCGACGGCTCCCGGCCGCACGGCGTCATCACGGGCCCCGGCGGGCACGCGTGGGTGACCGACAGCGGGCTCAACGCCATCGTCCGCGTGGACGCGGCCACCCTCCGGCCGCGCACCTACCCGCTGCCCGGGGACCGCGCCGGCGCCGACCTGAACACGGCGGCGTTCGACCGGGCGGGCGTGCTCTGGTTCACCGGGCAGAGCGGCGTGTACGGGCGGCTGGCCCCCGACTCCGGCCGCATGGACGTGTACGACGCCCCCGGAGGACCGGGCCCGTACGGCATCACGGTCACGCCGGACGGCGACGTCTACTACGCATCCCTGGCGGGCGGCCACATCGCCAGGATCGACCGGGACACCGGCCGCGCCACGGTCCTGGAACCCCCGACCTCCGGGCAGGGCGCGCGCCGCGTCTGGTCCGACGAGGAGGGCCGGGTCTGGGTCAGCGAGTGGACCGGCGGCCGGCTGGCCCGCTACGACCCGGCCACCGACCGGTGGAAGGAGTGGCCGCTGCCGGGCGACGCCCCGCAGCCGTACGCCGTGTACGTGGACACCGGCGGCACCGTCTGGGTCAGCGACTTCGGCAGCGACCGGCTGCTCGGCTTCGACCCCGCCACGGAGCGGTTCACCCCCGCGAGCGGTGAGGCCGCGGGGGTGCGCCAGATCCACGGCAGGCCGGGCGAGGTATGGGGCGCCGCCTCGGGACAGGACGCGCTCCTCCTCGTCCGGACGGCCTGAGCCGGCGGGTCAGGTCAGGCCGAGCGGGCCGCCGCTGTAGACGATCCTCGGCGGCCTGCCCCCGAAGAGCCGGCTGACGGTGACGAACTTGTAGCCGCGCCTGGACAGGCTCTTCAGCACCTTCGGCATCGCCGCCACCGTCGTGGGATGGATGTCGTGGAACAGGATGACGCTGCCCGGCCGCACCGACTTGATCGCCTTGCGGGCCACCTTGGCGCTGTCCCGGTGACGCCAGTCCAGGGTGTCCACGCTCCACAGCACCATCGGCCGCGTGGTCTGCAGGCGGACGGTCGCGTTGAGCGCGCCGTACGGCGGGCGGACGAGCTTCGGCCGGACGCCGGTGGCCGCCTTGATGGCCTGGTCGGTACGGGCGAACTGGGCGCGAATCCCGGCGACCGACAGCTTCGTCAGGTCGGGGTGCGACCAGGTGTGGCTGCCGATCTCGTGCCCGGCCGCGTACGCCCTGCGGACGACGGACGGGTTCGCGGCGACGTTCTGGCCGACGACGAAGAACGTGGCCCGGGCCCGGTAGGCCGACAGGTGGCGCAGGAGCGCGTCGGTGTACCGGCCGGGGCCGTCGTCGAAGGTGAGCGCCACGCACTTGGCGCGGCGGCAGTCGACCGGCTTGGCGGAGGCCGCGTGGATCGTGGTGATCAGCGGTTCGAGCGAGGCCGCCCGGGTCGCCTCGGCCCACACGTTCCGGGCGGCCGCGTGTGACGAGCTGAGCCACTGGGCCCGCGCGCCCGAGGATAAGATCCCCGGGGTCCCGCCGGCGCCGGCCTGGGCCGGGTCCGCGGTCGTGGCGAGGTGGCCCGCGCCGCAGGTCGCCGTCAGCAGGACGGCCGTGGCGATCGTCCTCGCCGTCCCCTGTCTCGCCCCGGCCCGGGCAGGCCGCGGCGACATCGCGCCGATGTTCATCGATCCCCCTTGTGCACCGCCCCCGGTGCGTCACCCCTGAGCGACGACCCTGGCAGCCGCCAGGACCGTTCCAACGGATTGGACTACCGTCGTTCGCCCTTGGTTCGCGGGAGACCGCTTCCCGGATGACACGCCCGCCGGATCAGGAGCCGGCCGGGGGCAGCGGGGGCGGCGGGGGCGCCGACAGGGGGCTGGGGCAGCACGCGGGCGGCGACAGGCAAATCGGCGGCAGCACGCGGGCGACGACCCGGGACCGGTCAGGTGTGGCCGACCTCGCGCAGCCCCGCCAGGGCCGCCTCGGCGAACGCCGTGACCACCTCGCCGCCCTGCACCGGCGGCCACACCACCGAGGTGGACCAGGTCAGCCGGGGCTCGTCGATCGGCCGCCAGACCAGCCCGGCCGGCAGCTCGTCGTAGGGCTCCTCGTTCAGGTGCGCGCCCAGGCCGGACATGACCAGGCCGTGCACGAAGTCGGGGTTGCGGGCGTGCCGGATGGCGCTGGGCAGGAAGCCGTTGTCGCGGCACGCCTCCAGCATGTGGTCGTACAGGTGCGGCGCCATCTCGCGCGGGAAGATCACCAGGGGTGAGCCGTCGAGGGTGCGCAGGCGTACGACGTCCTGGCAGGCGGCCCGGTGGCCGACCGGCAGCACCACGCCCAGCCTGCGGTGCACGACCTGGCTCGACTCCAGCCCCACCGTGTCGCAGGGGTGCCTGACCAGGCCCGCGTCCAGCTCCTCCGCGCGCAGTTTGGCGAGCTGGCCGGCGGTGGTCAGCTCGTGCAGCTCCAGCAGCACGTCGGGGACGCGCTCGGTGAACCCGGTCACCAGCGTCCTGAGCGCCATCGGCGTGGTGTCCGGCGGCACGCCCGCGCGCAGCACCCCCGACGCGCCCGGCCGGATGCGGCGCATGGCCTCGCGGGCGGCGTCGGCGCGGTCGAGGACGCCCCGGGCGTGCTCCAGCAGCAGCGCGCCGGCCTCGGTCAGCGAGACGCGGTGCGGGTTGCGGTCGAACAGCCGCATCCCCAGCTCCCGCTCCAGGTCGCGGATGCGCTGGGACAGCGGCGGCTGTGCCATGTGCAGCCGCTCCGCCGCCCGCCCGAAGTGCAGCTCCTCGGCCACGGCGACGAAGTAGCGCAGGTGGCGTAGCTCCATCGGCCTCACCATATCGCTCTGGTATGGCCAAGGGTCGACATTGGTGTTGGCCACCGCCCGGTCCCACCTGGTTGTATCCCGGCAAGCCCGTTGACCTGCGAAGGGACGCTTGTGACTGTGCTGCTGGACCGCGATGGACCCGTCGCGGTGATCACCCTGAACCGGCCGGAGAAGCTGAACGCCTGGACCGCCGACATGCGGGAACGGCTGATCGAGCTCCTGCGCGAGGCGGGTGCCGACCCCCAGGTGGGCGCGGTCGTCCTCACGGGCGCCGGGCGGGCGTTCTGCGCCGGCCAGGACCTCGGCGAGACGGCCACGATCGACCCCGACGACCACGCGGCCTCCGACGCCTGGATCGACGGCTTCGACCGGCTCTACCGGGCGGTGCTCGACCTCGACAAGCCGGTCGTGGCCGCGGTGAACGGGGTGGCGGCCGGGTCCGGGTTCCAGTTCGCGCTGCTGGCGGACCTGCGCATCGGCCACGCCGGCGTCCGGATGGGCCAGCCGGAGGTGCTGTCCGGCATCCCGAGCATCACCGGCATCTGGGCCATGTGGCACGTCCTCGGCCGCGCCAGGACCACCGAGTTCGCGCTGACCGGGCGGCTGGTGCACGGGCCGGAGGCGGAGCGGCTCGGCCTGCTGACCAGGCTCGTCGGCGAGGGAGAGGTGCTGACGGCGGCCCTAGCGCAGGCCAAGGAGCTGGCCGCGCTGCCGCCCGGCGCCGTGGCCCTGACCAAGGGACGGCTCCGGGAGCTGGAGCGGGAGGCGCTGGCCGACGCGGTGGAGGCGGCCAAGAAGGTGCACGCCACCGCGTACGCCTCCGGCGAGCCGCAGCGGGAGATGACCCGATTCCTGCGGGAGCGTGCCCGATGACCGGGTGGAGCGTTCCCGAGCGCTACAACATGGCCGTGGACGTGGCCGACCGCCACCCGCGCGAGAACCTGGCCCTGATCTTCGAGGACCACACCGGCGCCCACGAGGAGATCCGCTGGGGCGAGATCCAGGACCGCTCCCGCCGGATCGCCGCCTGCCTGCACGGTGCCGGGGTACGCCCGGGCGACCGCGTCGCCGTCATGCTGCCGCAGCGCACCGACACGCCCGCCACCTATCTCGGCGTCCTGCGCACCGGGGCCGTGCTGGTGACCATGTCGCTGCTGTGGGCCGACGACCAGATCTCCTACCGCCTGGCCGACTCCGGCGCGTCCGTGCTGGTCACCGAGGCCGGCGCGGTGCGCAGGGCGGGCGGCTACGAGGGCGTCGTGGTGGACGTGGACGACCCGGCGATCGGGCGGTTCGTCCCGGAGTTCGAGGACGCCGACACCGCCGCCGACGACCCGGCGCTGATCTTCTACACCTCCGGCACGACCGGCCCCGCCAAGGGCATCGTGCACGCGCACCGCACGCTGCTCGGCCACAACGAGTTCGAGGTCTGCCACGATCTGCGCCCCGGCGACGTCTTCTACGGCGCGGGGGAGTGGGCCTGGTCGATGGCCAAGCTCATGGGGCCGCTGCGGGCGGGGGCCACGCACTACGTCTACCGTCCCGCCGCGGGGTTCGACCCGGCCGGGCTGCTGGCCGGAATGGCGCGGAACGGGGTGACGACCGGCCTGGTCAATCCCACGTTCCTGCGCAAGATGCGGGAGCGGGTGCCGGACGCGGGCATCCTGCACCCACAGCGCTTCCGCACGATCTGCTGCGCCAACGAGCCGCTCACCGCCGACCTGATCCGCTGGTTCCGCGACCAGTTCGGGGTCACGCTGCTCGACTACTACGGCTCGACGGAGTCGTACCCGCTGATCGGGAACTTCCCCGGCACGCCGGTCAAGGAGGGCTCCATGGGCCGGCCGCTGCCCGGCTGGGACGTGGCCCTGCTCGACGAGGAGGAGCGGCCGGTCCCCGCGGGCGAGGTCGGCGAGATCTGCCTGCGGGCGCGGAGCAACCCGCAGTTCCCGCTCGGCTACTGGAACCGCCCGGAGGCCACCCGCGAGGTGTTCGGCGGCGAGTGGTTCCGCACCAAGGACCACGCGCGGGTGGACGAGGACGGCTACTACTGGTTCCTCGGCCGCGTCGACGACGTGATCAAGACCTCCGGCTACCGCGTCGGCCCCGACGAGATCGAGGAGGCGCTGCGCGCCCACCCCGCCGTCGCCGACGTGGGGGTGGCCGGGGTGCCGGACCCCGTACGCGGCCAGGCCGTCAAGGCGTGGGTCCTGCTCTCGCCCGGTCACCGGCCGGGCGAGGAGCTGGCACGGGAGATCCGCGAGTTCGCGAAGACCACGCATTCGCGCTTCGCCTACCCCCGGGAGATCGAGTTCGTCGACGAGCTGCCCCGATCGGCGACCGGGAAGATCCAGCGCGCGCGGCTCCGCCAACGGAACGCCAAGTAAGGAGCGAGCATGACCCCCCAGGATTCCGCGGCCGTCCGGCGCAAGGTCACCATGGCCTCCGCGATCGGCAACTTCGTCGAATGGTTCGACTCGGCGGCGTACGCGGTGATGTCCGCGACGATCGCCGGCCTGTTCTTCCCCGACTACGACAAGTCGGCCGCGCTGCTCGCCACCTGGGCGATCTTCGCCGGCGGATTCGTCGCCCGGCCGCTCGGCGCTGCCTTCTTCGGCCGGTACGGCGACCGCCTCGGCCGCAACCGCATGCTGGCACTGACCATCCTCACCATGAGCGGCGCCACGTTCCTCATCGGCATCCTGCCGACCTACGCCTCGTGGGGCATGGCGGCGCCGATCCTGCTGTTCCTGCTGCGCTGCGCCCAGGGTTTCTCGACCGGCGGCGAGTACACCGGCGCGTCGGCGTTCATCGTCGAGTACGCGCCGGAGGGCCGCCGGGCCCGCTTCGCCGCCGCCGTGCCCGTGACGGTGGGCCTGGCCAGCGTGGCCGGATCCGGCGTCGGGTTCCTGATCACCTCGACGGTGACCGCCGAGGCGCTGCAGAGCTGGGGCTGGCGCATCCCGTTCCTGCTGGCCGCGCCGCTCGGGCTGATCGGGCTCTACCTGCGCTCCAAGGTCGAGGACACGCCCGTGTTCCGGTCGCTGGAGCAGCACGACGCGGTGGAGCCGGCGCCGCTGCGCGCGGCCGTGCGCCGCTGCGGCCGGCAGATCGCCACGCTGTTCGGCTACAGCATCACCAACGCCGTCGGGTACTACCTGATGAGCAGCTACATGATCGCGTACATGTCGGAGGAGCTGGGCTACTCCAAGAGCGAGTCGCAGCTCACGAACGTCGTGTCGATGCTCGCCTACAGCATCGCCTGCCTGTTCGCGGCCGCGGCCAGCGACCGGTACGGGCGGCGGCCGATGCTGATCATCGCGTGCGCGGGCTTCGTGCTGCTGCCGCTGCCGGCGTTCTGGCTGATGGGCTCCGGGCTGGCCGGGGCGATGGTCGGCACGTCGCTGCTGGCGATGCTGGTGTCGGTCATCGGCACCTCGAACGTGCCGGCGCTGGTGGAGATGTTCCCGGCGAAGGTGCGGGCCAGCGGCTCGGCCATCGGGTACACCGCCGCGTACGTGCTGTTCGGCGGCACCGCCCCGTTCGCCGCGACCGGGCTCGTCGCGGCGACGGGCAGCGCGATCGCGCCGGCCTTCTACATGGTGGTGATCGCCGTGGTGTCGCTGATCGTGGTGCTGACGTCGTTCAAGGAGACGCGCGGGCTGCGCCTGGACCGCGGGGTGGACGCGAAGGCGCCGGCCGCGCGGGCTTGACAGCCGGCCGGGGCTGGTCTTCTCTCGACCCATCGGGGTCGGGAGGGGAGCCCTGGCATGCCAATCCGTCGATCCGTCCTTGCCCTGATCATCGCTCTGGTCGCCGCGGGCGCGCCGGTCGTCGTACCGGCCGGTCCGGCGCTCGCCGGGGCGCCCGCGCCGGGCGCGCCCGGCGCGGCGTCGCACTTCGGGATGGCCCGCAAGGACTGCGTGGGCACGGCCGCCGGCCGCGCCTCCAAGGTCTGGTACACCGTCGCCGGCGGCGTCCTGTCCGACGTGTACGAGCCCACGATCGACAACACCAACGTCGAGACCATGCAGTTCGTCGTGACCGACGGGAAGACGTTCACCGAGCTGCAGGCCCGTGACACCACCTACCAGGTGAGCACCGACCGCTCCGGCATGACCTGCACGATCACCTCGGCCGGCCGGAGCGGCCGCTACCGCCTGACCACCACCTACGTCACCGACCCGGGCAGCGACGCCGTCGTCGTGCGCACCCGCCTCCAGCCCGCCGGCCTGCGGCTGTACGTGCGGCTCGACGCGAGCGTGAACGGCAACGGCGGTGGCGGGCAGCCCAACGGCGGCGCCGACAGCGGCGTGGTGGACGGCCCCACCGGCGCCCCCGTCGTCTGGGACGCCAACACCGAGACCTCCGCCCCGGCCCGCGACTACGCCGTCCCCACGTACCTGGCGCTGCGGGCCGAGCGGCGCCTGCCGCGGGCGAGCGTCGGGTACGCCGGCACGCCCGGCGACGGCATCGCCCAGCTCGACGCCGCCCGCGAGCTCACCCCCTACACCGAGGCCCCCTCCGGCAACGTGGCCGCCACCGCCCGGCTGCCGATCGACGGCAGGGGAGAGGTGACGTTCGCGCTCGGCTTCGGGCGGAGCCGGGCCGCCGCGCTGCGCACCGCCGGGGAGGCCGCCGCCCGCCCGTTCGAGAGCACCCGGGCCCGGTACGAGGCCGGCTGGGCCGCCTACGACGCCGGGCTCCGCAGGCCGCCGGACGGGCTGGGCGACCTCTACCGGCTGTCGGCGAACGTGCTGAAGGCCAGCGAGGACAAGACGTTCCCCGGGGCGGTCGTGGCGTCCCTGGCCAGCCCGTGGGGGCAGGCGGTCGGCGCCGGGGAGCTGGTCGGCGGCAAGGCGGTCTACTTCGGCTCCTACCGCGAGGTGTTCTCCCGCGACCTGTACGAGGCGTTCACCGGCTTCCTCGCCGCCGGCGACGTGGCCACCGCCCGCGCCACGGCCCGCTTCCTGCTGGAACGCCAGCAGCTGCCCGACGGCCGGCTGCCGCGCAACTCCCTGCTGAACGGGAAACTGGCCCCCGACTCCGGCGGCGACCAGCTCGACGAGACCGCGTACCCGCTCCTCATGGCCTACCAGGCGGGGCTGGCGGGCGACGCCGGGCTGTGGCCGCACGTGCGGGCGGCGGCCGACTTCGTGGTCTCGCACGGGCCCGCGTTCGGCGTGGAGCGGTGGGAGGAGCAGTCCGGATTCTCGCCGTCCACGATCGCGGCCCAGATCGCCGGGCTGGTCGCGGCCGGGGAGATCGCCGTCCGGCAGGGCGACCAGGATCGGGCCAGGATCTACCGGGCCACGGCCGACCACTTCGCCCGCTCGGTCAAGGCGTGGACGGTCACCACGACCGGCCCGTACGCGCCCCGCTACTTCCTGCGCCTGTCGCGCACCGGCGACCCGGACGCGGCGGTGTCGTACAACCTGGGCAACGGCGGTCCCTCCGAGGACCAGCGGCGCGTGGTGGACGCGGGCTTCCTGGAGCTGACCCGGCTGGGCATCCTGCCGCCCGGCGATCCCGACGTGCTGGCCAGCCTGCCGGTCGTGGACCGCGTGCTCCGGCGCACCACCGCCCGCGGCCCCGGCTGGTACCGCTACGGCTCCGACACCCCCGGCACCGAGGACGGCTACGGCGACTGCCACGAGCCCGACCCCACCTCCTGCGCGCCGTCCGGCCGGCCGTGGCCCACCGGCAACACGGGCTCGGGCCACGTGTGGCCGGTCCTGGCCGGCGAGCGGGCCGAGCAGGCGCTGCAGACCCGCGACCCCGGCACGGCCGCCGCGCTGCTGTCGGCCATGCGCGGGATGGCGTCGGGCACCGGCCTGATGCCCGAGCAGGCGTGGGAGAACCCCGACCTGGCCGCCTCCCCGTACGGCACCGACCCGGCCACCGCCTCCATCGGCTTCCGCGACGGCGGGCCCGCCGGCTCGGCGTCCCCGCTGACGTGGGCGCAGGCCCAGGTCGTCCGGCTCGTCCTGTCCCTCGGCTCCACCAGGCCCGTCGAGCAGCCCGACGTCGTACGGCGCCGCTACGCGACCATGCCGCAGGCCGCCCCGCTCACCGTCACCGCCCCGGCCGACGGCACCGCGGTCCCCGGCTCGTCGGTGGCCGTCGAGGGCACCACGGCCCCGGGAGCGCGGGTGGACCTCGCCGCCACGCCCATCGACACCGGCGCCCCCACCCGGGTCGTCTCGGTGCGTGCCGGCTCGGACGGCGCCTTCTCGGCCGTGGCCCCGGTCTCGTTCGGGGAGGTCGTGCTCACCGTCACGGCGACCGCCCCCGACGGCCGCACCGCGTACGCGCGGCGCACGGTCATCGGCGACATCGTGGGCGCCACGACCGTGCTCGACGTCGCCGACCCGGACGGCGACGACGACGGCCCCGGCACCTACGCCTACCCGACGGCCGCCGACTTCCACGACGGGGCGTTCGACCTGCGCAGGTTCCAGGTCATCACGGACGCGAGCACCGTCTACCTGCGCGCCGAGCTGCGCGACCTCAGCCCCACCTTCGGCAACCAGATGGGCGCCCAACTCCTCGACGTCTACGTGCGGGACCCGGCCGTGGCCACGACCTCGACGGAGGCGGCGTTCCCGCAGCGCAACCACCGGATCGCCGAGCAGGACGCCTGGTCGCAGCGGGTGGAGGCGCAGGGGTTCGCCGCGCCGGTGTGGGTGACCGCCGCGGGAACGGCCGTGGCGGGCGCGGCGGTCCGGGCGTCCGGCACCACGCGGACGATCACGATCGCCCTGCCCAGGACGGCCTTCGGCACGCCGGGGCCGGGGTGGCGCTTCGCCGTGGTGCTCACCGGCCAGGACGGGTTCAGCGCCGACCAGGCCAGGGGGTTCGCCGCGACGCCGCAGCCGTACCAGTTCGGGGTGTGCGCGCCCGGCGGCACCGGCCCGCTGTGCGCGGTGGACCCGGGCACGGTGCCGAAGGCGCTCGACGTGATCGTCCCGGCCGGGCAGTCGCAGGCGGACGTGCTCAACCCGCTCCTCGGCCCGGTGACCGTCCCCGCGGTCCCGGTCCCCTGACCCCGGGACCGCGGGGACGGCGATCAGTCGCGGCTCCAGGAGCGCTGGAGCGCGTCGCGGATCCGGCGGCCGGCCGGGGGAGGGACGTCCCCGTTGGCCGCCGGTGTCAGCGCGGGCGGGGCAGGGGAGGCCGGCGGCACGAGCGCCACCTGCTCCTCCTCGGTGACCGGCCGTTCGACCTCGGTGAACCCGCCCTCGGGCCCGCGGACGATCACGCCGGTCTCCACGCCGTGCTCGACCGTGTGCCGGTCACGCTCCTGCAGCCCCAGGCAGATCCGCCGGGTGACCTCGTACGCCAGCACCGGCCCCACGACGAACGCCACGCGGAAGATCCACGTCGTCGCGTTCAGCGAGATGTCGAAGGTGGAGGAGATCACGTCGTTGCCCCCGGCCGCCCACAGCACCCCGTAGTACACGACGCCCGCGACCCCGAGCCCCGTCCGCTTCGGCGCGTTGCGCGGCCGGTCGAGCAGGTTGTGCACGGTGTTGTCACGGGTGACCCACCGCTCCACGAACGGGTAGAGCGCCAGGCCGGTGAACAGCAGCCCCGGCGCCGCCAGCGCGGGGATCAGCACGCTCATGGTCACGGTGAAGCCGGACACGGTGAACTCCCACGGCGGCATGAGCCGCAGCGCGCCCTCCAGGAACCCCATGTACCAGTCAGGCTGGGAGCCGGCGCTGACCGTGCTGGGCACGTACGGCCCGTACAGCCAGATGGGGTTGATCTGGAACACCGTGGCCAGCAGCGCGACCACCCCGGTCACCCACAGCAGGAACGCCGTCGTCTTCGCCAGGAACGCGGGGTAGAACGGGATCCCGCTCACCTGGCGGTTGCCGACCCCCTTCTCCCGGAACTGCGTGTGCGTCTGGTACCACGTCAGCACCACCGCGTGCAGCGGGATCAGCAGGAGCAGCAGGGCGGGGATCAGCAGCACGTGCAGGCTGTAGAGCCGGGGGATGATGTCGCCGCCGGGGAACTCTCCGCCGAACAGGAACATCGCCAGGTACGTCCCCACCAGCGGTATCGAGATCAGCACGCCGTGCAGGATGCGCAGCCCCGCGCCGGACAGCAGGTCGTCGGGCAGCGAGTAGCCGAACAGCCCGTTGAGCATCACCAGCCCGAACAGGGTCACGCCGATCAGCCAGTTCAGCTCGCGGGGCTTGCGGAAGGCGGCGGTGAAGAAGTTGCGCAGCAGGTGCACCACGATCCCGCCGAGGAAGATCAGGGTGCCCCAGTGGTGCATCTGTCGGATCAGCAGGCCGCCGCGCACCTCGAAGCTGATCTCGAGGGAGGACGCGTACGCCTCGCTCATCGTGACGCCGCGCAGCGGCACGTACGCGCCGTTGTAGACGACCTCCTGCATGCTCGGTTTGAAGAAGAACGTGAGGAAGACGCCCGTGATCAGGACGACCACGAACGCGTAGAGGGCGATCTCCCCCAACAGGAACGTCCAGTGGTTGGCGAACGCCTTGCGCATCGCCCTGTTCAGGAATCGGGCGCCGCCGACGCGGTCGTCCAGCGCCCTGGCCAATGAGCCGACTTTCATCGTCACCCCGCACCCGGCTCGGTTGCATCGTCATGAGTACGACCGATTAGGGCGGCGAAATGTGACAGTTGCCGGGTTATGCCGCTGCTTTCCTAGGCGAAGCGCTCCACGGTGACGGGGATGAGGCCCTGCTCGCGGACCGCCTGCCGGTGATGGTGCAGCAGGGCGCCGAGCGTGGTGACCGGGCCCGCGCCCAGCCGCGCGGTCACGTCCACGCACCAGGCGATGCCGGCGCCGATCCGGCGCAGCTCCCAGGTGAAGCCGTGGCCGCCGGAGCTGGCCGAGGCCTTGCCGACCACGCGCGGGTCGCCGGTGGGCTCCAGCCGCAGGGCCGTACGCGCGTTCGCCAGCCCGTCGGCGCCGAGCTCCCCGGCGAACAGGATGCGGTAGCGGCGCGCCCCGGAGCCGTTGCCCAGGTTGAGCGGGGCCGTCGTGGGCAGGTGGCGGCGCTCCTGGAACAGGGTGCGCAGCCCGGCCTCCTCCGGCAGCTCGCCGCCCCCGAGGCGGGCGAAGGCGGCGCACGCCTCCTGCCTGCTCACCGGCGTCACCCGCCCGCGCAGCGCGGTGTCGGCGCGGATGGCCCGGCTCAGCTCGGCCGAGGCGGACCAGGCTCCGGTGTCCGGTCTCCACTCGGCGCCGTCGATGCCGGCCGCCGTGTAGTCGTCACACAGGACGAACTCCTCCACCAGGAGGCCTGCGGGCGATCGGTCGCCCGCTGTCGCGGAGATCAGGTAGTAGTCCACCGGGCCATGATTGTGGTCGGCCGAGCGCCGGATCAAGATCATTGACCCGCGCGGCGGCGGGTGTCGCGCGCCCGGCGCGCGATCCGGACGGCGGCTAGCGCGGGATCCAGACGGTCGGCACCTCCGCGGCGTCCGCGGGCCGGCAGACCAGGCGGAACGCCTCCGCCGGCGTCGGCCGGACCCGGAAGCGGCCGGCCTCGTCCAGCGGGACCGTGATGACGTGGCCGGAGAGCGTCTTGACGTCGACGTCGCCCGGGCCGCAGGAGGAGTCGGGGGCCGTGGGGATGATCTGGCCGACGACCTCCTGCTCCGCGAACCCGAGCTCGATGATCGCCGCCGACGAGGAGAGCGTCACCAGCCGGACCATCGCGACGTCACCCCGGCTCCCGGCCGGCTCCTCCAGCGGCGCGGCGGAGGAGTCGTAGGTGAGAGCGGCCAGCTCGGCCTCCAGCGACTGCAGGCCGAAAAGCGCTTTCCCGGTCGTCACGAATTCGGCGGGGACACCGTCTGGCTCCGCCAGAGCCCTTTTCAACGCGGCCAGGAGGACGTCGTCGCTCTCGCTCTTCCACGGGCTTGACATGATTTTCACCTTCCCGTGGACTCGGTGCCTACACCGGCCGGTTCCATCTCGGCGAGCTTCTTCCGCAGCGCCGCCAGGCATCGGGCCCGCTGGGGGCCGATGCTGCCGATCGGCTTCCCGAGCCGCCGGCTGATCTCCTCGTAACTCGCCGGCGGATCTCCCATGAGCAGGTGGAGCAGCTCCCGGCAGCGATCCGGGAGCTGCGCGAACGCCTCCCGGAGCATCGCGTTGTGCCGCAGGGCGATGCCTTCTCGGAGTAGTTCGTCGAAGGGGTCGACGTGCTCGTGCGGCTCCCTTTTGATCCGTTCCTCCGTACGTTCGAGCCTGCGCGTCGACTTCAGCACGCGCAGGCATTCGTTCCTGGTCGTCCGTTCCAGCCAGCCGGGCAGCGCCGCCGGCTCCCGCAGCCGGGCGAGGTTCTCCAGCAGGCGTAACCAGACGGTCTGCCCGACGTCGTCGGTGTCGAGCCGGCCGAGGCCGTAGCGGCGGCAGATCGACCAGACCAGCGAGGCGTACCGGTCGATGATGGCGTCCCAGGCGCTCTGGTCCCCGTCGCGGGCTCGGACGACGAGATTGATGACTGCCGATTCGTCACCCATGGGGACCCCCTGAGAGCCGTCTACGGGTTGAACTTGAGGATGCCGTCCTGGGGCGTCAACATGTCAAGGGCCTTGAGCGCGCCGCTGCGGCCCTTCAGCCGGTTGGCCGCCATCGTGCGGGCGACGATCCCGGTCAGCCTGGCCGTGGCGAACGAGGCGCCCGACCACGTCGCGTAGCCGTCCTTGGGGAACTCGCGGGGCTCGGGGTTCGGGATCGTCTTGCCGTTCTTGGTCCGCAGGTCGACGAGGAGCTGGCCCATCGGGCCCCGGCGCTCGATGCTGACCTCACCCCTGAGATACGTGCCGCGCACCTGGACGCCGCAGATCCCGTACCTGAGCCACGGCGGCGCCACCGGCTCCTCGGCACCCGCAGGGACGATCTTCGGCGTGAAGGGCGCGAGCTTCATGTCCGCGGTGAGGCTGCCCACGGAGACGACCTCGGGCATCGCCGCCGGCCAGGTGGGCGCGCTCCTGCTGAGGCCCTGCGGCAGGCCGGGCATCTTCCCGGGGTCGATGTTCCCGTGGTTCCCGCCCGCCGCGAGGATCAGCGTGTTGGGGAACAACCGGACGATCGCCTCGAAGATGAGCGGCGTCCTGCCGTCGTCGGTGTGCAACTCCCCGAGGGAGAGGTTGAGCAGGTCGGGTGCCTGCCAGGCGAAATCGGCCAGCGCCTTGGCCAGCGTCCACGCGTTGACGGAGGCCACCGAGTCGAGGACCTGGCGGACGGTCACGCCCGCTCCCGGGGCCTCCCTGAGGATGATCCCCGTGATCATGGTCGAGTGCCCCTCGGTGTGCTTGGGCGGGCCGCCGGTCCTCCGGAGCCGATCCTGCGGCCGGGTCTCGACGGTCTTGTCCGCGAAGTAGGGGTGCTCGTCGTCGATCTGCGTGTCGAAGACGCCGATCGAGATGCCCTTCCCCTCGCCTCCGGGCCTGATGTCCCAGCCCGCGGCCTCGGCCGGGTCGGGGTCGCCCTCGCCGCCGCCGTCGACGTACGGCTCGCCGCGGACCTGGGCGACGCGGTTCTTCCCCATCTCCGGCACATAACCTTCGAGCGTCCGGTCGAAGTGGTGCCGCAGCAGCGCGAGAATACGATCTATGGCATTCGGGGAACGGGTGTACGCCTGATCCATTTCGAAATCCGGATAATGGACCAGGAGTTTGTCCGGCACCGCGTCCGTGTCCTCGATCTCCACCAGCGCGAGCCCGAGCAGCTCGCTCCGGTCGGCGACCGAGGCGTAGCGGCTGGTGGCCAGCCTGTTCAGCTCCCGGCAGACGAAGTCCTCGTAGGGCAGGGCCACCACGAGCTGACCCGATTCGTAGATCTCTCTGGCGCCGAACACACGTGACATGGTGAGCGCTCCTTCCGTGGTGGACGGTCACCGTCTCGCCAGAATCAGAAAGCGCTCGCCCGGCCTTGATACACCCGCGGCCGGTAAATATGCATTTGACACCGCATTCGTTTCCGCGTTTCTCTCAGGTGTGACTGTCAGCCCCGGCCAGCAGCGAGCCCGCGAGGCGCTGCGCCTGGCGGACACCGACCCGGCGCGGTCGGTCAAGCTGGCGGAGGGCATCGCCAGGGAGGCGCGGGCCGCCGGTGACCTGGCCTCCGCCGCGGTGGCGCTGCGCGCGGTGGGCCTAGCCCTGCTGCACCTGGAGGATCCCGACGCGTCGCTGCGCCGGCTCCGCGAGGCGGTCGAGCTCGGCAACCGCTCCGGCTCCGGCCTCGTCGCGGCCGAGGCGCGCATGACGCTCGCGTTCGTGCTGAACGTGCGCGGCAAGCCGGGGCCGGCGCTGGGCGAGATCGACGCCGCGCTGACCGCCCTGAACGGGGTCGCGTGGGCGCGGGCGCAGGCCCAGCGGGGGGCGATCCTGACCCAGCTCGGCCGGCTGGAGGAGGCCCACGAGAGCTACCAGACGGCCCTGCCGATCCTGCGTCACGCCGGAGACCACCTCTGGGTCCAGCGGGTCCTGCTGAACCGGGCCATCGTGCGCGGTCGCCGGCAGCAGTTCGCCCGGGCCGAGGCGGACCTGGCCGAGGCGGGCCGCATCTGCGTCGAGCACGACCTGGGGTTCAGGCTGGCGTTCGTGCTGCAGAACCACGGCTGGATCAAGGCCGTGCAGGGTCACGCGCTGCCCGCGCTCCAGCTCTTCGAGGAGGCCGAGCAGCGGCTGCGGGAGCAGAAGGCGCAGGTGGCGTGGCTGCTGATGGACCGTACCGACCTGCTGCTCTCCCTGCGGCTCACGGCCGAGGCGCGCGAGAGCGCGCAGGCGGCCGTCACCGCGTTCGAGCAGGAGCGGCGCCGGATCGGACTGCCGGAGGCGCGCCTGATGCTGGCCCAGGCGCTGACGCTCGACGGTGATCCCGACTCGGCGCTGCGCCAGGCGGGGCTCGCGGTCCGCGAGCTCACCCGGCAGCAGCGGCCCGGGTGGGCGGCGCTCGCGCGCTTCACCGCGCTCCAGGCCCGGTTACGGCGGGACGGGCCCGCGCGGATGCCCCTGGCCAGGGTGGAGGAGCTGGCACGGGCCCTGGCGGCCGCG
Organism: Nonomuraea sp. MTCD27; assembly: GCF_041950495.1. Classification (NCBI taxonomy): domain Bacteria; kingdom Bacillati; phylum Actinomycetota; class Actinomycetes; order Streptosporangiales; family Streptosporangiaceae; genus Nonomuraea; species Nonomuraea sp. MTCD27. Next base: position 209,101 of record NZ_JBGNUW010000006.1, on the reverse strand, counting down.
GGCTGGCAGACGCCCGCGGCCGAGACCGGCATCGTGGCGGGCCGGCTGGCACTGGCGCGTGGCCGGGCCGGGCGGGGCGAGCGGCAGCTGGCCGAGGTGAGCGCCCGGCGCCGCCGGGGGCCCGCCCGGCTGCGGGCGCTCGGCTGGCACGCGGAGGCCCTGCTCCGGCTGTCGGCCGGGAACCGGCGCGGGGCCGCGCTGGCGGCGCGTACCGGGGTCAGGATCCTGGCCGAGCACCATGCGACGCTGGGCGCCACGGACCTGCGCGCGCACGCCGCGGCCCACCGGGTCGAGCTCGCCGAGTTCGGGCTGCGCCTGGCCCTCGAGGGCGGGCGGCCCCGTCAGGTGCTCGAATGGGCCGAGCAGGGGCGGGCCGGCCGGCTCACCTCCAGCCCGGTCCGGCCGTCCGCCGATCCGGCGCTGGCCGCGTTGCTGGCCGATCTGCGGCTGGTCATGGGGGAGATCAGGGACGCCGCCGGCCGCGGCGTCCCGGCGGGGCTCGTGCAGCAGCAGGTCGCGCTGGAGCGGCGGATCCGCGATCACCGCAGGACGCATCCGGCCGGAACGGGCCATGGCCGGTTGCCCGGTGTCAGCGTCGCCCGGCTGGAGGCGGCGCTGGGCGAGGCGGCGCTCGTCGAGTTCGTCCACCTGGACGAGACCCTCCACGCGATCACGCTGGCGGGCGGACGGCTGCGGCTGACCGGCCTCGGGCCCGCCGCCGAGCTGCGCGACGCGCTGGCCTTCCTCCCGTTCGTGCTCCAGCGGCTGGTCAGCCCCCGCACGCTGGAGCCGAGCCGGGTGGCGGCCCGCTCCCTGCTCGCCGACATCACCTCCCGCGTGGACCGAGTGCTGCTCGCCCCGCTGGCCCGGCTCGCCGGCGACCGGCCGCTCGTGCTGGTGCCCACCGGGCTCCTGCAGTCCGTGCCCTGGTCACTGCTGCCCTCCTGCGCGGGGCGCCCGGTGACCGTCTCTCCGTCCGCCGCCCTGTGGCAGGCCGGGCGCGACCGGCCGGCCGGTCGCGGGGGCGTCGTCGTGGTCGCCGGCCCCGACCGGGGCGGCACCGACCTGCCCGGGGCGTACGAGGAGGCAAGGGGCGTGGCCGCCCTCCACGGCGTCCCGCCGATGCTGGGACCCGGAGCCGGCGTGCGGGACGTCATGGCGGCGCTGGACGGTGCCGCGCTCGCGCACCTGGCGGCCCACGGCCGCGTCCACTCCACCAACCCGCTGTTCTCCTCGATCCTGCTGTCGGACGGCCCGCTGACGGCCTACGACCTGGAGACCCTGCCCCGCGCCCCCGAGCTGGTGGTCCTCGCGGCCTGCGACGTCGGCCGGTCCGCCGTGCTGGCCGGCGACGAGATCCTCGGGCTGTGCGCCACCCTGCTCGCCCAGGGGACCCGCCAGATCATCGTCCCGGTGATCTCCATCCCCGACCTCGGGACGGCGCCCGTCATGATCGCCTTCCACCGCCTGCTGGCCGCCGGCAGGACCGCGGCGCAGGCGCTGGCCGGCGCCCAGATGTCGGCCTCCGGCGGCCCGGCCGCGCAGGTCTCGGCCAGGTCCTTCGTCAGCCTGGGCACCGACGGGGCGCTCACGCCCGCCTGAGCGCCATCCTTCGGTGCCGGCCTGCATGGGCGAGGCCGATGCGGGCAGGAGTCCCGCCGAATCTCCGAAAACGGTCTAATGTGAATGATTGCCTACAAGTCAGGCGCGGGAGGCATCGGCGATGCGGAACGGCCGGACCAGCAAGATACTCGTGAGCACCCTCACGGCGGCGCTGCTCGTGACCGCCGGCTGCACCTCCTCGGGCGGCGGCGCCGGGGAGCCGGGCACGTCCCCGCGGACCCAGGGCCCGGTGGCCAGGCTGTCGATCACGCCCGCCGACGGGACGAAGAAGGTGGCCCCGGACACCGGGATCAGCGTCAAGGCCACCGGCGGGCAGGTCACGAAGATGACCGTGGCCGACGCCAAGGGCCGTACGGTGAAGGGATCGGTGGGCGCGGACGGGATGTGGCGGCCCCAGTGGCCACTGCGTCCCTCGACCGCGTACACGGTCAGCGCGCAGGCCACCGGCACCGACGGCAAGCAGGTGACGGGGGAGTCCACGTTCACCACGCTCAAGCCGAAACGGGTGCTGGACAGCGGCATGTCGCCCCTGGACGGCGAGAAGGTCGGCGTCGGGATGCCCGTGCAGCTGCTGCTCTCGCAGCCGGTGACGGCCAGAAAGGACCGGGCCGCGGTCGAGCGGTCGCTGGTGGTGCGGATGTCGCAGCCGGTCGAGGGCGCGTGGAGCTGGGTGAGCGACCGGGAGGTCCAGTTCAGGCCGCGAGAATACTGGCCGGTCGGCCAGAAGGTGACGGTCGTGGCGCACCTGGCCGGCCTGCGGGCCGGGCCCGGCCTGTGGGGGACCAAGGACCGCAGCCTGACCTTCACCGTCGGGCCCGAGCACATCACCAAGGTCAGCGCCGCGACCCACCGGGCGGTCGTCCGAAAGGACGGCGAGGTCGTCAAGACCATCCCGGTCAGCCTGGGCAGGCCGGGCGACGACAGCTACTCCGGCGTCATGATCGCCCAGGAGAAGGCCGCGGACATCGTCATGGACTCGGCCACGATCGGCGAGCCCGGCGAATACCGCATCAAGACGAAGTGGAACGTCCGCATGACCTACAGCGGCACCTTCTTCCACGCCGCCCCCTGGTCCACCGGCGCGCAGGGCAGCTCCAACGTCAGCCACGGCTGCGTGAACGCCAGCCCCGCCAACGCCCGCTGGTTCTACGAGTTCACCCAGCGCGGCGACATCATCGAGGTCACCGGCACCTCCAGGAAGCTGGAGTTCGGCAACGGGCCGACGCCGTGGGCGAAGTCATGGGAGGAGTGGCTGGCCGGTAGCGCACTGGGCGAACCGGTCAATGGATAGCACCGGTCGGGCGCTTCGCGCGGGTACGGAGCGCGGGGCGCAGACTGGGAGGATGACACCGGCGTCGAAGGAAGGCGTTGTGATTGCGGGTGCCTGCTGACGGAACCGGCCGAGGGCTGTTCCGGCTCCCGGCCATGGCCCTGTGGCTGCTGGTCTGGCTGCTGAACGCGTACGAGTTCCTGGTGGCCTTCTAGGCGCTCGTCCCGGGGACGACCAGGCCCGATTCGTACGCGAAGACCACCAGCTGGGCTCTGTCGCGCGCCCCGAGCTTGATCATCGATCTGCTCACGTGGGTCTTGGCGGTGGCGCCGCTGATCACCAGGTGCGCGGCGATCTCGTCGTTCGACATGCCCTTGGCGACCAGGGTGACGATCTCCTGCTCGCGGGCGGTCAGCAGGTCCAGCCCGGGGGAGGCGACGGGGCGGGGCGGGGTGCTGACGTACTCCTCGATCAGGCGGCGCGTCACCAAGGGGGACAGCAGCGCGTCGCCGCGGGCGGCCACCCGCACCGACTGCAGCAGGTCGCCCGGCTCGATGTCCTTGAGCAGGAAGCCGCTGGCGCCGGCCCTGAGGGCGGCGAAGACGTACTCGTCGAGGGCGTAGTTGGTGAGGATCACCACGCGTACGGCGTCCAGGTCGCGGGAGGCGCCGATCCTGCGGGTGGCCTGGATGCCGTCCATCAGCGGCATGCGCACGTCGAGCAGCGCCACGTCCGGCAGCAGCCGCCGGGCCAGCTCGACGGCCTGCGCGCCGTCGCCCGCCTCGCCGACCACCGTGATGTCGTCGGTGAGCTCCAGCAGGGCCTTGAAGCCCGCACGGATCAGCGGCTGGTCGTCGGCCAGCAGCACCCTGATCATGCGGCGACCCGGACGGGGAGCTCGGCGCGGACCGCGAAGCCGCCGCCCTCGCCGGGACCCGCGGTGAGCGAGCCGCCGACGGCGACCGCGCGCTCGCGCATCCCGATCAGCCCCATCCCGGGACTCATCCCGGGGCCGGGGACGGGACCCGGCTCGCCGTCGTTCTCCACCCGCAGCACGACCATCGAGGGATCGTACTCGACGGCCACCGTGACGGCCGCCGCGCCCGCGTGCCGCAGCACGTTGGTCAGGGCCTCCTGCGCGATCCGGTAGGCCGCCCGGTCCACGGCCGGCGGCAGCGCGTACGGGTCGCCGGAGACCGTGTGCGCCACCCGCAGCCCCGCCCCCTCGGCCCTGGAGACCAGCCGGGGCAGCTCCGACAGCCCGGTCTCGACCTCCTCCGGGTGGCGCAGCACGCCCAGCGTGGAACGCAGCTCGCGCATCGCCTCGTGCCCCGACTCCTTGATCGCCGCCAGCGCCTCCCTGACCCGTTCCGGATGCCGCTCCAGCAGCTCCATGGCCAGCGCGGCCTGCACGTTGACGACCGAGATGCTGTGGGTGAGCGAGTCGTGCAGCTCCTGCGCGATCCACAGCCGCTCCTCGCCCGCCCGGCGCAGCGCGGCCTCCTCCCGGGTGCGCTCGGCCTCCTCCGCCCGCTGCTCCACCGCCCGCAGGTACGCCCGGCGGCCCCTGATCACCTCGCCGGCCACCACCATCGCCACCAGCCAGCCGCTCAGCAGCGTCATCGAGTTGCCGGCGGCGGGATCGGCGGGCGACAGCGCCATCAGCCCGTACACCGCCCCGGCCAGCGCCACCGCCAGCCAGATCGCGGCCCGGCGGCGGCCGAGCACGGCGAGGGTGTAGATCGAGGCCAGCGCGGGCGCGGCGGCGAACACGCCCGGGTAGTGGGCCGCGTAGTAGACGACCCCGCAGGCCGCCGCGACGATGCCCGCGGCCAGCGGGGCGGTGCGCCGGAAGGCGAGCGACAGGGCCGCGACCGTGATCAGCGTCAGGCCCAGCGGGTCGAGCGGCCGCTCGAAGGGCCCGGTCCACGACAGGTTCGCGTACGTGCCCGGCACGATCGCCACCAGGGCGCCCAGCGCGACGAGCGCGTCCATCTTCCGGGGGTTCATGCAGAACAAGGTAGGCGACCGCGTTCAGACCGGGCGTCATCCCCCGGTCGTACGTTCCCGGCTCAGGACGTCCTGCGTACGACCCCGGGAGTACGCGGGGAGGCCCTCCCGCGTGGGATGTGACCAGGGGCTCCTCCTTGGAGCATGTCGGCCATGACCTCCTTGAACACCGCACCGCCGCCCGGCTGGATCGTCTGGTCGCTGCGGGTCCTGGCCGCCGCCCACCTGACCGGGGTGCTGGCGCAGGCCGTGCTCGCCGGGCTGTTCGTCACCGGCGACGTTGACCTGCTGACCTGGCACCGGGACAACGCCGGCGTCACCCACAGCCTGCTCTACCTGCAGCTCGTGGCCGCCGTGCTGCTGTGGCGGCCGGGCCGGGGGCCGCTGTGGCCGGCGCCGGCCAGCCTGGGCATCGTAGCGGCGGAGACGGTGCAGGTGGTGCTGGGGCAGTCCCGGCTCGTCGCGCCGCACTTCCCGCTCGGCATGGCCGTCTTCGGCCTGTCCGCCGCCTTCACCGCCTGGGCCTGGCGCGCTTTCCGCACCCCCGCCGCCGCGGGCGCGGGCGCGGCATGAGCGCGGGCGTTTCCCGGCGGGCGTTTCTCGGGGTGCTGGGCGCGGCCGGGGTCGCCGCCGTCGCCGGGTGCGGCGGGCCGCACGAGAGCGCGGGGGAGCTTCTGACCAGCCGGGCTCCCCTGCCAGAGCCCTTCACGGTCCCGCTGCCGATCCCCGAGGCCGCCCGGCCGGTACGTCCCGGGCACTACGAGGTGACGCAGCGGGTGGCCGCGGCGGAGATCCTGCCCGGCCTGCGCACGGAGGTGTGGGGCTACGGCGGCACCTTCCCCGGCCCCACGTTCGAGCTGCGGCGCGGCGTCCCCGTCACGGTCAGCGTGCGCAACGAGCTGCCCGTACCCACCTCCACCCATCTGCACGGCGGCGTCACCCCGCCCGCCTCCGACGGCTACCCGACCGACCTGGTCGTGCCGGCCGGCCACGCCCCGCACCGCGGTCACCCGGGGGAGGTGCTGCACCAGGTGGTGAAGGACTACCGCTACCCGGTGGAGCAGCGGGCCGCCACGCTCTGGTACCACGATCACCGCATGGACTTCACCGCGCCGCAGGTGTGGCGGGGGCTGGCGGGGTTCGCGCTCGTCCGCGACGCGGAGGAGGACGCGCTGCCGCTGCCCGGGGGCGAGCGGGAGCTGCCGCTGCTGATCTGCGACCGGGCGTTCGAGGAGGACGGCTCCTTCCGCTACCCCCAGGCGTACGGCGGCGACCCGGCCGCCCACGGCGGCGGGACGGCCGCGCACGGGGCCGCCCACGGCGGCGGGCATGGCGGTGGGCACGGCGGTGGGCATGGCGGTGGGCACGGCGGTGGACGCGGCGGTGACTGGCAGGCGCTCGACGGCGACTACATGGAGGGCGTCGAGGGGGACGTGATCCTGGTCAACGGCGCGCCCTGGCCGGTGGCCGAGGTGAGCGCCACCCGCTACCGGCTGCGGCTGCTGAACGCCTCCAACGCCCGCAGGTACCGCCTCCGGCTCACCCCCGGCGGCCGGTTCATCCAGATCGGCAGCGACGCCGGCCTGCTGGCCGCGCCCGTGGTCCACGACACGATCCCGATCTCCCCGGGCGAGCGCTACGACGTCGTCGTGGACTTCTCCGCGTACCCGGTGGGCACGGCGGTCACCCTGGTCAACACCCTGGCCGGCGGCCCGGCCGGGAACGTCATGCGCTTCGTCGTCACCCGCCGGGCCCCCGACGACAGCGCCGTCCCGGCCCGCCTGTCCCGCCCGCCGGACCGGCCGCGCGCCGTCACGACCCGCGCGTTCGACTTCCGCAGGACGGACGACCTCTGGACGGTCAACGGCCACCCCTACCGTCCCGGCGTCCCGCTGGCCCGCGCGCGCCTGGGCACCGCCGAGGTCTGGCGGCTGACCAGCGACTTCCACCACCCCGTGCACGTGCACCTGGCCCACTTCCAGGTGCTGGCCAGGAACGGCCGGCCGCCCGCCGCGACGGACGCGGGCTGGAAGGACACGGTGGACGTGCGCCCGTACGAGGTCGTGGACGTGCTCCTGCGCTTCGACGGCTACCGTGGCCGGTACATGCTCCACTGCCACAACCTGGAACACGAGGACATGGCGATGATGGCGGACTTCGAGGTGATCTGATCGGCCCAGGACCCTCCCGATCAACCCCGGCAAACTACTAAGTTGATCCCGTAGGGGACAATTCATCGGATGACATTGTGCCCCTCTTCTGACGGAGCTTAGGAGCAGGCATGCAGATCGTACGGTTCACCAGCCCCCTGACCGGCGCCGACGCGGTCGGAGTCGACGACGGTGAGCAGGTGGTGGAGCTGTCCGGGGTCACCACCGTGGGCGAGCTGCTCCGGCTGTCCTCCGATGGGCTGCGCGAGCGGTGCGCGGCGGCGGACGGCCCGCGGCACCCGTCCGGGTCCGTGAGCCGGCTCGCCCCGGTGGACGGGCGCATGGAGGTGTGGGCGGCCGGCGTCACCTACCGGCGCTCGCGCGAGGCCCGGGTGCTGGAGAGCGAGCGGGCCGCCGACGTGTACGAGCTGGTCTACGACGCCGAGCGGCCCGAGCTGTTCTTCAAGTCGGTCGCGTGGAAGGTCTCCGGCGACGGCGGCCGCATCGCGGTGCGCGAGGACTCGGAGATCGACGTGCCGGAGCCCGAGCTCGGCCTGGTGCTGAACGCGCACGGCGAGATCGTCGGCTACACCGTGGTGAACGACGTCAGCTCGCGCACCATCGAGGGCGTCAACCCGCTCTACCTGCCGCAGGCCAAGATCTACCTGGGCGGCTGCGCGGTGGGGCCGGCGATCAGGCCCGCGTGGGAGGTCGCCGACCCGTACGCGCTGGACATCTCGCTGAGCATCGCCAGGGCCGGGGAGACCGTGTGGGCGGGCAAGGCCAGCACCTCCCAGCTCAACCGGCGCCTGGACGACCTGGCCGGCTACCTGTTCCGGGCCGACGCCTTCCCGGACGGCGCGATCCTGGCCACGGGCACGTGCCTGGTTCCCGACCTGCCCTTCACGCTCCAGGACGGCGACACGGTGACCATCGGCATCGCCGAGATCGGCACGCTGGCCACCACTGTGGTCAGGGGCCTGGCGGCCATGCGGTGACCGTGCGGTGACCGTACGGTGATGGCGTGAACCTGCAGCAGCTCCGCTACGCCGTGGCGCTCGCCGAGGAGCTCAACTTCGGCCGCGCGGCGCTGCGCGAGGGTGTCCGGCAGCCGCCCTTCAGCCAGCAGATCGGCAAGCTGGAGGAGGAGCTGGGCGTGCAGCTGTTCGAGCGGACGACCAGGCAGGTGCGGCTCACGCCGGCGGGCGAGGCGTTCGTCGCGGAGGCGCGTACGAGCCTGGCGCACGCCGAGCTGGCCGCCGAGGCGGCCAGGCGGGCGGGCCGGGGCGAGGCGGGGCGGCTGGCGATCGGGTTCGTCGGGTCGGCGACCAACCTGACCCTGCCGAGGGTGCTGCGGCGCTTCCGCGCCCGCTACCCCGCCGTGCAGGTGGAGCTGCGCGAGCTGACCACCGCGCAGCAGGCCGAGGAGCTGCGGCAGGGCCTGCTCGACGTCGGCCTGCTGCACGCGCCGCTGGCCGGGGCGGCCGCCGAAATGCTGTCCACCCGGACGGTGGCCCGCGAGCTGCTGCTCGCCGCCCTGCCCAGCGGCCATCCGCTGGCCACCCGCACGCCGCTCCCGGCCGCGGCGCTGGCGGGGGAGCCGTTCGTGATGTTCCCCCGCCGGTACGGGCCCGGCCTGTACGACCAGATCACCGCCGTGGCCAGGGCGGCCGGGTTCGAGCCCGGGATCGTCCAGGAGGCCGTGCAGATGCAGACCATCGTGGGCCTGGTCGCGGCGGGGATCGGCGTGTCGATCGTGCCCGAGTCGGTGGCCCGGCTGCGGCGCGGTGACGTGGTGTTCCGGCCGCTGTCGCCGGAGACCAGGGTCGTCACGCTGGACGTGACCTGGCGCACCGGCGACCCGAACCCGCTCGTGCGGAACTTCTGCTCGCTGTTCCCCGCCTCACCAGGGTGACGGGGGCGGGGGCGCCACGACCGGCGGGCGGTCGTCGCAGGTGATGGTGTTCGGCAGCAGCCACGGCGCCAGCCAGCCCCCGTCGTTGCCGCCGCGATCGGCCAGGGAGAACTCCGAGCCGGTGGCGGGGAAGCCGAACGACCCGCAGTTGTTGACCCCGACCGCGCCGACGTTGCGCGCGTCGACGTTCTCGAACGTGGCCGACCCCTTCACCCGCGCGCTGACCACCGAGGTGCCGGTGCCGTCCACCCGGATGTCCTTGAAGTGCACGTTGTCGATCGAGTAGAGGTCCTTCACCGACCACTCGCTCACCAGCATGATCGCGTTGTAGGTGTTGTCCAGGAAATGGTTGCCGGTCACCCTGATGTCGGCGGAGATGTCCCGCTCCAGCGCGTAGAACCAGATGGCGCCCAGGCCGATGTTCCAGTTCAGCTCGTAGGTGCCGGACCTGACCGTCGTGTTGCCGGTGATGTCCAGCCGCCCGGTGAACGGCTCGGCCCCGAAGCGGGAGCCCACCTGGAGCGCGCTGCCCTCCCTGATCGGGTCGGCGATCAGGTTGCCGGAGATCGTGTTGTCCCCGCCGCCGTAGACGGCGATGCCGTTGGCCAGCGTGGGCGTCTGCACGGTGTTGTGGTCGAACGTGTTTCCGGAGTTGGCGCTCTTCTCCGACCACATGGCCAGGGCGTCGTCGCCGGTGTTGCGGATGAAGTTGTTCGACACGACCGAGTTCGTGACGCCGGTGTGGAAGTTGAGGGCGTCGGCGATCTGGTCGACGATGACGTTGTTGGTGATCCGCACGTTCGTCATCGGGCCGTCGAGCCAGATGCCGACCTTGGTGTGGCGGATGTGCAGGCCGTCGATGGTGGAGTCGCTCATCGCGCCGCCGATGCCGTTGACCTGGTCGGTGTCGATGCGCTCGCGTACGTCGCCCTCGATCGCGAAGTCCGACAGGTGCACGTCGCGGCTGCCGCCCTCGGCGGCGGGCCTGCCGTAGAAGCCGACGCCCGTGTGCAAGGACCCGTCGGGGGCCGGGCTCGGGAGGGCGACCTCGCGGCCCTTGACGATCGTGTACCAGCTCCCGGCGCCGGTGATGGTCACGTCGTCCACGATGATGTGCCGGTTCACCTGGTACGTCCCCGGCGGGAGGTACACCTTCAGCCCCTTGCGCTTGGCGAACGCGATGGCCTTGTCGATCGCGTTCGCCGAGTCGCGCCGCCCGGTGGGGTCGGCGCCGAACGCCAGCACGTCGGCCGCCAGGAGCTCGACCTTCGGCGGGCCGACGAGCTCGGAGTCGAGCAGGTCGACGACCGTCCATCCGGCCCTGCTGCCGGCCGGGACCGTCAGGCGTACCCGGTCGCCCGCGCGGTAGGTGCGCCCGAGCAGCAGGCGCTGCTCGTCGTAGAAGTGGTTCGGCCGGAACGGCTTCGCGATCACGGGCGGCGGCGTGGTGGCGCTCGGCACGCACGAGCACTCGGTGATCCACCAGTCGGGGTGCAGCAGGCCGGCGCCGGGGTCGTTGGTGAAAGGGTACTGGTTGTACAGCCACGCGTACTGCGACGTCAGCGTCATCGTGGTGCGGGCCCTGCCGTTGACCGTGACGTCGAGCGGCGCCGTGATGCCGCCCCCGCCGGGCGCGTCGGGGATGCTGTAGCGCACGGTGATCGCGTTGGCCCTGGCCGGCAGCGTGAACTCCACGTGCTGCCCGGGCGCCAGCCGGACCGCCCTGCGCCCGGACGCCTCGGCGGGCAACGTGTACGCGCTGCGGTCGGGCCCGATCACCGTGCCGTTCGTCGTGGCGTTCTCCGCCTCCTGCTCGGCGAAGGCCACGTCGGCGCCCCGGCCCGCGACCAGCGCCGGATCCAGGGCCGCCCGCGTCACGACCGGGGCGGGCCCGGGGGAGTCTGCCAGGGCCGGGCCGGTGAGGCCGCAGGCCAGGGCGGCGGCGAGGAGCGCCGCGGTGAGGGTACGAGGCATCGCGTGCTCGATTCTCGCTGGTTCCGCCGGCGCCGGTTCGCTGGCGCTGGTTCTGGGGGTGAGGCGACATTAGGCCCCCCGCACACCGCTCCACAAGGCCCTGTGAACTACTTTCAGCGATGCCTCAAATTCTTGCGTTAAACCCATAAGCCGTTTGCGGTGCTTGCGGCGACGAGCGACAGGGGCAGCCCGCCGCACGGGTGTGTCTCGAACCCCGCCTCACCCCGGAAGACCGACCCGCCGATCCACCTGGCCGTGTTGGAGGCCACCACCCGCCCGGCCGCACTGATCACGAACGCGGGCACCGGCACCTCGCGCAGCACCGGCACGATCTCCCCCTCGAACCGCCGCACGAACACGTCCGCCGCCGCCACCCCGGCGAACCCGCCCCCGGCGGTCACGGGCACCGACAGGGTCAGGCTGTACTCGTCGGTGCACAGGTAGTCGACGTACGGCCCGCAGATCGTCCGCTCGGCCCCGCCGGCCGGTCCCGTGTACCACTCCCAGTGCGTGTAGTCGTAGAAGGCGCTGCTGGCCGGGTCGAGGTCGCGCAGGAGCTGCACCGGCCGGCCGGACGGGTCGTCCTGCCACCACTCCAGCCACCACGGCGCGTCCTCCAGCAGGCCCGGGGCGGCGATGAACCCGATGCCGGCGACGAGCCCGCCGAGACGGCGGAACAACGCGGGCCGCAGCGTCGCCAGGTCCGCCTTGCCCAGGGGCCGTCCCGCCCGCGTCCGGCCGGCGATCAGGACCGCCGTGCGCTCCCGTACGTCGTCGAGCGCCGCGAAGACGCCCTCCACGGCCGCACGCACGCACGCCACGGCCCGCCCCACCTCTCCATCCGCGCCGTCGCGGGGATCCGGTGGGGCTGGGGTCGGGGGCTGGGGCATCGTGCACCTCCGTGCCTGGTTCGGGCCCGCCACCACCCGCCGGCCGCCGATCCGCCCTGCGGTCAGGCGTCCGCCAGCCGCAGCCGCAGCTCGATCAGCCGTTCGATCGCGTCGAGCACATGCCGTTCGGCCAGGTCGCGGGCCTCGCCGGGGTCACCGCGGCGGATGGCCTCGGCGATGGCGCGATGCTGGGCCGTGGCCTCATGGTGCCCGCCCGGCTCGTCGTACGGAAGCCACAGCAACGGCCCGATGTCGGCCTGTAACCGGATCTCCTCCTGAGTGAGTCGTGCCGACTGCGAAGCCGCCGCGACCTCCACGTGGAAGCGCCCGTCCAGCCGCCGGAGCGCGGCCCCCGAGCCGGCCTGCGCCGAGGCCGTGGCCATGTCGTCGAGCGATCGCCACAGCGGCGCCACGTCCCCGGGCAGCGCCCGCCGGGCCGCCAGCCGCGCGGCGGCGCCGGCGATGGCCGCGTAGTGGTCGCCCAGGTCCCGCAGCTCGTCCACGGCGAACGCGCGCAGCCGCGCCCCGAGCTCCAGCGGCTCCCGCGGCGTGCGGACGAAGCTGCCGCCGCCCCGCCCGCGGCGCGTCTCGACCAGCCCCCGCTGGCGCAGCGCCATGAGCGCCTCCCGCAGCGTCACCGTGGAGACGCCGAGCCGCGCCGCCAGCTCCGCCTCCGAGGGGAGCTGCTCCCCGTCGGCCAGCAGGCCCAGGGCGATGGCGTCGGCGAGCCGGCGTACGACGGCGTCCACCCGGCCGGCGCCTCCCACGGGTGCGAACACGGCCAGATGGGACCCGCTCGCCGCCATCGCCCCCACCCCTCCCACGTCAACGACATTGCTACAGGAAACACTCTTATCGCGAAACATTTGAAATCATATGTTTTCGGTTATGCCAGGCAGCGACGCGGCCGTGGGGTTAACCGGGCTGCGCAAGGAGTTCGGGCCGGTCACGGCCGTGGACGGCATCGATCTCGAGGTCCGCGACGGCGAGTTCTTCGCGATGCTCGGCCCGTCCGGATCCGGCAAGACCACGGTCCTGCGCATGATCGCCGGTTTCGAGACGCCGACCGCCGGCACGGTCGAGCTGGGCGGCCGGGACGTCACCTGCCTGGCCCCCTTCGAGCGCGACGTCAACACCGTCTTCCAGGACTACGCGCTGTTCCCGCACATGAACGTGCGGGCCAACGTCGAGTACGGCCTGCGCGTGAAGCGGATCCCCAGGGCCGAGCGGCGCGAGCGGGCCGCCGCCGCGCTGCGCTCGGTACGCCTGGAGGGCTTCGAGAGCCGGCGCCCCGGCGAGCTCTCCGGCGGCCAGCGCCAGCGGGTCGCGCTCGCCCGGGCACTGGTCAACCGGCCCCGCGTGCTGCTGCTGGACGAGCCCCTCGGCGCCCTCGACCTCAAGCTGCGCGAGGAGATGCAGGTCGAGCTGAAGGAGCTGCAGCGCGAGGTCGGCATCACGTTCCTGTTCGTCACGCACGACCAGGAGGAGGCGCTGACGATGAGCGACCGGGTCGCGGTGTTCGACCGGGGCCGGATCGAGCAGGTCGGCACGCCGGCCGAGATCTACGAGCGGCCCGCCACCGAGTTCGTGGCCGGGTTCGTGGGCACCTCCAACCTCATCTCCGGCGCCGCCGCCGAGAAGATCCTCGGCCGTCCGGGCACGTTCAGCGTGCGCCCGGAGAAGCTGCGCGTGGTGCCCGGCGAGTCCGGCGGGGCCGGCCCCGGGGAGCACTCCGCCACCGGGACGGTCGCCGAGGTCGTGTACGCGGGCGCGGCCACCAGGTTCGTCGTCGACCTCGACGCCGGCGGGCGGCTGATCGCGCTGCAGCAGAACCTCGAGGTCTCGTCCATGGAGGTGATGGGGCTGAGAGGGGCCCGGGTGCGGCTCGTGTGGCAGCGGCGGCACGAGTTCGCCATCACCTCGTGAAGCAGGAGCCCCCGTCAAGCAGGAGTCCCCGTCAAGCAGGAGCCCTCGAAGCAGGAGCATCGTCAATAGGAGAAGGCATGCGACCGACCGGAACAGTCATCACCGCGGCGGCACTCGTCCTGGTCACGGCCTGCGGTGGCGGCTCCACCACGCCCACCGGCGGCGCGGCCCCGGCGCCGGGCCAGACCGGCTTCGTCCCGCCGAAGATCGACGCCCTGCAGAATCTCGGCACCGGCGAGGGCGAGGTCAACCTCGTGGCCTGGGCCGGCTACGTCGAGGACGGCACCAACGACCCCAAGGTGGACTGGGTCACCCCGTTCGAGCAGGAGACCGGCTGCCAGGTGAACACCAAGGTCGCGGGCACCTCGGACGAGATGGTCACCCTCATGAGGACCGGCCAGTACGACGCCGTCTCGGCCTCCGGCGACGCCTCCCTGCGCCTGATCGCGGCCGGCACCGTCGCGCCGGTCAACACGAGCCTGATCCCGAACTACACCGACGTGTTCGACGGCCTCAAGAGCAAGCCGTGGAACTCCGTGGACGGCGTCCCGTACGGGGTCCCGCACGGCAGGGGCGCCAACCTGCTGATGTGGCGCACCGACACGGTCAAGCCCGCCCCCGACTCGTGGAGCGTGGTGTTCGACCCGAACTCCCCGTACAAGGGCAAGGTCACGGCCTACGACTCGCCCATCTACATCGCCGACGCCGCCGTCTACCTGATGGCGACCAAGCCCGACCTCGGGATCAAGAGCCCGTACGCGCTGGACGACAAGCAGTTCCAGGCCGCCGTCGACCTGCTCAAGCAGCAGAAGCAGATCGTCGGCGAGTACTGGTCGGACTACACCAAGGAGATCCAGGCGTTCAAGAGCGGCGACTCCGTCGTGGGCACGACCTGGCAGGTCATCGTCAACGTGGCCAAGAGCGAGAAGGCCCCGGTGGAGGCCGTCCTGCCGAAGGAAGGCGCCACCGGCTGGTCGGACACGTGGATGGTGGCCGCCAAGGCCGCGCACCCGAACTGCGCCTACCGCTGGCTCGACTGGATCATCTCGCCCACGGCGAACGCGCAGGTCGCCGAGTATTTCGGTGAGGCCCCCTCGAACGCCAAGGCGTGCGAGGAGACCGCCGACGCCAAGCACTGCGAGACCTTCCACGCCACCGACGAGACGTACTTCTCGAAGGTCCACTACTGGACCACCCCGATCGCCCAGTGCCTCGACGGCCGCACGGACGTGAAGTGCAAGGACTACTCCGAGTGGACGCGGGCCTGGACGGAGATCAAGGGTTGACCCGAGTCGCGGCCTTCCTGCACCGCAGGGCGGGCGTACGGCTGTCGCTGCTGCTGTCGGCGCCGCTGGCGTGGCTGGGGCTGGCCTACCTGGGCGCGCTGGGGGCGCTGCTCGTCACCGCGTTCTACAGCACGGACACCTTCACCGGCGAGCTGATCAGGACGTTCACCTGGGCGAACTTCCGTGACCTGGTCACGGTGGAGGTGTACCGGACGATTGCGCTGCGCTCGATCGGGGTGGCGCTCGCGGTGACGGCGATCGACCTGGTGGTGGCCTTCCCGATGGCGTTCGCGATGGCCAAGCTGGCCTCGCCGCGGGCGCGGCGCTGGCTGGTGATCGCGGTGCTGACGCCGCTGTGGGCGAGCTACCTGGTCAAGGCGTACGCGTGGCGGGTCATGTTGTCGTCGGGCGGGCTGCTGGGCTGGGGCTTCGGGGTGACGGCCACGGTGCTGACGCTGGCGTACCTGTGGCTGCCGTACATGATCCTGCCCATCTACGCGGGGCTGGAGCGGCTGCCCGGCTCGATGCTGGAGGCGGCGGGGGACCTCGGGGCCCGGGCCGGGCGGGTCTTACGCACGGTCATCTGGCCGCTGACGTTCCCCGCCGTGATCGCGGGGTCGATCTTCACGTTCTCGCTGTCGCTGGGCGACTACATCGCCGTCAAGATCGTCGGCGGGCGGAGCCAGCTCATCGGGAACGTGGTCTACGACAACATCGGGGCGGCCAACAACCTGCCGTTCGCGGCGGCCGTGGCGACCGTGCCGGTCGTGATCATGCTGATCTACCTGGCGGCGGTGCGCCGTACCGGGGCCTTGGAGAACCTGTGAAGCTGTCCCGCCTGTCCCGGCTGCTGCTCCGGCTCGCGCTCGCCGCCGGGCTGGTCGTGATCTACGTGCCGCTGCTGGTCGTGCTGCTCAACTCGGTCAACGCCGACCGCACGTTCGGCTGGCCGCCGTCCGGGCTGACGCTCCGCTGGTGGGAGGCGGCCTGGGCCTCGTCGGGGGTGCGCGACGCGCTGTGGACCTCGGTGCGGGCCGGGCTGGGGGCCACCGCGATCGCGCTGGTGCTGGGGACGATGGCGGCCTTCGCCGTGCAGCGCTACCGCTTCTTCGGCCGCCAGACCGTGTCGCTGGTGATCATCCTGCCCATCGCGCTGCCCGGCATCGTGACGGGGATCGCGCTCAACAACGCCTTCCGCACCGTGCTGGAGCCGTTCGGGGTGGGGCTCGGGCTGTTCACGGTGGTGGTCGGGCACGCCACGTTCTGCGTGGTGACCGTCTACAACAACGTGCTGGCGCGGTTGCGGCGTACGGGGACGAGCATGGAGGAGGCGTCGGCGGACCTCGGCGCGGGGCCGTTCACGACCTTCCGGCTGGTGACGTTCCCGATGATCCGGTCGGCGCTGCTGGCGGGCGGGCTGCTGGCGTTCGCGCTGTCGTTCGACGAGATCATCGTGACCACGTTCACGGCGGGTGCCGGGGTGCGCACGCTGCCGATCTGGATCTTCGAGAACCTCTTCCGGCCGAACCAGGCGCCGGTGGTGAACGTGGTGGCGGCCGCGCTCATCGTGACCTCGGTGGTGCCGATCTACCTGGCCCAGCGGTTGTCGTCCGACGTCGGCCCGCACTGACCGGCCGCCGCCTCCTCGCGCAGCCGCCTGGCCCGGCGGCGCAGGTTCTCGGCGGTGGACAGGCAGGAGTCCTCGAGGTCGTCCATCTCGCGGCGCAGCCGCAGCACCTGCGTCAGGAACCGCTGCGCGGCCGGGCCCGTCCAGTAGGACGCGCAGTCGCCCGGGCGCGTCGGGATGCCCTCGAACGCGTCCGACAGGCCCCTGGCGTACCGCGTGAAGGCGGCGGCCAGCGACTCCTTCTCGGCCGCCTCGCGGAGCAACTGGTGCCTGTTGTGCATGCTCAGCGGCCCTCGGTCTCCGCGTCGGCCTCGGCGTCGATCTCGTCGATGCCGCGCACGACGTTGACCCAGGCCCGCTCCCGCAGCCCGTCGGCGCCGGCGCCGGGCTTCATCGCCTCGTGCAGCACTCCCGCGAGCGCCTCCTCGATCGCGGGGTCGGCCGCGGCGGCGGCCAGCAGGACGCGGGTCTCGCGCGGGTGCTCGGCCAGCAGCTGCTGGAAGGCCAGCGGGTCGCGCCCGTACGCCGCGATCAGGCCCTGCGGGCTCCAGCCCGGATCCGGCAGGCGGTTCAGCAGCCCCACCGCCACCCGGTTGAGGAACGTGCCCGACTGCCCGGCCAGCGTGACCAGCCGGGTCAGCACGTCGGGCGGGGCGCTCTCCACGAGCGCGTACCACTCGTCCCCGAGCCGCCCGGTGCGTTCGGCGCTCGCGAACGCCTCGGCCAGCCCGCCGTCCAGCGCCCGGGTGAAGGCGTCCGGTCCGAGGGCCGCCAGCAGCGCCGCCGCGTACGCGGGATCGCCGGCCTTGCCCTCGATGTCCGGAACCTCGCCGCCGGCCGCGGCGTCTTCGGCTGCGGCGTCTTCGGCCGCGCGGATGGCGACGGCCGTATCCTCGGCGGCCCGCCGGGCCTCCGCCTCGCTGCCGAAGGGGAACGTTCCGGTGAGCATGCCTCGCTCGCGCACCGGCACGAGCTGCTCCAGCGTGTCGATGCGCCACCTCAAGTCCTGCTGGGACTCGTGGTAGAACGCCCAGGTGCGGTGCATGGCCGTGGTGCCCTGGCGGCCGGTCCAGTCCTGGCCCGCCTCGGCGATCGCCGCGTCGAGCCCGGGCCGCGTCCCGCCGAGGACTCCCTTGCCCGCCTCCAACCGGCGGATCAGTTCTTGTGCGCCGCGGGGGTCGATCCCTACGAACTCCCCCATGAACCCTCCCAGAGGGTGTGGTTACCAGGCGGGAGTCAAGCACACCGGGAGTACCGGACGGGACACGTTTCGCAGAACGGGAATCGGAGGATCAGTCGCGATAAGTCCGGACGTAGTCGAACTTGGCGACCGCGCCGGTCCTGTTCATCGAGATCAGGCCGATCCTGAGCTCGTCCTTGGGATGACTCCCTTCATCGGCCAGTGGTCTCTTTCTCGAAGGAACTCAGCGTGGGGTCGTAGTCCGAGGTCCCGATGTCGTACATCGGGGTCATCCAGTGGTAGAAGTTGTCGCCGCGGTCGCGCAGCAGGTCGTACAGCCTGCGCATCAGGCGGCGCCGGACCGGGGCCAGCTCCGGGTGGGTGTACCGGTTGCTCAGCTCGTGCGGGTCGTCCCGCAGGTCGTACAGCTCGTTGACCGACTCCGGGTTGACGACCAGCTTGTAGCGGTCGTCGCGGATCATGCGCTGCGGGTAGGGGAAGTGGTGGCCGTGGAACTCCGCGAGCAGCTCGGCCGGCCACTCGGGGTGCTCGCCGCGCACGAGGGGCACCAGGCTGCGGCTGTCCACGGCCGGCTTGGTGTCGCAGCCCGCCAGGTCGAGGATCGTCGCCGTGCAGTCGGTGAGGTTGACGAACTCGTTCCTGACCTGCGGTGGCCGGCCGGGGATGCGGACGATGCCGGGGATGCGGTAGATGTCCTCGTACATCGCCGGGCCCTTGTCGTGCAGCCGGTGGGCGCCGGTGAACTCGCCGTGGTCGGCGGTGAAGAAGACCGCCGTCCGGTCCGACAGGCCCAGCTCGTCCATGCGGTCGAGGATCCGGCCGATCTGCTGGTCGATCAGCGTCACGTAGCCCCAGTAGACCGCGATCAGCTTGCGGGTCACCTCGATGGGGATCGTGTCGAACGTCCAGTGCGCGCTGTAGTTGCGCTGCACCGGGGGCTTGCCCTCGAACGTCTCCGCGATCGACGGCGGCAGCTCGACCAGGCTCGGGTCGTACATGTCGAAGTACTCGTCGGGCAGCAGGTACGGCAGGTGCGGCCCGAAGAAGTGCGTGGCCAGGAAGAACGGGCGACCGTCCGCCGCGTACCGCTCCATGTGCTCGATCGCCCGGGTCGCCAGGTAGTGCTCGAACGTGGCCTCGACCGGCTGGTGCAGCCGCGCCGCCAGCAGGTTGCCCTGGTTGCCGTTGGGCGTGGTGCCCCGGACCAGCTCCGAGATCCGGTACGGCGGCAGCCCCCGCTCCTCCAGGTACGCCAGGTAGTCGGGGTGGTCGACCGGGTTGTGCCAGCCGGGCAGGTCGGGGCCGTCGAAGCCGTACGAGGCGGCGTTGCGGCTGGTCCCGCCGTGCCACTTGCCGATCAGCCCCAGCTGGTAGCCGCGGTCCTTCAGCGCCTCCGGGAAGGTGAAGGCGTCCTCCCGCAGGTCCTCCAGATAACCGACGTTGCGCTCGTAGTTCGCCAGCAGCCGGTGCCGGAACGGGGCCTGCCCGGTGAGCAGGCTGGCCCGCGCGGGCGTGCAGATGGCCGTCGGCGTGTAGAACCGATCGAACCGCGTGCCGGTGGCGGCCAGCCTGTCCAGGTTGGGCGTGGCCACGTGCGGGTTGCCGTAACAGCCCAGGGTGTCGACGCGGTGCTGGTC
Organism: Nonomuraea sp. MTCD27; assembly: GCF_041950495.1. NCBI lineage: Bacteria > Bacillati > Actinomycetota > Actinomycetes > Streptosporangiales > Streptosporangiaceae > Nonomuraea > Nonomuraea sp. MTCD27. The sequence continues at coordinate 189,592 of NZ_JBGNUW010000006.1, read as the reverse complement.
GGTCATCAGGAACAGCAGGTTCACTTGGTGAAGGCCTTTTCGTAGAGGTCGCCGGTGTAGTACGTCGCCGGGTCCGGCTTCGACTTGAGCTGGCCGGTGCCGACGAAGAAGTCGCCCAGGCTGTTCAGCCACTTGGCCACGGTGCCGTCCTTGGTCTTGGCGACCAGGTCGGCGGTGGTCATGGTCTGGACGTTGGCGGCGTCGGCCTTGACCTTGGCCGCGTCCAGCTTGAGCAGGGCGGCCGCCTCGGTGATCGACTCCTCGGGGTGCGCGGCCCGCCAGTCGTTGGCCTCCTGCAGCACCTTGATCACCTTGTTGGTGAGCTCGGCGTCCACCCCGGTGCCGCCCACGAACGCGGTCGGGAACGAGTTGTCGGGGAACTCCTTGGTGCTGGCGATCTCCACCATGTCGGGCACCTGCTGCTTGATGTTGCCGATCAGCGGGTACCAGATGCCGGCCCCGTCGATCTGCCCGGCGGCGAACGCCGAGACGACGGTGGCCGGGTCCATGGGCACCTTCTGGATGTCCTTGGCCGTCATGCCGGCCTTCTGCAGCGCCAGGTTGAGCACCATGTCGCCGGACGTGCCCTCCGGCACGCCGACCTTCTTGCCCTTGAGGTCCTGCATGGTCTTGACGCCGGGGCGGCCGATGACACGGTCGGCGTACGCGAGCGTGTTGATCGCGACGACCTTGGCCTTGCCGGAGGCGGGCAGCCACATCGCGCCCGGGCCGATGTAGCCGAAGTCGAGGTCACCCGCGCCGAGCGCCTGGATCTGCAGCGGCCCGTTGGTGAACACCTTGATCTCGGGCGTGAGCCCCTGCTTCTCCCACATGCCCTGCTTCTGGGCGATGGCGAGCAGGCTCGCGCCGTTGTAGTCGCTGATGTAGCCGAACCTGACCGTGGAGCCGTCGTCGGAGCAGGCCGTCACGGAGAGTGCTATCAGGCTCACCGCCGAGGCGGCCGTCAGGGCGCGACGAAGAGAACGCATGGCGGATCAGTCCTTTCTGGGGGGTTTGTCAGGCCGCCGATGCGGCGGGTGCCTGGTGGTACACGGCGTGCCAGACCTCGTTGCGGATCCGCCCGAACTCGGGCGACAACCGCATTTCCTCGGTCCTCGGGTAGGGCAGGTCCACGTCGATGATCTGCTGGATGCGGCCGGGCCTGGCGGCCATCACGATCACCCGGCTGGCCAGGTAGACGGCCTCGTCCACGTCGTGGGTGATGAACATGACCGTGCGCTGCTCCTGGCTCCACGTGTCGAGGAGCTGGTCCTGGAGCTGCACCCTGGTCAGGGCGTCGAGGGCGCCGAACGGCTCGTCCATGAGCAGGACCCCCGGGTTCACCGCGTACGCGCGGGCGATCGCGCAGCGCTGCTTCATGCCGCCGGACAGCATCTTGGGCAGCGCGTCGGCGAAGTCGGACAGCCCGACCAGCTCGATCGCCCGCTCGGCCCGCCGCCTGCGCTCATCGGCCGGCAGCTCCATGAGCTTCAGCCCGAACTCGACGTTCTTGCGCACGGTCAGCCACGGGAACAGCGCGTACTGCTGGAAGATCACCCCCCGGTCCGGACCCGGCCCGGTGACGGGCCGGCCGTCCACGAGCACCTCGCCCGAGTCCGGCTCGACCAGCCCGGCGGCCATGCTCATCAGCGTGCTCTTGCCGCAGCCCGAGGGGCCCACGACCGTGACGAACTCGCGGTCGGCGACGTCCAGCGACACGTGGTCCAGCGCGGTGAAGGTCTCGTCCTTCATCGGGTAGGTCTTGACCACGTCCCTGAACGAGATCTTGGTGTTCATCGGCGCTCCTGCCAGTTGGTGAGGCGTCGCTCGGCCAGCAGCAGCAGCCGGTCCATCAGCAGGCCGAGCACGCCGATGGCGATCAGGCCCACGAAGATCGTGGACAGGTCGTAGTAGAGCTGGGCCTGCTGCATCCGGAAGCCCAGGCCCTCCTGGGCGGCGATCAGCTCGGCGGCCACCAGCGTGCCCCAGGCCGAGCCGAGCCCCACCCGCATCCCGACCAGGATGAACGGGGTCGAGGCCGGCACCACGACCTTGAGGAAGATGGTCCGGTCCGACGCGCCGAGCACGCGGGCGGCGTTGATCAGCGTCTTGTCCACGTCCACCACGCCCTGGAACGTCGCCACGACGCTGGACAGGAACGACGCCAGGAAGATCACGAAGACCTTCGGCACCTCGCCGATGCCCATGAGCACGATGGCCAGCGGGATGATCGCCAGCGGCGGGATGGTGCGGAAGAACTGCACGTACGGCTCCAGCAGGCCGCGCGCGGTGGCGTACCAGCCCATCAGGAAGCCGATCGGGACCGCCAGCAGCGTGCCGAGCAGGAAGCCCAGCAGCACCCGGCGCAGGCTGGCCAGGGAGTCCATCAGCAGCGTGCCGTCGGCGACCAGCTCGCCGGCCTTGCCCGCCACCTGGAGCGGGTTGGGCAGGCCCTGCACGCCGATGGTGGCCAGCGACGTCCAGATGAGGAGGCCGATGACGACCGCGATCAGGTTGAGCGCTATGGCGCGCCGCGAGCGCTTCGGGCCGCGCCGCACGGCCGGAGCCGCCGACGACTTGCCCAGCGCGGTGAGCTGGGTCATGGGTTCATCAAGTCCTCTGTTGCGAGATCCGGTCCTGCCGGATAGCGAGAAAGCAGCGGGGATTCGTGCAGCACCAGGGCTATCCCGCCGAGGGCGCCGGCCACCTCGCCGAGCGTGGCCCGGCGCAGGCTCACCCGATGCCGGGAGACCGGCATGACGTGGTCGTGCAGCGCCCGCTCGATCGGCCCGGCCAGCGCGTCGCCGGTCTCCGCGAGCTCGCCGCCGATCACGATGACGCTGGGGCCGATCGCGTTGCACAGGGCCGCGAGCATCTCGCCGATCCTGGTGCCGACGCCGTCCAGCAGCGTCAGCGCGCTCGCGTCGCCGCCCTCCACGGCCTTCACCAGCTCGCGCACGTCGCCGGCCCGGCCACCGGCGGCGCGGTAGGCGTCCAGCACGGCCCTTATCGAGGCGACGGTCTCCAGGCAGCCGGTCCCGCCGCAGTCGCAGCGGGCGCCGTCCGGCTCGACCGTGATGTGGCCGAACTCGCCGGACAGGCCGTACGCGCCGCGGTGCAGCGACCCGCCGACCACCAGCCCGCCGCCGACACCGTGGGACAGGCGCAGGTACAGCACGTCCCGCCCGCCGGCGGCGGCCCCCCAGATCGCCTCGCCGAGCGCGGCGAGGCGGGTGTTGTTGTCGATCAGCACGGGCACGCCGAACCGCTCGCGCAACAGCGTCTGCACGGGATGCGGGACCGCCTCGCGAACGTCTCCGTCCCCACGGTCCGCCCCCGCCTCCTCAGCGGGCTCCCCGGCGAGGCCGCTGGCGGGGCCATCGGCGGGGCCATCGGCGGGTCCGCTGGCGGGACCGCTGACTGGGCCGACCACGCCGACGCCGATCGCGCTCAGCGCGCCCAGCCGCAGCGTCCCCGAGCCCGTGCCCGTCAGCGACCCGACGAGCCGCTCGGCCAGCGCGACGCGCTGCTCCCACGGCAGGTCGGCCGCGTGCGGCTCGCTGGCCGAGCCGACGATCTCGTGGGCCAGGTTGACGGCGGCGACGTGCAGCCCGCGGCGCGCGAAGTCGATGCCGATCGCCTGGCCGGCGTCGGGGTTGAGGGTCAGGGTCTCAGCCGGCCTGCCGCGCCCGCGCGGCGCCTCCTGCGCGGTCGCGGTCACGACCGCGCCGCTGGAGACCAGGTCCGCGAGGATGTCGTACAGGGTCGTGCGGGACAGTCCGCAGTGCTTGCCCAGCTCGCCCCGGCTTAGCGGGCCGTGCTTGCGCAGCAGCCCGAGCACGAGCTCTTCGTGCCCGCGCCGGAGTTGTGACAGGGGGCCACGGGGATGTGACATGTGCAGAGTCTGCCGACGCCCCCGCTTTTTCGTCAATAACCCGGAAAAAAACGTATCCGCCCTGACACGTGGCCTGTGAGCTGGAAGAACGCCCCTATCGAGGATGCACGGGGCTCGTAACGTTCGCGTAACGAGGCGTGCGCAGCGCCCGCTGGGTCACTCGGCCTTGGGCGGGACGGCCATCTCGCCCAGCTCGGACCAGCCGTCCTGGTCGAGGGTGGTGTTCACGATGCGGGGCGTCTCGGCGAGGTGGGGCGGCAGCGTCCGCTGGGCCTGCTTGAAGTGGGCCGACTGCACGTGCGCCGCCCCCGCCTCGCCGTCCCGGAACGCCTCCACCAGGACGTACTCGGTGGGGTCGTCGAGGCTGCGGGACCAGTCGAACCACAGGCAGCCGGGCTCGGCGCGGGTGGCCGCGGTGAACTCGGCGGTGATCTCCGGCCAGCGGTCGGCGTCTTCGGGCAGGGTGCGGAACTTGGCGGTGATGAAGATCATGAGCTCTCTCGATCGTCAGCGTTGTCAGGGGACGAGCCTATCGACCGGGGTATTCTCTATATCTCATGTAGGAAATGTTGACTTCATGCGTGCCTGCTCGTAGCTTCGTACGCATGAGCCAGGGCCTTCACCTCAGCCTCAGGAACGTGACCAAGACGTTCCAGGGCGACGCCGGCGAGCCGTTCACGGCGCTGTCCGGCCTCGACCTCGACGTGCGCCGCGGCGAGCTGCTCACGCTCGTCGGCCCCAGCGGCTGCGGCAAGTCCACCGTCTTCGCCCTCATCGCCGGGCTCACCCGGCCGACCGCCGGCCAGGTCCTCATAGACGGCGCGCCCGTCACCGGGCCCGCGCTCGACCGGGGCGTCGTCGTCCAGCAGTACGCCCTGTTCCCGTGGCGCACGGCCCAGGCCAACGTGGAGTTCGGGCTGGAGGCCAGGGCGGTGCCGGTGCGGGAGCGGGCGCGGCGGGCGCGCGAGCTGCTCGGGGTCGTGGGGCTGTCCGGCGTCGAGGAGCGGTATCCGTACGAGCTGTCCGGGGGCGAGCGGCAGCTGGTGGCCATCGCGCGCAGCCTCGCGTTCGACCCGGGCGTGCTGCTGATGGACGAGCCGTTCGCCGGGCTGGACGCGCGGACGCGCGAGTGGCTGCAGGAGCGGTTCGTACGCGTCTGGCGGCACACGGGCAAGACCGTCGTCTTCGTCACGCACGACGTCGGCGAGGCCGTCTACCTCGGGCGGCGGGTCGCGGTGATGACGGCGGGCCCGGGCCGTGTCAAGGAAGTGGTGAAAGTGGGGATTGATCCCATGGAGGGCGGTTCGCGGGCGCATCCGGCGTTCGCGGAGCACCGACGGCACGTAGGAAGCCTGCTGCGCGACGAACTCGCCGCGGCGCGGGCGCGGGAACGGAAGGTGACGGCCTCCCATGGCTGAGACGACGACATCGCGCTGGGATCCGGCGCCGGGCGAACGCGAGGGCGACGTCCACTGGTATGACCTCCCGGACGACGAGGCGGAGGAGGGTTTCGGGCTCGACGCGGAACCCCGCGCGGACCTCGGCCGCAGGAGGTGGCCGGGCCTCGTCACCGGCTGGGCGCGCGCCATCGTGGCGGTGGGCCGATGAGCGTCGTCGCACTGGTCGGCAACCCGCGGGAGGGCTCCAGGACCCTGACCGTGGCGGCGGAGGCGGCCCGCGCGGTCAAGCGACGCCTCGACGCACCCGGGCCCGGGGTGGCTGGGGGCGGGGTGGCAGGGGGTGCCGGGGGTGCCGGGATCAGGGCGGCCGGAAACGGGTCCGTCGGGCTCGGTGAAGCGGTGCCGTTCGAGGTGGTGGACCTGTCCGCGCTCGGGCCGCACCTGCTGTCCCCCGGCTCGTCCCCAGGCGTGGAGGTGGCGCTGGAGCTGGTGGCGGAGGCGAGCGTGCTGGTGGTGGCCAGCCCGACCTACAAGGGCACCTACACCGGCCTGCTCAAGTCGTTCCTCGACCGCCTGCCGTCCCAGGCGCTGGCGGGCAAGGCGGCGCTGCCGGTGCTGGTCATGGGGGACGCCAAGCACGCGCTGGCGGTCGAGGTGCACCTGCGCCCGCTGCTGGTGGAGCTGGGCGCGACCGTGCCCACCCCCGGCCTGGCGGTGCTGGAGTCCGAGCTGCCCCGGCTGGCGGAGGTCCTGGCGGTCTGGGCGGACCGGGTCGCGCCCCAGGCGGCCTCCGTGATCGAGGACCGCGCGCGCCGCTGATCGCGGGGGAATGGTGACTGGCGCGTCCGGTCGCGAGATGCCATGATCCGGCCACGGGCCCGTGCGAGGGGAGACACCATGATCTTCCGTAGTGTCCTGGCGGTCGTCGTCGCGGCGGCGGTCTTCGTCCCCGTCCCGGCGCAGGCCCAGACGCGGGTCAGGTTCGCCACCTTCAACGCCTCGCTCAACCGGGGCGCGGAGGGGCAGCTCGTCAGCGACCTGTCCACCCCGGACAACGCGCAGGCGAAGGTCATCGCCGAGATCGTCCAGCGGGCGCGGCCCGACGTGCTGCTGATCAACGAGTTCGACCACGACGTCTCCGGTGCCGCCGCCCGCCTCTTCCAGGACAACTACCTGTCGGTGGGGCAGGGCGGCGCGCGGCCGATCAGCTATCCGTACCGGTTCACCGCACCCAGCAACACCGGCCTGGCCTCGGGCTTCGACCTGAACAACGACGGTTCCGCCGTGACCACCCCGGGCGCCCCCGGCTACGGCGACGACGCGTACGGCTTCGGCGCCTTCCCCGGGCAGTACGGCATGGTCGTCTACTCGAAGCACCCGATCGACACCCGGGGGGTGCGCACGTTCCAGAAGTTCCTCTGGAAGGACATGCCCGGGGCCGCGCTGCCGCCCGGCTGGTACTCGGCCGAGGAGCTGCGGGTGCTCCGCCTGTCCTCGAAGAGCCACTGGGACGTGCCCGTACGCGTCGGGCACCGTACCGTGCACCTCCTGGCCAGCCATCCGACGCCGCCCACGTTCGACGGCGCGGAGGACCGCAACGGCCGCCGCAACCACGACGAGATCAGGCTGTGGGCCGACTACACGCATCCGGGCCGGGGCGGCTACCTCTACGACGACCGGGGCAGGCGCGGCGGGCTGGAGCCGGGGGCGGCCTTCGTGATCGCCGGCGACCAGAACGCCGACCCGAGCGACGGCGACAGCTACCAGGGCGCGATCCACCAGCTCCTCGACCACCCGAGGATCGACGGCCGGTCCGCGCCGTCGAGTGCGGGCGCGGCCGAGGCGGCGGCGCTGCAGGGCGGCGCGAACGCCACGCACACCGGCGACCCGAAGTACGACACCGCCGACTTCGCCGACACCGCGCCCGGAAACCTCCGCGCCGACTACGTGCTGCCGGCCAGGCGGCTGAGGGCCGTGGGCGGTGGCGTCTTCTGGCCGCCGCAGGCCGACCCGCTGTCCCGGCTGACCGGCGTCTTCCCCTTCCCGAGCTCCGACCACCGCCTCGTCTGGCTCGACGTCAGGATGGCCGTCGGCTGACCGCGTTTTCCGCCCGGCGAATTTCCGGAAATCGTGCGAATCGTGACGGAAGAAAATCGGTGTGATTTTCCGGAGCTAATTCTTAAACTCGCATACCGTGGACACCCCACCTCTTCTCCTGCATTTCCGGACGCATGATGTCCCACTGGTTCTGTCCAGGGGCGGCGAGCCGGTCTGGGACGACGCGGAGCTCCACCGGAATGCCCAGCGGAGCGACCCCGAGGGATACGCGCTGCTCGCGCTGGTGCCCGGTGTGCTCCCCTGGCAGCGCGCCCGCGTGCTGCTGCGGACGCTGGCCGCCTCGCAGGCCGGGCTGGACGACCGGACCCGGGCCACCCTGGCCAAGGTGACCAGGGCGCTCATGTTCGGCCTGCCGCCCGCGTACGCGCTCACGGTCCTCCTGGCGCTGCGCCGGCTGCGCGCCAACCACAAGCACACCACCCGGGCCATCGTCGCCTTCGTCCTGGAGCACCCGGACGTGGACGCGCTGATCGAGGCGCGCCGTCCCGCCCTGGTCGACTGCTTCGAGCACGCGCTCGGCAAGGCGACCGCGCGCGGGTGCGCCCGCCTGATCGCCGGGGGCGACACCGGGTCCGGCCGGCTGCGCAGGAGCCTGCTGCGCTTCACGTCGGACCCGGCCAGGGCGGTCGAGCGGGTGCGCGCGCTCTACGCGCCCGGCACGTACGGCGCGGCGGCCCCGCAGGAGCCGCCCGCGCCGCTCGACCCGGTCAGGGAGCACCCGCCGATCGTCACGCCCACCAACCGGGGTGACATCGCCGCGACGCTGGTCCACCTCTACCAGGGCGGACCGGCCGCCGAGCTGCGCCCGGCGCTGGCCGGGTACGTGGCGCGGGCGACCCGCGGGCTGCCCCGCCTCGACGCGAGCGTGGCCATGGTGCTGGACACGTCCGGCTCGATGCGCGGGTACGGCGAGCGCGAGTGGGCCGTGATGTCCCAGGCCGTGGCGCTGCGGCTGATGCTGGCCGAGGTCTGCGAGCGGCTCACCGTGATCGAGACCGGCGGGACGGAGGGGGTTCCGGCGGGGGCCACCGACCTGGCCGGCGGGCTGCTCGACGCGCTGGACACGGCGCCCGACCTGGTGGTGATCGTGACCGACGGCTACGAGAACCACCTGCCGGGCGACCTGTCCAGGGTGGCGGCCACGCTGCCGCGGGCCGGCGTCACCACGCCCGTGGTGCTGTGCCTGGCGACCTTCACCCGTGGCGACGACCTGACCCTGCGCGACCCCGCGCCGGAGCTGCCGCGCCAGTCCTTCTGGCACCAGGACGACTTCGCGGGCCTGCTGCCGTGGATGTTCGGCCACTGCGCGCCCGGGCGCGACTGGATCCGTACGACGATGCTCGACCGGCTGGAAGGAGGACGGACATGACCAGCCTGGACACGCTCATGCCGGTGCCGCTCGACCTGGGCGGCCACCGGGTGGGCACCCCGCAGCGCGCCGGGGCGCTGACCATGGTGCCGGTGTACGGCCCGGAACGCCCGGGCATCGTGCCGCCCCGCTCCGGGTTGAAGCTCAAGCGGGTCGTCGGCTACGGCCAGGTGGAGCTGCACAACGGCGCCCGCGAGGGCGTGGCCATCGTGCCGCTGCACCTCGGCTACATCCAGGACGCGGCGCAGAACCACGCCCTGTGCTCCGCGGCGCTGCTCGGCGCCGGGCAGACCAGGCGCTTCGACGACGCCTGCTGCGTCCAGGCCGGCCAGGGCGGCTACCTGGAGGGCCGCGACCAGTGGTTCTTCGTGCTGCCGCTGGAGCTGCGGGCCAAGGCGCTGCGGCTGCGCGGGCGGTCCGACTACGCCAAGCTGTGGCCGGACATCAGCGCGCTCAACAGCGCGTACGGGCTGCCGTCCCGCGGGCACCTGGAGCAGATCCTGTCGCGCAAGCGGGCGACGCTCACCCAGTTCCGGAGCCGGCTTGAGCTGATGCCGGGGCAGCTCGGGGCGCTGTTCTTCGTCCGCGACCGGTTCGCGGGGCTGGAGCTGGCGCCCGACGCGGCCTATTTCGCCGAGCTGTGGATGGCGCTGGTCTGCTTCGCGTACGGCGTGGCCGCCTGGCAGGCGGAGCCGGGGCGGGCGGCGGCGGAGCCGTACGACGCCGGGAGCATGGCGGAGCTGCGGGCCGAGCTGGCGCGCGACCGGGGCGCGCGGCTGGCCGAGGTGGCCTCCTGGATGCCGGCCCCGGCCGGTGACGTGCGCCTGGTCGAGGAGGAGCGCTATCTCGACCTGCGGCTGTCCACACTCACCGGCGGCGGGCTGGCCGGGCAGGTGGTCACCGAGCACGGGCGGACCGTGTACGCCTCGGTGTTCGCCGGCGGGTAAACCGGTTGCGGCGGCCGCGGGGGCGCCGGTTGAATGATCAGTGCGGGAACTGCGCCGGGCGCGGCGGACGAAACCCTCATTCCATGTAAGGGATGGTCGTCTATAACGACTCTGCAGGTTCGTCGAGGCGCCGGCCACCTGTCCCGCACTTTTCAACTGCTTATACGCTCATATTTCCGACTTAACAAGATCTTGTCAGCCCGAGATGCGGGTGCTACCTCTTGCGAAGATGCGCGCAATCTGCGCATCCCTGACACGCAGGAGGGAAACGTGTCGACCAAGTCCTGGTTACGCAGCACGCTCATCTGCGTCGCGGCCACCGCGACGCTTCTACCCCTCACAGGGGCGGCCCGGGGCGAACCCGGCGGGCAGGCCCCGGTGATCCACGACTTCCAGGCGGAGAACCACGGCAAACCCGATGTGGACAACCGCCAGGGCAGGGTGCCGCCCCCGGCCGGGGCCGACCGGCGCAGCGCCGGTCCCGCCGCCGAGGTCCGCTGGAACGCACTCGGCACCCCGGCGTCCGTCGTCAGCGCCGAACCGTTGGCCGAGGGCCTGAGCTCCGACCCGGTCCAGGCCGCGAAGGACTACCTCAAGAACAACGAGAGCGTCTTCGGGCTGGCGGCCGAGGCCGTGGACGCTCTGGAGACGGTCGCGGTCAACCCCATCGGCGCGGGGCACGCGGTGCTGCTGCGCCAGCGGTTCGGCGACCTGCCGGCCGGCGTGGACGGTCTCGTCGCGATCGGCGTGGCGGGCGGCCAGATCAGGCACGTCACGTCCTCGCTGTCGCGCGAGACGGGCGCGCCGCCGGCCGCCGCGATCACCGCGCAGCAGGCCCTGGAGATCGCGGCCAGGGACGGCGGCATCGACCTGGCCACCGCGATCACCAAGCAGGCCACCCCGGTGGCGGTGCCGGCGCCCGACGGGGTGCACAGCGCGTACCAGGTGGTCCTGATCGGTGGCGCGCAAGGCGCCGAGGCGGGCTTCACCACCCACGTGGACGCGGTCAGCGGCGCGATCATCACGCGGGAGAACCTGGTCGACCACCACGCCGAGCCGGACAATCCGCACTGGTCCGTCTTCCCGGCCAACCCCCGTGACGACTACTCCTCCAAGGACACCCGCCAGACCTGGTGCTTCGCGCCCGGCCCGGGCTGCGACTACATCAGCGGCGGCGACCCGGGGACGGGCAAGGCGTGGGACGTGGACCACACGACGGACGCGCCCACGAACACCAGCCTCGGCAACGCGGCCAGGACCTTCGAGAACCGGGCCAGCGGCGACGCGTTCACGGTCGGCACCCGCTCCAACGTGCTCACGCCGAGCAGGAACTACACCTACCCCTGGAAGAACACCTGGTACGAGGCCAAGTGCAACCCCGCGGTGTTCGACCAGCCGGGCGAGGCCGACCTCGAGGCGGCCATGGCGAACCTGAACGCCATGCACAACCGCATGCATGACTGGTCCTACCGGCTCGGGTTCACCGAGACCGCCTGGAACATGCAGGCGGACAACGGCGAGCGCGGCGGCCTCGGCAACGACCCCGAGCAGGGCAACGCCCAGGCGGGCGCCCGGGTCCTGTCCGTACGCGACAACGCCAACCAGATCACCGGGCCGGACGGGGTCGCGCCGATCACGAACATGTACCTGTGGCAGCCGATCGCCGGCTCGTTCTACGCGCCCTGCGTGGACGGCGACTACGACATGTCGGTCATCGGCCACGAGTACACGCACGCCATCTCCGGCCGCATGGTCGGCGGGCCGAACGCCGGATGGAGCGGCTCCCAGGCCGGCGCCATGAACGAGAGCACCTCCGACCTGTTCGCCATGGAGCACCTCTTCGAGTACGGCTTCCGTCCCTCGGGCCAGACCCCGTACGTCACCGGCGGGTACGTCACGGGCGACAAGGCGGCGGGCATCCGGAACTACGACATGTCGAAGTCGCCGCTCAACTACAGCGACCTGGGCTACGACATCGTCGGCACGCAGTCGCACGCCGACGGCGAGATCTGGTCGGCCACCCAGTTCGACGTGCGGGCGGCCTTCGTCAAGCGGTACGGCCAGGGCACGGCCAGGCAGCAGCGGGCGTGCGCGGACGGTCAGACGCCGGTCGACAAGTGCCCGGGCAACCGGCGCTGGGCCCAGCTCTCGTTCGACGCCCTGCTGCTGATGGCCTCGGGCGCGGTCAGCTACGTCGATCACCGCGACGCGCTGCTGGCGGCGGACCGGATCCGCTTCGGCGGCGCGAACCAGGACATCATGTGGCGCGCGTTCGCCGAGCACGGCCTGGGCGAGGGCGCGGCCAGCAACGGCCAGAACGACGCCGACGCCACGCCGAGCTTCGTCAACCCGGCGGGCAAGAACGGCTCGCTGCAGCTCAAGCCGCTGGGCGAGGCGAAGGGCGCGGCGCTGCGGCTGTACGTGGGCGACTACGAGGGCCGCGTCGTCCCCGTCGCGGACACCGACCCGGCCACCCCGCTCGGCGACACGGTCCAGATGACGCCCGGCCTGTACGACTTCGTCGTGGCGGGCGCCGGCTTCGGCCACAAGCGGCTGAAGTACGCGGTCGTCCCCGGCATCACGCTGCCGGTCCCGCTGGCCCTGACCCGCAACCACGCCTCGGCGGCGAGCGGGGCGACGGCCACGGGCGACGGCGTGAACCAGGCCAGGCTGATCGACGAGACCGAGGCCACGAACTGGGCCTCGCTCACCGGCGCGCCGGCCGGCAAGTCGGTGGTCGTGGACCTGGCGGGCGACGCGCCGGTCAAGATCCGCAGGGTGCAGGTGAGCACCATGCTGCGGCCCAACATCGGCGACCCGGCCGACCCTGGCGGGCAGAACCGCTTCTCCAGCCTGCGCTCCTTCGAGGTGCTGGCCTGCAGCGCGAACTGCGCCGACCCGGCGAGCTTCCGGAAGATCTACACCAGCCCGGCGGACGCGTTCCAGTCCGGGCTGCCGCGGCCGCGGGGCGCGGACATGATCTTCAAGTCGTTCGACGTGCGGACCACGAGCGCCACCCACCTGATGTTCCGCGCGCTCACCACGCAGTGCACCGGCAACCCGCTGTACGCCGGTGAGCAGGACGCCGACCCGAACTCGGCGACGGACTGCGCCACGGCCAGCCCGCAACGGGATCAGGTCAGGGCGGCCGAGTTCCAGGCGTACTCGCACTGATCGATCTCCGGGCCCGCGCTCCGCGTGAGGGGCGCGGGCCCTTTCCTTGCCCAAAGTGATTAGACGCCGTACTATCCCAAGAGAGGTTAATTCGATGTAAAACTATCTCCGGGGGAGACATGCGTACCCTGATCCGGAACGCCCGCGTGTTCGACGGCGAGCGGACCCTGACCGGCACCGACGTCCTGATCGACGGCGACCGCATCGCGGAGCCGGGCGGGCCCGTGGACGTCGAGGTGGACGGCACGGGCAAGACCCTGCTGCCCGGCCTGATGGACGCCCACGCGCACGCCTACGACGGCGACCTGGCGGAGGCGCTGAGGTTCGGCGTCACCACCGAGCTGGAGATGAACAACCTGCCGCCCATCGTGGCCGCCCAGCGCCGCCTGGCCGCCGAGCGCGACGACGTGGCCGACTTCCGCAGCTCCGGCATGATCGCCACGGCCCCGGGCGGTCACCCGACCCAGCTCATGACCCCTGACCTGATGCGCTCGCTCGGCCTGGAGTCGGGCCTGGACACGGTCGCCGACCCCGGCCAGGCGAGGGCGTTCGTGGAGGCCAGGCTCGCGGAGGGCGCCGACTACCTGAAGATCGCCGTCGACGACGGTGGCGTGTCCGGCATGGATCTGCCGGTCCTCACGCCCGAGCTCGCCGCCGTCCTGGTGGCGGCGGGCCACGCCGCCGGGCTCAAGGTCATCGCCCACACGGTCACCGCCAGGGAGGCGCTGATCGCGCTGGACGCGGGGGCCGACGGCCTGGCGCACCTCTACTCGGACGTGGACGAGGAGGGGGCGGAGGAGATGGCGGCCAGGATCGCCGCGTACGACGCGTTCGTCATCAGCACGCTCGCCTACATCGAGGCGGTCACCGGCGACCCCGGCGGGACCGAGCTGCTGCGCGACCCGAGGACGGCCGGGCGGATGTCGGAGCGGGCGAAGGCCACGTTCCAGCGCGAGATCACCGGCGTGCCCATGCATTCGCGGGGCGTGGTCAACGCCTCGCACTCGGCGGCGGCGCTGCTGCGGGCGGGCGTGCCCCTGCCGGCCGGGACGGACGCGACGCCGTTCGGGCCGGTGCACGGGGCGGGCCTGCACCACGAGCTGCTGCTCCTGACCGAGGCGGGGCTGACGCCGGAGGAGGCGCTGGCGGCCGCGACGAGCGTCACGGCGGGGTGCTTCGGGCTCGCGGACCGGGGGCGGATCGCGGCCGGGCTGCGGGCGGACCTGCTGCTCGTGGACGGTGACCCGACCGCCGACATCACCGCCACCCGCGCGATCGCCGGCGTGTGGCGAGGAGGCGTGCGGCAGGGGGAGCGCTGAGCGGGCTCCCGGGTGCACTCTTGGTGTGTGACCGAGGAACTGGTGGCGTACGCGCGGGAGGCGTTCGGGTGGGGTGTCGACGCCGTGGTGTCCGCGGGGCGGCGGGGCGCGCTGGGGCAGATCTGGCGGGTGGACGCCGGAGGCGTCTCGTACGCGCTGAAGGAGATCTTCGGCGGGCCGCCGCCGGAGGCGCTGGTCGAGGCCGAGCTCGCGTTCGCCCGGCGGGCGGCCGGGGCCGGGGTGCGGCTGCCGGCCGGCCATCCGGCCCGCGACGGCCGCCACGTGGTCGAGGCGCCCGGCGGGGCGTGGCTGCGCCTGTACGACTGGATCGACCTGCGCCCGGTCGATCTCGCGGCGCCGGCCACTCCCGGAGAGCTCGGGGCGCTGCTCGCGCGGCTGCACCGGTGCGCGCCGGCCGCGGCGACAGAACCGACCGGGGCGCCGACCGGGGCGCCGACCGGGGCGCCGGGCGGGGAACCGCCCGCCGCCTGGTACCACCGCGCCCCCGCTCCGCACGAGTGGGAGCGGGCGGCGGCGTCGGGGGCGGCGTGGGCGGCGCGCCTGGGCGAACGCCTGGCCACCGTGCCCGAGCTGTGCGCGGCGGTCGGCCCCGCCGATCCCGCCGAGCTGATCGTCTGCCACCGCGACCTGCATCCGGAGAACGTCCTGGCCGGTCCCGGCGGCGAGCTGGTGGTCGTCGACTGGGACCAGCTCGGACCGGCCGCGCCGGGGCGGGAGCTGGCCCGGGCCCTGTTCGACTGGTTCTGCGACCCCGTCGCCGAGCTCGGCGCCATGCGGGACATGTACGAGGCGTACGTCCGCGCGGGCGGGCCCGGCCGGATCACGGAGCCGGCGGACTTCTCGATGCTCGTCGCGTCCCGGCTGAACTTCCTGCTGGGCCAGACGCGCGTGGCCCTCGACCCGCGGGCCGAGCGGCGGCACCGCGAGTGGGCGGAGCGCGAGATCGACGAGGCGCTGCGCATCATGCCGACGCCGCGGGCGCTGGCGGAGGTGCTGGAGCTGGTACGGCGCTGAGGCCCGGCGAGCGCTCGCCGGGCCTCAGCTGTCCAACATGTCCTTTAGTAGATGCGGTACTTCTTGCCGCAGTTGTCGAACTTGCCGGCCCAGCAGGTGTAGGTGTACACCTTCTTGATCCCCCGGCCGCTCCACGAGCCGACGACCTTGCCGTCCCAGGACTTGTTGAACTTGTGCCAGCCGCCGTTCTGGTAGTACTCGAACCAGACCCAGCCCTTCTTGCCGCCGACCTTGTCCACGCCGTACCACTTCGTGTGGACCTTGCCGCCGGACTTCCACGTCTTGCCGAACGTGTACGCCTTGCGGTCGCTGGAGAAGAACTTGCCCCAGCTCGTCCCCGTGTGGATCGTGGCCTGAGTCGCGGTGGCCTGAGTCGCGGTGGACTGGGTGGCCGCCTGGGCGGCTGCGGGGCTGAGGGCGAGGCCCGTGAGGGCCATCGAGCCGGCCATCGCCGCGATCGCAAAGGTCTTACGCATTTCGGAATTCCTCCCCTGTCGGTGCTGCCGGGGTGCTCCGGCAGAAGAGACAGTACGGAGACCTGGCGCGATCATCTGTGCAGGAATCCACACATAGGGGGTGATCAGCGACACACCTCAGCGCTTGACCGACAGCCCGTCCACGGCGAACGGGACGAACGACGGCTGCGCCGCCCTGGCCTGGGCCGCGCTCTGCCCGCACAGGCCTGTCAGGATGTGGTTCACGGTCGCCACGTCGATCGGGCTCACCTGGGGATAGCCGTTCTCGTCCAGGCGCTGGTACTTCATCAGGTTGATCCCCATGGAGAGCTGGCGGCCGCCGTCCGGGCTGGAGATCGACTCCGTGCCCATGCCGAACACGCCGCCGCTGTGCCCCCAGAACCGCCCGCACGGCAGGTCGTAGGAGTAGATGCCGAGCCCGTAGTTCAGCGGCGCCCCGCCGGCCAGCACCGGCACCGTCTTCTGCATCTCGGCGACCTGCTCCCGGCCGATCAGCTCGCCGCGCAGCAGCGCCCGGTAGAAGCGGTTGAGGTCGTCCATCGTGGACGTCACCGCGCCCGCCGTGGCGGCCCAGGACATGTCGTAGACGCTGTAGTCCTTGGGCGGGTCGATGAGGCCGTACAGCGACTCGTACGCCTTGGAGTGCGGGCCGGGGATGTGCGGCGTGCGCGGGAAGGACGTGTGGCGCAGGCCCGCCTTGCGGATGACGTTGCGGGTGATGTACCGCTCGGCGTCCATGCCCGTCACCTTCTCCAGGAGCAGGCCGGCGAGCACGTAGTTGGTGTTGGAGTAGGACCCCGGCGTGGCCCCCGGCTGCCCGGTCGGCGTGGCGCCGAGGCCCAGCCGGACCAGCTCCTGCGGGGTGAAGGTGCGCGAGCGGTTGTCGTCCAGGCTCCTGCCCGAGCCCTCCAGCAGCGACGGGAACGCCGGGCCCACGTAGTCGGCGATGTGGCTGGTGTGGTTGAGCAGCATCCGTACGGTGATCTGCCGGCCGCGCTCGCCGGGCACCAGGTCGGGCAGGTAGCGGGCGACGGGGGCGTCGAGCTCGATCGTGCCGCGGGCCACCTGCTGGAGCACGGCCACCGAGGTGAACGTCTTGGTGATGCTGCCGACCCGGTGCACCATGTCGGGCCGTACCGGGCGGCCCGTGTCCACGTCCGCGACGCCGGAGGCGCCCCGCCAGCTCTGGGCTCCGTCCCGTACCTGGGAGTAGATCCCGTACATGCCGGCTTCGTGCACCGCGTCCAGCGACTGCCGCAACACCTGCCCGTCGAGGTCGGTGCCGGCGGCGGCCGCCTGGGCCGGGACGGCGGCGATCAGCAGGCTCGCAGCCAGGGCGAGGACGGCGCGACGATTTGAGGTCTTGTGACCGAACTGGCGAATTGACATGCCGCCAGCATGGTGGCGCCGGGACGGCCGGGTTAGTCCACCGTGTCATCGGTTCCATATGACATGGATCATGTGGCGCTGCCGCAGCCGGGGCGAGCAGGAGCACAGTACTCTTCATTGCCGGTCGGTTCGGCTCTCGGAAAGGACACTGCGGATGCCCCACGCGGCGAGGCCCACGGTCACGCTGCACGACGTGGCCGCGGCGGCCGGGGTCTCGGTCTCCACCGCCTCCCGGGTCCTGGGCGGCAGCACCAGGAAGGTCGCCCCCGAGTACGAGGCCCGCGTGCTGGCCGCCGCGGCGGCCCTGCGCTACACGATGGACGCTGCCGCCAGGGCGATGCGCCGGGCCGGCGACTCCGTCTCGCTCGTCGCCGACGACCTCACGACGCCGTCCATGGGCGTGGTGGTGGCCGCGATGGAGCGCGAGGCCCGTACGGCCGGGGCCTTCGTCACCGTGTCGTCCACCATGGGCGCGGCCGAGCGGCAGGCCGAGACCGTCCGCGTGCTCCGCTCGCTGCGCCCGCGCGCGCTGGTCGTCACGTCGAGCCGCTTTCTGGCGAGCGCGGCCGAGGGGCGGCTGCTGAAAGAGCTCCGCGCGTACGAGCAGGAGGGCGGGCGGGTCGTGATGGTCGGCGAGACGGACATGCCTTTCTCGTCGATCGTCTTCGACGATTACGGCGCCGGGCGCTCGATGGGCGCCTTTGTCGCGGAAATCGGGCACCGGCGGGTGGCGATATTCGCGGGCTCCCGGGAGTTGCGCAACATGGCCGACCGGACGTCCGGATTCATCGCGGGACTGCGGGCCGGAGGCGTTGACGAGCGGGATATCCGGATCATTTCCTGCGAGGTCAACCGGCAGGGCGGATTCGACGCGGCGCGCGAACTGGCCGGGGCCGGAATGGACGGCGGGCAGGCGGTTCTCGCGGTCAACGACGCCATCGCGATCGGCGCTCTTTCGGGATTTCGCGAGTCCGGTGTGGAGGTGCCGGCCGACGTTTCCGTGACGGGGATCGACGACATTTCGCTCGCCTCTGACGTGACGCCGCGGCTGACGACCGTGGCGCTCCCGCTGGCGCGGGCGGGGGCGGAGGCGATCCGCTTCGCCCTGGGCGATTCGGCCGCCCCGCAGCGGCTGGCCCTGGAGGGCCACCTGATCGTCCGTGACAGCGCCCGTCCCGTCGAAAGTCACGCTGAGTAATCTCCGTTCCGGGCCGCCCGCCGCCCGCCGGCCACGCCACCGCAGGCGCCGCCGTCATCGCGCGGCGGGACGATGATCGCGCGAGGCCACACCCCCGAAGGGCCGCCACGCACTCCACAGGCGACATTCGCCCAGGTGAAGCCCCTAGCGCCGCCGCCGCGGCGGCGCTCACTCCGGTGACCGGCGATCTCGTCACACTCGGGGTGGATCCCTCGTAACACTCTTGACGCTCGCGTAACAGGCATGCAAACTGCGGAATACGTTTTCCCAAGGCGGCCACCCCCCGCCTCTTGGTAACAGGAGGTCACGAATGATCGCGTCGAGGAGTCCCGCGTGAGCGCTCTCGGCGAGTTGCAGCGCATGCGCAGAGGCAGCGGCGGAACCCTCGGCGGCAAGAAGGAGAACAAGGCCGCCTTCGCGTTCCTGGCGCCCTGGTTCGTGGGCCTGCTCCTCATCACGGCCGGCCCGATCGTGGCCTCCCTGATCCTCGGCTTCACCGACTACAACCTGATCCAGCCGCCGGTCTTCAACGGCCTGGACAACTGGACGCGGATGCTCGGCGACGAGCGCCTGCACCACGCGCTCGGCGTGACGCTGGTCTACGTCGTCGTCTCCGTGCCGCTGCAGCTCGTCTGCGCCCTCGGCCTGGCGCTGCTGCTGGACCGGGGGCTGCGCGGCCTGGCGTTCTACCGCTCGGCGTTCTACCTGCCGTCGCTGCTGGGCTCCAGCGTGGCCATCGCGGTGCTCTGGAAGCAGATCTTCGGCGCCGACGGGCTGTTCAACCAGGTGCTCGGCGCGTTCGGCATCGAGGGGAAGGGCTGGATCTCCGACCCGGACAGCGCGCTGGGGACGCTGATCGTGCTCAACGTGTGGACGTTCGGCGCGCCGATGGTGATCTTCCTGGCCGGTCTGCGGCAGATCCCCGCCATGTACTACGAGGCCGCCGCCACCGACGGGGCCGGCAGGTGGACGCAGTTCAGGAGCATCACGATCCCGCTGCTGTCACCGATCGTCTTCTTCAACCTGGTCCTGCAGGTCATCCACGCCTTCCAGTCGTTCACCCAGGCGTTCGTGGTCTCGGGCGGCAGCGGCGGCCCCTCGGACTCCACCCTGTTCTACACGCTCTACCTGTACCAGCGCGGCTTCGGCAACTTCGACATGGGGTACGCCTCCGCCCTTGCCTGGCTGCTCCTGGTGATCATCGGTGGCTTCACCGCCGTCAACTTCTGGGCCGCGAGATTCTGGGTCGTTTACGATGACTGACCTTCGCAAGGCGGTCAAGCACGCCGCACTCATCCTGCTGGCGCTGGTCATGCTCTATCCCGTGCTGTGGATGGTGGTCAGCTCCCTGCGCCCCGACAACGAGATCTTCCGCCGCCCCGGCCTGATCCTCGACAGCCTGCAGACCCAGAACTACGGCGAGGGCTGGACCGCGCTCGCCTCCCCGTTCGGCCACTACCTGGCCAACTCGGCGATCCTCGTGCTGGCCTGCATCATCGGCAACCTGGTGTCCTGCTCGATGGCCGCGTACGCGTTCGCCAGGCTGGAGTTCACCGGCAAGCGGCTGTGGTTCGCGATCATGCTCGGCACCATCATGTTGCCGATCCACGTGATCATCGTGCCGCAGTACATCCTGTTCTCCCAGCTCGACTGGGTGAACACGTTCCTGCCGCTGGTCGTGCCGAAGTTCCTGGCCACGGACGCGTTCTTCGTCTTCCTCATGGTGCAGTTCATCCGCGGGCTGCCGCGCGAGCTGGACGAGGCGGCCAGGATCGACGGCTGCGGCCACGCCCGGATCTTCGTCCGGATCATCCTGCCCCTGATGCTGCCGGCCCTGGCCACGACGGTGATCTTCACCTTCATCTGGACCTGGAACGACTTCTTCAGCCAGCTCATCTACCTGACCGACCCCGAGATGTACACGGTTCCGGTGGCGCTGCGCTCGTTCGTGGACGCCACGGTGTCCACCTCGTGGGGATCCATGTTCGCCATGAGCGTGGTGTCCCTGCTGCCGGTCTTCCTCGCCTTCCTCGTCGGCCAGCGCTACCTCATCCGAGGCATCGCCACGACCGGCGGCAAGTAACCCCCCGCGAACAGGAATCATCATGAGAAGAATCGCCCTGGCCGCCGCGGCGGCACTCATGCTCAGCGCGTGCGGCAGCGGCGGCGGGAGCGCCGGCCAGGAGCTGTCGAAGGACCCCGTCACCCTCCGCTTCACCTGGTGGGGCGCCGACGAGCGGCACAAGCGCACCCAGCAGGTCATCGACCTGTTCCAGAAGAAGCACCCGAACATCACGGTCAAGGGCGAGTTCAAGGACTGGAACGGCTACTGGGAGAGCCTGGCGACGACCGTGGCCGCCAACGACGCGCCCGACGTCATCCAGATGGACGAGCTCTACCTCTCCTCGTACGCCGAGCGCGGCGCCCTGCTCGACCTCGGCACGGCCACGAAACACCTCAATACCGCCGACTTCGACAAGCCCGCCCTGGACACCGGCATCGTGAAGGGCAAGCAGTACGCGCTGCCCGTCGGGCTGGCCACGTACTCGATCGTCGCCAACACCGGCCTGCTCGACCAGCTCAAGATCAAGCTGCCCGACGACAACACCTGGACCTGGGACGACCTGAAGAAGGTCGGCGACCAGGTGTCGAAGGCGGGCGGCGGCAAGATCACCGGCGTGCAGTCGTTCGGCTTCGACGCGGGCAGCCTGAACATCTGGGCCCGCCAGCACGGCGCGGCGCTGTTCGACGAGGCCGGCAAGGTCGCCGTCCCGGCCGGCGTGCTGGCCGGCTACTGGGCCTACATCAAGGACCTGGCCAAGTCCGGCGTCGCCCCCGCGCCGTCGGTGACCATCGAGCGGGCCGGCGGCTCGCTGGACCAGTCCGGCACCGCCACGAACGCCTCGGCCTTCGGCACCTGGTGGAACACGCAGCTCCCGTCGCTGGCGGCGGCCAGCGGGTCGCAGCTGAAGCTGCTCAAGCTGCCCGGCGAGTCGCAGGCGTCCACCCCGGCCGCCTACTTCAAGCCCTCGATGTACTGGTCGATCTCCTCGCGCAGCAAGCACCCGGCGGAGGCCGCGCTGTTCGTGGACTTCCTGGCCAACAGCCAGGAGGCGGCCGACGTCATGCTGACCGACCGCGGCGTCCCGGCCAACAGGAAGACCCGCGCGGCCATCACCCCGAAGCTCGGTGAGACGGACAAGGCGGCGGCCGAGTACCTCGACGCGGTCAAGGTCGGCACCGCCCCCAGGGTGACCCCGAACGGCGCCAGCGCCATCGAGGCGATCATCAAGCGGCACACCGAAGAGGTGCTGTTCGACCGGCAGACGCCGGAGCAGGCGGCCGCCTCGTTCATCAAGGAACTGCAGGCCGAGATCGACGGCGCCTGACCCTCACCAGCCCGACCAGCCAACGAAGGAACACATGTCTCAACGCAAGTACCGGGCCGCCATCGTCGGCACCGGCGGGATCGCCCACGCGCACGCCCAGGCCGTGGCGGAGTCCGGCGGCCGGGCGGAGCTCGTGGCCGTGGCCGACGTGGACGCCGGGCGGGCGGGCGAGTTCGCCGCCAAGTACGGCGTCCCGAACAGCTACGCCGGCACCGAGGACCTGCTCCGGGCCGAGGAACCGGACTTCGTGCACCTGTGCACCCCGCCCCAGCTGCACGCCCCGCTGGCCCTGGCCTGCCTGGAGGCCGGCGTGACGGCGCTGGTGGAGAAGCCGCCCACGCTCTCGCTGGCCGAGTTCGACACCCTGATCGAGGCGGAGAGCCGCTCGGCCGGGCACGTCGCGACCGTCCTGCAGCACCGCTTCGGCGCCGGCGCCGTGCGGCTGCGGCGGCTGACGGAGGCCGGCACGCTGGGCCGCCCGCTGCTGGCCACGTGCGTCACCCAGTGGTACCGCGACGAGGACTACTACGCGGTCCCGTGGCGGGGCACGTGGGAGTCGGAGGGCGGCGGGCCCACGATGGGCCACGGCATCCACCAGTTCGACCTGCTGCTGTCGGTGCTCGGCCCGTGGAGCGAGGTGACCGCCGTGGCCGCCCGGCAGGCCCGCCCGGTGGACACCGAGGACGTGTCGATGGCGCTGGTGACGTTCGAGAGCGGCGCGGTGGCCACGGTCGTGAACTCGGTCGTGTCCCCGAGGCAGACCTCCGAGCTGCGCTTCGACTACGAGCGCGCCACGGTCGAGGTGGCGCACCTGTACGGCTACACCGACGACCACTGGACCGTCACCCCCGCCCCGGGCCAGGAGGACGTGCGGCCCCTCTGGGCCGCGGACCGCAGCGAGGGGTCCAGCGGCCACGGCGGCTGGCTGGCCGCCGTGCTCGACGCGCTCGACCAGGGCCAGGCGCCGCCGGTCACCGCCTCGGACACCCGGCGCACGATGGAGTTCATCGCCGCCCTGTACGCCTCCGCCTTCACCGGCGAGCGCGTGCGCGCCGGTCAGATCACCGCCGACAACCCGTTCGCCCGCCGCATGGACGGCACGGGCGCCCCTTGGAGGAACCAGTGACCCTGCGGGCCACCCACGAGCTCGGCCGGTCGGTCGCCGTCACCGCGGGCGACGTCGAGCTGTTCACCTACGTCTACAGCCCGGACACGCCGGTGCTGGAGTCGCCGAAGCCGTACCTGCACCCGATCCGCACCCGGGGCGGCGCCCTGGTGTCGCTCTACCGGCCGCACGACCACGTCTGGCACAAGGGCATCGCCTGGTCGCTGCCGTGCGTGGGCGAGCACAACTTCTGGGGCGGGCCGACGTACGTCGCCGGCGAGTACGTCCAGCTCGACAACAACGGCAGCGCCACGCACCGCGAGATGACCACGCTGACGGCCGCCGCGGACCGGGTCGAGATCGGGCACACGCTCGGCTGGACCGCGCAGTCCGGCGACCCGGTGATCGAGGAGCGGCGCGGGCTGGCCGCCACGCTGATCGACGACGCTACCTGGGCGCTGCTGTTCGAGACCGAGATGACGAACGTGTCGGGCGCCACGATCGACTTCGGCTCCCCGACCACCAAGGGCCGCGAGAACGCCGGCTACGGCGGCCTGTTCTGGCGCGGCCCCCGCTCGTTCACCGACGGCGTCATCCAGTCCCCGCAGGGGGCGGGCGGCGACGAGCTGCGCGGCCTGCGGGCCGAGTGGTTCGGCTTCCGCGGCCGGCACGACGAGAGCGGCGACCACTCGACGATCGTCATGGTCGACGACGCGGCCAACCCGCGGCACCCGCCGCGGTGGTTCGCCCGCACCGAGCACTTCGCCTGCCTGAACCCGGCGCCGTTCTTCAGCGAGGAGGTGCCGCTGCCGGACGGCGAGACCATCCGCTTCCGGTACGCGGTCGTGATCGCCGACGGCGACCGGGGCGAGGACGGCACGGCGCTGCTCGCCAAGCAGGGCAGGGACGTGCTGCGATGACGTTCCCCGGCGGCACGTCGGTCAGCCGGCTGACCGTTTACACCGGGGCCTGCGCCGACGGCCTGGAGGGCGGCACGCCGCACCTGCACACCGCCTCCACGGAGGCGTACGTCGTGGTCGGGGGACACGGCGCGCTGCAGACGCTCGACGTGAACGGCCTGCGCGAGACGGAGCTGGGTCCGGGCTCGACCGTGTGGTTCACGCCCGGCACCATCCACCGGGCCGTCAACCGCGCCGGAAATGGGGGCGGCCTGGAGGTGGTGGTCGTGATGTCGAACGCCGGGCTGCCCGAGGCGGGCGACGCCGTCATGACGTTCCCGCCGGAGGTCGTCGCCGATCCCGCCCGGTACCGCGAGGCCGCGGCCCTGCCCGCCGTCGGGGTCGAGGAGGCGGTCGCGCGGCGGCGGGAGCTGGCCGTGGCCGGGTTCCTGCGGCTGGCCGAGGGCGGTCCGGAGGCGGTGCGGCGCTTCTACGACAGCGCGGTAGCCCTGGTCCGGCCGAAGGCGGCGGGCTGGCGGGAGACCTGGGAGGCGACGGTCGCCGCGCAGACCCGCCGCACCGCCGAGGTCCTCGAGGCCCTGGAGCGCGGCGACGGCGCCCACCTCCTGGAGTCCGCCCTGATGGAGAGCCCGCCGCAGGAGCGCTGGGGCATGTGCGGCCACCTGCGCGCCCACGACGTCGCCGACCCCGTCGTCCACACCCCGCGCTGACCTTCCGAACGCCGGCGTCTCGGCGCCCACCCCCCACCCAAGAGGAGCAGCGATGTTCCCTGCCCGATTCCCGACCCTGCTGACGGCCGCCGCCATGGTGGCCGCCTTCACCCTCCCGGTCCAGCCCGCCGCCGCCCAGGCCGGGACCACGTACTACGTCGACGCCACCGCCGGTGACGACTCCGCCACCGGCCAGGACGAGGCACACCCCTGGAAGAGCCTGACCAGGGTCAGCGAGACCACGTTCCGGCCCGGCGACCGCATCCTGCTCCGGGCGGGGCAGCGGTGGAGCGGGCAGCAACTGTGGCCCAAGGGCTCCGGCGAGAGCGGCGCCCCGATCACCGTCGACCGCTACGGCGAGGGCGCCAAGCCCCGCATCGACGCCGCCGGCCAGGTGAACGACGCCGTGCGGCTGTTCAACCAGGAGTTCTGGACCATCCGCAACCTGGTGGTCACCAACGAGGTCCCGGCCACCGGCACCCCCGGCGAGAACCTGCGCGACCTGCGCGGCATCCACGTATCCGGCGACAACAGCCAGACGCTCGACGGCTTCGTCATCGACGGCGTGGCCGTGCACGACGTCACCGGGCAGGTCAACTGGATCGGCGGCAGCGTCGAGAACAACGCGCCGGGCGTACGCTTCCAGACCGGCTGGGACGGCTCGAAGAAGACCGGCGGCATCGTGTTCGACACGACCGTGCCCGACATCGGCGCCCCGCCGGAGCGGGCGACCGTGCTGAACGACGTGGTGATCCAGAACTCCACCGTCGCCAACACCTCGTTCGCCGGGATCGTGGTCAAGCAGTACACCGGCGACGGCAAGAACGACGCGGGCGAGACGATCGCCGAGTCCACCGGCTGGGGCACCCGCGAGAACCGGGACGACCCGAAGTTCACCCCGCACACGAACATCGTCATCAGGAACAACCACATCACCCAGGCCGGCACCGCGTACGGGTGCAACGGCATGTACGTCACCAACGTGCGCGGTGCCCTCATCGAGCGCAACGTCGTCCACCGCACCGGCACCTCGGGCATCGAGACGTACTACGCCGACGACGTGACGTTCCAGTTCAACGAGGTGTACGAGACGCAGCAGAAGGCCGGCGGCGCCGACTCCAACGGCATCGACCCCGACAAGGGCACCACCCGGCAGGTCGTCCAGTACAACTACCTGCACGGCAACGGCGACGGCGTGCTGCTGTGCCAGTTCGGCTTCGGCGACGCCGTGGTCAGGAACAACGTCATCGCGGGCAACAGCCGCTACCAGATCTACCTGCACTCGGACAAAGCGGCGACCGCGAAGATCTACAACAACACCATTTACAACGACAAATCCGGATACCTCATCTACGGGTACGGCAGCTACCTCGACGCCCGCTACGACATCACCAACAACCTGCTCTACTCCACCAGGGCGGGCGCGGTCCTGACCACCAGCCCCACCATCGCCTACGACCACAACCTCTACGGCGGCGCCACCCTCCCGGTGCCGGCCGGCGACGCGAACGCCGTACTCGGCGACCCGCTGTTCGCCGCCGCCCCGCTCGACGGCCCCTACGGCACCCCGGAGAGCGGCCCGGCCCTGGAGACGGCCCACGGCCTGCGGGTGACCTCCGGCTCGTACGCCGCCGACGGGGGCACGGAGGTCACCGGCAACGGCGGCCGCGACTACGCCGGCACCCCGATCTACAACGGCGCCCCCGACCTCGGCGCCTTCGAGTACGTCACCCCGGAGGGCGCCACCACCGAGTCCGTCACCGGCACCGTGCGCACCCCGTCGGGCGCCCCCGTCTCCGGAGCGACCGTGACGGCGGCCACCATGGGCACGGCCACCACCGATGCGAACGGTCGCTTCGCGATCAGGAGCCTGCCCTTCGCCGACGGCGTCGAGGTGACCGCCACCAGGAACGGCTACGCGACGGCCACCGGCACGGTCGACGTGCGCCCCGGCAACGTCGCCACCGTCCACCTCACCATGGCCTCGACCAGCACCGTGGGCTCGGTCACCGGCCGCGTGCTGGACCAGGCCGCCCGGCCGCTGCCCGGCGCGGCCGTCACCGTCGAGGACGGCGACCAGACCCTGGCCACCGCCACCAGCGGCCCCGACGGCGCCTTCACCGTCGAGAGCGTCCCGATCGGCGACGGGTACACGCTCCGAGCAGCCGCCGGCGGCTTCGTCCCGGAGACCAGGACCGGACTGAAGGTCGAGGCCGCCACCGCGACGGACGCCGGATCGCTCCTCCTCGTCCGCCCGACCCCCGACTACGTGGTGGTGCACGACTTCGACGACCTGCCCACGGGCCCGTACGCGGGCGGCGACGGCCTCGCGGTCAGCGCCGGCGGCGGGAAGGTGGAGATCGTCGAGTCCGGCGGCGACCGGAACCTCAGGCTGACCCGCACCACGAACAGCGGCGTCACCAGCCTCACCCGGGAGTTCGCGCTCAAGGGCGTCGTGACCGTCGAGACGAACGTCATGAGCGAGCAGCCCTACGGCTCGGGCAACCACTGGTGGTCCATCCCCTACGTCAAGGACGCGAGCGGCCAGAACGCGGTCAGCCTCGCCTTCACCAAGAACACGATCGTGGCCTACGCCGGCTCGGCCACGAAGACCGTCGGCACGTACGAGCCCGGCCGCTGGTACCACGTCGCCGCCGTCATGGACACCGTGAACAAGCGCTTCGACCTGACCGTCGACGGCCGCAAGGTGCTGGACGACGCCGCCTTCAGAACCGGCGTGGACGCCGTCGCGAAGATCGAGTACGCCGCGACCAGCACCAACTACGGCAGCATCGACCTGGACGACCTCCGGGTCTCGCAGGGCGTCGGGCTCGCCCGCGACGAGACCGGACTGCTCGGCCTGGACACCAGCCAGGGCGCCCCCTCCGCCGACGGCGTGCTGGAGGTGCCCGCGCGGGTGGCGCAGGTCGAGGTGACGGCCGTGGCGCGCAGCCCGTTCGCCAGGTCGGTGGCCATCGACGGCGAGCGTGCCGACGGGGCGCGGGCCACCCGCGAGATCACCCTCGGCGACACGGGGGCCGAGGTGCGGATCGTGGTCACCGCCGAGGACGGCACCGAGGCCACCCACCTCCTCCAGATCCGGCGCCGCCCCCTCGCCCAGGACACCACCCTGTCCGCCCTCACCACCTCCGCCGGCACCCTGGAGCCGGCCTTCGCCCCCGACACCCTGACGTACGGGCTGACCGTCCCGGGCGACCAGCTCGCCTTCACCCCCACCGCGCTCAACCCGAAGTCCGCCATCACGGTCCAGGGCAGGCCGGTCCCCAGCGGCACCGCATCGCCCGCGATCCCCATCCCGGTCGGCGACACCGAGATCGCGATCAGGGTGGTCGCGGAGGACGGCACGGCGGACACCACGTACCGGGTCGAGGTCACCCGTCCGGAGCCCGAGCTCCCGCAGGACGGCGCCACCGCCCCGCCCGGCCGCGCGGCCCTCTCCACCACGAGCGGCTGGGCGCACGGCCTGCACGACGGCACGTACGACGTCACCATGAACCTCTGGTACGGCGTCAACGCCAGCGTCCTCGTCCTCTACGAGAACGGCAAGGAGATCGCCAGGCGCGACCTGACCCCGGACACCCCGTCCGCCCAGAAGGCCACGGTGCCCGTCACCGCCCGGAAGAACGGCACCTACATCTACACCGGCGAGCTGCTGAACCAGGCCGGCCGCACCGCCACCACGCCCGTCAAGGTCGAGGTGACCGACGCGAACCCGGGCAGGCCCGTGCTCAGCAGCGACAACTGGGACGGCGACGGCGACCACACCATCCGCATGAACATGTGGTGGGGCACCAACGCCACCGCCTACCGCCTCTACGAGGACGGCGTGCCCGTCGACACCCAGCAGCTCGCCGCCGCCACCCCGGCCGCCCAGAGCGCCGCCACCGTGCTCACGGGCCGGCCGGCGGGCCCGCACGTGTACGTCGCCGAGCTCGTCAACGAGGCCGGCACGACCAGGGGCGAACCCTTGACCGTGGTGACAGAATGACCGCCATGGATCACGGGCCCGCCCCGGCCCCCGCCTCCCCGCCGACCCTGCACGACGTCGCCCGGGAGGCGGGCGTCTCGATCGCCACCGCCTCGCGCGCGCTCAACGGCAGCGCGCGCAACGTCCGGTCGGAGAACGTCTCCCGGGTCCGCGCCGCCGCGGCCAGGCTCAACTACGAGCCGCACCTGTCGGCGCAGGCCATCGCCAAGGGCTCGACCAGGACCGTCGCGCTGGTGGTGCGCGACGTGGCCGACCCCTACTTCTCCTCCATCGCCGCCGGGGTCACCCAGGCGGCGGAGGAGGCCGGGCTCATCGTCACCATGGCGGTGGCCGGCGGCTCGCCGGAGCGCGAGCTGGAGATCGTCAGGACGCTGCGGGGCCGGCGGCCACGCGTCGTCATCGTGACGGGCAGCCGCATCGACGGGGCCCCGACCAGGGACGCGCTGGTCCAGGAGCTGGAGGAATACCGCACCGCCGGTGGCCGGGTCGTCCTGATCAGCCAGCGGGACCTGCCGTTCCGCACCGTCACGATCGACAACCACGGCGGGGCCGCCGCCCTGGCCCGCGCCCTGCTCGGCGCGGGCTACCGCCGCTTCGCCGTCTTCCACGCCCCGCCCTCGCTCCGCACCTCCCGTGACCGGCACGAGGGCTTCCTGTCCGGGCTCGACGGGGCGGGGGTGCCCGAGCCGCTCGCGATCGAGACCGGCTTCACCCGCGCGGGCGGTCACGAGGCGGCGCGGCGGCTGGTGGAGCGGGGCTTCGAGGACGTGGAGGCGGTGTTCGCGGTCAACGACGTGATGGCGATCGGCGCGATGACCGCGTTCCGGGAGGCGGGGGTGGTGCCGGGGGCGGACATCGGGGTGGCGGGGTTCGACGACATCGCCTCGGCGGTGGACGTCGTACCGGCGCTGACCTCGGTGGCGGTGCCGCTGCGGGAGGCCGGGCTGAGCGCCGTGCGGCTGGCGCTGGCGGACGACGCGCCCGCGGACCCGTGCCTCCCGGTCACCGTCGTCCTCCGCGGCAGCACCCCGCCGCGCCCGCGGGCGTAAGACCTCTCATGCCGATCTCATGCGGACCTGAGGCCTTCAGGCGGTCGTAAGGCGGCTTTATCGCGATGCGAGCCGCCACGGCGGTGCGACATGATCGCGACCATGGACTTCGAGGAGCTGATCCACGAGGCGCGGACCGCCTCGTTCGAGGGCTGGGACTTCTCGCTCTTCCGCGACCGCGTCACCTACGACGGCGCCCTGCCGTGGGACTACGAGCAGCTGGCCCGCGATCACCTCTCCCGGGCCGGCTCCCTCCTCGACCAGGGCACGGGAGGCGGCGAGCTGCTCGCCTCCTTCGCCCCGCCGCTGCCGCCCCGCACCGCCGCGACCGAGGGCTACCCGCCCAACCTCCCGGTCGCCCGCGCCCGCCTGGAGCCGCTGGGCGTCGAGGTCGCCGAGGACACCCGGTCGTTCCCGGACACCTCCTTCGACCTCATCATCAACCGCCACGAGGCGTACGACCCGCGCGAGCTCCGCCGCCTCCTGGCCCCCGGCGGCACGTTCCTGACCCAGCAGGTGGCCGGCCGCGACCTCGAGGAGCTCAACGCCGCGCTGGGCGGCCCGCCGCACGAGGACGC
The DNA here is from genome assembly GCF_041950495.1 of Nonomuraea sp. MTCD27. Taxonomy (NCBI): domain Bacteria; kingdom Bacillati; phylum Actinomycetota; class Actinomycetes; order Streptosporangiales; family Streptosporangiaceae; genus Nonomuraea; species Nonomuraea sp. MTCD27. The sequence goes on along the minus strand of NZ_JBGNUW010000006.1, from coordinate 159,512 downwards.
CGCCTGGGGCCTCGACGCGGCGGTCACCGCCCTGGAAGGCGCCGGGCTTGAGGTGATCTGGCGGCAGGAGGCGGGGTTCACCACGACATTCCATGACATCGGGGCGCTGGTGCTGTTCCTGCGCGCCGTCCCGTGGCAGGTGCCCGGCTTCGACCCGCACCCCTACGAGGAGCGGCTGCGCGCCCTGCACGCGGACATGCGGCGCGGCCGGCCGCTGCGGGCCACCGCCCACCGCTTCGCGCTGCTGGCCCGCTGAGCCCCGGAGAGGATGACGAACGCCCCGCCCCAGCCGCCGCCCTCGTAGACGTCTGCGGCGGCCATCCGGCTCACCACTCCCATGAAACTCGGCGATGCACGGGCACCGGCGACATTTCAAAATTCCTGGATGCTTTCTTCCCTGCTCAGGTCCAGCCGTCGATCGAGGAAGCTACGCCACTCCACTAACTCCTGACTTGACGGTCCCTTACATCACGCGGTGCGTCGCCGGGCTCGCGGCGACGGCACCTCCCGCCTCGGGGCGGGAACCGGTCACGCGTACGGGGCGAGGTGCTCGGTCGGGCCGAACAGCGCGTCGGCCGCGTATCGGGCCCGGGACAGGTGCACGCCGGTGGCCCGCCCGGCGAGGGCGAGCGCGGCCGCCGTGGGCGCGCCGGCCCACCCCGGGTCCTCGTAGGAGGTCTCCATCCCCAGCTCGCGCTGGTGGGCCTGGAGGCGGTCGGGGCCCTCGCCCCTCCGGGTGCGGCACGCGTGCAGGTCGAAGGCGGCGATCACGCGGCCGTCGGCGCAGTGGATGAAGCCGGCGTCGCTGCCGGCGGCGAAGACCGCGGCGGCCACCGTCCCCGCCGACAGCGCCGCCGCGCCGTGGTAGCAGACGTTCCCCCAGCCGACCTCGACCAGGACGGCACCGCCCCGGGCGCGGTAGGCGGCGACGCCGAAGCCGTGGTCGCCGGCGACGGGCCCCGGGGCGACGCCGAGCCGCCGTAACGCCTCGGCGGGGAAACAGAACGGGTGAGCGAAAGCTACACGATCTTGTGGCGCGGCGGGTCCGACGAACGGCGGAGGTCTTTGTTGTACCGAGGGCAAGAGATCGACTCCCGCGGGGGGACTTTTTCCACCGCCTCCCTCGCCGAACCGGTGGCCGACGCGGCCCGCCGGATGCAAGGCTGCCCGCAACCGCCCCGGTCCTCCTGCGAACGGGTGGCCGGGGCCGGAACCCGCAATGCACCGAGAGGAGTGCTGCAGATGACGCAAGACGCCAGCCGCGTCGCGGCGAAGCGGATCAACGACCACGTGGAGGTCATCCACGCGGACAACCCGGACGCGGTGCTGGAAGTACCTCGCCACGACTGGGAGGCGTTCACCGCGGCCGTCAAGTCGGGCGCGTTCGACCTCGAGACGCTCAACCGGCAGGCCGAGGAGAGCGCGGCCTGACCTCCGCAGCACGAAGGCGCCCCGCTCCCGTACAGGGGAGCGGGCGCTTCCGGACGTGAACGCCGCCCGCTCCGCCACGAGGGGAGCGGGCGACGTCCGGTCAGGACGGTCCGGCCGGTCAGGAAGGTCAGGACGGTCCGGCCGGTCAGGAAAGGTCAGGACGGTCAGGCCGGTCAGCCGCGTCCGGACCAGTAGTCCGTCGCGCGTTCCCACACCGCCGAGCCGACCGCACGGCCCAGGGTGCGGCCCTGCAGGTCGCCGGAGCGGAAGTGGATGCCGCCGTACCGGCGCGAGATCCCGGCCTCGTCGGCCGCCTCGCTGAACGAGCGCCAGCGCAGCGTCACGTCCTGCGCCGGCGTCACCCCCGGCTCGACCAGCGACGAGCCCTTGGCGATCAGCGCCTGCCCGGCGAACGTGTCGGCGCCGGTGAAGCGCTTGAGCACCTCGGCCGCCGCCGCGCTGAACGTGCTGTGCCCCGACACGTACTCGGCGAACGGCGGCGTCGGGAACGTCGGCACCTGGTACGGCACCCACGAGGCCCCGTCGACCACCCGGCCGCCCCACGTCGGGATCTGCTGCCCCCCGTACAGGAAGCGGATCGCCGTGATCGGCCGCGCCGAGTCGTGGTCCCGCTTGACCTCCCACGAGGCGATCCCGGCGTCCATGACCGAGTTGGCCAGGGCGAAGAACAGCTTGGCGTCCTGGTCGATCCCGTGCCGGTCACGGGCCGAGACCTGCTGCGCGAACAGGCACCAGTGCCCCGGCGGCGTCTCGCTGCTCGGCCCGTCGGACCAGTATTCGGAGATCGCCTTCTGCCGGTCGGTCAGCGCGGCCGTGCCGGCCACGATCTCGGCGGCCTGAGCGCGGAACCCGGAGGACCCGTACGCGTACGGCGCGGGCACGCCGTCGGCGAGGGACCGGGCGGTGCCGCTGAAGGAGGTCACCTGCCCCCAGTGCGGCGCGAGGAACGGCGGCGTGACGAGCGCCCCGGCCCGGTTGACGAACGTCAGCGGCGCCCAGCGGCCCGGCGCGTTCAGCGTGGTCAGCGGATCGGCGACCACGACCGGGGCGTTGACCGGCGCGTAGCCGGTGGTGTCCGCGTAGCCGCCGGACTGGTTGGCGCCGTCGGTGCGGTGGTGGTCGAGCACCGCCTGGCAGGCGGCCACGCCGGTGCGGGCCGCCTGGCTCGACGGGTTGGCGGGGTCGTAGCCCAGTTCGGCCATCAACGCGTCGAACCCGGCTCGCTGCGCCGGGTAGAGGTCGACCGCGGCCAGGTGGGCGGCGAAGCTGATCGCCTCGGTCTTGTTCGCGTTCGTGCGCTCGGCCGCGGGCCGGCGCAGCGAGCCGCCCAGCCGGGTGCCGACCGCGATCGCGTCGTAGGCGGCCCAGGCGTCATAGGCGCAGGTGTGGGTGATCGCGAGCGCCCTGGCCACCATCGGCGGGCCGAGCGTGCCGCCGCGTACGGCCGCCAGCAGCGCCTGGTTCCACCTCACCACCACGCTCGGGCCGGTGGCGGCCTGGGCGGAGGAGGGTAGGGCGGGCAGGACGAGCGCGACGGCGGTCGCCAGAGCGAGCGCGATCGTGCGTAAGGAACGAACGGGCATGGGTGTCTTCTCCTAGCGTCAACGGGCCCCCGGGCGACGATGCCAGAATCGAACACGCATTCGATGTAGCCAACAGGTGACATCGACCTGCCCCGGCCCGTCTGGCAACTGCTTTCCGGAACAAGTTTCCTGAAAGTTTCATCGCCGAGCCTGAGGTGGCTTCGCTGGTCAAGGTCAGGTGCGAAGGCTGCCTTCCGGTGCGCCGATAAACGGTCGCCGAAAATTTCGGTATCAGTTCGAAATATTCTTGACGAGTTTGCGGAGGGCACCTAAAGTCCCGGCTTAATGATCGGGATGAATCTCTCGAAAGTCGCAGCCATGACATCTGTCAACGCGCCGGGCCTCGCGCCCTGGCGGGACGCCGCTCGCACGACCGGCGAGCGCGTGGAGAGCCTGCTGGCCGAGCTGACCCTTGAGGAGAAGGTCGCGCAGCTCGGCTCCGTCTGGGTCCAGACGGACGAGCCCGGCAGCGTCGCACCCTTGCAGGACCTGTTCATGTCGGCCGGCGGGCTGGAGGAGCGGCTGCGCTACGGGCTCGGGCACCTCACCCGCGTCTACGGCACCGCCCCGGTGGGCCCCGCCGAGGGCGCGGCCCGCCTGCGATCCCTGCAGGAGCAGGTGATGGCCGCCAACCGGTTCGGGATCCCGGCGATCGCGCACGAGGAGTGCCTGACCGGGTTCGCCACGTACGGGGCGACCGCGTACCCGACGCCGCTGGCCTGGGCGGCGACCTTCGACCCCGGCCTGATCGAGCGGCTGGCCGGGGCGATCGGCGCCGACCTGCGCGCGGCCGGGGTGCACCAGGGGCTGTCGCCCGTCCTCGACGTGGTCCGGGACTACCGGTGGGGGCGGGTGGAGGAGACCCTCGGCGAGGACCCGTACCTGGTGGGGCGGCTCGGGGCGGCGTACGTACGCGGGCTGGAGGGCGCCGGGATCATCGCCACGCTCAAGCACTTCGCCGGTTACGCGGCCTCGCGCGCCGCGCGCAACCACGCGCCGGTCAGCATCGGGCCGAGAGAGCTGGCCGACGTGATCCTGCCGCCGTTCGAGGCGGCGCTGCGCGAGGGCGGGGCGCGGTCGGTGATGAACTCCTACACCGACCTCGACGGCGTGCCCGTCGGCGCGAGCCCGGACCTCCTGCGGCGGCTGCTGCGCGAGGAGTGGGGGTTCGAGGGGACGGTGGTGGCCGACTACTGGGCGGTCCCGTTCCTGGCGTCCATGCACGGGGTGGCCGAGGACGACGCGGCGGCGGGGGCGGTCGCGATGCGCGCGGGCATCGACGTGGAGCTGCCCGAGACCGTCGGCTACGGCGCGCACCTGGTGGCGCACGTCCGCGCGGGCCGGGTGGACGAGGCGCTGGTGGACGAGTCGGTACGCCGGGTGCTGCGGCAGAAGATCGAGCTCGGCCTCCTCGACGACGATCACGACTTCCCGGACGTCGACGACCTCGACCTGGACAGCCCGCGCAACCGCGCCCTCGCCGCCACCGTGGCGGAACGTTCCATCGTCCTCCTGGCCAACCCCGGCGGGATCCTGCCCGTCGAACCCGCCACGACCTCGAAGATCGCGGTCATCGGGCCGTGCGCGGACGACCCGCGTACCCTGCTCGGCTGCTACGCCTTCCCCAACCACGTGCTCGACCGCTACCCCGAGCACGGCATGGGCCTGCCCATCCCGTCCGTCAGGGAACGGCTGGCGGCCGAGTTCCCGGGGGCGGAGCTCGGCTACGCGCTCGGCGCCGACGTGACGGGCGACGACGGGTCGGGGATCGCCGCGGCGGCGGAGCTGGCCGCCGGGTCCGACCTGGCGCTTCTGTTCGTGGGCGACCGGGCCGGGCTGTTCGGCGGCGGCACCTCGGGCGAGGGCTGTGACGCGGCGGACCTGCGGCTGCCCGGCCTCCAGCCGGACCTGGTCGAGGCGGTCCTGGCCAGCGGCACGCCGGTGGTGCTCGTGGTGGTGTCCGGGCGGCCGTACGCGCTGGGGGCGTACAAGGACCGGGTGGCGGCGGCCGTCCAGGCGTTCCTGCCCGGCGTGGAGGGCGGAGCGGCGCTGGCCGGCGTGCTGAGCGGCCGGGTCAACCCGTCGGGACGGCTGCCGGTGCAGATCCCCGCCTCGCCCGCCATCAATCCCTCCACCTACCTCCAGGCACCCCTGGGCAGGCGGGCGGACGGCATCACGGTGCTGGACCCGACGCCGGCGTTCGCGTTCGGGCACGGGCTGTCGTACTCGGCGGTCGAGTACGTCGCCCTGGAGACGGACCGCGCGGAATGCGCCACGGACGGCTCGGTCGAGGCCCGGGTGACGGTGCGCAACGCCGGCGACCGGCCGGCGGAGGAGGTCGTGCAGCTCTACGCCTCCGACCCGGTCGCGCAGGTGGCCAGGCCGGCCATCCAGCTGATCGGGTTCGCGCGGGTGGCGCTGGAGCCGGGGCAGACCCGGGTGGTGGCGTTCGACGTGCCCGCGGACGCGTTCTCCTACACCGGCGTCGAGTTGCGCCGCATCGTCGAGCCCGGGGCGGTCACGCTCTCCGCGGGCCCCTCCGCGGACGAGCCGCCGCTGCGCGCGGTCATCCGGGTCACCGGCGACACCGTCACCCTCGGCCCCGCGCGGCGGCTCGGCACCCCGGCCCGGCTCCTGGAGGAGTGACCGCGCGCATGCGCTACCACCCGGCGCCCGGCCGGACGGTCAGGGGAGGCGGAGTTCGGCGAAGACGCCGCGGTGGTCGGTTCCGGGCACGTCCAGGATCTCCACCCGGCGCACCGCCACCCGCCGATCCGCCACCACGTGGTCGATGGAGATGATCGGCGGGATCGGCCGGAAGTTCGGCCAGGTGGGCGTCAGGCCCTTGCCCACCTGCTCGGCCGCGTCCACGTACCCCCGCGCCAGCAGGTCGCGGAACGCGCGGTGGTCCAGGCTGGCGTTGAAGTCTCCGGCCAGCACCCGGACCGCCGAGGAGGAGGCCGGGGGGAAGGCGCGCAGGGCGGCGTTCCACTCCTGCTCCATGCGGCCCAGCGGCGGGTTCGGGTGCACGGCCACGAACTCGACCTTGCCACCCCCCGGCAGCGTCAGGGTGGCGGCCGGCATGTTGTGGCCGATCGGGGTGAACAGGCCGTCCAGCTTCGTCGCCGGGTGCCTGGCGTAGATGCCGCTGCCGGTCGCCCCGAACTCCGGCTCCAGCACCCGGTACGGCAGCAGCCGTCCGAGCCCGGCCGCGTCCAGCCGCTCGGCCTCGGCGTGGGTCAGCTCCAGGGCGCTGAACACGTCGACGTCGTACTTCCGGACCAGGTCCACCACGGTCTGGGCGTCGCCCCGGCCGAACAGGTTGACCGCCAGCACCCGGAGCGGCGCGCCCTGAGCCGCCGGCTGCTCGGCGCTGATCGTGCGCGGCACCACGACCGCGACCATCACCACGCACACGATCGCCGCGACGAGCGCCACCGGACGGTTGCGCCGCAGCAGCGACAGGAGCGCGGTCAGCGCCGCCAGCCCCGCGCCGTACGGCGTCACGGTCATGAGCTGCGTGACGAACGAGCCCTGCTCCCAGCCGCCGACCCTGATGACGGCCCACAGCGCCAGCAGCACGACGACCGCCCAGCCGAACCAGCGCCGGCGGCGCCGCTTCGGTTTCGGCTGGTCGCCCGCCGCGGCCCGCTCTGTCCTGATCGTTGTGCTCACTCCGCCGTCCCGTCCCCGAACTGATCCACAACTTGAACCTTAAACGGCTTTGGAACGAGACGGCGCGATCCCGATGGGACGCCCGGGGTCGCGCCCGCGCCGGGCCGGCGCCTACGGTTTGCGGCCCACCCCGGCGTACATCCAGGCCGCCGAGTCCGGGAACAGGGGCGTGTCGCGCCACTCGGAGACCGCCACGAGACCGGGCTCGACCAGCTCGAACCCGTCGAAGTAGCGGGCGATCTGCTCGCCCGTCCTGGGCGTCCGGTGCATCGCCTGCGGCCGGGTGGCCGTCAGGTAGTCGTCGGCCGTCTCCTTGGACACCAGGTCGAGCGTCAGATGGCTCAGCACCAGGTAGCTGCCGGACGGGAGCGCCTGCGCGTATGCCTTGACCAGCCGCTTCGGGTCGTCGGCGTCGGGGATGTGCATCAGGATGGCGACCATGACCAGCGCGATCGGCCGGGTGAAGTCGAGGGTCTCCAGCACGTCGGGGTGCTCCAGGATGGCGCGCGGCTCGCGCACGTCGGCCTCGATGTAGGCCGTCCTGCCCTCGGGGGTGCTGGTCAGCAGCGCTCTGGCGTGCGCCATCACGATGGGGTCGTTGTCGACGTAGACGACGCGGGACTCGGGAGCCTCCGCCTGCGCCACCTCGTGCGTGTTGCCCTGGCTGGGGATGCCGGTGCCCAGGTCGAGGAACTGGCGGACGCCCAGCTGCGAGAGGTGGCGGACGGCCCGGCCCAGGAAGGCGCGATTGTTCCTGGCGCTCTCCCGGATGCCGGGCACCGCCGCCATCGTCTGCTCGGCCACCCGGCGATCGGCCTCGAAGTTGTCCTTCCCGCCCAGCCAGTAGTCGTAGACGCGGGCGGAGTGAGGGATGTTCGGGTTGATGCCCTGTGATGAGCTCACAGAACGATCTTAGGTCAGGTCGTGTATCACGCGGTCACGAATTCCGCGATGATCACGGTGGCGTCCTCCTTCGGCTCCTCGGCCGCCATCTCGTCGTACATCCGGTCCAGGCACGCGACCGGCGACGACCCGTCGGTGAACAGCTCCTTCATGCGCGCCACCCCCAGCGCCGCGATCGCGCCCCCGGTCACGATCGCCACCCGGTCACCGGGGCGCAGCGCCACGGCGCCGACCTCCGGGTTGAGCGCCGTCGGCAGGCCGAGCCCCCGCAGCAGCGGCCCGCCGTCGAACGCGTGCGGCGTCGTGAGCCGGTGCGGCTCCCCGCCCTTGGGGCAGTGCCAGATCTCGCCGTTGCCGACGTGCGCGAAGCGCAGCCGCGGGATCTCGGTCCGGTCGAGCACGACCAGGTCGAGGGTGCTGACCAGGTCGGGCATGGCGGCGTCGCGCAGCGCCGTCGTACGCACGGCGCGGTGCGCCGCCTGCGCGCACTCGACCAGGTCCTCCTCCCGCGTGCCCGCGTGCTGCGGCCGCTCGGCGACCACCGCGCCCAGCGCCAGCGCGGCGGCCATGTGGGCCAGCTGCGTGCCGCCCGCCCCCCGGGCCGCCGCGATCATCCGTTCCTGCACGACGTACGCGTCGCACGGCCACCCGTCCGTGCCCTCGTACGTGCCCCCCACCGCCACCAGCCTCGGCCGGGCCACCGGCATGCCGGCCGGCCAGTTCCCCTTACGCCCCCGGACCGTCATCACGGACAGACAGCCCAGCAGGAACGTGATCACGAACACCGTCATGAGTCCCTCCCGTCGCGATCATCGCGGCACTCGCGTCCCAGTAGACGCTCATCACAAGGGACGCGGCAGACGGCTGATCGGCCGTCGTGGCGCCCTGACGGCCGATCAGCCGTCATGCCATCGGGGACGGCCTGGGACAGGGTTCGGGGGAGGGCGGTGAACCACCGCAGCAGAGCCGGCCCGAGGACTACAGCCATGCGACCCATGACGTCATCCACCGCGATTGCCGGAGAAACGCGTTTCCGTTCCTTTTTACCCACCCTGCCCTGCGTTATCGTGAGACCCGTCTTGTGCCCATATCGCGTGCGGACGGCTCATGGTTCACTCCGGCTCCACGAGATACGACTCGGCCACCAGGCAACTGGACAAGGCCGTCGCACGAACGGGGGCCGGCGCGCGCGGCGCGGTGGGCTCTGTGGCCGTCGTGGCGGCCCTCTTCGGCGCGGTCCCGCCCGTCTCCGCCCGCTGGCTGGCGCCCATGCTGGCGATCCACCTCGTGTGGACGGTCCTGCACGTGCGGGTGTTCCTGCGCAAGGAGCTGCTGCCCCGCTGGCTGGTGGCCGGTGATGTGGCCATCACTGTCGCGCTGTGCCTGGCGCAGGTCCATCTCGTGGCGGTCGAGGCGCTCGTCACGGGGTCGAGCTGGGTGGCGGGACTCGTCACGATGACCGTCGTCATGGCCGGGGTCACCTGGCGCCCCAAGGTGGCCGTACCCGTCGGGCTGGTCGTGGCGGGGGCGTTCGCGGTGGGCGTGCGGCTGGCCTCGCCCACCCACGACGTGCTCGGCACCGTCGGCATCCACCTCGTCCAGCTGCTCGCGATCGTGCTGCTCATGACGCTGCTGCGCCGCTCGGCCGCCTCGGCCGACGCCTTCCTGCGGGAGAGCGCGCGCGCCGACATCTCACTCATGGTGGAGCGGCTGCGCCGCGAGGACGAGCTGAAGCAGGTCAGCAGCATCCACGAGACGTCGCTGCACACCCTCACCATGGTCGGCCAGGGCACCTACGACGAGCCGTCGCCCACCCTGCGCGCCCAGGTGGCCACCGACCTGTCGGCGCTGGAGCAGCTGCGGGACACCCCGCGCGCCCTCTCCGCCCCCATCGCCCTGGACACGCTGCTGGACGAGGTGGCCGGTCGGGCCACCGGCCTGGACGTGCACCGGCGCCTGACGCCCGAGACCGTGCCGGGGGACGTCGCCGAGCGCTTCGCGCGCGCGGTCACCGAGGCCCTGGCGAACATCGCCCTGCACGCCGGCGTGCGCGAGGCCGAGCTGAGCTCGGGCCGGCGCGACGGGGAGATCCTGGTCGAGGTCGCCGACACCGGCCGGGGCTTCGACCAGGACCGGTTACCGACCGACCGGTTCGGCGTGCGCGGCTCGATCCTCGACACGATGCGCTCCCTGCCGAACGGCGGCGCGCGCATCTCCTCCGGCGACCGGGGCACCCGGGTGAGCCTGTGGTGGCGGCCATGACCGAGGAGATCGAGCAGATCGCGCTGCGCTACGCCCGCTACACCGCGCTCGGCGCCGTGGTCATCGCCGGCGTCTGGCACCTCGGCTACGACCTCACCGTCACCCTCACCGGCTGGAGCTCCTTCCGGTGGCCGCTGGTGGCGATGGCGGCCTGGGTCCTGTACTCCGCGATCTTCGTGATCGGCGCGCTGTCGCTGTCGCGCACCTCCCGGGGCCCCGACCGGATCCTCGCGCTCGCGCTCGCCGCGCTGGCCGTGGACGTCGCGGTGATCGTGGCCTCCCGGCCGGGCGAGCTGCTGGGGATCAGCGACTGGGGCTGGGGCTCGATCGGCTGGCTCGGCGTCATGCTGACCTGGAACCGGCCGCGCTGGCGTACCGAGATGATCGCGTTCCTGTCCGCCAACGCCGGCATCATGCTGGCCGCGATGGCGATCTCCGGCTCGCTCGACCGCGTCTCCATCGCCAAATACCTGATCGTCATCGCCGGCGGCGTCACCATGCAGCTCGGCTACATGGCCGGCTGCCACATGCTGCGCGCCCGCGCCGAGGAGACCGTGCTGCTGGCCCGCCGGCTGGCCGCCGACGACGCCTGGCGCGAGTCGGCCCAGCGCATCCACACCGACCGGCTACGCCGCTACGAGGCCATCCGCGACGTGGCCGAGTCGCTGCTCACGCAGCTCGCCAACGGCGCCGACCCCGGCGACCCGCGCGTACGCGAGGACTGCACGGCCGGGGCCATGCGGCTGCGCCGGCTCATCACCGAACGCGAGGACGTGCCCGACGAGCTGGTGTCGGTGCTGCGCGAGCGCATCGACGCGGCCGAGCGGCGCCAGGTCCTCGTGACGGCCCCGCCGTTCGGCGAGCACCTGCCCCTCCTGCCGGACGGCGTGCGGGAGGACCTGCTCAGAGCGCCCGTCCGGGCACTGGACGGGGCCAGGTCGCGGGCCAGGGTAACGGTGTCGGCGATGTCGACGATGGTCAGCGTGGCAGTCGTGGCAGACAACGACGATCTGCCCGTCAGCCCGACTCCCGTACGGGAGGCCAGCGGGGTGGTCGTCAGCTACCAGCGGCTGGGAGGTGAGGTGTGGGTCAACAGCATCTGGCAGGGCCCATGACGGGGCCCGTGTCGGGGCCCGTGTCGGTCGCCCTGGTGGAGGACCACCAGGTCGTGGTGGACGGCGTACGGTCGTGGTTCGGCCCGCCGAGCCCCGTCACGCTCGTCGCGCAGGGCCCCACCATCGAGTCCGTCCGCGGCACGGCCGCCGACGTGCTCCTGCTCGACCTCAACCTCAACGGCACCATGGTCGTGGACCGGGTCGCCGAGCTGTGCGCGGGCGGGCAGCGGGTGATCGTCTTCTCCGAGCACGAGGAGCCGGAGACGGTACGCGCGGTGCTGGACGCCGGCGCCTCCGCCTTCATCGGCAAGGGCCGGGCGACCCGCGAGTCGTGCCTGGAGACCATCCTGGAGGTGGCCGCCGACCGCCCCTTCGTCACGCCGCCGATGGCGCAGGCGATCGCGACCGACGAGGGCCCCCACCGGCCGCAGCTCTCCGACAAGGAGCGGGCGGCGCTGCTGTACTGGTTCCAGTCCATGTCCAAGGCGTCGGTGGCGGCGCGCATGGGGATCAAGGAACGGACCGTGCGGCAGTACATAGACCGGGCGCGGGTCAAATACGCGGCGGCCGGAAGACCCGCGCCCACCAAGGAGAAGCTGCTCATCTGCGCGATCCAGGACGGCCTGGTGCGCCCTGACGAGGTGACCGTCTACACCTCCCTGGCCGCCAAGAGCCCGCCAGAGGAGGGATGAAGCTCCTGGACCCCGGCACTCCCGGCTGGAGGGGGCCGGCAGAGCCGGGGTCCAGGTCACTCCACGAACGCGGCGGGGTCGAAGCTCACGGGGAACGGCTTCGTCAGCTCCGCCACGGTGCCGGCCTTGCAGGCAGTGGGTGGGTCGTAGCTGTCGCCGTTGAGCTCGTAGACGTAGAGGGTCGGGCCTTCGTCCAGCTCCAGTCGCCAATAGACGGGGACGCCCGCCTCCGCATAGGCCAGGGGCTTGAGACCTTTGTCCTGTTTCCGGGTGCTCGGGCTGACGACCTCTCCGGCGAGCAGCATGTCGCGAGGCGAGAACATGAGCCCACCGCGCACTGCGGCACTTCTCGACACGACGACGAAATCGGGAATGTAGTAGTCCTTGTCCGACACGCGGAAGTTGACGTACGTCAAGATCATCATGTCGTCCGGGACGGCGCCCAGGAGAATGCGCATCGCATTCGTTATGGCCACCTGGTGGTGGATGGTGGGGGCAGGGCTCACCAGTAGGCTCCCGTTGAAGAGCTCGTAGCGGTTCCCGTCGTCAGGGAACTTGAGCAGGTCGTCGACCGTGTACGGCGCGTTCCCCAGGGGAAAGACGCGTGGTCCGGCCGGTTCGATCGTCGCCATTGCGGTCACCCACTCAGTATCGGGAGCCTCGCCCTCGCCCACATGCTACTTGCCCAAAATCCGTCACCCAAAGTCATGGAATGGTCACGCTTGCGGCTCCAGCGCCATGGCGAAAAAGGGGACCATATGTATCGGTATTTCGTTTGAACAATTCGACAAGGGCGATCTGTTCTGAAACTTTCACCTGTTTTCGGGGTGCTCTGGAAAGCCCTTTCCGCTGCTCACCAAGCACATTGACCAGGGCTCACGACAGTCGAGCCGGACGTTGACACAACCCGTCATTTGTACGGATTAATGCCGTCAGATACCGTCGCCCACCAGGAGCGCTCCCCACCACCGGAACCCCGACCGGAACACGGAGACCGCACTATGCCCCAAGTCGCACCTAGTCGCTGGGCGAAGCGCGCCCTGGTACTGCTGACGTCCATCATGATGCTCGTCGTCATCCCCCTGACCGGCACCGCGTCGGCGCACGGGTCGGTCACCGACCCGGCCTCCCGCAACTACGGCTGCTGGCTGCGCTGGGGCAGCGATTTCCAGAACCCCACCATGCAGCAGCAGGACCCCATGTGCTGGCAGGCATGGCAGGACAACACGAACGCCATGTGGAACTGGAACGGCCTCTACCGTGACGGTGTCGGCGGCAACCACCAGGCCGCCATCCCCAACGGCCAGCTCTGCAGCGCCGGCCAGACGCAGGGCGCCCGCTACCGCTCCATGGACACGCCGGGCGCCTGGAAGACGACGAGCCTCGCCGCCACGTTCGACATCCGCCTGACCGACCAAGCCTACCACGGCGCGGACTACATCCGGGTGTACATCACCCGCCAGGGCTACGACGCCACGACCACGCCGCTCGGCTGGAACCACCTGGAACTGGTCCGCGAGACTCCCCGGTACGCGCCCGCCGGGACGTACATGATCAGCGGCATCAACAAGGGCTCACGCACCGGCCGCCACGTGGTCTACACGATCTGGAAGGCCTCGCACATGGACCAGACGTACTACTTCTGCAGCGACGTCACCTTCAGCTGACCGCCCCCGCCCTCCGCGCCGCCGGACCGCCCCCACGCGCGTCTGGCAGCGCGGCCACGTCCACCGCCCGCCTGCCGCCGGACGCCTCCGGTGGCCCGTCTCTAGTGGCGGGGGCAGGTCGAGGCGCGGATCTCAGTCGCCCGTCGCGTCGAACGACGCCATCTGCCTGGCCGGCGGCTCGGTGCACGGGCTGGCCGCCGCGGCGGGCGTGAGCGACGAGTTGCTGGCCCGCCGGGACAACCGGACCAGGTGGGATGAGCTGCAGCTCGTGTCGTGCTCGACGACGCCATGGAGGTCGTGGAGTGCACGGTCGAGGCGCTGGAGTCGCTGCGCTCGCCGTCCTGGCGGGCGACCCCGGCCTCCAGGGACAGGTTCCGCGCGCTGCTGCCTGGGGTAAGGGCTTTCCGGGTGCACGTGCGTACCGAGCAGAGCATGTTCAAGCTGAGCCAGGACATCGACCCCGAGCGGTACACCCGTGTCCGCGACTCCTTCGCCGCCGAGAATCCGCGGCTCGCCGACATGATGGATAGGTAATGACTTTTCCCACTTTCACGTCCAGCCAGAGCAACCCCCGGGCCCGTGGCAAGGAGCTGGGCACCCACCTGCGCGAGCAGGTGCTCGGCAACCTCTCCGGATACGCCGACCTGTTCGCGGTCGCCGGCGCCACGGACGCGCAGGTGCGCGCGTGGGGCGAGGTGGCGCTGGAGCGCAGCGCCGCCTGGGCGCCGCAGCTGGCGGACGAGATCACCGGCATCGCGGCCGGCGCCGGGCTGGAGCCCTGGCAGGTCGCCGTGGTGAACGCGCGCACGGAGATCCTGGCCGCCATCGACGCGGTCGGCCATGGCGAGTGCTCGACCTCCGTCGTCCTTCCGGCGGACGGCCCCGCGCGCACGGTGCAGACCTGGGACTGGCACGACCACCTGCGCGACGCGCCGGTGCTGTGGGAGCTCGAACCGCGTCCCGGGCACGTCGTGCGCACGTTCACCGAGGCCGGGACGCTGGCCAAGATCGGCGTCAACTCGGCCGGCCTGGGCGTGCACTTCAACATCCTGCGCCACGACTCCGACACCACCGACGTGGGCGTGCCGGTGCACCTGATCGCCCGCCGGATCCTGGACGAGGCCACCACCGTCGAGGAGGCCGCGGACATCGCCCGCTCGGCCACGGTCTCGGCCTCCACCGTCATCACGGCCGTGACCGGGTCCGCCGCGGCGTCCATCGAGATTTCACCGGCCGGGGTGGCCGTCATCCCGCCCGGCCCCGACGGGGTCCTGCTGCACTGCAACCACTTCCTGGACGAGGACCTTGCGGCGGGGGAGCGGCACGCCACCGAGCGGCCCGGCACCTACGATCGCCTGCGGCACCTGCGCGACAACGTCGAGGGGCTGAGCGTGGCGGACCAGAACGGCCGGGCGCTGGCCATGCTCAGCCACGCCCCCGACGACGCGCCCGTCTGCGCCCACCCCGACCTCACCCAGCCGCTCAACCAGCGGTGGGAGACCCTGGCCACCATCGGGCTCGACCTGCCCGCCGGGCGGCTGCGGGTGCACCAGGGCGGGCCCTGCCAGGTCACCGAGGCGACCTGGCAGACGTTCTGAGTGCCGCTACTTGAAGGCCGGGATCCCGGTCAGCGCCTTGCCGATGACCAGCGAGTGGATCTCCGAGGTGCCCTCGTAGGTCAGCACGGACTCGAGGTTCACCGCGTGCCTGATCACGGGATATTCGAGGGTGATGCCGCTCGCGCCGAGCAGCGTGCGGCACTTCCTGGCGATCTCCAGGGCCTCGCGCACGTTGTTCAGCTTGCCCAGGCTCACCTGCTCGGGGGTGAGCGTGCCGGCCTCCTTCAGCCGGCCCAGGTGCAGCGCCAGCAGCAGGCCCTTGCCCAGCTCCAGCGCCATGTCCGCGAGCTTCTCCTGGGTCAGCTGGTACGCCGCCAGCGGCTTGGCGAACACCTCGCGCTCGGCCGTGTAGGCGATGGCCGTCTCCAGGCAGTCCAGCGCCGCCCCCATCGCCCCGAACACGATCCCGAACCGGGCCTCGTTCAGGCAGCCGAGCGGCCCGGACAGGCCCCTGGCGCCGGGCAGCATCGCGCCGGCGGGCAGGCGTACGCCGTCGAGCACCAGCTCGCTCGTCACGCTCGCGCGCAGCGAGATCTTGTGCTTGATGTCGTTGACGGTGAAGCCCGGGGTGCCCGCCGGGACCAGGAAGCCCCTGACGCCCTCGTCGGTACGCGCCCACACCACCGCCACGTCCGACACCGAGCCGTTGGTGATCCACATCTTGGTGCCGTCGAGCACCCAGTCGCCGCCCTCGCGCTTGGCCGTGGTGCGCATGCCGCCCGGGTCGGAGCCGAAGTCCGGCTCGGTCAGGCCGAAGCAGCCGATGCGCTCGCCGGCCGCCATCGCGGGCAGCCACTCCTGCTTCTGCTCCTCGCTGCCGTACTTCCAGATCGCGTACATCGCCAGGGAGCCCTGCACCGACACCAGGCTGCGCAGGCCGGAGTCGGCGGCCTCCAGCTCCAGGCAGGCCAGCCCGTACGCGACCGCGCCCATGCCGGCGCAGCCGTAGCCGTCGAGGTGCATGCCGAGCACGCCGACCGAGCCGAGCGTGCGGGCCAGCTCGCGGGCGGGCAGCTCTCCGGTCTCGAACCAGCTCGCGACGTGCGGGCGGATCTCGCGGTCGCACACGCGCCGGACCGTGTTCCTGATCTCGCGTTCCTCCTCGGTCAGCAGCGTGTCCAGGGCGAACAGCGCGGTGGGTGCGATCATGGAGCAGCCTCTCTGTATTTTGGATCCAATATTGAAAATCCAATATTGCATAGTTAGAGTGCGTTGACCATGGACGTTCTGAGTCTCATCGCCGGTCGCTGGGTCGGGGGAGAGGGCGCGGAGTTCGCCGACACGAACCCCGCGCGCCCCTCCGAGGTGGTGGCGCGCGGCCGGTTCGCCTCCGTGCCCGAAGTGGAGCGGGCCGTCGCGGCGGCCCGTGCGGCCGCGCCCGGCTGGGCCGCGACCCCGCACCACGCCCGCGCCGCCGTCCTGGTCGCCAACCCGCTGCGCCTGAGCGCCACCCCGCCCGCCTACCACCGCCCGCCGCCGGCGCTCGGGCAGGACGAGGCGTGGGTTCGTGAGATATTGGGGCCGTGAGTCCGGAAGAGGCGCGACGCAGGCCCCCCACGGCTCAGCAGTTCGTGCTGGCCGAGCTGCGCCGTGCCATCACCACCGGCCGGCTGCGGCCCGGCGCCCCCATCCGGCAGGACGCGCTGGCCGAGGAGCTGCAGGTCAGCCGGGTTCCCCTGCGCGAGGCGCTCAAGATCCTCGAAGGCGAGGGGCTGGTCACGTACAAGGCGCACAAGGGCTACTGCGTCGCCACGCTCTCGCTCGACGACCTGCGCGAGGTCTACCGCATCAGGCAGCTGCTGGAGGAGGAGGCCGTGCGCCGGGCCGTCCCCAGGCTCGGCGACGACGACCTCGCGCGGCTGGAGGCGGCGCAGGACGAGGTGGAGCGGGCCGCCGCGGCGGGCGACGTGCCCGCGATGGCCACCGCCAACCGGGTGTTCCACATGACGTTGTTCGACTGCGCCGGGATGCCGCGCCTGGCCCGGCTGATCAGGACACTCTGGGACACGACCGACGCCTACCGGTCGATGTACTACGGCGACTCGGGCAACCGGGAGCGGGTGGTCAAGGAACACCGCGCCACCCTCGACGCCCTGCGCCGCCGGTCCGCCGACGAGGCCGTGGCCACGCTCGACGTGCACCGGGACCACGCGGTGGCCGAGCTGGAGCCGCTGCTCGACGTGCAGGGTCGCTGACGCGGGTCCAGGGCCGGCAGGTGCCCGGCGGGCAGGTGTTTGGCGGGCAGGTGTTTGGCGGGCAGGTGTTTGGCGGGCAGGTGTTTGGCGGGAAGGGTCGCTAGCGCAGGTCGAGGGCCGACAGGTGCTCGCCCCGGTGGCCGAGCAGGCCCAGCTCCTTGCCCGCGCGGCCGGCGCGCCAGGCCAGCGCCTGCAGGCCGTGGTCGGGGACGGCGATCTCCCGTTCCTCCAGCCGCACGACGCCCACCTCGGCCGACAGCCGCACGAGGCCGAAGGCCACCCACCTGGAGGGGCGGCGCAGCCACGGCACCGGGCTGGCGTTGAACAGGGAGCTCTCCCCGGGCCGCGCGTGCCCGTTGAGCGTGGCGGCCCCGGGGCGCGGGCGCAGCACGTCCTCGTCCTCCGGGCCGGCCGCGGTGGTGCTCCCGGTACGCAGGCTCCAGCGCCCGCCGGGCTTCGGCGAGAGCAGCCAGACGTCGAACCAGAACCGCCCGACGTCGTCGAGCCGCGCGAAGGCCGTGGCCGCCAGGCGCTCCCCGACGTACAGGGAGAGCGGGGTGAACCGGTGCCGGCCGCCGAGCGTCTCCGGCAGCTCCTTCGGCAGGCCGTGGATGATCAGCCGGTGGCTCTCGGTGGCGGGGGTGTAGCCGAGATATTCAGCGCGGTCCACGGGTCTCATCGTCGGTACCTTGCCTTCCGGAGGAGGCCGACTTCATCAGATCCTTCCAGATCGGTCCGGGGACGTCATGCCATCAGGGCCTGCGGACGCGTTCGGCCAGCCGCACGACCGCGCCGACGAGCTCGTGGCCGTCCAGCAGGGCAAGATCGTTGTGCCCGGCCCCGGCCACCTCCACGGTCGTGGCCCGCGCGGCCTCGGCGACCGTCCTGCTCAGGCGCGGGGGCACGATCGTGTCGCGGCTGCCGTAGACGACCACCACCGGCGCCCCCACCTCGCCGATGCGGTCCGCGACGGGGAAACGGTCGCGCAGCAGGACGCGTACGGGCAGGAAGGGGTAGTTGACCTGGCCCGCCGCGGCCAGGTCGGTGAAGGGCGAGCGCAGCACCAGCCCGTCGGGAGGCTGCTCCAGCGCGAGCCTGGTCGCGACCGCCGCGCCCAGGCTCTCGCCGAAGTAGACGACCCGCGGGCTGCGGATCGAGGCGCGGGCGGCCAGGGCGTCGAGGAGGAGACCCTCCTCCGTGGGGCTGCCCGGGTTGCCGCCGTAGCCGCGGTAGTCCATCAGCAGCACCGGCAGCCCGTGCGCCGCCAGCGCGCGGGCCAGCGGCGCGCGGTGCAGCCGGTTGCCCGCGTTGCCGCCCGTGACCAGCACGGTCACGTCGTGGTCGCCGGGCACGTACCAGGCGGCGAGCCGGAGCCCGTCGCGCGTCGTGAACGACACGTCGCGGGCGCCCGGGATCACCGCGGCGGCCGGCGGCACCGGCCTGCCGTCGGGGAGGTAGATGAGCCGCCGCTGGAACACCCACAGCAGCCCGAGCAGCAGGATCAGCACCGCGGCGACCACCAGGGCGGTGCGCGTCAGCGTCGTCACGCACACCAAGGTACGCACCTGCCGGACGTCCGGCGATCGCGCCTCGGGACGTCAGACGATCGTGCCCGCCTGGACGACGTGGCGCAGGTGCTTCTGATCGGCCAGCACGCCGGCGTCCTCCAGCGGATCCCCGTCCAGCACCAGCAGGTCGGCGTGCGCGCCCACGGCCAGCGTGCCGATCTCGCCCGCCAGCCCCACCAGCTCCGCCGCGCCCGTCGTGGCCGCCCGCAGCACGTCGATCGGCCGCTGGACCTCGGCCCGGAGCCGGAACTCCTGGCTCTGGTGCCGGTGCATGCCACCCAGCAGGTCGGTCCCGTACGCCAGCCGCACCCCGCCGCGCGCCGCCCGCTCCAGCGCGGCCAGGCCCGCCTCCAGCACCTCGTCCACCTTGCGCCAGCTCCGCTCGGGCAGGCCGAACTCCCGGCCCTCCTCCTTGAGCGCCCAGTACGTCACCAGCGTCGGCACCAGGAACGCGTCGTGCCGCAGGAACAGCTCGACGCTGGTGTCGTCGATCAGGTTGCCGTGCTCGATGGAGCGCACCCCGGCCTCCAGGGCCCGGTTGACGGCCCGCGCGGTGTAGGCGTGGGCGGCGACGTACCGGTTGGCGGCCGCGGCCTCGTCGACGATCGCGCGCAGCTCGTCCATCGAGTATTGGGTCGAGTCGATGCGGTCGGTCGGCGAGGCCACGCCGCCGGAGGCCATGACCTTGATGTGGTGCGCGCCCTTGCGCAGCTCGTCGCGGGCGGCGGCGCGGACCGCGTCCACGCCGTCGGCCACCCGCCCGACGCCCGCGCAGCACGGGTGGTCGTCGCGCAGGTGCTCGCCCCGGCCGCGGAAGTCGGCGTGGCCGCCGGTCTGGCTGAGCCCCTTGCCGCAGAACAGCAGGCGCGGGCCCCGGATGAGGCCCTCCGCCTGCGCGTCGGCCAGCCCGAAGTCGGCGCCGGAGGCGTCGCGGACCGTGGTGAAGCCGCGGTCCAGCATGCCGCCCATGATGCGGGCGCTGTGGGCGGCGACGTACGAGGGGGACATGGAGCCGAGCGTGCCGAGATTCGCGGTCGAGGCGGTGACGTGCACGTGCGCGTCGATCAGCCCGGGTACGACCCGGGCGCCCGCCAGGTCGATCACCCGCGTCCCGTCGGGCGCGCCGAGCCCGCGGCCGGTCTCGGCGATGCGGCCGTCGGCGCAGCGCAGGTCGCCTTCGGCGTACTCGCCGGTCGCGACGTCGAGCAGCAGGGCGTTACGCAGCAGCAGGCTCATGCGGCACCTCCGAGCAGGGCGGGAGTGACCTGCCCGGCGATCGACTGCGCGGCGGCCACGGACCTCTCGTCGTAGCTACCCTCGGCGTCGAGGATGTTCAGCACGCCGAGCACCTCGCCCTCCTCCCCGATCACGGGCACGTTGATGATCGAACCGCACCCGAGGCTCTCGATCAGCTCATGGTCGGCGAAGATCTCCCGTACGGCGGCCTTGTCCGGCCCGAAGTACGGCCGCCGCCCCTCGATGCAGGTGGCCAGCCAGTCCTGGGCGACCTCGACGGTCTTCTCGCCGCCCACCGGGTACGGCCCGGGATGGCTGCTGTGGACGCGGCGCAGCGCCCGCCGTTCCGGCACCCAGGCCAGCACGGTGAACAGCCGCACGCCCACCTCCCGGCGTACCGTCTCCTCCAGCTCGTTCAGGTCCTTCACCTGGTCGCCTCCTCAGTCGTGGGTTCCGTCAGCTCTTCCAGCGATCGCCCGGCCGTGGCCAGGCCGAACACGACCACGCACACCACCCCGGCCACCAGCACGGCCGTGGTGAGCCCGAACACGCCGCCGAAGCCCAGTTTCGCGGCCGACAATCCGATGATCGTCGGGGCCAGGATGCTGCCGACCCGCCCGAACGCGCTCGACAGGCCGGTGCCGGTGGCGCGGATCCAGGTGGGGAAGACCTCGGGGGTGTAGGAGTAGACGCCGGCGTACGTGCCGTTCAGGAAGAACGACAGCACCGCGCCGGCGAGCGTGATCGTGACGGGCGTGTCCATCTGCGAGAGCCAGAACGCGCTGACCGCCGAACCGGCGAGGTAGATCGCGATCGTGTTCTTGCGGTCCAGCCGCTCCGACAGCCAGGCCGCCGAGAAGTAGCCGGGGATCTGCGCCAGATAGATGATGATCGAGAACTCGAAGCTCTTGGTGACGGTGATGCCGCGCTGCACCAGCAGCGTGGGGATCCAGGAGAAGAACCCGTAGTACGAGAACGTGATCACGAACCACACCAGCCAGATCACCGCGGTGCGCCGGGCCATCACCGGGCTCCACAGGAACCGCAGCGCGCTGAGCAGGTTCACCTTCGGCGTCTCGGTGGCCGGGGCGGTGGCGGTCTCGGGCACCGGCGGCAGCGGCTCGCCCGTGGCCCGCTCGACCCGGCGCTCCAGGTCGGCGACCACCGCCTCGGCCTCCGCCGTACGGCCCTGCTGCAGCAGGAAGCGCGGCGACTCGGGCAGCGAGCGGCGCCACCACAGCAGCATCACGATCGGCAGCGCGGTGATCAGCTGGGCGATCCGCCAGCCGTCGTCCATCGTCGGCACCACGAACCGCCCGATCAGCGCGGCCATCACGAACCCGAACGAGAAGAACCCGGCCAGCGCGCCGATGAACCACCCGCGCCGCTTGGCGGGCACGAACTCCGACAGGAACGGCGCGATGATCGCACTCTCCGCCCCGGCCCCCGCTCCGGCCAGCACGCGGGCCCCGAGGAACACCTCATAGTTCGGGGCGAACGCGGCCACCACGGAGAAGACGGCGTAGAAGGCGAGCGCGTACATCATCACCTTCTTGCGGCCGATGCGGTCGCCGAGCAGGCCCGCCACGGTCGCGCCGAACAGGAACCCGAACGGCGTCGCCGACCCGATGAAGCCGAGCTGGCCGTTGGACAGGCCCCAGACCTCCTGCGCGCTCGGCAGCAGGAACGCGACGACGGCCGAGTCCATGCCGTCGAAGGTGTAGCCCAGCCCGCCGATCAGGAGCAGGACATAGTGCGGACGGCTCAGCGGGAGCCGGTCCAGACGGGCCAACAAGGTCATTGGACACACCTTTCCCCAGGTCATGGCCCTGCAGGTCAATTGCGAAGCAACATATAGTGCGGATCGTCAAAATTGCAATGGTCTTTGCAGGTTTGCCTTGTTACAAGCGCGTAGCATGTTCCCGGCCGGTGGACGGCCGGGTGGGAGAGGGAGCCTGTGACAGAGCACGTCACCACGGACAGCTTCGAGGACTGGCTGCGCGAGCGGATGCCGGTGCGCGGGCTGCGCGGCAAGGCGGCCGCCGTGCTCGAGCTCCTGCTCTCGCAGCCGCGCCGGGCCTCGTTCGGGTCGGCGGGCGAGCTGGCCCAGCTCGCCGGGGTCAACGTGGCGACGGTCACCCGTACGGCGCAGGCGCTCGGTTTCGCCGGCTGGCCGGCGCTGCAACAGGAGTTGCGCGCCCGCTACCTGTCCTCGCTCAGCGCCGGCCAGGTCGCCGCCGAGCACCGTGGCACCGGCTCGCCCAGCTCCCGCTCCCTGCGCCGCGACCTCGACAGCCTGGCGCTGCTCAACCGGCGCCTGGACGAGGCGGTGCTGCTCACGATCGCGGAGGCCATCGCAAGCGCGCGCCGCACGGTGATCGTCGCCGACGGCAGCTACGCGGCCGTCGGGCTGGCGCTCGCGCACAACGCCCGGCTGGCGGGCTACCCGGTGACGGCGGTGACGGCCGGGGACGCGGAGCTGGCGAACACGATCGCCGCGATCCAGGCCGGGGACGTGCTGATCGCGATCAGCTTCTGGCGGCTGTACGAGAGCACGGTCCTGGCGGCCAACGAGGCCCGGTCACGCGGCGTGCGGGTGTTCGCCCTGACGGACGCGGCCAGCCCCGCCCTGGCCAGCGCGGCGGAGCAGGTCGTGATGGTGCCGGCGGAGGGGGAGGCGTTCTTCCCCTCGCTGACGGCCGGGATGGCGGTGGCGCAGGCACTGGTCACGCAGCTCGCCGCGGTGGACCCGGCGCGTACGGGGGCCTCGATCGAGGCGGCCGAGGCCATGTGGACCAAGTTCGGCCTGCTGCACCGCCGCCCCACCTCGGGCGAGCCCGGCTGAGCCGGTTACAACCAGCTGGCCCGGACGCTCGTGGCGGACTCGGCACCGGCCGGGGTCTCCGGGGCGGCGGTGCGTACGGTGTCGAGCAGGCGGCCGACGGCCTCCACGATCTCCGGCGCCCGCTCGCGCAGACCGCTCACATCAGCCGGGCTCACCTCGTCACGCCCCACCCCGGCCTGGTCGAGCACCCCTTCGAGATCGCCCAGCCGCTCCGCCAGCCACTTCAGCGGCTCCTCCGACAACCGCGAGTCGAACACCCGCCGCCCCGGCTCCCACCCCTTCACCCCGGGGTGGTGATGGGTCCGGTCGAAGCTCCCGGGCGTCCCCGAGACCGACTCCAGCAGGTCCACCCGCCAGATCGGCCGGTCGACGGTGATGGGGCGGGCCGAGTAGATCGAGCCCTTGAGCTCGCCCGGCTCCAGCCGGCGCAGCTCCAGCCGCACCCCGCGCTCCGCCCCCTCCTGGCCCGGGGTGGGGTTGGGGTCGACGAAGTAGATGTCGCTCACGGCCACGCCGATCCGGTCGAATCCGAAGAGGTAGAGCACGGGAAACCACGTCCTTCGCAGGTGTCGGGCACGCCTCACCCAACGTAACACCGAGCCCCACGGGACGATCAACACGTGACGCCGCCCTCACCGCACGATCAGGGCCTGCTCGCCACGGGCCACCAGCTCACCGATCACCACCGCCCCGGGAATCTCCCCCGCCACCAGCAGCCCGCCCGAGGTCTGGGCGTCCGCCAGCAGCAGCAGCTCCTCCTCCGGCATCCCGCCGGCGGAAAGGTGCGGCGCCACCCAGGCCAGGTTGCGCCGGGTGCCGCCGCTCACGTACCCGTCCCGCACGGCCTCCCGGGCCCCCTCCAGGTACGGCACCGCGCCCGCCGACACGACGGCCGTGACCCCGCTCGCCCTGGCCAGCTTGAACAGGTGCCCCAGCAGCCCGAACCCGGTCACGTCGGTGGCGCAGCGAGCCCCCGCGGCGCGGGCGTGGCGGGAGGCGTCGCGGTTGAGTGCCGTCATGGACGCGACCGCCTCGGGGAAGACGTCGCCGGTGGCCTTGTGCCGGGAGTTCAGCACGCCGACGCCCAGCGGCTTGCTCAGGCACAGCGGCAGCCCGGGACGGCCGGCGTCGAGGCGCAGCAGGCTCGCCGGGTCGGCCAGGCCCGTGACGGCCAGGCCGTACTTGGGCTCGGCGTCGTCGATGCTGTGACCGCCCGCGACGGCGCACCCCGCCTGCCCGGCCACGTCCACCCCGCCGCGCAGCACCTCCCGGGCCGCCTCCATGGGGAGCAGGTCGCGGGGCCAGCCGAGCAGGTTCAGGGCCACCAGGGGCTCGCCGCCGACGGCGTAGACGTCGGAGAGCGCGTTGGCGGCGGCGATCCGCCCGAAGTCGTACGGGTCGTCGACGACCGGGGCGAAGAAGTCGACCGTCGAGACGAGCGCGCGGTCGCCGTCGAGCCGGACGACGGCCGCGTCGTCACCGTGCTCGAGCCCGATCAGCATCTCCCCGGTCCCCGTCGGGCCGGTGAACCCGGCCACGCCCGCGTCGGGGAACCCGGCGCCGCCCGCGTCGGGGAACCCGGCGCCGCCCAGCACGGGGAACCCGGCCAGTACCGCCTCCAACTCCCCGGGCGGGATCTTGCAGCTGCATCCGCCACCACGGGCGTACTGCGTGAGCCTGAGATCCGTCATATCGTGAGTATCGTCTTCCTTTGGAGGCGCGTGTGTTCTGGTGGGCACCCCGGTCTTCAAAACCGGTGGGCGGCGCGCGGCGTCGCCGGCGGGTTCGATCCCCGTGCGCCTCCGCGCCCCGAGGCTCGCCATGACCCCGCAGCCGGGCCGGACCGGCCGGGCCGGTGACCCGCGCCGCCACATCCCCCGCACCGACACCGTCCTGGCGGATCCGCGGGTGGTGCGGGCGGCCGGGGGCGCGGGCCGTACCGTCGTGAAGGCCGCGGTCCTCTCGGCACAGCAGCAGGCCAGGGAGGGGCGGATCGCGCCCGAGGACGTCGTGACGGCCACCGTGTCCGCCCTCGCGGCCGGACCCCGCCGGGTGATCAACGCCACCGGCGTCCTGGTGCACACCAACCTGGGGCGCGCCCCGCTCTCATCCGCCGCCATGGCGGCCGTGGAGGCGGCCGCGGGGGGCACGGACGTGGAGTTCGACCTGGTGACGGGCGAGCGGGCCGGGCGCGGGCGGACCGCGATGGCGGCGCTGGGGGCGGCCGTGCCGGACGCGGAGGACGTACACGTCGTCAACAACAACGCCGCCGCGCTGGTGCTGGCGGCGACCGCGCTGGCGGCCGGGCGCGAGATCGTCATCAGCCGCGGCGAGATGGTGGAGATCGGTGCCGGCTTCCGGCTCCCGGAGCTGCTGGAGTCCACCGGGGCGCGGCTGCGCGAGGTCGGCACCACGAACCGCACCACCGCCCGCGACTACGCCGACGCCGTCGGGGACGCGACCGGGTTCGTGCTGAAGGTCCATCCGTCCAACTTCCGCGTCGAGGGCTTCACCGCCTCCGCCTCGATCGCCGACCTGAGCGCGCTGCCGGTGCCCGTCGTGGTGGACATCGGCTCCGGCCTCCTCGAACCCGAGCCGCTGCTCCCCGAGGAGCCCGATGCCCGTACGGCGCTGCGCGACGGCGCGGCCCTGGTGACCGCGAGCGGCGACAAGCTGCTCGGGGGGCCGCAGGCGGGCCTCATCCTGGGCCGAGCCGACCTCGTACGGCGGCTGCGCCGGCATCCGCTGGCCCGCGCACTGCGCGTCGACAAGCTGACCCTCGCCGCCCTGGAGGCCACCCTCCGCACCGACCCACCGATACGCCTCGCCCTCCACACCGCCCCCGCCGACCTCCAGCACCGCGCCCAAGCCCTCCTCACCCGCCTCACCACCACTCACCCCACCCCCTGCGCCTCCCCTGCCGAGCTCCCGAACGGCACCCCACCCGTCGCCCCCGCCGACTCCCTCGGTCCCGCCGACTCCATCCGCCCGGCCGATTCCGTCGGGCCCGCCGACTCCCTCGGGCCCGCCGATCCCTCACCGCCCACTCGTCCCGCCGAGGGTGCCGCGCCTGCCGAGGGTGCCCGGCGCGCCGACGGTGCCCCGCCCAGCGATGGCATCGGGCTCGCCGACGCTGGGGGGCCTGCCGATGCTGGCCAGCGTTTCGACGACGCCTCGCCCCCCGACGACGCCCCTTTCGCGCGGTCCTTCCGGTCTTCGGACGGTGGGGGGCTGGAGGTCGAGGTGGTGAGCAGTGTGTGCGTGGTGGGTGGGGGTGGTGCGCCGGGTTGCGAGCTGCCCAGCGTGGCGCTGGCGCTGCCCGAGCGGCTCGCCCTTCCGCTCCGGCTGGGCGATCCGGCGGTGGTCGGGCGGGTCGTGGGCGGGCGGCTGCTGCTCGACCTGCGGTCCGTGCCGCCCCACCTGGACGAGGAGCTGGCGCGGGCGGTGCTGGCATGTACGTGATCGCCACGGCCGGGCACGTCGACCACGGGAAGTCCACGCTGGTCCGCGCCCTGACGGGCATCGAGCCCGACCGGTGGGCCGAGGAACGCCGCCGCGGCATGACCATCGACCTCGGCTTCGCCTGGACCACGCTGCCCTCCGGCCGCAGGCTCGCCTTCGTGGACGTGCCCGGGCACGAGCGGTTCGTCACCAACATGCTGGCGGGGCTCGGGCCGGTGCCGGCGGTGATGTTCGTGCTGGCGGCGGACCAGGGGTGGCAGGCGCAGTCGCAGGAGCACTGGGAGGCGATCGAGGCCCTCGGGGTGGAGCGGGGGCTGCTGGTGGTGACCCGGTGCGACCTGATGGATCCGGCACTGGCGCTGGAGGAGGCCAGGGAACGGGTCTCCTGGCCGGCGGTCACGGTGAGCGGCACGACGGGTGAAGGGCTCGACGAGCTCCGGCGCGGGCTCGACCGGCTGGTGTCCTCGCTGCCCTCGCCCGACCCGCGTGCCCCGGTGAGGCTGTGGATCGACCGGGCCTTCACCATCAGGGGCGCGGGGACCGTGGTCACCGGCACGCTCGCCGCCGGGACCCTGCGTGCCGGGGACGCGCTCGTCCTGGACGGGGAGCGGGTGCGGGTGAAGGCGTTGCAGGTCGCGGGGGAGCCGGTGGAGGAGGTCAGGGCCGCGGCTCGGGTGGCGGTCAACCTGCGGGGGGTCGAGCTGGAGCGGGTGGCCCGGGGGAAGACGTTGCTCACGCCTGGGGCTTGGGTGGAGACGGGTGTGGTGGACGTACGGCTGGATGGGGTGGACGCCGACCTGCCGCGGGAGGCCGTTCTCCACATCGGGTCGGCCTCGGTCCCGGCTCGAATACGCCCCTTCGCCTCCGGCCCGGATGGGGCCGATTCGGCTGCGGGGGTGGCCAGGCTCGGGCTGGCCCGGGCGCTTCCGCTGCGCGTCGGTGACCGGGCGCTGCTGCGCTGCTCCGGCCGGCCGATCGCCGGCGTGCTGGTGCTGGACGTACGGCCACCGGTGCTCCGTCGCCGGGGCGCGGCGGCGAGGCGGGCGGTGCAGCTGGCGCCGTTCGCCGGGCCGGGCGGGGCGATGGCAGGGACGGCGAACCGCATGGCCGGTGGCGGGCCGGTGGGTGCGGTCTCCGGTGGCCGGCCGGAAGGGCGGGCGGTAGGCGGCGGGATGGTGGGGCGGTTGCCCGACGCGGGGACGGTGCTGGGGTGGCGGGGGATGGTACGGCGGTCGGAGCTGGTCGCCATGGGGCTCGACCCTCGTCCGCTCGATGTGCCCGGTGCCGGGGACTGGATGGTCGACGGTGGGCGGTGGAAGGAGCTGGGCGAGCGGCTCGGCGCGATGGTGGCGGAGCAGCCGGGCATTCCGGTGGACGCGGCGCGGACCGCACTCGGGTTACCGGTGCGGGAGCTGGTCGAGGCGCTGGTCAGGGCATGTCCGCCGTTGCGCGTGGCCGATGGGCGGATCGACGGCCGCGGGGTGCCGGAGGAGGTCGCCGGCGCGGTCGAGCGGTTGCGTGCCGAGCTGGCCGGAGCGCCGTACCTGGCGCCGGAGGCGGCGCGGCTGCCCGAGCTCGGGCTCAGCCGGCAGGTGGTCGCGCTGGCCGCACGGGCCGGGCTGGTGCTGCGGCTCGCCGACGGCGTCGTGCTGCTGCCCGGGGCGGACAGGGCGGCGGTACGGATCCTGGCGGGACTGCCGCAGCCGTTCACGGCCGGCGACGCGCGGGCGGCGCTCGGCACCAACCGGCGCGTCGTGATCCCGCTGCTGGAGCACCTGGACCGGCTCCGCCTCACCCGCCGCCTCGACGACCGCCACCGCGTCGTCACCGGATCCGGACAGGGGGAGGAAGGCTTGCGCTCGGGGTCGGAGGAGGAGGGGGCGTCATGACAGAGGGGGCGTCATGACAGAGGGTGCGTCATGGAGGAGGGGGCGTCATGACAGAGGGGCGGGCACGTCAGCGGCGGGATCGGCGTCATCGGGCAGCGAGGTGCGGGAGGCGAGCGATATGACGGGCGAGCTGGGGCGGTCCGGCGATGGCGTCGGGGTGGGGATCGTCCTGCCCAGGCCGCAGGGGGATCCGGGGGAGTGGCTCACCGACGCCGTGGCGTTCGAGGCTGCCGGGGCCGACGCCCTGTGGGTGGAGCATGGCTCGGCGCCCGCGCTCGACCCGCTCACGCTGACGGCCGCGCTGGCTGCCGTCACGTACCGATCGCTGCTGGTCGTGGCGGTGGCGCAGCGGGCGGGGGAGGAGTCCGGCGAGGCGTGGTCCCACGCGCTGGCCACCGTGGAGCGGCTGAGCCGGGGGCGGCTCGTGCTGATCAGAGACTTCGAAGAGCGCACCGGCGACTCCGAAGAGCTCGTCGGCGACCCCGACGCCGGGGACGGGGCCGGGCAGGAGGCGAGGGCGGGGCGGGCGGGATCGGTGCGGACGGTTGTGCGGCTGGCGGACGGGGGCTATCGGGAAGGCGGCACCGGCGGGCGGTGGGCGGCTGCGGGGGTGCCGGGCGGGCGGGGTCCGTGGCGGGAGGTGTTGCGGGAGGCGGCCGAGCGGGGCGATCGCGGTGTGCTCGTGCCCGCCGACCCCAGGTTGCTGGACCTGTTACGGAATCCCGAGGACCCGGGTGGGCGGCATGATCTCCAGCTTGCCCAGGGATGATCTCGACTATCGACGCCCTCGGGGCTAGACGCGCACAACGACGGACCATACGGTGAAATAACGGTACCCACGGCTGCAGCTGAGGGGAGTCCGGTATGGAGGTCAGCCGGCGGCGGTTCCTGAGCATCGGCCCGGTGGGCGTGCTCGGTGGCTCGGCCCTGGGGTTCGACCTGACCGAGTCGATCCGGGTCCAGCAGCGCCTGCGCATCGAAGGCGCCACGCTGTCCCACTCGTTGTGCCCGTACTGCGCGGTCGGATGCTCGCTCGTCGCCTACACCAAGAAGGCCGCGAACGGCAGAACCGAGCTGCTGCAGATCGAGGGCGATCCGGACAGCCCGGTCAACGAGGGCACGCTGTGCCCCAAGGGCGCGACGTCGCTGCAACTGGCCGTATCGCGCAGGCGGGTGCCGCACCCGCTCTACCGCGCCCCAGGAGCGGCCGAGTGGAAGCAGGTCTCCTGGGAGTTCGCGCTCGACCGCCTGGCCAGGAACATCAAGGCGTCGCGCGACGCCACGTTCGTCACCCAGGACGCCGACGGCAACGTCGTCAACCGCTGCGAGGGCATCGCCTTCGCGGGAGGGGCGGCGTTCAGCTCGGAAGAGGGATATCTCGCCACGAAGCTGATGAGGGGGTTGGGCCTGGTTCACCTCGAACAACAGGCCCGTGTTTGACACGGTCCCACGGTGGTCAGTTTGGCTGCCACGTTCGGCCGAGGGGCCATGACCAACCACTGGCGTGACATCAGGCATGCCGATCTCATCCTGGTCAACGGGGCCAACCCGGCGGAGGCCCATCCGGTGGGTTTCAGATGGCTCATGCGCGCCAAGCTCGACCGGGGCGCGAAGATCATCCACGCGGATCCGCGGTTCACGCGGACCTCGGCGGTGGCGGACACGTACATCAGGATCCGTACGGGCACGGACGTCGCCTACTTCGGCGGCCTCATCAACTACGTCCTGGCCAATCGCCTGCACCACGACGAGTACGTACGGTGGGCCACCAACGCCGGCTTCGTGGTCAAGGAGGGGTACGCCTTCAAGGACGGCATGTTCAACGGCTACGACCAGGAGCAGGGCGTCTACAACACCAAGCTCTGGGCGTACGAGACCGACGCGAACGGCCACGCCAAGATCGACCTCGACCACCCGCGCTCGGTCCTCAACCTGCTCCGCGCCCACTACCAGCGCTACGACCCCGACACGGTGGCCCGCATCACCGGCATCCCGCGCGAGCAGTTCCTCCAGGTGGCCAGGCTGGTCGGCGAGATGGGACGGCCGGACAAGGTCATGACCATCGTGTACGCCGTCGGCCTCACCCACCACACCACCGGCGTGCAGCTCATCCGCTCGGGCGCCATCCTGCAACTGCTGCTCGGCAACATGGGCCGCCCCGGCGGCGGCATGAACGCCGAACGCGGCCACGCCAACATCCAGGGCAACACCGACCACGCCATCTCGTGGGACATCCTGCCCGGTTACCTGCGCATCCCCGCCCCGGGCCAGAAGGACATCAAGGCGTACCTGGACGAGAGCGCCAGCATCAAGCACCACCCCAGAGCGGTGAACTTCTTCGGCGAGAACTACCTCCGTTACCTGGTCAGCCTGCTCAAGGCCTGGTACGGCGACGCCGCCACGAAGGACAACGAGTTCGCCTTCGACTACCTGCCCAAACCGGCCGCCAACGCCTCCTGGATCTCGATCTTCGACCAGGCGCTGAGAGGCAAGATGCAGGGGGTGATGCTCTCCGGGATGACCGCGACCAGCATCGGCCCCGACTCCAACCAGGTGCTCCAGGCGCTGTCGAACCTCAAGTGGCTGTGCGTCATGGACCCCTTCGCGACCACCAGCTCGGAGTTCTGGCAGGCACCCGGCATGGATCCGTCGCAGATCCAGACCGAGGTGTTCATGCTGCCCGCCACCCACTGGATCGAGAAGGACGGCTCGTTCACCAACAGCGGCCGCTGGGTGCAGTGGAAGGAGCAGGTGCTGCCGCCGGAGGGCGAGGCCCGGCACGACCACTGGATCCTCGCCGAGCTCTTCCAGCGGGTACGCGACCTCTACCAGTCCCAGGGCGGCAAGTTCCCCGACCCGGTGCTGAGGATGACGCTGCCGTACCTGAACCCGAGGAAGCCCGAGCTGGACGAGATCGCGCAGGAGATCAACGGCCGGGACCTGAAGAACGGCCGCCGGCTGATGACCTTCGTCGACCTCAAGGACGACGGCACCACCAGCGCCGGGGACTGGATCTACACCGGCCACTACCCGGAGGAGGGCAACCTGGCCAAGCGGCGCGACGGCGTCCAGGACCCCGGCAGGAACGACCCCAGCGGCATGGGCCTCTACCCGAGCTGGGCGTGGAGCTGGCCCGCCAACCGCCGCATCCTCTACAACCGCGCCTCCGCCGACGAGAACGGCCGCCCCTGGGACCCCGAACGCCCCGGCATCGCCTGGGTCAACGGCAAGTGGGAGGGCGACGTGCCCGACTACCCGCCGACGACCGGGCCGGGACCGGACGCGCCGCTGCCGTTCATCATGACGGGCGAGGGCGTGGGCCGCCTGTTCAGCAACGCCGTGGCCGACGGGCCGTTCCCCGAGCACTACGAGCCCATCGAGTCGCCGATCCAGAACCCGCTGCACCCGCAGGTGTCGGCGACCCCGGTGGCCTACCGGTACGACGAGCGCGCCGGCCGCCCGAACCGCTTCGGCACCGTCGCCGACTACCCGTACGTCGCCACCTCCTACCGGCTCACCGAGCACGAGCACTACGTCACCCAGAACGTCGAGCACCTCGTCCAGCTGCAGCCGGAGGCGTTCGTCGAGGTGCCCGCCGGGCTGGCCAGGGAGAAGGGCATCGAGACGGGCGACCGGGTGCGCGTGTCCTCCAGGCGCGGCAAGCTCGAGGTACGGGCCGTGGTGACCAAGCGGCTCGGCCCGCTGGAGATCGACGGCAGGCAGGTGTACCAGATCGGCATCCCGATCCACTGGGGGTTCGTCGGGATCAACACCGGGCAGCACTGGCTGGCCAACGCCCTGACCCCGTTCGTGGGTGACGCCAGCGCGCGGACGCCGGAGTACAAGGCGTTCCTGGTCGACATCGAGAAGCTCTGATGTACGGGAGGGAGCGCGTACGGGCCGGGGAGCTGCGCGACCGGTACCCGCACGCGGCCGGGGTGCTGGGGCTCTACCTGGCGCTGGTGGAGGTGTGGGAGTCGGTCGGCGACGACGTTCCGGCCGACGGGGCGCTGGAGTGGGCCGAGGCGAACGTGCTGCCGCGCGTCCTGGCGGCGACCGCCGCCGCCGGCCCCCGCCCGCTGGCCGACGCGATCACCGCGGCCGGGGCGGCGGCGACCGGCACCGGGCTCCTCGACGCCTGGGCCGCGGACGAGGACCTCACCCCGGTCGAGCGTTACCTGGCCCGCGCCACCATGCACGTCGTCCCGCCCAAGGCCTGGACGGCCCGGGCCGGCGCCAGATCGGGCGGGCGGTGCGCCGCGTGCGGCGGGGCGGCGCAGCTCAGCTACCGGACGGCGAGCGACGACCCGCTGGTGAGCGGCCGTCGCATGCTCGCCTGCGCCAAGTGCCCGCACGAGTGGAACTTCTCCGCCACCACCTGCCCGAACTGCGGCGAGACCGGCAAGCGCACCGTGCACGCCGAGACCCACGCGGCAACGGAAGCGCCGCACGTGGGCCGCGCCGCCCCCGACGACCGGTCGGTCTTCCCGCACCTGCGGGCCGAGTCCTGCCAGACCTGCCGAAGCTACCTGATCGACGTCGACCTGGGCCGCGACCCCCGGGCGGTGCCGCGGGTGGACGAGCTGGCCGCGGTGCCCATCGACCTGCACCTCACCGGCCAGGGCTACACCAAGATCACGCCCAACCTCATGGGGTTCTGACATGCCGCACATCACACCGGGACAGGCGTACGGGTTCTTCACCGACACCAGCGTGTGCATCGGCTGCAAGGCCTGCGAGGTGGCCTGCAAGCAGTGGAACCAGCTGGAGGGCAACGCCCCGTCGTTCCTGGACGGCTTCGACAACACCGGCAGGCTGGACGCCGAGACCTGGCGGCACGTCCAGTTCCACGACAACGTGCCCGACGAGGGCGTCACGCCCGGCAACGGCAAGGCGTGGCTGATGATGTCGGACGTCTGCAAGCACTGCAAAGAGGCCAGCTGCATGGAGGTCTGCCCGACCAACGCGATCATCCGTACCGAGTTCGACTCCGTCTTCATCCAGCCCGACGTCTGCAACGGCTGCCGCAACTGCATCGCGGCCTGCCCGTACGACGTGATCGGCGCCAGCGAGACGACCGGCATCGCGCAGAAGTGCACGCTGTGCTACGACCGCCTGCAGAACGACATGACCCCGGCCTGCGCCAAGGCCTGCCCCACCGAGTCGATCAAGTTCGGCCCGGTCTCCGAGCTGCGCCGGACGGCGGCCAAGCGGCTGGAGATCCTGCGCGGGCAGGGCGTCACCGAGGCCCGGCTCTACGGGCACGACGAGAAGGTGTACGGCGGCCTGAACGCGTTCTTCCTGCTCATGGACGAGCCCCGGAAGTACGGCCTGCCGGACGAGCGCAACGCCGTCCTGCCCAGCCGCAACAACGTGGGCGGCTACCTGACCGCCGCCGTCACGGCCGTGCTGGGCGTGCTCGGCGGCCTGATCGCGCTGCGCCACCGCAAGGAGAAGGTGGAGAAGGCGGAGGAAGCCACCGATGGATGACGTCCAGCACTTCGCCGGCCCGCCGGACTGGCTGTGGTACATCCTGTTCTACTTCTTCCTCGCCGGGCTCTCCGGCGGCTCGTACGTGCTGGCCACCCTGCTCAGGCTGCGCAACGCCCCCGGCGACGAGCCGATGGCCAGGATCGGCTACTACATCGCGTTCCCGCCGATGCTCATCGCGCCCGTGCTGCTCGCCCTCGACCTCGGCCAGCCGCTGCGGTTCTGGCACATGCTGGTCAACACCACCCCCGGCGGCTTCGGCCTCAACTTCAAGTACTGGTCGCCGATGTCGATCGGGTCGTGGGCGCTGGTCGTGTTCGGGGGGATCACCACGGTGTCGTTCGCGGCGGCGCTCGTACGGGACGGCAAGCTCCGGCTCCCGCTCGTCGCGTGGCTGGACGGCCGGGCCTTCAACGTGGTCGGGTCCCTGTTCGGGCTGTTCATCGCGGGGTACACGGGCGTGCTGCTGTCGGTGTCGAACCAGCCGGTGTGGAGCGACACGTGGGCACTGGGCGGGCTCTTCCTGGCCTCCGGGCTGGCGGGGTCGGCGGCGTTGATGCTGCTCCTGGCCCGCTACCGGCCCGAGGCCCGGCCCAGCGCCCCCATGCTGTCGATCTCGGAGCGGTTGTACTCGCTGCTGGAGCTGGCGCTGATCGCGGCGTTCGCGGTGACGCTGATCGCGGCCGGGACGCAGGACATCGTCTTCGGCCTGCCGTGGTCGCTGCTGTGGGTGGTGGTCCTGGCCGGGCTGCTGCCGGGTCTGTACGGGCTGGCCACCGAGCGCCTGTCGGCGGGCGGCGCGGCGGCCCTGCGGTATTCGGTCGTGCTGCCGCTGCTGGTGCTGGCCGGGGTGCTCGCCCTGCGAGCCGCGATCATCTTCAGCGTCCAGCTCTGACCCTGGCCTAGCGCGGTGGGAGGTGCTCCTCGGCCCACGCGGAGATCTGCTGGAGCGCCGGCATGAGGGCCTTGCCGCTCTCGGTCAGCTCGTAGGTGACCGCCACGGGCGGACCCTCGTCCACGGTGCGCGCGATCAGGCCCTCCTTGGTCAGCTCGGACAGCCGGTCGGAGAGCACCGAGTCGCTGAGCCCGTCGATCGCCCGGGACAGCTCGCGGAAGCCGGCCGGCCCCGCCCGGAGGCTGCCGAGCACCACGCCGCTCCAGCGCTTGCCGAGGAGCGTGAACGCGCGCGTCAGCGCGACGTCGCTGCGTTCGCAGCTTTCCACGTCGTGTCGCGTAGGTGCCGTCGCCATGCCCCCCAAACTAGCAGAAAAACTGCTGCTTTGATTTTCGAAGCGAGTAGTCATAGCCTAGCCGCATCTCGATACCTAGTGGGGGAGAACTGATGAGCCAGAATGCAGACGTGCGTCCGAGCGTCGTGGTGCTGGGCGGCGGGTACGGCGGCTACAAGGTCGCCAAGCTGCTCGACGACGTGGCCGACGTGACGCTGGTCGATCCGTCCGACGCGTTCATGCACAACGTGGCGTCCTGGCGGGCGCTGGTCGAGCCCGAGTGGCTGGACCAGATCTTCCTGCCGTACCGCCGCCTGCTGGTGCACGGCCGCTTCGTCCGGGATGCCGCCGTGGCCGTGGACGGCCGCCGCGTGACGCTCGCCTCGGGGGACACCCTCGAGCCCGACTACCTGGTGCTGGCCACGGGCTCGTCGTACCCGTTCCCGGCCAAGGCCGGCAAGCCGGACGTGGCGGCGGCCAAGGCCGAGCTGCGGGCCGCGCACGAGGTGCTGGCCGGCGCCGAGCGGGTGCTGCTGGTCGGCGCCGGCCCGGTCGGGCTGGAGCTCGCCGGGGAGATCAAGGCGTCGTTCCCCGGCAAGCACGTCATCCTCGCCGACGTCGCGCCCGACATCCTGCCCGGCCCGTTCGACCAGGAGCTGCGCGACGAGCTGCACCGGCAGCTCGTCGAGCTCGGCGTCGAGCTCAAGCTCGGCAGCCCGCTGCGCGAGCTCCCCAGCGCCCCGCCCGCCAGCGCCGCGCCGATCGCGATCGCGACCGAGGCGGGCGACAAGCTGACGGCCGACGTCTGGTACCGCTGCTTCGGCGTCGTGCCCCGCACGGACTACCTGCGGGGAGCCCTCGCGGAGGCCAGGGACGAGCGGGGATACGTGCGGGTGGACGAGCAGCTGCGGGTCCGGGGGCAGGAGCGGGTGTACGCCATCGGCGACATCACCGACGCCGACCGCAACATGGCCGC
The DNA here is from genome assembly GCF_041950495.1 of Nonomuraea sp. MTCD27. Lineage (NCBI taxonomy): Bacteria > Bacillati > Actinomycetota > Actinomycetes > Streptosporangiales > Streptosporangiaceae > Nonomuraea > Nonomuraea sp. MTCD27. Next base: position 123,654 of record NZ_JBGNUW010000006.1, on the reverse strand, counting down.
GTACGCGGGCCGGCAGGGGGAGCTGCTGGCGGCGAACCTTCGTGCGGCGATCACGCGGGAGGGCGAGACGGTCGCGTACGAGCGGCAGCCCGCGATGATCATCGTGCCGCTCGGTCCGGACGGCGGCGCCGGCCAGCTCCCCGGCCAGGGCGTCTTCGGCGCCGAGGCGGCCTCGGAGATCAAGGGCCGGGCCATGCTGGTGGAGTACCAGTCCGTGCACTTCAACGCCCCCGACCCGGCGTGACCCCGACCCCGCCCTTGGGTCAGGCGGGGGGTCAGGGTTCGACGAGGCCGGCGCGGATGGCGTAGCGGGTGAGTTCGAGGCGGTCACGCATGCCGAGCTTCTGCAGGATGTTCGCCCGGTGCCGATCGACCGTCTTCACGCTGATGACCAGCGTCTCGGCGATATCCTTGGCCGAGTTGCCCTCCGCGATCAGCTTGACGATCTCCTCCTCCCGGGGCGTCAGGATGCTCTCCGGCATGCGCTCGCCCTCCCGGTCCCGCTGCAGGTAGTCGCGGATGAGCGCGGTCACCGCCCCCGGGTACAGGAACGGCTCCCCGCGCATCGTGGCCCGGCACGCCTCCAGCAGGTCCTGGTCGGCGACCGACTTGAGCACGTAGCCGGACGCGCCGACCTTGAGCGACTCGAAGAAGTACTGCTCGTTGTCGTACATCGACAGGATCAGGATGCGGATGCCGGGCGCCCGGCGGGAGATCTCCCTGGCCGCCTGCAGCCCGGTCATGCGCGGCATCGCGATGTCGAGGATGGCCAGGTCCACCGTGTCCTCCGAGGCCGCCGCCACGGCCTGCGCGCCGTCGGCGGCCTCGGCGACCACCTCGAGGTCGGGCTCGGCGTCCAGGATCAGCCTCAGCCCCCTGCGGACGAGCGCGTGGTCGTCGGCCAGCAGGATCCGGGTTTTCTTCACGGCGTTGTGCTCCCATTCGCGATGTCCGGGATGGCCAGGCTGACGCGGGTGCCCGCGCCTGGCGGGGAGTCGACGGTCAGGCGGGCGCCGATGAGCAGGGCGCGCTCGCGCATGCCCCGGATCCCGGCGCCGTCCTGGATCGCTCCTCCCCGCCCGTCGTCGGAGACGCGCAGGACCAGATGGCCGTCCTCGATCGCGAGTGACAGCTCGGCGCGCGTGGCGCGGGCGTGCCTGGCGATGTTGGTCAGGCTCTCCTGCGCGATCCGGTAGAGGACCAGCTCGACGTCGGTGCCCAGCTCCGGGAGGTCCGGCGCGACGGCGCGGGTCACCGGGATGCCGCTCATCCGCGAGACGTCGGTGGCCAGGGCGCTGAGCGCGCTGTGCAGGCCGAGGTCCTCCAGCACGCCGGGACGCAGGCGGCGGGCGACCTGGCGTACCTCGTCCAGGCTGGCGCGTACGGTCTCCTGCACGCCGTGCAGCTCCTCCCGCAGGTCGGCGGGGGCGCGGTCGACCACCCGCTTCAGGCCGAGGAGCACCACGGTCAGGCTCTGACCGATCTCGTCGTGCAGCTCGCGGGCGATGCGGCTGCGCTCGCCCTCCTGCGCGGCCAGCGCGTGGGCGCTGCTCGCGCTGCGCTCGGCCTCCAGCCGGTCCAGCATCGCGTTGAACGTGTCGATCAGGTGGGTGAGGTCGCTGTTGCCGCTGTCGGTCAGCCGGTCGCCGGTGCGCAGCAGGTCCACCCGCTGCATCAGCGTGGTCAGCGCGTCCAGCGGGGCCAGGCTGCGGCGCAGCAGCAGCGCGTTGGCGGCCAGCATCACCACCAGGCCCACCACCAGCACCGGCACCTCGGTCAGCAGGACCGGCGAGGACACCGTGGCGGGGGAGAGCGCGAGCACGATCGTGCCGGCCGCGAACACCAGCCCGTTGATCAGCACCAGCCGCCGGAACAGCGCCTGCGCGGGAGGGCGCGGCGCGCCCGTGGGGGCCGGGGAGCTCTGGGCGGGGGCGCGTGGCGTGCCCCCCGCTCCCTCCGCGCGGTCGTTCATCCCATCAGCCTCTTCGTCGCCGGGTGCCGTTGTCCATGCGGTCTGACCCCAATTGGGGTTTCCGTCCCTACATGTTCTATCCCTGCCCAGATGGGTGCCGGACCCGATGGTGTCCGGACCGCGCCCGCCCAGAGACTTGAGCGGAGCCGGATTGGAGTCAGCGACATGGACGTCACCCGAACGATCGCGGAGATCACCGGAGCGGCGCCATGACCTCGCCGGGGATGCCCGGACGCCTCGTCGAACGGGATGATGTCATGCATGCCAGCAATATCGCCGTGAACCTGCCGACCGTGACTGTGCACGACCCCGTCACCAAGGCCGTACGGATCATGGCGCTGGGCCGGATGCCCGGCCTGATCGTGGTGGACGACCGGGGCCGGCCGTCGAGCGTGCTGCCGGGGACGCAGGTCCTGCGGCTGGCGGTGCCGGGGGCGTACCAGGAGGATCCGGCGCTCTGCCGGACGATCGACGAGGCCCACGCGGACCTGTTCTGGGGTGAGCTGGGTGAGCTGACGGTGGGCGACTGCCTGCCGAGCCGGCCGGCCAGGCCGGCGACCGTGCCACCGGACGCGACCCTGCTCGAGGTGGCCGCACTCATGGCCCGGCTGCGCAGCCCCATCGTCGCGGTCGTCGGCCGCGACGGTGTCCTCGTCGGGGCGATCACCCTGGAGCGGCTGCTGACCAGCCTGGCCCTCTCCGGCCCGGAGGACTGAGACACCCCGACCCGACCGGGCGCGCGCCACCGGCCTCGCCCGGCCTCAGCATGCTCACCGTACGGAGGTCATCGCCGTGTTCCCCGAACACCCCGCCATGTCGTCATGCCCAGACCAGCGCCGCAGGCAGGCCGGGCCGCCGGGGCAGGACGGATGAGCGCCCTCGCCGCACTGGCGATCTTCCTGGTGGCCTTCTTCCTCATCGCCACCGAGAAGGCCGACAAGGTCAAGGTGGTGCTCGTCGCCGCGGGGCTGATGGCCGTGCTGGGCCTGATCCCGGGGGCGGAGGTGTTCTACTCCGAGCACGAGGGCATCGACTGGAACGTCATCTTCCTGCTGCTCGGCATGATGATCATCGTCGGTGTGATCAAGCAGACGGGCGTCTTCGACTACCTCGCCATCTGGGCCGCCAAGAGGTCGAAGGGCCGCCCGTACCGGCTGATGGTCATGCTCATGGTGATCACCGCCGTCGCCTCGCCGTTCCTGGACAACGTCACCACGATCATGCTGGTCGCGCCGGTCACCATCGTGGTGTGCAACCGGCTGCGGATCGCCGCGCAGCCGTACCTGATCGCGGAGGTCCTCGCCTCCAACATCGGCGGCGCGGCCACGCTCATCGGGGACCCGCCGAACATCATCATCGGCAGCCGTGCCGGGCTGACCTTCAACGACTTCCTGGTGCACATGGCGCCGATCGTGGTGGTCATCTTCGCGGTGTTCGTGCTGTTCACGCGGGTGCTGTTCCGTGACTCCTTCCAGTACGACGCCGAGCACGTCGCCGAGGTGATGGCCTTGCAGGAGCGGCGGGCCATCACCGACCCGCGCCTGCTGGCGCGCTGCCTGGTGGTGCTGGGCGCGGTCGTGGCCGGGTTCGGGCTGCACGCGGTGGTGCACGTCGAGCCGTCGATCGTGGCGCTGGTGGGCGCCGGGGTGATGCTGCTGGTCTCCCGCGCGAGCGTCTCCGAGGTGCTGAGCGAGGTCGAGTGGCCCACGCTGGTCTTCTTCATGGGGCTGTTCGTCATGGTCGCGGGCCTGGTGCACACCGGCGTGATCGCGGCGATCGGCACGTGGGCGGTGGACACGCTGGGCGACGACTACTTCGTCGCCGCGACGGCGCTGCTGTTCGGCTCCAGCGCGCTGGGCGCGTTCTTCGACAACATCCCGTACGTCGCCACGACCGCCCCCATCGTCGAGGACGTGGTCGCCGCGGCCCCCGACCCGCAGACCGGCCAGGCGCTGTGGTGGGCCTTCGCCCTGGGCGCCGACTTCGGCGGGAACGGCACCGCGGTCGCGGCCAGCGCCAACGTGGTGGCCATCGGCATCGCCGCGCGCAACGGACACAAGATCAGCTTCTGGCAGTTCACCAGGTACGGCATCGTCGTCACCGTCCTGAGCACGGTGCTGGCCTGGTTGTACGTGTGGCTGCGCTACTTCACCTGACCCCGTCCCTGATCCGGAGCCAGGGGAAAATCAGGGACGTTCACCGATGATCGGACCGGCCGGTGCGGGGCATTGTGGCCAACATGAACCCCGCTAACCGTCTCGCCCAGATCTCCTTCACCGCCGGGCCCGCCGCCCTGCTCGGCGGCTGGTTCCTCATGCGTCCCATCGACGGCGATCTCGTGCCGGGACCGTGGTGGACGGCCGCGCACGCGGTGTGGCTGGCCGCCTTCCTGGTGTTCGGCCTCATGACGCTGGCCATGCGCGGCCTGGCGGGGCCGCTCGGTGGCGGGAGACGGGTGGCGGTCGAGGCGGTCACGGGGGTCGCGCTGCTCGGCGTGGCGGCCAACGTGGTACAGCTGGCCATCGACCTGTACGCCGGGTTCGCCGCGGCGGACGGGGAGGCGATGCGGGCGCTGATGGAGCAGGTGAAGGGCTATCCGGGGGTCGAGCTGGTCATCTACGGGCCCGGGGCGCAGGTCTTCTTCGCCGCGTTGCTCGTCCTGGCGGTCATCCTGGCCGTGCTGCGCCGGGTCACGCCCGTCAGCGCCGCCGTCACCGCCGGGGGCGTGGTGCTGCTGGCGGTGGCCACGTTCCAGGAGGGCAGGGGCTCGGCCCTGGTCGCCGTCGGGATGGCGGTGATGTGGCTGGGCACCCTGCTGCTGGGCCGGGGACCGTCCGGAGGGCTGGGCGGCGCCGCCACGCCGGTCGGAGCCGGAGAGGGCGCCGCCACGTCCGCCAGAGTCGGAGAGGGCGCAGCCGCCGCGCCTGCCAGAGCCGGAGAAGGCGCCGCCACGCGTTGAGCGGCTCAGGGCGTGGCCCGGCAGGCCGGCTCGTAGGTCCGGCCGGGCAGGTGGCGCCGCCACTCCGCCTCGGTCAGCTCCCGGCCCGCCCGCGCGCACACGGCCGCGACCAGCGGCGCGAGCGCCGTCGGCAGCCGGGTCAGCCGCCCGTCCCGGCCGACGGCCAGCACCTCCGCGGAGCCGGCGGTGAAAGCGACCGACCGCGCGCTGTCCGTGAGAGCGACCTCGGGGCCGACGCGCCGCCCCTGCCGCGATCCAGGCCCGCAGCCGGGGCCAGGCCAGCGGCAGGGCGGGGCGCAGCAGGCGTACGGGGTCGGTGCCGGACACCAGGTACGTGAACGCGTCCAGCACCCGGTCCACCCCGGCGGGCAGCTCGGCCCTGTGCGGCTCGCGCAGCGCCAGCTCGCCCTCGTCGGTCACGGTGACCAGCCGCAGGAACAGCTCGGGCACCAGCTCCTTGCCGGCGGGGTCGAGCGCGGCGTAGGCGTCCTCGGCGATGACGCCGAGCGCCGGGTCGTCGTCGGCGGTCCCGACCCGGCGGCCGTCGTCGGCGCCCCGGGCGAGCAGCCGCGGGGTGTTCAGGCTCCCGTCACCGCTGACCAGCCCGAGCAGCAGCTCGCGGGCCGCCGGGCGGAGCGCCGGGTCCTTCGACAGCGCGGCGCGCACGGGCCCGCGCAGCGAGGCGGGCAGGACGTCCAGGTCGGGATCGTGGGAGAGCACGCGGTGCATGACCGCGCCGAGCGCCTCGCCGGTGAACGGGTCCCGGCCGGTGGCGGCGTACAGCACGACCGCGCCCCACGCGAACACGTCGGCGGCGGACCCCGCCCGCTCGCCGGAGAACACCTCGGGCGCCATGTAGCCGGGCGTGCCCGTGAGCTGCCCGGTCGAGGTGAGCGACATCTCCAGGGTGCGCAGGCTGGGGCTCTCGACGTACTCGCTGACGACGTACGGCCGGGGCCCCTCCAGGTCCGCGCCGAGCACCCTGGCCGTGCAGAACGAGGCCACCCGCTGAGCCGAGACGGCCTCCTTCGCCAGCCGGTCGCGCAGCTCGGGCTGCCCCACGGGATCGCCGCGCAGCACCTTGATCGCCACCCGCGCGCCGGCCTGGTCGTATCCCTCGTAGACGACCCCCTGGCCGCCCGCGCCGAGGCGACCGGCCAGCCAGTAGCCGCCGATCCGCTGCGGGTCCCCGTCGATGAGTGCGCTCCCCATGCGCGATTGGACTACGAGCGGGGCGGATCGGTTGCGGCCCTCAGACGCGGCGGCCGGCGACCCCACACGTTGCGCAGCTCGAAGCCGTCGCGGGAGACGACGGCGGGCTTGTGCGCGTAGGCGTCGTCGGGCGTGCCCGTCGAAGGAGAGCCCGGAGTAGAACATCACCCACCAGTCGCCTGAGCGGGCCACGGACTGCGGGCCCCAGTGCGACCAGATGCCGAACGTCGCCTCGCCGAACCATGGGGGATCTGGTGCGCGCGCAGCGACTCCCAGTCGGGCTGGAATCGGGTCATTTCATTACCCGTACTAAAACGATTTTGTCGGGGATGTATTTATTCAAGCCAACATTTTGAGGTATCCGGACCCTTTTGTTGCGTCCCTGTTTCGTCTTCAGGTCGAGCGTTCGACGGAAATGGGGATGGTGTGGGTGGATCTTTCCGGTTAAAGTTAAAACGTTTTGTCTTCACTGGAGAGGGCATCTGGATGGCCGAATTCCATGAGGATCCCGGGCCGGGTTCCGGGCGGCGGGCGGCACGGGCCGACTTCGTCTCAGACGCGCCCCGGCTGGCGCTCAACGGCCGGTGGCGTTTCCGGCTCTCCGGCACGGCCGCCGGCACCGGCCCCACGCTGCCGGACCCGGCACTGGACGACACCGGATGGGAGACGATCCCGGTGCCGTCGCACTGGGTGCTGGAGGGACACGACCGGCCGCTCTACACCAACACCGCCTACCCGTTCCCCATCGACCCGCCGTACCTGCCGGACCACAACCCCACCGGCGACTACCGCCTCCGCTTCGACCTGCCGCCCGGCTGGCCACCCGGCCGTGGCGTGCTGCGCTTCCAGGGGGTGGACTCCTGCGGCACCGTCTGGCTGAACGGCGAACTGCTCGGGCACTCGAAGGGGAGCAGGCTGCCGTTCGAGTTCGACGTCACGGGGCTGCTCCGGCCGCGCGGGAACCTGCTGGCCGTGCGCGTGCAGCGCTGGTCGTCCGGCAGCTACCTGGAGGACCAGGACATGTGGTGGCTGCCGGGCATCTTCCGCGACGTGGAGCTGCTGTCCCGGCCGGAGGGCGGCATCGACGACTTCACCGTGCGCGCCTCGTACGCGTCCGGCGCCGGGACGCTGCTGATCACCGCCGACGCCCCCGGCCTGGTGGAGATTCCCGAGCTCGGGCTCGCCGTCGCCACGGGAGAGCAGGTCACCGTCCCGGACGTGCAGCCGTGGAGCGCCGAGCACCCCCGCCTCTACCGCGGCACCCTGTCCGCCGCCGGGGAGACCATCGACCTGGCCGTCGGCTTCAGGACCGTCGAGATCTCCGGCGGCCGGCTGCTGATCAACGGGGCGCCGGTGCTGTTCCGCGGCGTCAACCGGCACGAGCACCACCCCGACCGCGGCCGCGCCCTCGACCGGGACACCATGATCCGCGACATCGAGCTGATGAAGCGGCACAACGTCAACGCCGTCCGCACCGCCCACTACCCGCCGCACCCCGAGTTCCTGCGGCTGTGCGACGAGTACGGCCTGTGGGTGGTCGACGAGTGCGACATCGAGACCCACGGCTTCGTCTACGCGGGCTGGGAGGGCAACCCGCCCGCCGAGCCGATGTGGCGCGAGGCCCTGCTCGACCGCGCCCGGCGCATGGTGGAGCGCGACAAGAACCACCCCAGCGTGGTCGTCTGGTCCCTGGGGAACGAGAGCGGCAGCGGCCCCGCGTTCGCCGACATCGACGACTGGATCCGGCGGCGCGACCCCACCCGGCCGCTCCACTACGAACGCGACCCCACTTACCGCCACTCCGACTTCTACAGCCTCAGGTACCCGTCCCTGGACGACCTGGAGCACATCGGGCAGCGGAAGGAGGATACGCCGTCGGGGGTGGCCGTGGGGTCGGAGGAGGACGTGCGGCGGCGGGGGCTGCCGTTCCTGCTGTGCGAGTACGCCCACGCGATGGGCAACGGGCCCGGCTCACTGGTCGACTACCAGACGATCCTGGAGTCGTACGAGCGGTTCTGCGGGGCGTTCGTGTGGGAGTGGATCGACCACGGGCTGACGGGGCACGACGCGCTCGGACGCCCGTACTTCCGGCACGGAGGGGACGTCGACGCCCGGCCGAACGGGGAGCGGTACTGCCTGGACGGGCTCCTGTTCCCGGACCGCACCCCGTCACCTGGGCTGGGGGAGCTGCGCAAGGCGATCGAACCGGTCGGGATCACCGTGGAGGGGGCGTCGGTGGTGGTCGCCAACAAGTACGACGCGGTCTCGCTCGGGCACCTGGAGTTCCGGTGGCGGGTGGAGGTGGACGGGGTACGGTCGGCCACCGGTCCGCTCACCGTGCCCCACTGCCCGGCCCGATCGTCGGTCCGCGTGCCACTTCCGGCCGCCGCGATCCCGGACGATTCCCGGCCCGGGACGTCTCTTGGCCAGGCGTCCCCCGGCCAGGCGTCCCCCGGCCAGGCGTCCCCCGGTGAGGCGGCGGCCCCTGGTCAGGCGGCGCCCGGGGTGGTGGCGGGTGGGGAGGTTTGGCTCACGGTCGAGGCGGTGCTCGCCGCCGGCACCCGCTGGGCGCCGGCGGGCCACGTGATCGCCTTCGGCCAGGCCCGCCTCGGCACGTTCCCCCGCCGCCGCCGGCCCCCCGGCCGCCGCCGCAACCTGTCCGGCCGCCGCCTCACCCCACCCGGCCGCCACCTCACCCCGCCGGACCGGCATCCCGACGCCGTCACCGACCGCCCCGGGGCCGTCACCGATCGCCCCGATGCCGTCAGCAGCCACGTCGACGCCGTCACCGATCGCCCCGGCGTCGCCAGCGGCCACCTCGACGCCGTCACCGATCGCCTCGCCGCCGTCGACCGCCTCGACCCGGCCAGGGACCCGCAGCGCGCCCAGAGCCCGGTCTCACCGGACGGCTCCCGGCCCGGCGACCGGGACGCCGGTGCCCGGGGGAGCGGGCCGGGGGGATTACGGCTGGGCGGGGCGGCGTTCGATGCCGGGACCGGGCGGTTGCGCCGCCTCGGCGGCCTGGAGCTGGACGGTCCCACGTTAGACGTGTGGCGCGCCCCCACCGAGAACGACCTCGGCCAGGGCCCCAGGAACGCCCTGGCAGCCGACTGGGAAGCGGTCGGCCTCGACCGGTTCCTGCACCGCGGCGGCGGCATCGAGCGACCCGACGACGGCACGATCGTCGTCCGCGGCCGGAGCGGTCCCGCCACCCGTACCCTCGGCTTCCGCACCACCTGCACCTACCGCTGGCAGGACGGCGCGCTCCACCTCCGGATCGAGGCCGATCCCGTGGGCGACTGGCACAACACCGCCTACGGGCACCTCACCGTGAGCCCGCCCCGCGTGGGAGCCCGGTTCGCCCTGCCCGGCGGCTACACCGACGTGATGTGGTTCGGCCGGGGCCCGGGCGAGTCGTACGCCGACAGCCGGGCCGCCGCCCGGGTCGGCCGCTACGCCCGTTCGATCGACGCCCTCCAGACCCCGTACGTCGTCCCCCAGGAGAACGGCAACCACGTCGAGACCCGCTGGCTGGAGCTGTCGGGCCCCGGCCTGCCGATCCTGCGCGTGGACGGCGAGCCGTACCTGGACTTCACCGCCCGCCGCTGGACGAGCGAGGCGCTGACGGCCGCCCGCCGCCCGCACGACCTGACCGACTCCGGCCGCGTCTGGCTGAACCTCGACCACGGCCAGCAGGGCATCGGCAGCGCCTCCTGCGGCCCGGCGCTGCCCGGGCGGTACCGGCTGGCGGTCCGGCCCTACACCTGGTCGATGACGCTGTCCGTGGTGGATTGAGCCGTTCTTGATGGATCGAGCCGAGAGGATGCTGACGGCATGACAGAACCGTCCAAGTTCGACTTCTGCCCGTGGCTGTTCTGGGACCACGCGAGCGAGGAGGAGCGTCGCGCCCAGGAGAGCCACCTGGGCGGGCTGCGGGCCAGGGCCGGACTCGACACCGCGGGGAAGGCGTTCGTCTCCCCGCTGGCCGCCGTGCACACCGATCGCCTGCGGATGGGCGACTTCTGCTACATCGCGGCGCACGCGTACGTCACCGACGACATCACGATGGGCGACGACTGCACGGTCAACCCGTACGCGGTGGTGCGGGGGGACGTGGTGCTCGGGACGGCGGTGCGGATCGGCGCGCACACGTCGCTGCTCGGCTTCAACCACGGGACCGCGCCGGACCGGCCGGTCTTCCGCCAGACGATCACCTCGAAGGGCATCCGCGTCGGCGACGACGTGTGGATCGGCTCGAACGTCGTCGTGCTCGACGGCGTGACGATCGGCGACCACGCCGTCATCGGCGCGGGCTCGGTCGTCACCAAGGACGTGCCCGCGTGGGCCATGGTGGCGGGCAACCCGGCCCGCCCGATCCGCGACCGCCGCGGCGCGCGGCCCGCCGCGGGGGAGGACGTGGAGGGGCGGCTCACCGCGTTCGCCGACCGCGCCAGGGAGCAGGCCGAGGACGTGCTCGCCCGCTGCTGGACCGGCGAGCGGTACGTGGACCGCCCCGGCGCCGAGCCGACCGTGCGGGCGTGGTGCGACGCCGTGGAGATCGCCGACCTGCTGCTCGGCGGCCCGCCGCCGGCCCCGGCCCGCGAGGAGGTCATCGCCTTCCTGCGCGACCGCCAGGACCCGGCCACCGGCCTGGTCCCGGAGATCGGCGCCCCGGGCTCACCGGAGGCGGCGGTCGCCGGGCGGGAGCAGGCGGATGCCGGGGGGAAACAGGCGGACGACGCGCGGGAGCGGGCGGACGTCGGGCGGCCCGAGCTGGAGGGCGTCGCCGCGTACCACATCCTGTCCGTCGGGTACGCGCTCGACCTGCTCGGCACCCGCTTCCGCCACCCGATCCGCGTGGTGTCCGACCTGGCGCCGAAGGACCTGATCAGCACCCTGGACGGCCTCGACTGGGCACGCCAGGCGTGGACGGCGGGGTCGTGGGTGGACGCGTTCGGCACGGGCCTCTACCGCAACCTCGCCGGCTTCGGCCTCGGCGGCGAGAACCTGGAGACCCTGTACGGCTGGCTGCTGACCCGGTGCCGCCAGGCCCACGGCATGTGGGGCGAGCCGGACGGGGACGCCGGCTGGCTCCAGGTGGTCAACGGCTTCTACCGGCTGACGAGGGGCACCTTCGCGCAGTTCGGGCTGCCGCTGCCGTACCCGGAGCGGGCCGTGGACACCGTGCTCGCCCAGGCCCGCGACCCCCGCTACTTCGGCCCGGACACCGGCAACGCCTGCAACGTCCTCGACGTCATCCACCCCCTGTGGCTGGCGGGCCGGCAGACCCGGCACCGCAGGGAGGAGGGCGAGGCGTGGGCCAGGGAGAACCTGGCTCGCGCGCTGGGCGGCTGGCACGACGGCGCGGGCCTCAGCTTCGCCCTGACCCGGGGGAGCGGGGCGGCGCGCACGCCCGGCCTGCAGGGTACGGAGATGTGGCTGGCCATCATCTGGCTGCTGGCCGACTACCTGGGCATCTCCGGCACCCTCGGCTACCGCCCCCGGGGCGTCCACCGCCCGGAGCCGGCGATCCACCACCCGGCCTGAGCGTCATCGATTGCACGCCGCGGTGAACGAATGCCGCCCGGCCCCGGCCCAGCACACCAGAACCGACCCGCCGGTCCGGGCGATCCCGGCCACCGGTCCCCCGGACTCGCGGACCGACGCGGGGTCCATCGTTCGGCACATGGACGGGCGACGCGCTGCTGGTAGTCGGTATCCGGGGGTCAGCTCGCCGTCGCCCACGCGGTGGCCGTTGACGCGCAGCTCGTACAGGCCGCGGGCGGTGCAGGCGATCCGGACGGCGGTCGCCGGCCGCAGGCCGACCTCCCGCCGGAAGCAGCGGGGCGACGGCAGGTGCGCCGTGCGGGCGGTGCGGGGCTCGCGGTCGTCGGTGGGCGGCTCGAAGGGTGGTTCGGTCTCGGGGTCGTGCGCGATCCAGGCCGCCTACTAAACCCCGCCGGGGCCGTGCACTCTGATCCGGTGGCCCGCCGGGGCGTGGGGTGCCGATGCCGAGCGGGTGCGGCGGTGCTCGCGGCGCAGGTCGTACGGCCACAGCCGCGCGGAGGAGGGCACCTCGGGGAGCGACCAGCCCATCAAGACCACGTCCAATCCGTCACCGGGCGGGTGAGCGCGTATTCGCGTCTGGACGGCGTGGGATGGACCTTGCGCCCGGTGTACATCGGCCGGGCGGTCCCCTAGGGGCTGATGCCGATCACATCGTCGCCGCGCCAGCGCACCCGGTACTCGCGGCCCGCCGCGACCTCGGTGCTCGTCGTCCTGGCAGCCCGGCGACCGGATCACCCTGGGCTTCGCCGTCCGCCCCCGCCTCACCACCGCCGTGCCCCGCCTCGACGTGGCCCGGGGCCGGGGTGGCGGTCGAGCGCGGCCCCCTGGTCTACTGCCTGGAGCGGACCGACCCCCCGGGGTTCATCGTGGACGACCTGTGCGTGGCCTCCCCCGACCTGCGCGACGGCCCCCGGTTCCCGGCCTGCCCGCCGAGGTGGTCCCGGTCCCGGCCCGGGGCCGGGCCCACGAGCACCGGCCGGACGACGACGATTTCCCAACCGCACCGCGACCGGACCCCGGGAGCCGGAGTACGCGGGCCCGGTCGAGCTCACGTTGTCCCGTACTACGCCTGGGCCAACCGCGGTGCGGGTCCGATGACGGTCTGGGCCCCGATGCACTGACTCCGGCCACCGCCGGCCGGGGTCAGGTCAGGCACAGGCAGAAGGGATGCCCCGCCGGGTCGAGGAACACCCGGAAGGTCGTACCGGGCTGGTGCTCGTGCTTGACCGCCCCGAGTTCGAGCACCGCCGCCTCTGCGACGTCGAGATCGTCGACGACGATGTCGTAGTGCATCTGCTGGGGCACGTCCTGGGTCGGCCACGTGGGCGCGACATAACCCTCCACCTGTTGGAAGCAGATGCAGTCGCCGTCATCCGACCGCAGCTCCACCCAGTCCGGGGCCGCCTTGACCTTCCAGCCCAGTACCGCGGCGTAGAAGGCGGCAAGGGCCCCTGGATCCGGACAATCTATGACGATGCCTGGGAAACGACCGATAGCCATGTCAGGCAACATAATCGCTATTCCGGATGATTTGCTGCCGGATTGTGGCCCGGTCCGGCACCTCCCACCGTGACCCGCGCGACCGACAACCCCACCACGTTGCCGGCCACATCAGCCCGCAGCACCCGCGCGAACGAGCTGTCCCTGATCGTGATGTCCCGCAGCGGTTGCTCGGAATACCCCCGCAGCAGGTACGCGCTCCGCGTCCGGTCGCTGTGCACCCCGGCCACGTGGATGTTGCGCACCGGCGGGGGATCGTCGCCGGTGTGCCCGTCCCCGTGGTACAGGTCGATCGAGACGGCCTCCTTGGTCAGCTCGCTGATCTCCACGTCCTCGACGAAGACGTTCTCCACGAAGCCGCCGCGCACCGAGTTCGTCTTGATGTAGAGCCCGAAATAGCGGCCCAGCCCGCCCCAGCGGTAGCGGCGCATGAACACGTTCCCGAACCCGCCGGTCGTGTCCGTGCCGACGGCGACGGACCCGTACCGGTACCGCATGTCGCAGTCCTGGAACAGCACGTCTTCGCACGGCACCCCGACCCGCCGCCCGACCGACCAGCAGGTCGCGGAGCTTCTCCGAGTCGGTGGGATGGGCTGATTCGGCGAGGCCGCGACGCGCCCAGTGTTCGGCGTCGGAGGCGCACCCCGCTCCCGTGCAGCGCCGTCACGATCGTCACGAACTGGGCGGTGCTCCGCAGATCCTCCGCGAGCACGGCGACGTAGGAGTCGACGTCGTCACTGAGCTCGGCGAGTTGTTCGCGTATGTCCCGGATGCCCCAAGTGGCCGTCCACGAATCGGGGTCGGTCGCGGAGCGGCGCTCGTCGACCAGGCGGGCGCACTCGGCCAGCCCGTCCGGGCCGAGTGCCGGGGCGAGGTCGCGAAGCCGTATCGCCGGCCAGCCGGGGCCGTCGAGCTTCATGTCCACGAGCCAGGCAGCCAGACGTGGCGCGGGCGGCGGGGCGGCCGTGCAGGTGCTCGCATACAAACTCATGAGCTCGGACAGGTCGTCGCCGACGATCCCGGAGGAGTCGTCCATACTCGTGAGCGCGTCGGTGACGCGTTCGACGGCGCGACGAAGATGGTCGCGTACGGCATCCGCGTGGCCGTCCTGCAGTGCGCGCCGGCCATAGTCGAGCACGTCCCGGATGTGGCGGGAGTATTCCCTGAGTCCGCGATAAGGGTGGGCCCGCCGGTCTCGCCGCAGCCCGTTGACGAGATCCCGCATGCCCTCGGTGCTGGACTCGCTGAGGTGCGCGACGAGGTCGGCCAAGCCTGCTTCGCCGTGTTCGGTCAACAACCTGGCCAGGTCGGAGGCCAGCTCCGGGTATTGCCGGCGCAGCGCGCGCCCGCGTTCGCCACTCACGGTGCAAGGCTAAGCGCTGTCCACGGCGACGGCGGACCGTACGATCGCGGGCCTGCAACTCCTCCGGTCTGTCTGGTTGTCACGTCGATGGAGTGGCGCCGTGGGCGACGAAGGTGCCGCGGCCGTGGACGACGATGAGCAGGTCGCGTTCGGCCAGTTCCTTGATGGCGCGGCGGATGGTGACCCGGGACACGCCGTACTGGCTCGCTATCTCAAGCTCGGCCGGCATCTTGGCGCCGGGGAGGAGCTTGCCGGAAGCGATCTCGGCTTCGACGTCCTCGGCGACCTGCTGCCACACCAGCTTCGGTCCATCATGGTCGATTCGGTCGCTTTTATCCTGCAGAGCCATGAGCCAGACCCTACGGGACCCATGACTTGCTGTAACGAACGGCTACCTCCCAAGACGCTTCCTGAAGTCTTAAGAGGTCTTAGGATGTCTTCTTGTAGCGAGACAACCACAAACGTTGTGGTGGAGCGCTTCCTTTCCGCAGCGTGATCGAACGATGACCTGGGAGGTTCGCATGGACATGGAGGGATTTCACGGCCCGCATCCGAAGCCGCCGAAGGAGGGATGCGTCGCGATCGACTGGTCGGAGCCGGCGCCCAGAGACTGCGCCATCAGGGTGCGGAGTCATACGTGCGAGTGCATGACCGAGGTGTACGCGCTGTGCACGGCGGACGGCAAGGGCTGCATTCGCCGGACGGAGAAGGTGGGCGGCGGTGATCGGATCAGTGAGAGCCCGTGGGCGGGGGCGGCGGAGGCGAAGCAGCTGTGGAACGACCTTCTTGAAGGGGATGCACGGTAGCCGAGCACGTTCGAGGAAGCATCCGTCACACAACGTGACGCACGTGTAACAATGAGCGTCATGCCGTCCCCCCGACATGACGCTCTCGTTCAGATGTTCGCCGACTGCCCTCAATTGGCGGTGGACATTCTGCGTGACCAGCTGGGTGTGGAACTGCCCGACACTCCGCTGATCCGGCAGGAGGAACGCACGTTCAACACCCGTCCTTCCGACGACATCGAGGCCGATCTGGTCCTCACCCTGGGGCCACCGCAGAGCCCCGCGCACGCCGTCATCGTGGAGATCCAGCAGGGCACCTCCAAGGATCCCCGGCAGCTTGCCCGTTATGCCGCAGCGGTCTGGCTACTCCTCGATTGCAACGTCACCGTCCTGGTCGTCTGTCCCGACCGTGCGGCAGCCACCTATTATGCGCAGCCGATCGAGACGGGGGTGGACGGCTTTCGGCTGCGGGCCCGGGTGCTGGGGCCGGACGGTGTTCCTGCCATCACCGACCCGCAGGAGGCGGTCGCCCACATGGGGCTCGCGGTCATGTCTGTCATGGTGCACGGCCGCGAGCGCAAGGTGGTCGAATCGTTCGCGGCAGCGCTGCGCGACGCCCCTGATGAACACGCTACGAAGTACTATGAATACGCCTACAGCATGGCGGCGCCCGAGATCCGGTGTCTCCTGGAGGAGATCATGACGTCCACAGCCTGGCCGGTCTACAGTCCCTTCGCCCGTGAACACTATGGCCGTGGCCTCAAAGAAGGCGAGGCCAGAGGGGAAGCGAGAGGGGAAGCCAGAGGCGAGGCCAGGGGAGAGGCCAAGGTGGTTCTGCTTGTGCTGGCCACGCGTGGACTCGACGTGCCGGATGACATCCGCGACCGCATCGCCGGCTGCACCGACCTCGCTCAGCTTGAAGCCTGGGCCACTCGTGCGGTTACCGCGCGGACTGTTCAGGATCTGTTCGAAGAGCATCCTTAGCGGCTCAGGTCTGCACCTCGGCCTCCGCGTACGGCACCAGTCGTACCGGGCCGAGGAGGCCGTACGGTTGGCGTGACAGCACTCCGGCGAGGTCGATGACGGGGTGGATCTGGTCCACCGGGGCGAGGGGGCGGCCGTTGACGCGGACCCGGCAAGTGTCCGTGATCTCGCCCAGCTCCAGGTAGGCCGACGTGTCGGTCAGGTCGACGGTTGTGGTGTACGTCCCTACGCCTGACGCGTCGGCCAGTTCGGGGATCGCCGACCAGGGGACCAGGGGGTCGAGGGTCAGGGAGTGGGCGATCTTCGAGACCGGGCGCCAGTCCTTCACCGTGAGGTGCCATGAGGTCAGGGGGATGGGGGAGGGGACCGGGCCGATGGCGCTGGTGATCGAGCGGCCGTCGGAGAGAGTCGTGGTGCAGGCGGCGGCGTGCGTGGCGCGGATCGTCAGGTGGCGGCCGTCGAATCTCACCGCGTCCGCGTCTGTGGTCACCACGTGCGGGCGTGTGCCGGTTCTGTCGCCGAACAGGCTGGGGCGGCCGATGGCGATGATCCGGGCCTGGGCCGGTTGCAGGGTCACGCGTAGGCGGATTCGGCCGTGCTCGTTGGGGGCCGGGCGAACCAGTCGCCGGTGGGGCCGGCCGCGGTGGCGGGGGAGGGGGCGAGGGCGAGTGTGACGGTGGTGGCGGTGCCGAGCGCGAGGAAGCCGAGGCGGGTCAGCGATAGGCGGCGAGGGTGGGGGGAAGGGGGGCCGTGGTGCGTCGGGTCGTTCACGGGCGCTCCAGGAAGCCCGTCCTGCGGGGGTGGCCGGATGGACGGGGCGCCGGGACGGCCGGCCCGGCGCCCCGGTCAGTGGCCGGGTCGTCAGCTCACTTGCTCGGGATCGGGTACGGGAACGCGCCGGTCACGCCGATCTTGTCGTACTCCATCTTCGAGGCGTCGAAGCCCGCGGCCCAGTTCGCGTTGGTGACCTGGTTGCACTGGTAGCTCTGGTACTTGTCGTCGCTGACCTTGCCCACTTCGATGTTGTCGAAGGTGAAGCCGCAGCCGCCGGCGTCCATGTGCACGCCCCGGGTGCCGCTGTCCGGCATGGCGCCGGCCGGGTCGTTGATGACGTCCGTGATCACCATCTGCTTGACGTGGTTGTCCATGGGGTGCGGCTCGACGTTGCTGACGCCGTAGGTGTAGAAGGCCCCCATGTCACCGCTGTCCAGGCCGGTCTCCTCCAGCTTGATGTAGGAGAAGGAGTTGTTGCGGGCGTAGTTGTCCGCCGGCTTGATCTCGGGCCGGACCTCCAGGCTGATGCCGTACCTGGCGCTGTGCCTGACGTTGATGTTGCTGACCGTGTTGTTGCCCGTGCTCATCAGCTCGATGCCGGACGCGTCGCCGGGCACGAGCTCGCCGACGTGGTGGATGTAGTTGTTCGTGATCGTGTGGTGCCCGGAGATGTCGCCCTCGCCGGGATAGCCGCCCTCGACCTTGATGCCGTCGGCGCCGATGTTCTCCAGCAGGCTGTCCGAGACCTTGACCCGCTCGTTGGCGAAGAGCAGGTAGATGCCCATGTAGCCGCTGTCGGACAGGTTGAGCCCGGTCAGGTCGATGTCGCGGGTGTTCGTCAGCGTGATCATGCCGAACCGGTTGCGCGGCATCTCGATCTGCCGGTCGTAGACGGGGTACTTGTGCTCGTAGCCCGAGTCGCCCTCGCTGATCCAGCCGGCCCGATACCAGTCCACGAAGTCGCTGTACTGCAGGGCCAGGCCGTCGAAGGCCAGGTTCTGCACGCGCTGGTCGGGGGTGCTGCCCTTGAGCGAGAGGATCGTCCTCACCGTGGGGGCCACGACCTGGTCGATGGACCCGCGCGGCCAGTAGTAGACCTCGCTGTTGGCGAAGTCGAAGTAGTACTCACCGGGCTGGTCGAGGAAGCGCAGCGTGTTCTGCAGGAAGTAGCGCGAGCCGCTGCGGCTGTTGACGAACGCGTACCTGGCCCAGTGGTTGAGCGTGAAGAAGTTCTTGCGGAAGTCGGCGCCGCCCAGCGGCACGGTGTCGGTGAACCAGCTCCACGAGCCGCCCGACCACACCACGATCTGCGAGTTCCGGTCGAAGTCGGCGTCCCACTCCTTGGGCACGTCCTCCGGCTTGAAGTACAGCCACTGGCGCACCGCCTCCTTCTCCGGCTCGCCGAGCACCGAGAACAGGTACGGCGACCACAGGTCGTCGCTGGTCCGGTTCGGGTGGCGGGCGGTGGTGGCGCGCTTGCCGTCCTCGAACAGCGTGTAGAAGGTACGATCCATCTTGGTCTTGTAGATGTTGTCCTTGTACTTCTGCCATCCCGTCACCGGCCTGGCACCCAGCAGGCGGGCCTTGCCCGGGCCGTCCGCGCTGCGATAGGTGATCCTGTGGCCGTTCTGACCGGAGTCGGCCTCGGTGAACTCGATGGTCTTGTCCACCACGTAGTCGCCGGCCTTGACGTTGACGACGATGTCGCAGTTCTGGTGGTTCTTCTTGGCCCTGAGCGCGTCGCGGGCCTGCTCGATGGTCTTCCACGGGCTCCTGGCGCTGCCGTCGCCGCGGTCGGTGCCCGCGGTGGAGACGTAGTAGTCGCAGTTGGGCCGGGCCGCCGACGGCGTGGGGGTCGTCAAGCCGCCTACCAGTAAGACGACCGCGCCTACGGACCTGAGGATCACTGGCTCTCCTTAATGTCCCGCCACCGTTCGAAGTCGGCGCGGGTCTCGGGGGTGAGTGGGTAGTAGTCGGAAAGCGCCCCGCCCTCCTCGATGCGGGCGCGGCTGTAGCGCTCCCACTGCTCGTGGTCGGCGGCGGCGTCGAGCACCGTGCCGGCCCGGCGCAGCGGCACCACCACGGCGCCGTCGTCGTCGGCCACGCACAGGTCGCCGGGCAGCGCGAGCGCGCCGCCGACGGCCACCGGCACGTCGTACGCCCACGGGAAGAGCTCCGCCTGCGAGGCGTAGTGCGGGGTGGCGCCCGTGCACCAGATCGGCACCCCGAGCCCGCTCACCCGGGGCAGGTCCCTGATCCGGCCGTCCACGACGATGGCGGCGCCGCCCTTGCGCTTGAAGTAGCGCACCAGCATGTCGCCGAAGCAGCCGGTGTACGCGCTGCCGTACGCCTGCACGACGAGCACGTCGCCGGGCCGGATGTCCTCCAGCACGTGCCACAGGGCCGTGTGCCGCTCGACGTACTCCTGGCCGAGCCCGGAGGCGATGTCCTCGCGCTGCGGCATGAACTGCAGCGTGCGGACCCGGCCGGCGACCTTCTGCCCCGCCGCGATGGGACGCGGCCCCTCGACGAAGGTCCGCCGGATGCCCTGCGCGTGCAACTTGGCGCAGGCGGTGGCCGAGCTGATCCGGGACAGTCTCTCCACGAGGGCGGGATCGGGTTCGGCGGGCAGCTTCCCGCGAACGGGCAGATCCCAGATGGCGTCGTCCATGTAACTCCTCAGTAGTGCCGGCGCGGGTCGGTGGTGCTCGCGCGGGTCAGTGGTCCTGGTGCGGGTCGGTGGTGCTCGCGCGGGTCAGTAGTGCTGGTGCGACGGCGTGTGGACGCGCGCGGTCGTGTGCAGGTCGAGCCGGATGCGGCGGCCGGGGGGCAGCTCCACGAGCAGGCGCGGGCCGTCCACCGTCACCTCCTGCTCGGTCTCGGTGACGGAGGGCGCGGTGTAGGCGCGCGGGTCGCCGGGGTAGCCGTCGTCCGCGTGGGCGGTGACGGTCGCGCGGTCGATGCGGTGCTCGCCGAACTGGCCGGCCTGCACGATCACCCTGCGGGTCCGGCTGAGGCTCAGGTTGACCAGCTCCACGGCGGTGCCGTCGGGGCGTACGGAGCCGACCAGCGCGGCCACGTCCTCGGGCAGCCCCGGGCGGTGGCGGTCGGCGTCGAAGTAGGCCAGCCGGGCCGGCAGCAGCCCGCCGTTGTAGAGCACCTGCGGGGTGCCGGTGACGAGCTGCAGCAGCGCCTCGGTGACCACGGGGTTGAGCCGCTGCCAGTGGTGCACGTGGACGGTGGCCAGGTCCGCCGCGTCCGTCTCGATGAGCGCCATGCGGCGCTGCACCTGGCCGAGCGCGGTGGTGAACATCCGCTCGGGGAAGGCGGGGTTGGCGCCGCGCAGGTATTCCAGCCAGGGCGCCTCGTGTCCGGCCTCCTCCTTGTTGCGGAACGGCCGCACCGTCGTCCAGTCGTAGCCCGAGCCCCGGCGTACCCGGTCGAGCCGGTCGGCGTCCCCCTGCGCGAGGGTCATGTGCCAGAGCCAGACCGGCAGGCCGAGCTGCGGGGGCTGGAAGTCGAACCAGCCGTGGTCGTCGTGCCGGTTGGGCACCAGCATCGTGGGCTTGCCGGCCTCGTCGCCCAGCTCCGCCAGCCAGCGGTCGCTGATGCTCATGTCCGTCTCGGTCACGGCGGCCCGGGTCGCGCGGCCGTACACGATCTCCAGGGGGTCGCGGCCGATGGCGAGCGCGTCGTCGTCGCCGGTCAGCAGGTGGGCGTTGACCGCCGCGATCGCGGCGGCGGCACCGACGCTGTAGAGGCCGTGCGGCCACTGCCAGCCGTAGTTGCCGCCGTACCAGCGGCCGCCGTGCAGCTCGCCGACCACGCCGGACGGGCCCACGTTGTCGGGCAGGATCCCGCCGTTGGCCTCGGCCCTGCCCTGCCAGGCGCCGATGTAGCGCAGCGCCCAGTCGCGGTAGCGGTCGTCGCCGTCGTACAGCCAGGCGTTGACGGCCAGGCTGGTCGCGGCCAGGTTGACGGCCACGTCGCCGCGGCCGATGCGCTCGCTCATCGCTGCGCCCATCCGCGCGGCGTTGCTCGGGTCGGCCAGGTCCCGCCACTCCGTGATGCCCGGCAGGTCGCGCAGCGGCAGGCCGAACGGCCGCATGCTGACCAGGTCGGCGTGGTAGGAGGCCCACTCCCGCTGCAGGCCGTAGCGGGGGCCGCCGGCGCCGTTGTGCGGGGCGCGGATGATGTCGTGCTCGGGGTCGTAGTTGGCCGAGCCGGGCAGGTACAGGTCGGCGAAGCGGCGGGCCCGCTCGCGGAAGCGCTCGTCGCGCGGGTCGGCCGCGCAGATGCCGTAGAACAGCAGCATCGACTCGCCCTGGTGGAACCAGTCGTAGCCGCGCTCGTACTCGTCGACCAGGTAACCCAGCTCGGTGAGCTGCGCGGTGACGCCCTCCCAGTGGTGCTTGGCGGCGTCGAGCAGGTCGTCGGCGCCGCCGAGCTGGTAGAGCGTCGGCCAGTTGAAGAACGCCTCGTAGAAGTCGTCGGCCCCGTCGCGGTCCGCGGCCGGGCCGTGGTAGACGAGCCGCCCGTCGGGGCCGCAGTAGCGCGCGGCGAAGGCCCGCCACGCCTCGTCGAGGGCGTCGAACAGCCTGCGCTCCAGCACCGCCCAGGCCGGCGGCACACCGAGCGGCACCGTCGCTCTGATCTCGCGCATGATCACCCTTTCGTGGCTCCTGCCGTGAGGCCGCTGATGATGTGCCGTTGCATGAAGACGAAGAAGACGAGCAGGGGTGCGATGGCCAGCAGCAGCGTCGGGAAGACGACCGTGTAGTCGGTGGAGTACTGGCTGACCGCCGCGTAGACGCCGGTGGTGACGGTGTAGAGGCCGCTGCCGGGGCCCAGGATGATCTGCGGGTTCACGAAGTCGTTCCACACCGAGAAGGTGTTGAGGATGACCATCGTGGCGACCGCGGGCCGCATCAGCGGGAAGACGACCTGCCAGAACGTACGCAGCCGGCCCGCCCCGTCCACCGCCGCCGCCTGGTCGAGCACGGCCGGGATGGTGGCGATGTAGCCCGCGTACAGGAAGATCGAGAACGGGAGCGTGAGCGTGGTCTCGAACAGCACGAACCCGCGGATGGTGCCCATCAGGCCCAGGGTCTTGAGCACGTACACGACGGGGATGACCAGCACCTGGCCGGGGATGAACGTGCCGGCCAGGAAGAAGAGCATGAGCAGGCGGAAGCGGCGCCTGGGGCTGCGCGCGATCACGTATGCGGCCGGGGCGGCCAGCCCCACCGACAGCACGTTGACCGCCACCACGAACAGCAGCGTGATCGCGTACCCCTTGACCACGTTGAACTGCGGGTTCGTCAGCGCCCTGCCCAGGGGTTCGAGGGTCAGGCCGCCGAGGCCGAACGGGTTGGCCAGGATGTCCTGCTGGCCCTTGAACGCGTTGACGGTCAGCACGTACAGGGGGATGAGCATGAAGGCGACGGTCGCCCAGAGGAAGGTCTTTCTCGTCATTGGTGCACCGCCAGCTCGCCGCGCCTGCGCAGCCTCGTCACCACGAACGCCAGCGCCGCCGTCACCAGCATCAGGATCACCGACTGCGCGGAGCCGAAGCCGAGGCGGGCGTCGTGGAAGGAGTTCCACAGGATGAGGTAGGCGACGGTCTGGGTCTGCCCGGCCGGGCCGCCCGCCGTCAGCGAGACCACCAGGTCGTACGTCTTCAGCAGCGTCACCAGCGACAGCACGATGTTCACGGTCACGGACGGGCCCAGCGCGGGCAGCGTCACGTTCCTGAACACCTGCCGGCGCGTGGCCCCGTCGATCCGCGCCGCCTCGACGAGCGAGTGCGGCACCGCCTGGAGGCCCGCGAGGTAGAGGACCACGTTGACGCCGAACCCGGCCCACACCAGGACGGCGATCATGGTGACCGTGGCCCAGGTCGGGTCCGACAGGAACGGGATCACCTCGCCGCCCCAGGTGGTGACCAGGTTGTTGACCGCACCGGTGGTGCCGAGGATGGCCGACCAGAGGAAGCCGACCACCAGGGCGCTGAGCACGTGCGGGTAGAACAGCACGATCCGGAAGAACGTGTTCGCCTTCGAGGCGCCGTTGACCAGGAGGGCGAAGCCGAGGCCGAGGAGGTTCAGCCCGGCCGTGCCGGCCGCCGCGACCAGCAGGGTGACCAGCGAGGCGCGCCGCAGCTCGGGGTCGCTCAGCAGGTCGGCGTAGTTGGCGGCGCCGACGAAGGCGGGGTCGGCGCTGAAGCCGTCCCAGTCGGTCAGGCTCAGGTAGAGGGCCAGGCCGACCGGGACGATCAGCATCACGACGTAGAGGATCGTGGCCGGGGCGACCATGAGGGTGTTGGCCAGCCCGTCGAACCCGCGCCTTCTGGGGGGCGCCGGCCGCGCCGTCGCGACGGTGGGTGCTTCCCGGGTGAGGGTCATGAGCGTCCGGCCAGCCAGCGGTCCACGCCCTCGGCCACTTCCTTGGGCGACTTGCCCACGTACAGGCCCTGGACCTCGGTGTTCCAGGCGGCGTTGAAGCCCTTGGGGAGGGTGGCGTCGCCGTACCCCTCGCCCTGGGGGACGCCTTGGGGAGCCTTGTCCAGGATCTCCTGCACCTGCTTCTCCAGCGGGGTGAACTCGCGCTCCACGCCGGTGCGGAAGTTGCCGTCCTGGGCCAGCTGGCTCTTGACCGCCGCCGGATCGGTGACCAGCCACTGGACGAGCTTGAGCGCCGCGTCCTTCTGCGGGGTGGACTTGAGGATCATGTACGGGGCCGCGAGCGTGGCGCCCTGCGGGCCCGGGTACGTCTGGCCCTTGTCGACCGGGGCGGGGAAGACGCCGACCTCGAAGTCCTTCTCGGCCTTGGCCTCGGTGGCGGTGAACCAGCTGCCCATGACGTACATGGCCGACTTGCCCGACAGGAACGCGGTCTCGGCGTCGGCGTACTTCATGCCGAGGGCGTTCTTGTCGACGTACCCCTTGTCGATCCAGGTGCGGTAGCGCTCCAGGTACGGCAGCAGCGACTCGCCCGCCTTGAGCTTGCCCGCCTTGATGTCCTGCTGCCAGGCCGGGTGGGTCTGCGCCCGGCTCGGGTTGGACAGCTGCAGCAGTTGCAGGCCGGTGAGGAAGTCGCCGCCCGTCTGCAGCGGCAGGTAGCCGGCGTCCTTGAGCTTGCCCATGGCCGCGTCGAACTCGTCGAACGTGGTCGGCGGCGTCTTGATCCCGGCCTTGTCGAAGGCCGCCCTGTTGTAGAAGACCAGCGACTGGGCCTGGATGCCGACCCCGACCGAGTAGACCTTGCCGCCCAGCTTGGCCTGCTCGGCCAGCGGCGTGTCCTTCGTCCACGGCTGGTCGGTCAGGTCGAGCATCTGCTTGGCCAGCGTCTCGTCCGCCATCAGCGTCTCGACCACGTCGGGCGCGTTGCCGGCGGCGAGCTGCTGCGGCAGCGTGTCGGCCACGCCCTTGCCGGTCGGCGCCTCGATCTTGACGTCGATGCCGGGGTTGGCCTGCTCGAACGGCTTGACCAGGCCGTCCCAGTACGCCTGGGTGAGGTTCGGGCTGATGTTGACCAGCATCCGGACGGTGACCGGGCCGCCCTCGCTCTGCTGTGCCTGGGAGTCGCCGGCGAAGCCGCCCCCGCCGCAGCCGGTGAGCAGGAACAGGAAGCCGGCGGCGGTCAGGGCGAGGGATGGACGGGGGGAACGCATCGCACCTCCAAGGGGGCGAGATCTGCGACGCCTTTTAATGGGTCGTTACTCGATTAGCGATTATTTAATACGTTGGTCACATGGGCCCGTCAAGGGGAAATGCGACGCTACAAATACGTGTACAGCGGGTTGCTGAGTCATAAATACGTTAAGGTGGGCGCGTGGCAGGACGTGAAGCCGACAACCGGCTGGTAATGGGCGCCGAGGAGCTGTCGACCCTGCGGGAGTGGGCCTCCCGGGAGTCCGGGGGAGGGCTGGCGCTGCGCAGCCGCATCGTGCTGGCGTGCGCCGACGGGCTGCCCCGCAAGGAGGTCGCCACGCGGCTGGCGGTGAGCCCGGCGACCGTGGCGAAATGGCGGGCCCGCTTCGTGGAGCGCGGCCTCGACGGCCTCTCGGACGCGCCCCGGCCGGGGCGGCCGCGCAGCGCGGAGCGGGAGGAGGCCGAGCGGGTGATCGCCGCCGCGGCCGGGGGCGCCGCCGTGCCCTCCACCCGGACCATGGCCGCCCAGCTCGGGCTGTCGCAGTCCACGGTGGCGCGCATCTGGCAGGAGCAGCAGGTCGCGCCCCCCGCCGCCCGGCTGCTGCCCAGGGAGCTGCTGTCGGACCGGGTCTACGCGCTGCTGCGCGGCTGGATCGTCTCGGGCGAGCTGGTGGCGGGGCAGCGGCTGGTGGAGGCCGAGATCGCGCGCCGGGTCGGCACCAGCCAGGCTCCTGCGCGGGAGGCGATCAAGCGGTTGGCGCACGAGGGGCTGGTCATCTCCTATCCCAACCGGGGCAGCTACGTCGCGGAGATCTCCGACGAGCAGGCCCGGGAGGTTCGCGACATCAGGGTGTTGCTGGAGGAGTATGCCGCAAGGGGCGCCGCCGCCCGCATCCAGCCCGACACGTTGCGGCAGCTCTCGGCCGACGTGCTGGCCATGCGGAAGGCGGCCGGTGACGGCGACATCGGCGCCTTCCGCGACGCGGACCTGGCCTTCCACCGGCGGGTGTGCGCGGCCTGCGGCAACTCCTTCCTGCTGCGGCTGTGGCGGACGATCGAGTCGAACCTGTGGAGCCTGCACGTGGTGGGCAACCCGCTGTACGACGGGGACTGGTCGGCGATGGCGGGTCACCACGAGGACCTGGTGGCGGCCCTGGCCTCCGGCGACCCCGACGAGGCCGCCCGCCTCTTCGCCGCCCACGCCCGGGGCGAGGCCTCGCGCACCCGCCCCCGCCCCCGCCCGACCCCGGACCCGGGATCGGGCGCGGGATTGACCCCGGGATCCGGCGCGGCCCCGCCACCGTAGCCACCCGCCGTCGCCCCCTTCGCCGTCCCACGCCCACGCCTCCGCGCCCGCACGTGCGGCACCCTGCGTGCGCGCGCAGGCTTCGCGCCCACCGCGGGCTGGGAGCTGGGCTGGCTCCCCGCCTGCGGGGGCGTGCATGCTTCGCGCCGTGGCGTGGCGATCGGGCGGGGGATGGGGGGCAAGGTGGGCGTGAGTTGCGGTCTCCGGGGTGGCTGAGGTGCCGTCAGGCCGACGGGGTGACCTCGTACGTCGCCCCGCGGCGGGTTTCGAGCACCGCCACCCCCGCCTCCGGTCGTTCCACCTTGACCGGGCGGCCGTGTTCGGTGACCGTGACCGCCCCGGCCGTGCGGAGGGTGAGGCGGCGGCCGAGGGTGGAGCGGATGCGGGCCCGCCGGAGCGCACCGCCGGCCCACTCCACGTCCAGCTCGAAGCCGCCCCGCGCGAGCAGGCCACGGTACGACCCGGCGGGCCAGGCGGCCGGCAGGGCGGGGAGGAGGTGCACCTGGTCCCCGTGGCTCTGGAGGAGCATCTCCGTGATCCCCGAGGTGCCGCCGAAGTTGCCGTCGATCTGGAACGGCGGGTGCAGGTCGAACATGTTCGGCGCCGTACGGGCGGGCACCAGCAGGTTCCCCAGCCGCTTGTACGCCTCCGCCGCGTCCAGCAGCCGCGCCCAGAAGTTGATCTTCCAGGCCAGCGACCACCCCGCCCCCGCCTCCCCCCGGAGCTCCAGGGTGCGCCGCGCGGCGGCGGCGAGGGACGGGGACAGGCGGGGGTCGATCTGGTGTCCCGGGAACAGCCCCCACAGGTGCGAGATGTGCCGGCTGCGCGACAGGGCGGCGTCGCCCCGGTAGTCCTCCTGCCACTCCTGGATCTGCCCGAGGTGCCCCACCTGGTTGGGCACGAACCGCCCCCGCGCCTCCTTGACCCGGGCCCGCATGCCGGCCTCGACCCCGAGCACCTCCGACGCCTCCTCGAAGGCCCCGAACAGGTCCCGCAGGATCTGCATGTCCATGGTCGGGCCCGCGCAGATGCTGACGTTCTCGCCGCCGTCCTCGTGGTGGCCGACCTCGGGCGAGTGAGACGGGTTGGTCACCAGGTATCCGGTCCTGGGGTCGGTCTGCAGCGTGTCCAGGAAGAACTCCACCGAGCCCTTGATCAGCGGGAAGTGCTCGCGCAACCGCCGCTCGTCACCGGTGTAGAGGTAGTGCTCCCACAACGTCAGGCAGAGCCACGCGCCGCCGGTCGGCCAGACGCCGTAGAAGGCGAAGTCCACGGGCGCCGTCCCGCGCCAGCCGTCGGTGTTGTGGTGGGCCACCCAGCCCTTGGCCCCGTACTGCGTGCGCGCGGTCTGCGCGCCCGTCTCCGCCAGATCCTTGATCAGGTCGAACAGCGGGTCCATGCACTCGATGAGGTTGCCGGGCGCGGCCGGCCAGTAGTTCATCTCGCAGTTGATGTTGATGGTGTACTTCGACTCCCACGCGGGCGTGAGCGAGTCGTTCCAGATGCCCTGGAGGTTGGCGGCGTACCCGGGGGAGCGGGAGGAGGAGATGAGCAGGTAGCGGCCGTACTGGAAGTACAGGGCGGCGAGCTGCGGGTCGGTGTCGAGCTGCCTGCGGGCGATGCGCTCGTCGGTCGGCAGCGCGACCGCCTCCGAGGTGCCCAGGTCGATCTCGACCCGCCCGAACAGCTCCTGGTAGTCGCGTACGTGCCTGCGCCGCAGCACCTCGTACGGCTGCCCGCTCGCCCGCACCAGATGCCGCCCGGCCACCTCCTCCGGGTCGCCGCCGACGTCCTTGAAGCTGCGGTAGCTGGAGCCCATGGAGATCAGCAGCGTGACCTCGTCCGCGCCCGCCACGTCCAGCGTGCCCCCGTCGGAGGTGACCGTGCCGCCCTTCGCCTCGGCCCTGGCCAGCGCGCGGAAGCGGACCTCGCCCTTCAGGCCCTGGGTGTCGCCGCTGATCCCGTCGATCGCGATCGTGGCGCGGCCGGTGGACGACGCGGTCGAGGTCTGCGGGCTGGAGAAGGCCGCCCGGAACGTCACCGAGCCGGGCTTGTCGGCCGTGTGCCGGACGACGATGACCTGGTCGGGGTTGCTGGCGAAGACCTCGCGGGTGTGCCGCACGCCGTCACGGACGAACGTCACGGTCGTGACGGCCCTGGTGAGGTCGAGCTCGCGGCGGTAGTCGGTGAACTCGGCCGGCCCGGGGAAGGTCAGCGTGAGGTCGCCCAGCACCTGGTACGGCGCCTGCTCGCTGGGCCTGCCCAGGAACTTCTGGTCGGCCAGGTTCTGCGCCGCCTGCCACCTGTCCTCCCACACCCACTGCCTGATCTGCGGGAGGGCGGCCAGCGCCTCGGGGTTGTCGTAGGTGTGCGGCCCGCCGGCCCAGATGCTGTCCTCGTTGAGCTGCAGCCGCTCGCTCTCCACGCCGCCGAAGACCATCGCGCCGAGCCGCCCGCAGCCGACCGGCAGGGCCTCCAGCCACTGCGCGGCCGGGCGGGCGTACCAGAGGGTGAGCGGGTCGCCCTGCGTGCCCGCCCGGGCCGGGCCGGCGGCGACGCCGCTCACGAGCAGGGATCCGGCCGCGGCGCTTAACCCGGTGGTGAGTACGCCTCGCCGTGTGTAGCCGTCGTTGGTCACGGTTGCTCCTGTTCCTGGGGGAATACATGGGATGTCTGCTAACTTGCGTGCTGTGAGTCGCATCGATGCCCACCACCACGTCTGGGACCTGTCCGTCCGCCCGCACGCCTGGCTGGACTCCGCGAAGTTGGCACCCCTACGCCGCACGTTCACGCTCGACGACCTGGCCGGCCCCGCCGCCGCCGCGGGCGTGGAGGCGACCGTGCTGGTGCAGGTGCTGCCCGACCTCGGCGAGACCCGCGAGTTCCTGGCCCTGGCGGCCGGGTCCGAGCTGGTCGCCGGAGTGGTCGGATGGATCGACCTGACCGCGCCCGACGTCGCCGGCACGCTGGCCGCCCTGCCGCCGGGGCTGGTGGGCGTGCGCCACGGGGTGCAGTCCGAGCCCGACCCCGCCTGGCTCAACCGGCCCGACGTGCGCCGCGGGCTGGCCGCCGTGGCCGCCGCCGGGCTCGCGTACGACCTGCTCACCCTGCCGCACCAGCTCCCGGCCGCCATCGACACGGTGACCGCCCTGCCCGAGCTGACGTTCGTGCTCGACCACCTGTCCAAGCCGCCGATCGCGGCCGGCGAGCTGGAGCCGTGGCGCGGCCGGATCCGCGAGCTGGCCGCCCGGCCGAACGTCTACTGCAAGCTGTCCGGCATGGTCACCGAGGCCGACTGGGAGGGCTGGCAGGTGGCGGACCTGCGGCCGTTCGCGGAGGTGGTGCTGGAGGAGTTCGGTCCCGATCGGGTGATGTTCGGCTCCGACTGGCCCGTCTGCCTGCTCGCGGCCGGGTACGAGCGGGTCGCCGGGGCCGCGGACGAGCTGTGCGCCGGGCTGTCGGAGAGCGAGCGGGCCGACGTCTTCGCCGGGACGGCGCGCCGGGCGTACCGGCTCCAGAGCCGGCTCTAGGACGCGGACTCGACACGGAACGTCGTGTGGTACGTGCGTGACTCCTGCGCTCCGAGCCAGATCATGCTGCCGTCCTGCCGGGCCGCCGCGTCGCCCGACACGTGGTGCGTGGACGGCTCCAGCCCGACCGCGTAGTTGCCGGAGCGCAGGTTCAGCCACTCGAAGAAGTACGGGAACTCGGAGGCCTGCCACTCCACGGCCACCCGCATGCCCAGCCGCTCGTTGACCACGGCCACGCGGTGCAGCCCGTCGGGCCGGGGGACGAGCGCGTGCTCGTACACCTGCTCCACGAACCCCGGCACCGGCCCGGGGAAGGTGACGTGGTCGGCCTTCTGCTCGGCCACGCTGTCGCTCTGCCAGAGCGTCTCGCGGATGTCGGCCTCCAACCGGGCGCCCTCGTCGAGCAGTGGCCAGCCCAGGTTGATGTGGTACAGGTACATGTGCGGCGCCGGCTCGAACCCGGCGTTGGTGACCGTGTCCACCAGCCGGATCTCGTCGCCGCCGAGGTCGGCCTCGATCCGGCGGACCAGGCGCAGGTTCTCGGCGAACACCGCGGCCTGGCGCACCTCGCCCTCGGCCCAGAGCACGCAGCGCTCGCCGTCCCACCGCTCGCCGTAGCCGCTCAGCCGGGCGGGCAGGTTGCCGGCGCGGCCGTGCAGCCCGTGACGTACGGACTCGCGCGGCGGGTACCGGTAGCCGTCGGCGGGCACCTCGCCCCCGAACAGCGTGTGGTCCAGCCCCGCCGTGACGATCAGCCCGGAGAACGAGCGCAGCCACGACAGCCCGTCCTCGTCGCCGTTCTCGTGCAGCCCCGGGTGCCGGAAGCCGGTGGGGGAGCGCCAGCCGAACGACCGCCCGGCGTGCTCGGCGTGCCCGATGTCCATGCACCTGTCCACCAGCACGTCGAACGCCAGCCCGGTGCCGGTCCTGAACTCCAGCGTCCTGATCCCGCGCTCGACCCCGTCGCCCAGCGTCACCAGCCGGACGCCGCCGGCCGCGCTCAGGTCGCCCGTCAGCTCGGCCAGCCGCCTGCGGTTCGGCCTCATGCCATCACCCACCCTCCGTTGACTTCGATGCTCTGCCCGGTGACGAACGAGGCGTCCGGCCCGGTCAGGAACGACACCACGGCCGCCAGCTCCTCCGGCGTGCCGCGCCGCTGGAGCGACTGCCGCTCCAGGACCATCCGGTTGTACGCCTCGGGGTCCTCGTGGATCTCCTCGGCCGCCGTCGGGAAGGCGCCGGGGGAGACGCAGTTGACCCGGATCTCGCGCGGGCCCAGCTCCCGGGCCAGCGCTCTGGTGAGGGCGGCCGCCGCGCCCTTCGTGGACACGTACGCGGCCAGGTCCGACCAGCCGCCGTGCATGGTGATCGAGGCGATGTTGACGATGGCGCCGCCGCCCAGCCCGGTCATGTGCCGGGCCGCGTGCTGGGCGCAGAGCCAGTAGGCGCGCTGGTTGACCGCCACGACGTCGTCGTACTCGGCCGGCGGCACCTCCAGGAACGGCCGGGCCGGGTAGACGGCCGCGTTGTTGACCAGGATGCCGACGTCGCCGAGCCGCGCGGCCGTCTCGGCGAACGCGGCCTCGATGGCCGCCGGGTCACGCAGGTCGGACTTGAGGTTGAGCGCGCCTTCGAGGCCGCCCGCGTCCACGTCGAGCGCGGCGACCTGGTGGCCGTCGGCGGTCAGGCGGCGGACGATCGCGCGGCCGAGCGCGCCGGCGGCGCCGGTGACGAGCGCCGTGGTCATGTGTTCCTCCATTCCTCGTGCAGCTCCGTGAGCAGGTCGCGGGCGGGCTTCTTCGCGAGCAGCCCGTCGCGGATCAGCGCCGACGACCGCTCCTGCAGGGCGATGTAGCCGGGGAAGCGCGGCCTGATCCAGGCGGCGTCCATGGTGGCCCGGGTGGCGCGGTAGAAGCCGCCGCTCGCCCAGGCCGCGGCCGCGGCGGGCTGTCCGCCGGTGGCCGGGAACAGCCCGGTCTGCACCGGCTCCGACACCAGGCGGCGCAGGTGGGCGCGGACGGCCTCGCGGATCTCCCCGGCCCGCCGCCGCGAGACCACCAGCCCCGTGCCGCCGAGCACGCTTCCCGGCGCCTGTCCGGGCCAGGCGGGCGCGTCGGAGAAGGCCAGCGGGTAACCGGCGTAGCCGTAGAGCAGGGGGCAGCAGTCCACGGCCCCCGCCGCCATCGCGTCCAGCACGCCGATCGGGTTGAGCAGCGACACGTCCCGGTCGGCCGACGCGAGCAGCTCCGCCATCAGCTCCAGCGCCCGCTCGCCCGCCTGCCGGTCGAGGAAGTCGCCCGAGCACAGCGCGCAGAACATCAGGAACGCGTGCGGCCCGCCCAGGCACAGCGCCATCCGCGTCCCGCGCGCCGGCTCCGCCACCTCCGGCCATGTCCCCGGCACGGTCACGCCGTGCCGGGCCGCGGCCACCTGGGTGGCGGCGTCGAGGGGCAGCGCCCACTGGCGGCCGTCCAGGTGGTAGCTCTCGTAGGAGCGGCCCGCGAACCGCAGCCCGGCCAGCTCCTCCGGCGCGAACAGCTCCTCCATCGGCACCAGCGCGTCCACCGCCGCGCCCAGCCCCGGATGGTCGATCACCAGCACGTCGTACGTCTCGCACAGCTTCGCGATCGGCTCCGACTCGAAGCCTTCGAGCGGCTGGCGGTCCCACTCGATCGGCTCCGGGACCGGCCCGTACGGGTTGTCCCCGGCCAGGTCGAGCCGGGTCAGCTCGTCCAGCGGGGCGTAGCCGCGCGGGTGGTCCCAGGTCAGCCCTCGCATGCCAGCACGCCCTCCGCCACCAGCTCGGCCGTGCGCTCCCCGGAGTAGCCGAGCTCCGCCAGCAGCTCCCTGGTGTGCTCGCCCACGAGCGGGGCACCCCTGCGCACCTGGGGCGGGGAGGCGCTGAGGCCGTACGGGAAGCCGGGCGTGGTGACCGTGCCCTCGGTGGGGTGCTCGTAGGTGACGAACGAGCCGTTGTGCTTGACCTGGGGGTCGTTCACCAGGTCGGCGTAGCCGTACACGGGGCCGGCCCACAGGTCGTGGCGGGCGCAGATCTCCAGCCACTCGGCCGTCGTGCGCTCGGGCAGGCGGGCGGCCACGAGCGCGGTGATCTCGTCGCGCCGCGTGTGGCCGTCGGCGTCCCCGTCCATCGCGGCCAGTTCGGGCAGGTCCAGCGCCACGGCCAGGCCGTCCAGCCGCGGCATGCCGAGCGCGATGAAGCCGTCCTTGGTGGCGAACACGCCGTAGGGGGCGCGGATGTAGGTGTGGCCGTGCGGCTCGCGCCCGCGCCGCTGCGGCACCCCGCCGACCGTGTAGATCGACAGCTCCTGCATCTGCACGGCGACGGCCGCGTCCAGCATGTTGACGCTCACCCGCTGGCCCTCGCCGGTGCGCTCGCGGTGCAGCAGCGCGGCCAGCGCGCCCTCGAAGGCGCTGTAGGCGGTGATGGCGTCGATCGCGTACGAGCCGGCGGGCGCGGGCGGGTCGCCCTCGCGGCCCGTGCTCAGCATCGCGCCGCTCATGGCCTGCAGCAGCAGGTCCTGGCCGGGGCGCGAGATGTACGGGCCGGTCTCGCCGTAGCCGGACATGGAGACGTACACGATGGACGGGTTGAGCGCGCTGATCGTGTCGTAGTCCATGCCGAGCCGCTCGGCCACGCCGGGCCGGTAGTTCTGCAGGAAGACGTCCGCCGTCGCGGCCAGCCGGTGCACGATCTCGCGGCCCTCGTCGGACTTGAGGTTGACGGCGAGGCTGCGCTTGTTGCGGTTGAGCGACAGGAACGAGGCGTTGACCCGGTTGCCGGCGGCGCCGCCCGCGGGGGCGTGCCGCTGCCACTCGCCGGTCACCGGCTCCACCTTGACCACGTCCGCGCCCAGGTCGCCCAGCCGCATGGCGGCCAGCGGGCCGGCCATCGCGATGGACAGGTCGATCACGCGGTAGCCGTCGAGCACGCCCATGTCAGCGCCCCTCGAAGACGGGCTCGCGGCGCTCGGCGAAGGCGGCCCTGCCCTCGGCCGCGTCGGCGGTGGCGAAACAGACGGTCTGCAGGTCGCGCTCGTACTGGATGGCCTGGTCGAGCGGCATCGAGTAGGCCGCCCTGAGGTTGGCCTTGGCGGTCTGGGCGGCGATCGGCGGGCGCCTGGCGATGGTGCCGGCCAGCGTCCTGGCCGCCTTCATGAGCTCGGCCTGCGGGTGCACGTCCGTGACCAGCCCCCACGCCTGCGCGCGGGCGGCGTCGACCGGGTCGCCGGTGAGCAGCATGGTGGCCGCGTTGGTCGGGCCGACGGCGTGCGCCAGCAGGGCGGACTGGCCGCTGCCGCCGATCCAGCCCAGCTTGATCTCCGGCGCCGCGAACGTGGCGGTCTCGGCGGCCAGCCGGATGTCGCAGGCCATGGCCAGCTCCAGGCCGCCGCCGTAGGCGTAGCCGTTGACGGCCGCGATGATCGGCTTGCGCAGGGCGCGTACGGCGTCGCCGTAGTCGCCCCGGTTGCGGAACTCCCACGGGGTGGCGTACTCGTCGAGCTCGCGGATGTCGCTGCCGACGCAGAAGGAGCGCTCGCCCGCCCCGGTGAGCACGACCACCCGGAGGTCCGGGTCGGCGTCCACCCGGGCGAGGCACGCGCGCAGCGCGGCGGCCATGTCGGGGGTGATGGCGTTGAGCTTGGCGGGTCTGTTGAGGGTGACGACGGCGACCGGGCCGTCGACGTCGAGGAGGACGTCCAAGTGGAGCTCTTTTCTCACAGCTGGTGACAGCTTCTAGCAGCAGAGACGTACGTGCTGCTCGGCGTCGGCGCGGGCGACCTCGACCACCGTGCGCATGGCCTCCTCGGCCTTGCGGTGGTGGCGGCGCCTGATCGCCTGGGCCACGCGCTCGTGACCGGGCAGCGTTTCCTTGTTGTGCGCCACCGAGCGGGTGTGCACCTGGCGCACGGACCGCAGGGCGATGCTGATCATTTCGTAGACGTAGAGCAGCAGGTCGTTGTCGGCGGCGGCGAAGACCGCCTGGTGGAAGGCCAGGTCGGCCTCGATGAACGGCTCGGGGTCGTCGGCCGTGGCGTAGAGCGCGGCCAGCGCCTCGTCGATGCGCCGCACGGCCGCCGCGTCCGCCCGCTCGGCCGCCACCCTGGCGGCGCCGGGCTCCAGCGCGACCCGCAGGTCGGCCAGCACCCGGATGTCCTCGGGCCGGGGCTCCGGCTCGAACCGCCAGCTCAGCACGTCGGCGTCCAGCAGGCTCCAGGACTCGCGGGGGCGCACGATCGTGCCCGCGCTCCTCCTGGTCTCCAGCAGGCCCTTGCCGGCCAGGACCTTCACGCCCTCCCGCACGGCGGAGCGGCCCACACCGAGCTCGCCGACCAGCTCCTCCTCGATGGGGATGGCCGTGCCGGGAGCGAGCGAGCCGCCGACGATGCGGGCGCCGAGGGCCTGGACGACCTGGACGTGCCGGGCCGAGTCCCGCTGAGGATCAGTTGCCACGGCTCCGCACGCTATCCCGGGCGCGCCGGTTTTCATAGCCTTTCATCGGATGAAGTTAGATTTTCATCTGATGAAGTGATCGGGGGCGACTTCTTCCTCCGCGCCTCGGGCATGATGGCGCGATGGACTTCCAGCCGATAGAGCGCCCCGGCGAGGCGTTCCAGCAGCCCGTGACCGCCCGCCACCTCCAGGAGATCAGCCGCCGCGTCTTCGGCCGGGACGCCCTTTCCGCCGTCGAGCTGGGCCTCGGCATGTACAACAACACCTACAAGGTCACCGTCGCCGGGCAGGACCGCCCGGTGGTCGTGCGGTTCGCGCCGGAGCCGGCCCGCCAGTTCGCCTCCGAGCGGCAGCTCATGCGCAACGAGTACGCCACCGTGCCGTACCTCTCGGTGATCGCCCCGCTCATGCCGCGCATCGTGGCGGCCGACTGGTCGCACGACCTGATCGGCCGCGACTACCTGGTCCAGACGCTCCTCGACGGGGTCCCCGCCCCGGAGCGCCTGCCCGGCTACCCGCGCCCGCTCTGGACGGGCTTCTACCGCCGCCTGGGGGAGATCACCCGATCCGTGCACGACGTACGGGGCCCGCGGTTCGGCCCGGTCGCCGACCCCCGGTACGACACCTGGAGCCAGGCCGTCACGGGCTCCCTGACCGAGATCGCGGCCGACCTGGAGAACGCCGGCCTCGATGGCGCCGACCTGCGCAAGGCCGCCGACCTGGCGGCCGACCGGCACGACGTGCTGGACGAGATCACCGAGCCCCGCCTGCTCACCGGAGACCTGTGGACGGTCAACGTCATGATCGCCGCCGAGGCCCCCGAGCCCACGGTCACCGGGGTGCTCGACCTGGACCGCACCTGGTGGGGCGACCCCGCCGCCGACTGGACCATCCGGATGGCCGCCGCCAGGCAGGACGAGCGCCTGGCGTTCTGGGAGGCTTACGGCGAGCCGGACCGCGCTCCGGCGGCGGCGTGGCGCTCGTCGATCTACGAGATCCGCCATCTCGGCGCCGTCCGGCTGGAGCGGCACCGCCACGGACACGCCGAGCGGGTCAGGGAGTCCTATGACGCCGTGGCCGCCGTGCTCGCCGAGATCGATTGACACTCACACTCACGCGCCACCGAATATGATGTGGATCACCCGGGCCGGCCGTCAATTTATGTCCGGATCCTGTGACACAGACGCTTCTGCGGGTGGCGTTCGCGGCCATGTGGTAGGGGGAGTTTCCGCAGGTAGAGCCGCTGTTTGCCGGGGGCTGACAGGGGTCGGCGATCTTTTGTGAGTGACCTGACTGTTATATTCCCCAGTTTCTGACTGTTATATCTTTGCTTATATTCTGCGCGTTGATCGCCATCCCGCCGACAAGTGAATTTCACGAGGCGGGATGGGTTTTCGTTGAGGGGGCGCTTCTCTCCATCCGGAAGCTCGCGCCCTCGGTCAGCGCGAACGGAGAGTAATGGGCAAGTACCTGCTCCGCAGGTTGGCAATAAACGTGATCCTGGTCGCCATCGCGGCCAGTCTGGCGTACATGCTCGCGGCCACCACCATGAACCCGCGAGCCGCGTACGAGGGCCGCCAGCCCCCGGTCGCCGAGTCCGTCATCGACGCCACACTCGATGCCTACAACCTGAACGACAAGACCCCCGTGCTGGTTCGCTACGGGACCTGGGCGAAGGGCGTCGTCACCGGAGACTTCGGCAGGACCTGGAACGGCGGCTCGGTCAACGGCGAGATGGGCCGTCGGATCATGGTCAGCCTCCGGCTCCTGCTCATCGGCACGATCGTGGGCTTCGCCCTGGGTGTGGCGCTGGGCGCGCTCTCCGCGGTGAAGCAGTACAAGCCCAGTGACCGGTTAATAGGTGTCAGCTCCTTCGTGATCATGGCGATCCCCGTGTTCGTGCTGGCGACGCTGCTCGCGATCGCCACGTACAACCTGAACAGAGGGCTCGGGTTCACGCTGATCGAGTACACCGGCGAGTACAACCCGCGCCTGTCCGGCTGGGACCAGTTCGTCAACCGGTTGAACCACCTGATCCTGCCGACGATCTCGCTCAGCCTCGGCTCGATCGCCTTCTACAGCCGGATCCAGCGCAACATGATGCTCGACGTGCTCGGCCAGGACTTCGTCCGCACGGCCATGGCCAAGGGCCTGCGCCGCAGGACGGCGCTGACGAAGCACGCGCTGCGCACCGCGCTGATCCCCTCGGCCACGTACTTCGCCTTCGCGTTCGGGACGATGTTCACCGGAGCCACCTTCACCGAGAAGATCTTCGCCTGGCACGGCATGGGCGCCTGGCTGGTCGACTCGATCAACCAGAACGACGTCAACTCCGTCGCCGCGGTCACCTTCTTCGCGGCCGTGTGCATCCTGGCCGCCGCCTTCCTCTCGGACCTCCTGGTCGCGGCCCTCGATCCTCGGGTGCGGGTGAGCTGACATGCGCTCGAAAGTCGTCCTCAGGCGCCTGCTGCGCAACAAGCAGGCCCGCTACGGGTTCATCGCGCTGGTCCTGCTGGTGGGGCTGGCGTACGTCGGGCCGTATTTCGGCTCGTACGAGTGGACCGACAAGGACTTCCTGTCCTTCCTGTCGCCGCCGGACGGCGACCACTGGTGGGGCACCACGTCGATCGGCCAGGACATGTACGCGGTCACGCTCCGCGGCATGCAGAAGTCCATCGTCATCGGCCTGCTGGTGGCGCTGATCTCGACCGGCCTGGCGGCCATCGTGGGCGCGTTCGCCGGATATTTCGGTGGCTGGGTGGACAAGGTGCTCATGTGGGGTGTGGACCTGCTCCTGGTCCTCCCGAGCTTCCTGGTCATCGCGATCATCTCGCCGCGGCTGCGGGACGGCTCCTGGATCTGGTTCGTGGTGCTGCTCGCCGCGTTCTCCTGGATGATCACCTCCAGGGTGGTGCGCAGCATGACGCTCTCGCTCCGCGAGCGGGAGTACGTCCAGGCCGCCGTCTACATGGGCATCCCGCGCTGGAAGATCATCTTCCGGCACATCGTGCCCAACCTGTCCTCGCTGCTGATCATCGACGCCACGCTCAACGTCAGTGGCGCGGTCATCGGCGAGGCGGCGCTGTCCTTCTTCGGCTTCGGCATCCAGCCGCCCGACGTCTCGCTGGGCACGCTCATCGCGCAGGGCTCCGGCAACGCCACCGGCTACCCATGGCTGTTCGCCTTCCCCGCCGGCCTGCTGGTCGCCCTGGTGCTCAGCGTGAACCTGATCGGCGACGGCCTGCGTGACGCACTCGACCCGGGGAGCAACTCGTGAGCATCTTGGAGGTCAGGGACCTCACCGTCACCTTCCCCGGCGGCATCGAGGCCGTGCGCGGCGTCAGCTACGAGGTCGAGCGCGGTGAGGTGCTCGGCATCGTGGGCGAGTCCGGCTCCGGCAAGTCCGTGACCTCGCTGGCCGTCATGGGCCTGCTGCCGCGCAACGCCGCGGTCAGCGGGTCGGTCAAGCTGCACGGCCAGGAGCTGCTCGGGCTGAAGGAAGACGAGCTGATCAAGGTGCGCGGCAAGGCGATCAGCATGATCTTCCAGGATCCGCTGTCGGCCTTCACGCCCGTGTTCACCATCGGCGACCAGATCGCCGAGGCCGTGCGCGTCCACCAGAAGATGGGCAAGGACAAGGCCGCCAAGCGGGCCGTGGAGCTGCTCGACCTCGTCGGCATCCCGAACCCGAACCTGCGGGCCAAGGCGTTCCCGCACGAGTTCTCCGGCGGCATGCGGCAGCGCGCGATGATCGCCATGGCCATCGCCAACGACCCCGACCTGCTGATCTGCGACGAGCCGACCACCGCGCTCGACGTCACCATCCAGGCGCAGGTCCTGGAGGTGCTCAAGACCGCGCAACAGGAGACGGGCGCCGGCATCGTGATGATCACCCATGACCTGGGCGTCATCGCGGGCATGGCGGACCGGGTGCTGGTCATGTACGCGGGCCGGCCGGTCGAGCAGGGGCCCGTGGACGACATCTACTACCGGCCGCGGATGCCGTACACGATGG
Organism: Nonomuraea sp. MTCD27; assembly: GCF_041950495.1. Lineage (NCBI taxonomy): Bacteria > Bacillati > Actinomycetota > Actinomycetes > Streptosporangiales > Streptosporangiaceae > Nonomuraea > Nonomuraea sp. MTCD27. Next base: position 84,562 of record NZ_JBGNUW010000006.1, on the reverse strand, counting down.
GGTTGCTCGCCTCGATCCCCAGGATCGACGGCGAGGAGGGGGCGCTCGTCCCCATCGAGGGCAACCCGCCGTCGCCGGCGTCGCTGCCGCCGGGCTGCCCGTTCGCGCCGCGCTGCCCGATGAAGGTGGAGATGTGCGACGACGAGGAGCCGCCGCTGACCCCCTTCGGCGGCGGGCGCCACGTGGCCTGCATCCGCTCGCACGAGATCGAGCACAAGGGCCTGACCGGGGCCGACGTGTTCCCGGTGCCGGTCATCCCGCCGAACGACGTGGTCCGCGTGCCGCGCACCGAGCGCGCCACCGTCCTGGAGCTCGACCAGCTGATCCGGCACTACCCGCTGATGAAGGGCGCGGTCTTCAAGCGCCGCGTCGGCACGGTGTTCGCCGTGGACGGCATCAGCCTCGACATCGCCGAGGGCGAGACGCTGGCCCTGGTGGGCGAGTCCGGCTGTGGCAAGACCACCACGCTGCAGCAGATCATGCAGCTCCAGCCGCCGCAGGGCGGCCGGGTCGTCGTGCTCGGCAGGGACAGCGCCACGCTGGACAAGGCGGGGCGCAAGGCGCTCCGCGGCGACCTGCAGATCGTCTTCCAGGACCCGATGGCCGCCCTCGACCCCCGCATGCCGATCGGCGACATCATCGCCGAGCCGCTGCGGGCGCACGGCAAGAAGGACGTGTCCGCCAAGGTGGCCGAGTTGCTGCAGCTCGTCGGGCTCGCGCCCGAGCACGCGGAGCGCTACCCGCAGCAGTTCTCCGGCGGTCAGCGCCAGCGCATCGGCATCGCCCGCGCGCTCGCGCTGGAGCCGAAGCTGCTGGTGCTGGACGAGCCGGTGTCGGCGCTCGACGTGTCCATCCAGGCGGGCGTGATCAACCTGCTGGAGGAGCTGAAGAACAGGCTGGGCCTGTCCTACCTGTTCGTGGCGCACGACCTGGCCGTGGTCCGGCACCTGGCCGACCGGGTGGCCGTCATGTACCTGGGCAGGATCGCCGAGATCGGGACGGTCGAGAACGTCTACGACCACCCCGCCCACCCCTACACGCAGGCACTGCTCTCGGCGATCCCGCTGCCCGACCCCGAGATGGAGCGCACCCGCAAGCGGATCCTGCTCGAAGGCGACCTGCCGAGCCCGGCGGACCCCCCGTCCGGGTGCAGATTCCGCACCCGTTGCCCCAAGTTCGCCCAGCTCAGTGAGGCGGAACGGCGGCGTTGTGTGGACGAGGAGCCCTCGGTTGCCCGGCTGGCGAACGCCGTGGACCACGGCGCAGCCTGCCACTACGCGGAGGAGATCGAGGTCATCACGGCCTCGGACAATCAGGAGGAAGAGTGAAGGTTCGTTACCGTGCGGCCGCTGGGCTGGCGGTCCTGGCCATGGCCGTGGCGGCCTGTGGCGGAGGCGGCGGCACCGAGAACAAGCAGCCGAGCACCGAGCAGTCGAAGCAGGCTCAGCAGCAGATGGCGGAAACCCCGTCCATCAGCATCAACCCCGTCCCGTACGAGCAGGTCAAGGACGGCGGCACGCTCACCCTGTCCATCGGGCAGTGGCCGACGCAGTGGAACGGCAACCACGTCGACGGCAACCAGGCCGACACGGCGACGATGCTGGACCCGATCATGCCCCAGCTGATGATGGCGGACGAGAACGCCACCTTCACGCCGAACCCCGACTACCTGACCGACGTGAAGAACGACATGTCGTCGGGCAAGCAGGTCGTCACCTACACGATCAACGAGAAGGCCACGTGGTCGGACGGCACGCCGATGACGTGGAAGGACCTCGAGGCGGCGTGGAAGGCCAACAACGGCGAGAACAAGAAGTTCAAGCCGGCCTCCACGGACGGCTGGGACAAGATCGAGTCGGTCGAGAAGGGTGACTCCGACAAGGTCGCCGTCATCACCTTCAAGAAGCCGTACTCGGAGTGGCAGGGCCTGTTCAACCGGGGCACCTCGCACCTGTTCCCGGCCGAGCACATCTCGTCGCCCGACGCGTACGACAACGACTACAACCAGAAGATCCCGGCGACCGCGGGTCCCTTCAAGGTGGAGTCCCTCGACGAGGGCACCAAGACGCTCACCCTCGTGCGTGACGACAAGTGGTGGGGCAAGAAGGCCAAGCTCGACAAGCTCATCTACCGGGCGATCCCCGACCCGGCCGCCGAGGTGAACGCGTTCGCCAACGGTGAGATCGACGCCGTGGAGATCGCCGCCGGTGCCCCGGCCGACCTGAAGCGCGCCAAGGAGGTGCCGAACGCCGAGATCCGCAAGGCGCTCAGCCCGAACTGGCGGCACATCACGGTCAACAACCAGAGCGAGTTCCTGAAGGAGAAGACGGTCCGCCAGGCCGTCCAGTACGCGATCAACCGTGACGTGATCACCCAGTCCGACCTGAAGGACATGGAGTGGCCGCTGCAGACGCTCGGCAACCACGTCTTCATGAACAACCACAAGGGCTACGTCGACAACTCCGGCGACCTCGGCAAGTACAACCTGGAGAAGGCCAAGCAGCTGCTCGACGCGGCCGGCTGGAAGCAGGAGGGTGAATACCGCAAGAAGGACGGCAAGGAGCTCGCGCTGAGCTTCGTCATCCCGACGGCGACCCCGGTCTCGCAGACCGAGGGTGAGCTCACCCAGGCCATGCTGAAGGAGGCCGGGATCAAGGTCACGATCCGCCCGGTCCCCGTCGACAAGTTCTTCAACGACTTCATCATCAAGGGTGACTTCGACCTGGTGCCGTTCTCCTGGATCGGCACGCCGCTGCCGCTGGGCTCGATGCCGCAGATCTACAAGACCGGCTCCGAGAGCAACTTCCCGAAGGCCAGTGACCCGGCCGTGGACGCCGCCATCCAGGCGGCCGTGGACGAGATGGACCCGGCCAAGGCCATCGAGCTGGCCAACGCCGCGGACAAGCTGATCTGGGACATGGTGCACACCATCCCGCTGTACCAGCGTCCTGACATCTGGGCGGCCAAGAAGACGCTCGCCAACTTCGGCGCTCGCGGTTACAAGTACTACGACTGGACGGCCGTCGGCTTCACCGGCTGATCCCGTCCTGGCATGACCCCCGGCCGTCTCCGGCCGGGGGTCTTCGCTTATCCGGTGAACTCGCGCAGGGTCATCGGCGGCCGGCCGCCGTAGCGCTCGATGCTCTCCGTGACCCGGTAGAGCGGGTGGTCGCCGTGGCCGATGAAGCGGAAGAGCGCCCACAGGTGGGACAGGTGCTCGACGGCGACCTCGTCGCCGTACACCTCCATCGCCCGCGCCGCCCACGCCTCCGGCGGCACGTCGGCGTACTCCACCCCGAACGCCTCCGCCGCCTCGCCCACCGTCGCCATCTGCCCGTTGACCAGGCACACCGGATCGGCCGGAGCGGGATCGAGCAGGAGCCCCGCGCCCACCCGGGCCACGTCCTGGCCCGCGACCAGCGGGATCCACGTGTCCGGAGCGCCCAGCGGCAGCGCCAGCCGCCCGGCGGCGGCCACCACGACGGCCAGGTTCTCGAAGAACACCCCGGCCCGCAGGTGCACCGCGCCCACCCCGGCCCAGTCGAAGACCTGCTCGGCCACCCAGTGCCGGCGCATCCGGGGCGTGGCCGCCTCGGGCGAGGCGTCGAGCTGCGACACCTCGACGACGCGTGCCACGCCTTCCTCCCTGGCCGCCGCGGCGAACGCGGCGGCGGCGTCCAGCAGGCCGGCCGTCACCGGATAGGTGAAGAACGCCCGCGTGACCCCGCGCATGGCCGGCCGCACCGACGAGATCTCGCGCAGGTCGCCCACCACCACCTCCGCGCCGAGCTTGCGCAGCTCCGCGGCCCGCTGGTCGTCGGAGCGCACGAACGCCCGCACCGCCTCGCCGCGCTCCAGCAGCAGGTCGACGACGTGCCGCCCGGTCGATCCCTGCAGCCCTCCGGCCGCGCCCGTCACCAGGATCATTTCTCCTCCGGAAGGTTGAGGGTGAACAGGCCGAGCCGCTCCAGGTCACGCAGGAACGCCTCGGCGGGGAACGCCTCGGCCGGGCCGAACACGCCGGGGCCGGGGCCCTGGCCGCCGGCCAGCCGGACCGCGGCCTCGACGGAGGTCAGGGCGCTCATGCGCCACAGGTCGTGCCCGCGCGCCTGCCCGGCCCGGCCGCCGCCCGCCGCGATCACCTGCGCGGCGACCGTGAAGGCGGAGCCCGCCCGGGTGGCCGCGTCCACGTGCTCGCTCGAGAACGCCTGCTCCTCCTCGAACGTGTGCGCCGTGAGCTGCGCCTCCACCCGCGGCGTGGCCACGTGCCTGGGCACGGTGACGACCTCGGAGAACGGCACGGGGGCGATCATCGTGCGCGGCCCGAGCGGCGGCGGGAACGGGAAGACGGCGTTGCGCGGCTCGACGTAGCCGACGTGCTGGGCGCCGTCGGTGTACGTGATCCGCTGGGTGTCGGCGAACAGCAGTTCGGCGGTCTTCCTGGCCCCCGTCGTCAGGCGCCAGCCGCTCACCGCGTACGCGGTGATCACCCGCTCGATCCCGGTCATGCCGGCGGCCACCGCGCCGGCGAGCAGGTCGCCCAGCCCGCCGTAGAAGCTGGTCGCCGTGAGCATGGTGATGCCCGCCCGCCGCGCGGGCTCCCGCATGGCGTCGAACATCCATTTCGTGTGGTGCTGCTCCAGGGCGTGGTCCACGTAGTGGCAGCCGGCCTCGGCCGCGGCGGTGGCCAGGGGCCGGCCGGTGTGTGTGAACGGGCCGGCGCAGTGGATCAGCACGGCCGCCCGGCCGGCGAGCTCCCGTAACGCGCCGGGGTCGTCGATCGCGGCCTGGTGCGTGGGGGCCCCGCCGAGCTCGTCGGACAGGACCTTGAGCGCGCCGCCGTCGCGGCCGGCCAGGATGACCTCCCGGCCGCGGGCCAGCAGCTCGGCCGCCACCAGGCGCCCGGTGTGGCCCGTGGCGCCGTAGACGGCGAAGTGCGGTGAGGACATGACTCACCTCCATGTTGCATACTCGGCGTACGTAACTAGTCTCGAAGTTACGTACCGCGAGTATGTAAGTCAATGGGGAGCACGATGATCCGCCGTACCCAGGCAGAACGTTCGGACGAGACCACGGGGCGGCTGGTGCTGGCCGCACGTGAGCTGTTCGGGACCCACGGATACGCGCCCACCTCGATCGACGCGGTCGCGGCCGCGGCCGGGGTCACCAAGGGGGCCGCCTACCACCACTTCGGCGGGAAGGCGGAGCTGTTCCTGGCCACGTTCGTGGCGGAGCTGGAGGCGGTCGACGCCCGGCTCCTGCGGGTCGCCGCGGAGGAGAGCGACCCGTGGGCGGCGCTGCGGCGCGGCTGCCGCACGTTCCTGGAGCACTGCCTCGACCCCCGGTTCCGGCGGATCGTGCTGCTGGACGCGTCCTCGGTGCTGGGCTGGGAGCGGGTCCGCGAGATCGAGCACGACCACATGCTGCGCGTCCTGCTCGACGGGCTGCGCGTGGCCGTGGCGGCCGGGCAGGCCCCCGACGGCGACCTGGCCGCCCGCGCGCAGCTCGTCTTCGGCGCGCTGTGCGAGGGCGGCATGTTGCTGGCCCGGTCCGAGGACCCGGCGGCCGACCTGCCGCGGATCGCCGCGGAGGCCGACCGGTTCCTGGCCGCGCTGAGGGTGTGACCGGGCGCTACACCGAGGCGGCGAGCGAGACCTCCACGCCGCCGCGGGTGCCCCAGCGGTTGACCCGCCAGCAGGTCAGGACCGCGTAGAGGTACAGCGGGCGCAGCACCAGCAGCCGCCAGACCGAGGCCAGCGGCGCGAGCGCGAACAGCAGCAGCCGCGCCCCCGTGCTCTCGTCGCTCCGGCGCACGGTGAACAGCCGCAGCGCCATCAGGTAGTTCATGGCCAGCCCGATCTGCGCCGCCGCCACCGAGAGCTCACCCAGGTGCGCCCGGCAGGCCGGGTCGGCGACCAGCACGATCGGGATGGCCAGGGCGAGCAGGAGGTGCAGGTACTCCGCCACCGTGGTCCAGAAGACCACGCCGGTCAGCGGCAGGTACCGCAACCACCACAGGTGCCGCACCGTGATGCCGCGCATCCAGCGCAGCTGCTGCTTCGCGTAGTGGTCCAGCCGCTCGGGCGCCAACGTGAAGACCAGCGACGACGGCTGGTGCACGGTGCGGCCGGCGAGCAGCGAGTAGAGGGTGAGCATGGAGTCGTCGTTCATCTGCATGGGACGCCCGCGGAAGCGCTCGTTCTCGTAGGCGCCGGCGGCCCGGCGGACCACGTCCGCGCGGTAGAAGGCCAGCGCGCCGGAGTTCATCGTGACGCTCCGCAGCACCGACTGGGCGCTGCGCAGGCCGTGGGTGAAGGGCAGGTACACCAGGCAGGTCATCCGGGTGAGCAGGTTGGCCGCGCGGTTCAGCACCAGCACGTGCCCGGCCACCGACCGCACCCGCGGGTCGGCGAACGGCGCCAGCCCCTCCCGCACCGCGTGCCGGTCGAGCACGGAGTCACTGTCCAGGGTGAGGAAGATGTCCCCGTCGTCCTCGGCCAGCGCGCGCATCTGGGCGAAGCGCTTGCCCCGGTTCTCCGTACGGTCCCAGGTCGTCTCGATGCCCCGCACCGCGGCCTGGGCCTCGAACTCGCGGCGCACCTCGTCGTACGTGATGGGCTCCCCGGTCACCCGGTCGGCGGAGCCGTCGTCCACCACCCGCACCCGGTTCACCCGCCGGCTCTGCGCCAGCACCGAGCGCAGGCACGCGCGCAGCGCCTCGGGGTCCTCGTTGTAGACGGGGACCTGGACGGTCACCCGCAGCGCGGCGAGCGGCCCCCGCCGCCCGGGCGGGACCCGGACCGGCCGCTCGAACCAGGCCAGCGGCAGCCACCACAACAGCAGGAAGGAGGTCAGCCAGGCGACCGACACGTCGTGGGGGCGCCCGTCGGCGGCCCCCGCCAGCGCGGCCAGATGGGCGATGCCCCAGGCGGCGTATCCGGCGACCGGAAGCGCCCCCAGGACCAGCAGTTTCCGGTGACCGGCGTACCGGGCGGTGATTCCCGCCGCGGTCACGGGCCCAGCGGTCAGGGGCACAGTGGTCCCCGCCCGCGCCGGAACCTGGAGCGCACCAGGAAGGCGCCGGCCAGCACGAGCGTGACGCACAGCCCGACCAGCCAGGGATGCCCGCCCGCCAGCGCGGCCACGGCGACGCCACTGCCGAAGCCCGCCAGGGACCCGTATGCCATATGGCCTCCTTGGGTGACATGAATAAACGCAGTGAATTTCGCCGGAGGGACTTTCTGGTAATCCCCACGCCACTTAAAGGCATTTGCAAGCGCTCAATTTCCCCGAAAAACCGGCATGTCATTCAATTCCTGGTGGAGCAAGGGCAACGGTGATCGACTGGGTGGCGCCGGCCGTACCCCGGAGGTCGGCGAACGTCAGGCCCAAGGACCGGCCCGTTGTGGTGGCGGTGACGACCGGCGGCGCGGAGACCACGGCGCGCACCGGGTGCTCCCAGGTGACGGCGAGCGCGGCCGCCTGACGCGGCGGGTCGGAGACGCACAGCAGGGCGGTGCCGTCGGACCGCTCGCGGACCAGCACGCATGCGGGAGCGCTCACCGAGATCCCGCCGGCCCGGCCGGGGGCCCAGAAGTTCGCCGCGGTCAGGCCCAGCTCCGGGACCCTGATCGCCTGCACGGCCGCCGTGTTGGCCAGGACCTCCACCCGGCCGTCCACCGCGCGGGCGCGGGTGGTCTCCACGTTGGCGCCGGGCATCAGCGCGTACGCGTAGGAGGCGCCGGCCGGGTCGGGGCCGTGGTCGAGCCACATGGTCAGGTACCGGCGGGTGATCGGGGCGGGGGAGCCGCCGGCGTTGACGTCGCGCCAGGAGCCTGTCCGCTCCTCGAGCAGGAAGTTCAGGTCGGCGGGGGAGAGGAAGACGTACCCGGCGTGCCCCATGACGTGGGCCCAGGAGACGCCGGGCCGCCGCGCCGGCCGTCCCGGGGCGGCGCCCGCCGGCTCACCGTCCACGCGGACGAAGGCGCTGCCGCGCGCGCCCAGGTTGCGGTTGTCCACGACCGTCTCCACCGGCACCCCGTCCGCGCACGTGATGCCCGCGCCCAGGCACACCACGCAGTCGTCCAGGAAGAACCACGCCTTCCTGGCCGCCAGCGTGCCGCCCAGCCCCCGCAGGTCCTGCCCCACCGCGGCGAACTCCCCGTCCGTCGCGCCACCTGCCCACGCCGCGTCCGGCCGGGGCAACGTCCACTCGCCGCCCTCCCCGTCCGCCAGGCGTTTGGTGGAGACCGTGACCCCGGGCAGCCGGTACGGGTCCGCGGTCGCCCAGAACGCGTCCGCGTACTGCTCCTCCCCGAACCCGTCCCCCCACCACGACAACCAGCCGGCCCCCGTGTGCCAGCCGCGCGCGTTCTCCCCGTTGCCGTACTCGTAGTGCGCCACCCGCCGCGACGCCATGCTCACCGAGGCCGCCCAGCCCGGCCGCCGGTGGGTGGCCCGGTCCATGCCGGGGAACAGCCGGTGCTCCACCGGCTCGGCCGCCGCCTGGACCTTCGCGGCGGCCACGGCCCGGAGCCGCGCCACGCGGGCGATGCCCAGGGACCGGTTGTCGGCCACCGGCCGGCCGCGCTCCAGCCAGCCCTTGACCATGGCCCGCCAGCGCTCCGCGCGCTCCTTGCCCGCGGCATCACCCGAGGCATCGTCCGCGGCATCACCCGAGGCATCGTCCATGGCGTCGGCCAGCAGCGCCATCGAGGCGAGCAGGCCGTGCGCGCGCCGGTGGTCGTCCGGCCGGCCCGGCGACCCGCCGCGGCTGATGCCGCGCCCGGCCACGTTGTCCATGACCAGCCCGTTGTACACGAACGGCGGCACCGCCCGCTCCACCACGCCGAGGAACGCCCGCAGCTCCGGCCCGTTCAGGTCCCAGTCCGAGCCGCGCAGCAGCGCGGCCAGCATCCCGAGCCCGCCCAGCAGCACCGCGCCGTAGCCGCCGACGTGCGGCACGCAGGAGTGCTGGAGGAAGGAGCCGTCGGCGTGGAAGCCGTCGCCCGAGGTGACCGGGACGAACACCGGGGCCAGCGCGTTCCTGGCCAGCTGGATCCGCGCGCCCTCGCCCCCGAGGACCCCGCGCAGTGCCAGCACGCGGCACAGGTCGACCCGGTTGGCGCCCGTGCTGTTGCCCTCGTATCGGGCCACCGCCGACTCCGGGACGAACGCGTCCACCGCCGCGCAGCAGGCGTCCGCCCGGCGTTCCGTCAGCCGCCCGGACATCAGCACCGCCGTGTCCAGCAGCGCCTGCGGGCCGCCGATCCGCCAGTGCCACCAGTTCCCGTACGCGGTGGTGCCCGGGTGGTACACGTCGGCGAGCAGGTGGTCCAGGCCCGCGAGCACGGCCCGGCCCAGCTCGGTCTGGCCGGTCACGCCGGTGCCGGGCTGCGCGTACGCCTCGGCCATGACGCGCAGCCTGGTGAAGCTCTCGTACAGGTGCCCCGACGACACGTGCGGCAGCTCGTCCGAGCCCGCGTATCCCAGGCCGCGCCAGAGCGCGCCCCGCTCGGGGGTCATCCGCGCGCGGTGGCCCGCAGCCGCCCGGCCCAGCTCGGCCAGCCGGCTCCGGTACGGCTCCGTTTTCCGGTCGAAGCCGTCCCCGAGCAGCAGCGTCCGCCACCTCGCCCGCAGCTCCGCGTACTTCGGGGCGCCCGCTTCCGTGGCCTTCGCCGTGGCCTTCGCCGTGGCCTGGGCGGGCAGCCCCGGGACCAGCGCCGCCCCGCCCGCGGCACGCAGGAGCGCGCGCCGCGTCCATCCACCCGCCATGAGGACCCCCGAGGCCGATCGTGCTTACTTGCGGACATCGGGGACGATATAGAGCGATCACCCCGCAAGCGGGGCCGACGTCAAGGGCATTGATCGACTACTGACCGATTCATGCCCTATAGGCGGGCTCCGGCGCCCGCTCGCACCGCCGCTGGGACGTTCTGCGGCGGATCGACGGTGTATCCGTAGTACGTGCGCGGCTCGACCACGGTTCCGGCCACCTCGGGGGTGCCGGAGTTGACGAAGATGTTGTTGCGCTGCACGGCCCGGCCGGGGCCGCTGTCGGCGTACCCGCCGGCCGAGTAGAGCGGGTGCGGCACGTTCTCGAAGTAGTTGCCCTCGACCACGGCCCCGGCGTTCTCCGTGGAGGCCACGCCGTACAGCTCGTTGCCGAGGAAGTAGTTGTTGTAGACGTGCACCGGCTCGCCGAACCTGATGCGCGGGTGCCGCTGGCGGCTGTGGTCGAAGAAGTTGTGATGGATCGTCACCTTGAGGTGACCCACGTCGGTGCCGGCGGCGCCGTCGGAGTGGCTGATCAGCATCGCCTTGTCGGCGTGGTCGAAGTGGTTCCACGAGACCGTGACGTAGTCGGCGCCCCGCACGATGTCCACCGATCCGTCCACCGCGCCGGAGAAGGTGTTGTGGTCGATCCAGATGTGGTGCGACTGCTGGCCGATGTTGACCGCGTCGTCCTCGGCGTCCGTGAAGCGGAGGTTGCGGACGATCACGTTGTACGACCGGTAGAAGTCCAGGCCGCCGCCGGTGATGTGCCCGGTGTTCCCGACGCCCTCGATGGTCTTGTTGGGGCGCACCCCCTGCTTGCTGGTGATCGCGATCGTGCCGGAGACCTGGATGACCAGGGGTTCGAGGCTGTCGATGTACTCCAGGAACTGCTCGGCGTTCGTGGCGGTCACGGTCCGGCCGCCGGCGCCGCCGGTGGTGCCGTTCTGGCCGAGCGCGTTGACGGCCGCGAACCCGGTCGGCGCGTCGGCCGCCGCCTCCGCGCCGAGGGGGTGCAGGACGAGGGCGGCGGCCACTGCCAGGGCGGCCATCCATCTCGAGGGCATGGTGCTCTCCGCTCGCTGGGGAACTGTCGGTCGGTCCTTCGGAAAGCGCTTTCCTGAGCGCATTATCGACATCGTCTCGAAAGCGGTAAAGCGGCGATGAAAGTTTCACCGGCTCGCGGCTCGTTTCCGCTGGTGCGGGAGGTCGTCCGGAAGGGGGCGGACGGCGGGGCCGGGAAAGTCGCGGGATGGCGCCTAGAGTGCTTGTGGGAGCGCTCCCAAACCCCTTCGAGCCGAGCCGGAGCAGCCTGCGATGAGCAACCCCAGCAGAAGATGGACGAGCAGGGCGGCGGCGCTGGCGCTCGTCGCGGCGAGCCTGTTCGCGCCCCCGGCGACCGCCATGGCCGCCTTCCCCTACCAGGACCCCGCCCTACCCGTCCCGACCCGGGTCGCCGACCTCATGTCCCGGATGTCGCAGGACGAGAAGCTGGGGCAGATGACGCAGGCCGAGCGCGGCTCGGTCAGCGACTCCGACATCACCGCCTACCGGCTCGGCTCCGTGCTGTCCGGCGGCGGCTCGGCGCCGTCGCCCAACACCGCGACCGGCTGGGCGGACATGTACGACAGGTTCCAGAACGCGGCCCTGGCCACGCCGCTGGGCATCCCTCTCGTCTACGGCGTGGACGCCGTGCACGGGCACAACAACGTCGTCGGCGCCACGATCTTCCCGCACAACATCGGCCTCGGCGCCACCCGCGACCCCGCCCTGGCCCAGCGGATCGGGCGGGCCGTGGCCGAGGAGGTGGCCGGCACCGGGATCGACTGGAACTTCGCGCCCTGCCTGTGCGTGGCGCGCAACGACCGCTGGGGGCGTACGTACGAGTCCTTCGGCGAGACGCCGGACCTGCCCTCGTCGATGGCCTCGATCGTGACCGGCCTGCAGGGCACGGCGCTGAACGGGCCCGCCTCCGTGCTGGCCACCGCCAAGCACTACCTCGGCGACGGCGGCACCACCGGCGGCACCGACCAGGGCGACACGCAACTTTCCGAGGCGGAGCTGCGGGCCGTCCACCTGCCGCCGTTCGAGGCCGCCGTGGAGCGCGGCGTGGGCTCGGTCATGATCTCGTTCAGCAGCTGGAACGGCACCAAGCTGCACGGCCACCAGTACCTGATCACCACGGTGCTCAAGGGCGAGCTGGGCTTCGACGGTTTCGTGGTCTCCGACTGGAACGGCATCGACCAGATCGACGGCGCCCCGGGCATGTCCGCCCTCGACGTGCGCACCGCCGTGAACGCCGGCATCGACATGGCCATGGTGCCCACCGACTGGCGGCGCTTCATCGACCTCCTGCGCGCCGAGGTGCAGGCCGGACGGGTCAGCACGGCACGGGTGGACGACGCGGTGCGGCGCGTGCTGACCAAGAAGTTCGAGCTCGGGCTGTTCGAGAAGCCGCTCACCGACCGGTCGTACACGGCGGGCGTGGGCAGCTCCGCGCACCGGGCGCTGGCCCGCGAGGCGGTGGCCAGGTCGCAGGTCGTGCTGAAGAACGCCGGCGGCCTGCTGCCCCTCGCCAGGACCGGCGGCAAGATCTTCGTGGCGGGCAAGAGCGCGGACGACATCGGCAACCAGAGCGGCGGCTGGACGGTCTCCTGGCAGGGCTCGTCCGGGAACATCACCCCCGGCACCACGATCCTCCAGGGCATCAGGAACACCGTCGGGTCCGGCGCGACCGTCACCTACAGCCGGGACGGCAGCGGGATCGACGGCTCCTACCGCGTGGCGATCGCGGTCGTCGGCGAGACCCCGTACGCCGAGGGCGAGGGCGACCGCCCCGGCGGCCTGGGCCTGGACACCACCGACCTGAACACCATCGCCACCCTGCGCGCCGCCGGCGTGCCGGTCGTCGTGGTGCTCGTCTCCGGCCGGCCCCTGGACATCGCCTCCCAGCTGTCCGGCTGGAACGCCCTGGTCGCCGCCTGGCTGCCGGGCACCGAGGGGCAGGGCGTCGCCGACGTGTTGTTCGGGGCCGTGCAGCCGACCGGCAAGCTGCCCATGACCTGGATGAGCGCCGCCTCCCAGCAGCCGATCAACGCGGGCGACGGCAAGACGCCGCTGTTCGCGCAGGGGTACGGGCTGGCGTACGAGCCCACGGGCGACGACACCAGCCCGCCCACCGCCCCCGGCACGCCGGTCGCCTCCGCCGTCACCTCCTCCTCGGCCACCCTCACTTGGGCCGCCGCCACCGACGACGTGGGCGTGACCGGCTACGACGTGGTGCGCGTCCAGGGGACGGCCGAGACGGCGGCGGCCTCGTCCGCGACCGCCTCGGCCGCGCTCACGGGCCTGGCGGCGAACACGTCCTACACCTTCGCCGTGTACGCCAAGGACGCGGCCGGCAACCGCTCGCCCCGCTCGGGCACGGTGACGTTGACGACCGGCGGGGGCGGCACGGGCGGCTGCACCGTCGCCCCGTCCGCGCAGAGCCAGTGGGGCAACGGGTACGTCATCCAGGCGACCGTGACCAACACCGGCACGTCGGCGCGGAACGGCTGGACGGTCACGTTCACCCTGCCCGCCGGCCACACGCTCACCGGCCACTGGAACGCCACCCTGACGGTGACCGGCCAGACCGTCACGGCCCGCAACGCCCCGCACAACGGCTCCCTGAGCGCCGGCGCCACCACCTCCTTCGGCTTCCAGGCCAGCCGCCCGAACACCAGCACCGCCCTGCCTTCCGGCTACACCTGCACGTAGTCGGCGACGGGGCGGCGCCGTGAGGGGCGGCGGGGCGGCCCCGCGCTGCCCGCGCGGTTGGGGGCGGCGCTGTGAGGGGTGGCGGGCGGGCCGGGGTGGCCGGTCGCCCGCCACCCCTGAACCCACCCGCCGCTCTTGCACCGCAGCCGGGCGCGTGCGGTGGGTGGGTCGCTTCGGGGCGGGGCCCGGGTCAGCGGTTCACGTGCAGGCGGCCGAAGTCGACCTGTGGGGTGCCGCCGGCGAAGTTGGCGTCCACCTCGGCCCGTTCGGCGGCGCTGGGGGTCGCGTTGGTGCAGCTCACCGGGGCGCTCGAGCCGGACATCAGGTCGGAGCAGCGCCCGGTGCGCCGGTCGGGCAGGCCCAGGATGTGGCCGATCTCGTGGGTGGCGATCCGTAACCGGTCGTAGCCCTGGTTGACGGCCTGCCGGCCCATCCAGATCGTGCCGCGGCCCAGGCTGGTGGGCAGGGCCCGGGGCCAGCCGTTGTCGGCGTACACGACGAAGTGGGCCGGGGTGCCCCGGACGAGCCGGACGTTGACCACGCTGGAGTTCCAGACCTGGGCGGCCTGGTCCACCGTGGTGACGAACTCGGCCGCTCTGGAGGCGTCGTACCTGAGCACCGTGACCAGGGCGGTGGCCTGCGCGGGCGCGGTGACGCACAGGAACGCCAGGCTGAGGGCGACGGAGAGGATGAAGCGAAGGGGTCTTGACACGGATCCTCCTCCGGGAGTTAGGGGGTGCTGTGACGGTATGCGCACCCCGTGACTCCCGGAGAGGTGTCAGATTGCCCCTATCACGGTGATATGGCCTCAGCAGATGGTCTGCCGGCTGTTGACGAGCGTGTTGTTCCTGAAGGTCGTGTTGACGCCGCACGGGTTCTCCGTGATGGCGGAGTTGGTCACCGTCAGGTTCTGGATGACGATGTCCGAGGTGTTCGGGAACTCCGAGCGGGCCGCCAGCCGGATGTCGCCGGGGCCGGTCACGGTGCCGCTCTGGGCGGCGATGTTCACGTTGTAGCAGTTCTCGATGAGGATGGCGTTGTTGCCGGTCTGCGCGATGTCCACGCGGTTGATGACCGCCCCGCCGCTCTCCGAGACGCAGAAGACGCCGCGTCCACCGCCGCGCGCGATCACCTGGTTGACACGGATGTTGGTGGGGTAGCCGCTGCCGATCCGGCCGTTCCTGTTGGCCATGCGGAAGGCGGCGTAGCCGGTGCCGGTGCCTGCGCCCTGGGCGTCCACCGTGTTCACCGTGGCGTTGACGGTGTCGTTCAGCAGCAGGCCGGAGTGGCCGGTGTTGCGGGCGGTGACGGTGCCGACGGTGAGGCCGTCCACGCCGTACGTCTCCACGCCGTGGGTGCCGGTGCCCGAGACGTAGACGTTGTCGACGCGTACGTTCCTGGTGCGGACGCTGCGGTCGCCGTGGTTGTCGATCCGGATGCCCAGGCCGCCCGACAGGCGCATGTCGATCTGGCCGAGCGTGATGTTGACGCCGTTGCGCACGAAGATGCCGTACAGCGGGGCGCCGGTGACGTTCAGGTGCTGGACCTCGACGTCCGTCACGCCCCTGGCGTACACGACGGCCTGGTCGCCGGAGCCGGAGCCGGTCACGTTGACGGTGCCGCAGACGTCCAGGACCGTGTAGCTCGGCAGGGACAGCCGCGAGCCGGCGCTCATCGAGCCCGAGCCGCGCACCACGACCCGCTGCTTGGCGGTGCGGCCCGCGGTGAGGCTGCCCACGGCGGCCTGCATGGCCGAGAGCATGCTGGTGCCGGTGTAGACGGTCCTGCCGCCGTTGCGGGCGGTCCAGGTGCTGCCGCTGAGCACCGCCTCCGCGTTGTACGAGCCGTCGCCGCACGCCAGCGTCCGCGCGCCCGTCGCGCCGGTCCCCGAGCTGCCGGTGCCTGAGCCTCCGGTCCCGGAGCCGCCGGTACGGCCCTGCGCCGCGGCGCCGGACAGACCGGCCGTCATGAGCGCCATCGCGGTGAGCCCGGCCGTGAGGGCGATCCGGCGCTTGCTGGTGCTTCGCATACTCCGCTCCTGTGGTGGGGGTGGGCCACCTGTCCCCGGCCGCTGAATCGATTCATTAAGCGTCAAGCGTCTGACCTGGGATGACGTGCGCGAGTGGGATGGCGAACCGGGGCAATGCGGCGGCTGATTCGTGCGGAGTATTGCAACGTTCAAATCGGGTCGTCAACAAGCCGTGAAACTTACATGACAGCCCCTTGTCGACCGGGGTTCACGTGCTGCGGCGGTTGCGTACGTACAGGAACAGGCCGAACAGCACGCCCGCCACCACGCCCACCGCCGCCGAGTGGATCAGCGTGTAGCCCGGGAACAGCGAGAACACCAGGAAGAAGGCCACGGTGTACATCGCCGCGCCGATCAGGGGGCGGCGGGCGGCCCAGGCGTTGGCGTGCGCGGTGGACACGACGGAGGGCAGCGTCATCGCGCCGATCGCCGCCCCGGCCACGATCCCCGGCACGAGGCCGCGCTGCTGCGTCATGAGCGCGGCCATCAGCGTGGTGGCCAGCACGCACAGGACGCCGTACCCCCAGGGGAACTCCTTCTTGAGCTCCCGTCGCGGTTCGTCCGTCGACGACATGTGTGACTCCTTCCGGGGTCGAAAGCCTCGCCTTGGAGGCGTTCCATCTCGTTCCACCGGATCCGCCCCCTCGCGCCACTCAAAACTGTAGGTATCCGCGCGCACACTCAGTGCATGCAGAACGAGCCGCTGGAACTCGGCGAGATCTCCGTCCCCGACTGGTACGCCCACACCGACAAGATGGCGGAGGTGGGCTTCCTGGCCATCGCCAGGAGGCTGCCCTCGCTCGTCTCCCAGGCGCTGCGGATGGCCTGGCAGGCGAGCCCGCGCGACGCGGTGGCCACGGTCGTGCTCAACCTGCTCGGCGGTGTGTTCACCGCGTTCGGCCTGCTGGCCACCACCGGCGTGCTGACCGCCCTGTTCAGCGAGGGCCCGACGCCCGACCGCGTGGTGGCGGCGCTGCCCAGCCTGGCGCTGGTCGGCGCGGCGGCGGTGCTGCGCACGGCGACGCAGGCCGGGGCCGGCTGGGCGCAGTCCCGCCTCACCCCGCAGATCGCCCGCCTCAGCGAGGAGCGCCTCTACGGCCTGACCAGCCGGGTGGAGCTGGTCGCCTACGACGACCCCGACTTCCACGACTCCCTCGAACGCGCCAGCGCCCGCGACGGCTCCGGCGGTCAACTACTTGCACATTGTTCAAGTACGGCCTAGGGTCGGGACTTGCTTGAACAAAGTTCAAGTCAGATGTCGTCGCCCAGGAGGCTCTTCACATGCCGGTTCCCGTCGTCGTCGCCGCGACGTTGCAGTTTCTGCTCGCGGCGACCTTTCTCGCCGTCCCGCTCGCCGTCCACACCCACGGGGACCGCGTACAGCGCGCCGCCGAAGGGGTCCTGGCCAGGCACGGAGTTCCGGCCGAGGCTCTGGCGAAGCATCGGATCAAGTTCGCGGAGAGCGTGCTGGAGTTGATGTTCCCGGTGTCCATCGCGGTGGTGCTGCTCGCGCTGGGCGGGCTCGTCCTGGGCGGTGTCAGTGCTGGACGGATCCTGTCGTGGGGTGCCGCCGGGCTGCTGCTCACCGGCGGGGGGCTGGTAACCGGCAGCCAGGTGTTCGCCCGCCGGGTCGTCGTGGCCGTTCTCCGGCGGTCGGCCGATCCGGCCGTACGGGGTCTCGACGGCGGGGCCGTGGCGGACGCGGCCGCGCGGGCGTTCCCCGCCTGGCTCCGGCCCGTGATCCTGATCCGTTTCGCGCTCACCACCCTGGGCTCGTTGCTGGTGATCGTCCTGCTGGCCACCCCCGCCGCCGGCGTGTACTTCGGCGGTTAGCGCGTGCTCCGGGCCGCCGACCGATGGTTCGCGTCCCCGCATGAGGCGCTCGATCGCGAGCCGGCCGGCGAGCGGGGATGGGAGAACGGACTGGGGGCGGCTGCCTTGGCCGTCGGCCGTCAGGGCGTGCCGCCGGCGGCCAGCCGGGCTTCCAGGCCGTCGAGGATGGCGTTCAGGCCGAACGCGAACGTGTCCTCGTCCGGGAGGGCCGCGGCCTCGTACACCGACGGCATGGTGCGGGCGCGCAGGTGGGGGAACTGCTGCGCTATCTCCTCGATCCGCGCGACGGTGTCGCGCAACTGCTGCTCCTCGTCCGCCCCGGTCCGGCGCAACCGGGCGCGCCAGGCCAGCTCACCGGCCTCGCCGTGGGCGGCGCCGACCACGAACATGAGCACCGTGGCCGCCGCCTGGTCGGCGTCGGCGGGGGCGAACCCGGCGGTTTCGTAGACGGCCAGGCAGTGGTCGTCGTAGCGGGCCTTGCCGGGGCCGTACACGAGGTGGGTGCTCATGGCGGGCACGATCCAGAAGTGCCGGCTGATCATGCCGTGGGCGCCGGCGGCCAGCGCGGCCGCGGCCGCCCGCCAGCCGATCGCGGCGGGATCCGGCAGCTCGATCTCGCCCCACACGTGGTCGGCGGCCAGCACGACCAGCTCGTCCTTGCTCTTGACGTGCCAGTACATCGCCGTGGCCGCCGCCCCGAGCTGGGTGCCCAGGCGTCGCATGTTCAGGCCGTGGACGCCCTCCGCGTCCAGCACCGCCACCGCGGCCCGGACGATCTGCTCCCGGGTCAACGTGTCGCGCGGCATGAGGACAACCTAGCGGGTGCCGGACGGTCGGCGGTGACGGCGGGTCGGGGCGGTGGCGGCGAGGTGGTCGTGCAGGTCGGCGTGGCGGAACTGGTAGACCGGGCCCACCGTGCGCAGCAGGCCGAGCCGGTGCACGTCGTCGAGGAAGCGCATGACGCGCCAGGGCAGCCGCCCCGTGACGGCCAGGCGGACCATGGCCACGAGGCACGCCAGCCAGGCATGGTGCCGGCCGGCGACGAGCCCGTACACCAGCCCGAACTGCAGGCCGCCCTCGATCACCACTTCCGTCATCACCGCGACGGAGGTGGTGGTCCCCTCCCGCAGCCAGAGCCCCGCGGTCAGGGCCATCACCAGCCCGAACATCAGCGAGATCGCCACCCCGCGGAAGAGCGTGAGCGTCCTGTCGGCGCGCCAGGTGCTGCGGGGCGTGCTGAAGGAGACGAGCTTCGGCTGCTCCGCCCACTTGATCAGGCCGACGGCGACCCCGAAGACCAGCCCGAAGACCAGGCCGCCCCTGAGGGCGAACGGCAGCCCGTGGGTGAGCGGGTCCGTCATCCCGATCAGCACGCCGATCGCCACGAAGAGCACCAGCCCGAACGCCATCCCGGCTGTCAGCCCGAACACCAGGCCGTGCGCGAGGCCCCGGCCCAGAGCGGTGATGGCCCCTCGCCGGCGCAGGCGGAGGTCCGCGTGGCCGGGCGTCTCGTCCAGCCACGAACCGTGGATCGCCAGCGCCACCGCGAAGCCGGTGCTGATCCCGAGGAGCAGCCCGGTGAGCAACGAGTCGACCAGGGTGATGATCGCCCCGAACACCAGCCCGAACGTGGCCCCGGCCGCGAGCCGCACCCCGACATGACGCGCGAGCGAGCGCAGGCGGGCACCCCGGCTCGTCCGGCCGCTCCCGACCGTTCGGCCGCCGCTCCCGGCCCGTCGGTCGCGTGCCGTCCCGAGCAGGGCCGCCACGCCGATCGCGAGCCCGAACCCCAGGCCGATGACCGACCCGTCGATCAGCCCGGTGAACATCCCGAACAGCGGCCCGGTCCCCGGCCCCGGCACCACGCCGGCCGCCACCCCGGACACGAGCGCGCACAGCGCCATGCACACGATCACGGTCGAGACCCAGATCACCGGCCAGGCCACGAGCGGGAACCGGGGCGCGGTGCGGGCGATGCGCCACCAGGCGATGTCCCGGGTGGCGTGGAAGTGGCGGGCGAGGTGTCCCAGGTGGCGGCGTACGTCGTCCGGGTCGAGGCGGCGGCGGGGCCGGAAGTGGTCGGCGGGGTCGGCGCTGGGCGGGCGGGTCTCGATCAGCGCGGGGATGAGGCGGTCCAGCAGGTGGGTACGGAGCGTGCCGAGGTCGGCCCCCACGTGGCCGGTCAGCGGCGAGGGGTCGGCGCCGGGCGCGACGTAGACGGTGCGGATCAGCCACAGGCCCAGGGGAGTGCCGGCCAGCGCGGTCAGGCCCGGCGCGGCACGCGCGGACAGCGCGGCCAGCACCTTCTGCCAGGGCTCCGTGGGCGTGGCGGGCAGGCAGTCTCGCAGGTAGCCCGCGGCCGTCTCGGGGCTCAGGCGCTTGGGCGCGATGACCGCGGCGCCCGTCAGCGGGCGGCCCGCCTGGCGGACGGCGGTGCCGAACTCGACGCTCCGGCTGGTCAGGATGAGCTGGTCGCGGGAGGTGAGCGAGGCGTTGAGCGCACTGATCACCTTGGCGCGGGCGCTCCCGCCGATCTCGTCCAGGCCGTCCAGGACGGGCAGGATGTGACCGTCGTACGCGAGCGTGGCCGCGGTCCCGAGGCGGCGGCGGACCCGGACGCCCAGGGGGCCCGTCCGCACGCCCGCCGGTATGGAGCGCGCTCGCGCGCCCGCCAGCGACGGGTAGTCCTGGGCCAGCCGCACCGCCAGCCAGTCGTGCAGGCGGGGGTACGCGTCGACGTCCCATCCGCTGACCGGCAGCAGCACCGGCACGGGCACGACCTCGCCGGGCTCCGCCCCGGCGAGGTCGGCCGCGCGGGTGGCCAGGAGTTGCAGCAGCAGTTGCACGGCCAGGGTGGTCTTGCCCATGCCGGGGCCGCCGGTGATGACCAGGCAGTGCCGGGGCAGCGCCTGGAAGGCGCGGGCGAGGGCGGCGATGTCGGTCGCGCTGCCGGTGAAGGTCGCCGGCTCCGCCGTGCCGGTGACCAGCCGGGCCGGGCTCATCACCTTCTCGTCGGCGGTGAGCCGCCAGAGGACCGGGATCGGCTCGGGGTCGTGGAGGAGGCGGTGGCGCGCTTCCGCCCGCCACTGGCGATCGACCAGCTCGGCCAGTTCCTGGGCGGCGGCGTCCGCCTCGGCGCGGGTCGGGGCGGTCGTGGCCGAGCGGTGGCTCCAGACGGCCGTCGCGACCACGGCCGTGGCGGCGGCCACCAGGACGGCGACGGCGTCGGCGAGGCTGACCTCGGCCTCGGGCCGCACCGCGGTGACGACCAGGACGACCAGGGAGGCCAGCGCCACGCCGACCATTACGACGGTGACGGTCTGCCATCGGGGCTTTCGGAAGGGCACGGCGACATCTTTACCGCTTGGTCGCTCTCTGTCGTTTGATGTGTGCAAATTGTGATCCAGCGACGGGGGTCGCCGGAACCTCGCCGCACCGGGACCCGGCCCGGCCATGCCGGCCGGGTCCCGGTGGCGGGTATCAGCAGGTCGAGAGCATGCTGTTCAGAGCCGACTTCTCGGCGCTGTCGGTGGTCAGGCCCCAGTACCACTTGACCTGGATCCAGGCGCGGGCGTACCGGCAGCGCTCGGCCGTGCGCGGCGGCTGCCACTGCGCCGGGTCCTGGTCCGACTTCGACTGGTTGACGTTGTCCGTCACGGCCCACAGCTGCGGCCCGCCCAGGTCGTTGGCGAACTGCTGGCGGCGGGAGGTGGTCCAGGACCACGCGCCCGAGGCCCACGCCTCGGCCAGGGGGACCATGTGGTCGATGTCCACGTCGCTCGCGGCGGTCCAGGTGGCGCCGTCGTACGGGCTGTACCAGGAGCCGGAGGTGGCCGCGCAGGAGGAGTCCGTCACGACGCCGGTGCCGTCCCGCTTGAGCACCTCCTCGCGGGTGTTGCAGGTGCCGCTGACGGTGGTCCAGTGCGGGAACAGGTCCCGGTTGTACGTGCTGCCGTGCGACTCGGCGGACACCGTCAGCGCGGCCAGGCGGGAGGCGGCGGTGGAGGCGGAGGGGATGTTCGGGGGGATGGCGGCGGCGGGCTGGGTGCTGATCGTCAGGGTCAGGGCGGCGGTGCAGGCGAGCGTCAGGGCAGCGGGTAACGCGCGGTCGCGATGCATGGGGGATCGGCCCTTCTGCCGCCGTCCTCGGACCGGCGCAACTACCGGTCAGGGAGCGAGGAGGGCGGGCATCTCGACGGTGCCAGCGTCCGCTTGGTCCATATATGGCCAGGTTTGCCGAGCTGCCGGGAAGGTGTTGATCGATTCCTGACATTGGTCGTCATGGCGCTACCGGTGAGTCCGTCAAGGTTGGGACGGCGTTCACCGGCGGGTCAGAAGGGCGGTGCGACAGGGTGGTGCCGTCGCACGACGGGAGGCGACGGGCGGCGACGGGCGGCGACGGCACGGGGTCACGGGCGGCGGACGCGGTAGCGCAGGTGCGTGACGCGCTGCGCGGGCGCCTCGGTATCGGGCGTGCTCAACCGGCGGACCAGGTCGAGCTCCACGCGCTCCGCCGGCAGGTTGTCGAACAGCCGCCGCCCCTGCCCGAGCAGGACCGGTACGACGTGCAGCTCCAGCTCGTCGAGCTGCCCGGCGCGCAGCAGCGCCTGGGCCGCTCCGGCGCCGTGCACCATCACGTCGCCGTCCCCGGCGGCCGCGCGCGCCTGCTCGGCGCACTCGACCACGTCGGTGACGTAGCGGACGCTGCCGGGCGGCGGGTCGTCCGGGACGTCGTGGGTCAGCATGAAGATCGGTACGCCGTCGTGGTGGTCGCCCTGCCAGCGGCCGGCCAGCTCGTACGTACGGCGGCCCGAGACGACGGCACGGGTGGACATCGCCTCGTTGAACACCTGGCCGCTCGGCCCCGGCTCGGCGCGCCGGTCGAGCCAGTCGAACAGGCGGAACCCGCCGATGCCCAGCGGCGCGTCCGCGCTGTCGTCCGGCCCGGCGACGTAGCCGTCCAGGGACATGGTCATGTACAGCCGGATGATCGCCATCGGTCAGGCCTCCGATCGCACGCGGTAGCGCAGGTGCAGGGCGTCCGGCCCGTCCAGGGCGCGGAGCGGTTCGAGCTCGATGTGGTCGGGCGGCATGTCCTCGAACAGCCGCCGCCCCTGCCCGAGCAGCACGGGGATCAGCTGCAGCTCCATCTCGTCCAGCAGCCCGGCGCGAAGGCACGCCCGTGCGGTCGCGGCGCCGTGCAGCAGGATGTCCCGGCCACCGGCCGCGGCCCTGGCCTGCGCGACGCAGGACGCGATGCCGTCGGTGACGTATCGCGCGTGCCCCGGCGCGGGCTCGCCGGGCGCGGCACGGGTCAGCACGAAGATCGGGACCCCGTCGTGGTGGTCACCGGCCCAGCCGCCCGCGAGCTCGAAGGTACGCCGACCGGTGATCACCGCGCCCGTGGCCATCAGCTCGTCGAACACGGTGGCGCCGGCCCCGTCGGCGGGCCGGCGCGAACGCGGGTCCCCGCCGCTCGCGGGCACCCAGTCGTGCAGCCGCTCGCCGCCTGTCCCGAGTCCTCGACCCACTTTGTCGTCCGGGCCGGCGATGAAGCCGTCCAGGGACATGGACATGTAGAGGACGACCTTGCTGTCGGTGATCGGCATGTTCCGGCTCCTTCGTCAGAGGTGGCCGCCGCGCCGGACGGGCGGCCACGGTGGGGCGGGTGTCGTCGGTACTGACGTGCCGTCCGGAAGAACTCATCGGTCCGCGGAGAAAATAGCCAGGGATCGTGAAATGTCCGGTTAATGTGCGCCTTGTGGTGGCGGCGCGCACGGTACGGTGGTGATCCCTTGGCCGGGTGTGAGGAGAACGGTGGGCGCGAGCGAGCAGGCCGGGAGCGCCGCGGACCTGGAGGTCCCGTCGTCGGGACCGGAGGCCGACGACTTCGCCGAGCTGGTCCGCCGCCATCGCCGCGAGCTGCACGTGCTCTGCTACCGCCTGCTCGGCTCCTTCGAGGAGGCCGAGGACCATGTCCAGGACGTGCTGCTGCGGGCCTGGCGGTCCCGGGAGGACTTCGAGGGCCGGTCGAGCGTACGCACCTGGCTGTATCGCATCGCCACCAACGCGTGCCTGGACACGCTGCGCAGGGACGCCCGCCGGGCCGTGCCCGCATCGCCGGGGCCGTCGGTCGGCCTCGGCCCGTCGGTCGCCGGGATGCCCTGGTTGCAGCCCTATCCGGACCACCTGCTGGACGAGCTGGCCGACGACCAGCCGGGCCCTGAGGCGGTCGCGGTGAACAGGGAGACGATGTCGCTGGCCTTCCTGGCGACGATCCAGCTGCTGCCGCCGCGCCAGCGGGCCGTGGTGATCCTGCGCGACGTGGGCGGCTGGTCGGCCGCGGAGACCGCCGGCCTGCTCGACATGACCGTCCCCGCGATCAACAGCGCGCTGCAACGCGCCCGCGCCACGCTGCGCGACCAGTGGCCGGGCGGGCGGCTGGAGTGGGCGCCGGCCGCCCGGTCCGACCCGGGGCAACGCCGGCTGCTGCAGACCTACATCGAGGCCCACGAGCAGGCCGATCCGGAGATGCTGATCGCGGTGCTCCGCCACGACATCCGGCTGGCCATCTCCCGGGTCGGCGAATGGCGCGGCCGCGACGACGTGGCCGCCGCGCTGCGCCGCGGCATGAACTCCCTCGGCCGCTGGCGGCTGCTGCCGATCCCGGCCAACGGGCAGCCCGGCGTCGCCGGTTACGTACGCCGTCCGGGCGAAAGCGTGTTCGTGCCGTTCGTGCTCACGCTGCTGCGCTTCGACCAGGGCGCGCTGGTCGACGTCGCCGCCTTCGAGCAGCCGTCGTTGTTCGCCCGGTTCGGGCTGCCGGCCGTCCTGACCTGATGAGGGAAGCGGTCAGGCGACGGTGACGTCGAGGAAGATGGGTTTCTTCGCGGCGAGCAGCGGGGTGCCGTCCTCGTCGGTCATCTTCCAGAAGATCTTGCACCGGCCGGGGGTCTCGGAGGCGCGCACGCGTACGGTGATGTCGACGGACTCGCCCGGCAGGACCGGGCCGATCCCGACCCGTTTGGGAGCCTTGCACGGGGTGTCGTTCATGCGGGTGAGATAGCGCCCCTGCCACGGGACGTTGCCCGCGTTGCGCAGGCGCCAGGTCTTGTCGAAGGACGTGCCGCCCTTGACCACGGTCCCGTCCGGGTATGTCACGTCGCCCTCGAAGGCGGAGTCGTCGTGCGGCGAGGCGGACGGGGACGGGACGGCCGGGGGGTCGGGCTCGCTCTTCGCGTTCTCCATGATCATCGGCAGGACCCAGCCGACGAGGACGGCGGCGACGCCGACCACGCCGGTGACCGTCGCCAGCACGGCCGTCCTCCTGCCGGACGGCCGGCGGCCGCCGTGTGGGCCGCCGTGCGGGCCACCGTGCGGGCCACCGTGCGGGCCACCGTGCGGGCCACCGTGCGGGCCACCGTGCGGGCCACCGTGCGGGCCACCGTGCGGGCCACCGTGCGGGCCACCTCTGGGGCCGACGTCCCCGGCCGGTGGACGGCTGTCAGGGGAGGATGGGTGGGATTCGGGCATGGGGGCCTCATTCTCCGCGTACGCGGTGTTCGCGGCCTGCTCCCAGTACGCCCGCCACTCGCGCCGGACCTCCGCCGGATCCCGGCCCAGCCGGTCGACGGCCAGCACCCGGACGAACTCCCACGTCGTCTCCCAGCTCGGCAGCGCGCTGCCCCGGGCCGCCGCGGCCAGCGACGACTTCGAGGCCGCCGCCCCGAGGCGGGAGGCCATGTCCGCGAAGGACGGGTCACCCGCCTGCTCCTTGAGCTCCCAGAGACGGTGCGCGAGCAGCGCGACGGGGCCGGACTCAGGATCCGGCCGGATCGGCCGGCGCCCCCGCCGCGCCCCCGTGCCCTCGTCCTGCGATCCGGGCGACTCCGCCATCCCACCTCTGCTTCGGTCGACCGCTTCGTACGGCCTGCGCCGCACCACGCCAAGACCAAAGGAGGTTACCAAAGCCATCTCCGGTGAACGATCCGTCAAGGGGCGACAACCACGTCATAAGTGGAGAGCGGGACCCCGGAGCCCCAGGCGACGCGGATGCCACCGCAAAACCGCCTCACCTGAGACCCCAGGGCGCCCCGAGCGGCGGACGCCTGGGCGATCAGGCGTCAGCCGCAGTGGGAGACTTCCTTGATGGACTGGACGGTCGGGTGCGCGCCCTTGAACTTCTTCTTGTCGAAGTCGCCGCCACGCACCCAGATGCAGGCGTCCTTGGCCTGCGCGACGCGGATCTTGATGCCCCGGGAGTGCTTGCACCGGTTGTGGAAGTAGACGGTGACGCTCGTGGTGCCGTCGTCGCCGTACGAGTAGCTGAAGCACCGCGTCTTTCCCCGGACGACGTCGAGCGCGCTCAGCTGCGTCTGCGCGGAGACGGCCGGGGCTGCCGTGACGGGCGCCGCTGTGACGGGCGCCGCCGTGGCCGCCGCCGAGCAGGTGAGCATCGTGGCAGCCATGGAAGCCATGGCGAACGTGGCCTTCGTACGAATTCTCATGGGACTTCCCCCCATTTCGTTGGGCTTGCCGTTCTTTCTGCCCAACACTTTTGCCTGCCGCCGGACACGGTGCCAAGCAATTGCCGTCCGACAATTGTCCGAGCATTTTCCATCGGCCTTTGGACAATCGAATGCCCAGGTCAGCGGCGGGGGGAAATGGTGGCCGTGGTGCCGGAATTCAGTGACGGCCGGGCCGTGGCCGATGAAAGCCTCGCGTACACCGTGGGCGGATCGCGGCGCGTATGGAATGAGCCGTGCGACCCGCCCGCGTCGTCAGAGGACCGCGCCGGCCGGCCCGGTGAGCATGGTGACGCCGGCTCCGGCGAAGTTCGCCAGGTCGGCGACGGCGGCCTGGCCTTCCTCGCCGGCCATGGCCGTGTTGAACGCCTGCTGATCGTCGAAGGTCAGCACGGCGACGAGGTGGTACGCCGGCTGCGCGCCCTGCGCCGGAGCGGGCCGCATGACCGTGTACGCCCGCAGCCCGGGCAGCCGGGCCGCGAGCGGCGCGTGCGTCTCGTCGTAGTGCTTGTCGAAGGCCGCGGTGCTCTCGGGGTGGTGGTAGAGCACGATGAGCTGGAAAGCCACTGTCCGCCTCCATGGTCGGGGATGTGCCCTTCGATGAAACCCCCGCCGGCGCCCGCGCGAAAGGGCCCTGGTGGCGGCCGTTTCAGAGCACGATCTTCACCTTCGTGCCCCAGCCGGTGTAGCGGGTGTCGGTCACGGGGTGGAACGTCTCCTCGACCTTCTTGCCGTCCTGGTCGACCCCGCGGTGGCGGTGGCGTGGGCCTGTGCGCCGCCGGTGAGCGCGGCGGCCAGGACCACCGGGACGGTGGCGGCGACGAGACGTTTCCTCAAGGGGGTTCCTCCGCGATCGGCGAATGCAGGGGAAACCTGGCGGTTCGCGACCACGGAATGATCTCGTGGGCCGAGCGCTCCCGCGCCACCGTCCCCGGTCAGCCGAGCCAGCCGGGCACCACCAGGACGGCCCAGGCCGCCAGCGGCCCCACCAGCACGATCACACCCCCGTACGCCAGCAGCCTGCGGTAGAAGTCGTCCCGCGGCATGCCCCGGACGTTGGCCACCAGCAGCGCGCCCGTCGTGGAGAACGGGCTGACGTCCACGATCGCCGACGACACCGACAGCGCCGCGATCATCGCGATCGGCCCCAGCGTGCCCTGCGACAGCAGCGGCACGGCCAGCGGCACCAGCGCGCCCAGGATGCCCACGGTCGAGGCGAAGGCCGACACGACGCCGCCGACGTAACAGATGAGCAGCGCCACCAGCAGCGGGATGCCGATCGCGGCCACCGCCGAGCCGACGTAGTCGACGGTGCCGATCTCCTGCAGGACGCCCACGTACGTGACGACGCCGCAGATCAGCAGCACGGTCGGCCAGGCCACCTTCTCCACGGCGCCCTTGTTGGTCTTGGGGGAGGTGAGGGAGAGGATGACCGCGACGGTGACGGCCGTCAGGCCCACGTCCAGCTTGAACACCAGCACGGCCAGGCAGAGCGCGACGATGCCGGTCAGCGTCAGCGCCTGGTGCGCGGTGAGCCGCAGGCTCCCGCCGGTCACGGTGTCGCGGGCGACGGCGGTGCCCACCCCGCCACCGGTCCCGCCCTCGGACGGGCCGGGCTCCTCATCGAGGGGGTCGGGGGTGGCGGAGCCGATGGCGCCCCGGCGCACGAGGCCGAGGCCGCCGAAGACGAAGAAGACGGCCACGGCCGCGGCGGCGTTGAAGGCGAAGCTCGACAGGAACAGCACCAGGTTGTCGCTCGGCAGGTTCGAGTCCCTGGTGACGCCGTTCACGATCCCGCCGAGCACGCTGATCGGCGAGAACGCGCCCGCCTGCGTCCCGTGCGCCACCATGAGCCCGATCAGCATCGGATGGATCCGGTAGTCGGCCGCGAACCCGAACGCGATCGGCGCCAGGATCGCCGCCACCGCCGGCGCGGGCGCGCCCACGGCCGTCAGCAGCGCCGAGATGACGAACACGACCGGCGGGATGGCGGCCAGCCGGCCTCGTACGAGATGCACGGCAGCCCGTACGAGCCAGTCCACCGTGCCGTTGTTGGTGGCGATCGCGAACAGGAGCGTCACCCCGACGAGGATCACGAACAGGCTGCCGGGGAAGGCGCCGAGGATGTCGTCGGTGCTCATGCCGGCGGCCAGCGTGCCGACCAGGAAGGCGCCGACGAGTGCCAGCGCCCCGAGGTTCACGGGGAAGATGGTGGCCACGACGAACATGGCGATGAGGGCGAGAATGGACAGGAGCTCTGCGGACACTGCTTACTCCGATCTCCCCCGAACGTCAGTGCAGGCCGGCCGCCCGATGGACGAGCTCGACCGGGTGGCGGGCGCGGCGTCCCGCGCCGTGGGCGATCTGCTGGCGGCACGAGACCCCCGTGGCCGCGAGCAGCGTGTCGGGTGAGGACGCGGCGATCGCCGGGAAGAGCCGGAGGCCGCCGATCTTCATGGACAGGTCGTAGTGCTCGGCCTCGAAGCCGAACGATCCGGCCATGCCGCAGCAGCCGGCGTCGATCTCCGTCACCTCCGCTCCCGGGATCCTGGACAGCAGCGCCCGCGTGGCGGCGGTGCCGGTGACGGCCTTCTCGTGGCAGTGGCCGTGCAGGAGGATCTCGCGCCCGCGCAGCGCGTCGCCCAGCACGAGCGAGCCGTCGTCGATCGCCTCCGCCAGCAGTTCGGGGATGAGCCGGGCGCGGGCCGCCACCGCCGCCACGCGCGGATCGCCGGGGAGCAGGGCGGCGTACTCGTCCTTGAGGGTCAGCAGGCAGGACGGCTCCAGGCCCACGATCGGCGCGTCGGAGGCGGCCAGGCGGGTGACCATCGCCTCGGCCATCGTCCGGGCCCGGTCGAGCAGGCCCTTGGAGATGCTGGAGCGGCCGCAGCAGCCCTCGGCCGCCAGGCGTACCCGGTAGCCGGCGCGCTCCAGCAGCTCGACGGCGGCGCGGCCGATGGCCGGCTCGCTGTAGGTGGTGAAGGAGTCGGCCAGCAGGATGACCTCTTTGCCCGAAGTGCCCGAAGTGCCCGAAGTGCCGGAGGTGTCGGCGGTGCCGGCGGGTTGGGGGCGGCGGGCGTGCCAGCGGAGCAGGTGGTCGCGGTGGAAGCGGGGGAGCGGGCGGCGCCGGCTCAGGCCGAGCGGGCCGCGCAGGGCGCCGGCCAGCCAGTTCGACAGCGGCGCGGTGGCCGAGCCGAGCCGGTTGAGCGTCCTGATCGCCCCGAACAGCCGCGCGCGCACCGGCACGCCGTGGAGCTCCTGGTACTGGTGGAGGAACTCGCTCTTCAGCGCCGCCATGTCCACCCCGAGCGGGCACTCGGACTGGCACGCCTTGCACTCCAGGCAGAGGTCCAGGATGCCGTGCAGCCGCTCGTCGCCCAGCGCCCACCGGGGGTCGGGCGAGGACAGCGCCTTGACCAGGGCGTTGGCCCGGCCGCGGGTGGAGTGCTCCTCCTCGCGGGTGGCCATGTACGACGGGCACATGACGCCCGTGTCGTCCTTGCGGCAGACGCCCACGTTCATGCACCGGTCGGCCGCGGCGTGCATGCCGCCGTCGAACGTCAAGGCCGTGGCCAGCGGGCGCGGCTCGGGCATCGCCGGGTCGCGCAGGTGGTCGGTCATCGGCGGCGCGTCCACGATCTTGCCCGGGTTCAGCCGGCCGTGCGGGTCGAAGACCTGTTTGACCTGCCGCATCGCCTCGTAGACGGCGTCGCCGAACAGCTGCCGGTTGAACTCGGAGCGGGCCAGCCCGTCGCCGTGCTCGCTGGAGTTCACGCCGCCGTGCCGGGCGGCCAGCTGGGCGATCTCCTCGGCCACCGCCCGCATGGTGCCGATCTCGCCGGGCGCGCGCAGGTCCACGAACGGGCGGATGTGCAGGCAGCCGACCGAGCAGTGGCCGTAGAAGCCGGCGCTCAGCCCGTGGCGCTCGAGGATCCCCGCGAACTCCTCGACGTACGGCAGCAGCCGCTCCGGCGGCACGGCCGTGTCCTCGACGAACGCCAGCGGCCTGCGGCTGCCCACGCTGGAGGCCATCAGCAGCCCGAGCCCCGCCTTGCGGACCTTGAGCACGGCCGCCTGCTGCTGCGCGGTGACCGCCCTGAGCGTGTGGTAGCCGTGGCCGTTGGACTTCCAGGTGGCGGCCAGCTTGTCCACGCGGTCGGCGACCTCGGCCGGGGTGTCGCCGAAGAACTCCACGAACAGCAGCGCCGCCGGATCGCCCTCCAGGATGTCGCCGAGCCCCGCGTAGTCCACCCGCCGCCTGGACAGGTCGAGGATGGCCTTGTCCAGGAGCTCGACCGAGGCGGCGTCGAAGGAGAGGGCGTCGGCGGTGGCGGCGATGGCCGCCGGGGTGGAGGTGAAGTGCCCGACGGCGATGGCTTTCGCCCGCGGCAGGTCCACCAGGCCCACCGTGGCCTCGGTCACCACGGCCAGGGTGCCTTCCGAGCCGACGATCAGCTTGGTCAGGTCCGGCCTGGTCAAGTCCGGCCTGGTCAGTTCCGGCCTGGTCGAGGCAGCCTCGGTCAAGGCGGACTCGGTCCAGGCAGGCTCGGTCAGGCCGGCGGCGGCGTCGAGGCGGTAGCCGCCCGAGTGGCGCCAGAAGCGCGGGAAGCCCGACAGGTCGAGCCCGCTCAGGACGCCGGCGACCGCCTCGGTCAGGCGGGCGTCGGTGGCCAGGTCGGGCATGGTGGCGTCGGCGAGCACCACCCGCAGTGCCTGGACATGGTCGATCGTGGAGCCGTACAGGACGGAGTGGCTGCCGGCCGAGTTGTTGCCGATCATGCCGCCGATCGTGGCCCGGTTGCTGGTGGAGGTGTCGGGCCCGAACATCAGCCCGTGCTTGCGGGCCGCCCGGTTGAGCTGGTCCTGCACCACGCCGGGCTGCACCCGGGCGGTCCGGCCGTCGATCTCCAGGATGCGGTTCATGTGCCGGGAGAAGTCCACGATCACGGCCGCGCCCACCGTCTGCCCGGCCAGGCTGGTGCCCGCCCCGCGCGGCAGCACCGGCACGCCCAGCTCGCCGCAGGCCGCCACCAGGGCCTGCACGTCGTCGGCGTGGCGGGGGAAGGCGACGGCGAGCGGCTCGATGGCGTACATGCTGGCGTCGGAGGAGTAGAGGTGCCTGGTGTAGGGGTCGTCCCGGACGTCGCCGGCGAGGAGCGGGGCCAGCGTGCGGGCCAGGCTCATCGACCGCCCTCCAGATAGGCCAGCGCCGCCCGCGTGCCGCCCTCCTTGATCGGCACCCCGGCCGCGCTCAGCCCCATCTCGACCCCGCTCAGCGTGCCCGCGAGCATCAGATCGTTGAAATGGCCGAGATGCCCGATCCGGAAGATTTTGCCCGCGAGCCGCCCGAGCCCGGTGCCGAGCGACATGTCGTAGCGCTCCAGGATCAGCCGCCTGACCGCGTCGGCGTCGTGCCCGTCGGGCATCATCACGGCCGTGAGCGAGCTGGAGTGCTCGCGCTCGTCGGCGCAGAGCACCTCCAGCCCCCAGCCGCGCACGGCCCGCCGGGTCGCCTCGGCGTGCCGGTCGTGCCGGGCGAAGACCGCGTCCAGGCCCTCCTCCTCCAGCATGAGGAGCGCCTCGCGCAGGCCGTACAGCAGGTTGGTGGGCGGCGTGTACGGGAAGAAGCCCTGCCGGTTGGCCGCGATGATCGGCTCCCAGTCCCAGTACGACCGGGGCAGCCGCCCCCGGTGCGCCAGCGCCTTCTCGCTGACCGCGTTGAACCCCATGCCGGGCGGCAGCATCAGCCCCTTCTGCGAGCACCCGACGGTCACGTCCACGCCCCACTCGTCGTGGCGGTAGTCCATCGAGCCCAGCGACGAGATCGTGTCGACCAGCAGCAGCGCCGGATGCCGGGCCCGGTCGATGACCGCCCTGAGCTCGGGGATCCGGCTGCGCACGCCGGTCGAGGTCTCGTTGTGCACCACCATGACGGCGGCGACGCCGGGGGTGAGGTGCTCGGCCAGCACGTCGGGGTCGGCGCCGTGCCGCCAGTCGCCCGGGATCAGGTCCACGACCAGCCCCAGCCGGGCGGCCATCTCGCACCACAGCGAGGAGAAGTGCCCGGTCTCGAACACCACGACCCGTTCTCCCGGCGACAGCGTGTTGACCAGCGCCGCCTCCCAGGCTCCCGTGCCCGACGACGGATAGACGACCACCGGGCCGGTCGTCCTGAAGACGGTCTTCAGCCGTTCGAGCAGCTCGCCCGCCAGCCGGGCGAACTCCGGCCCCCGGTGGTCGATCGTGGGCTGCGCGATGGCGCGCAGCACCCGGTCGGGGACGTTGGTCGGCCCGGGGATCTGCAGGAAGTGCCGGCCCACTCTCTTTCCACCTCCGTGCCATCACACGGCACGGCGTGCCGCTGTGCGGTTCATTAACATTAAAATCGGCCCGCAGAGGAGTCAATGCATGCAGAACGTGATCACCGC
The DNA here is from genome assembly GCF_041950495.1 of Nonomuraea sp. MTCD27. Taxonomy (NCBI): domain Bacteria; kingdom Bacillati; phylum Actinomycetota; class Actinomycetes; order Streptosporangiales; family Streptosporangiaceae; genus Nonomuraea; species Nonomuraea sp. MTCD27. The sequence continues at coordinate 52,214 of NZ_JBGNUW010000006.1, read as the reverse complement.
CCTCCGAGTGCTCGAAGAGGTCGCCGCCCGCCAGCCCATCGGCGTCGGCGAGCTGGCCCGTGGGCTCGGTCTGCCGAAGAGCACGGTGCAGCGCTCGCTGAGGACGCTGCACGAGGCGGGCTGGATCAGACCGGCCGGGGGCGAGGTCACGCGCTGGCAGGTGACCAGCAAGGCGTTACAGGTCGCGCGCGGGACCGAGCTGGGGCTGCGCGACGCGGCCATGCCGGTCATGGAGGAGCTGCGCCAGCGCACCGGGGAGACGATCCACCTGATGGTGCCCGAGGGCGACGCGGTCGTGCTGATCGAGCGGCTGGAGACCGACAAGCCGCTGCGCATCGTGCTGCCGCTGGGCATCCGGCTGCCGCTGCACGCCTCGGCCAACGGCAAGGCCGTGCTCGCCCACCTGCACCGCCCCGCCGGCGAGCTGCCGGGTTACACCGACACCACGATCATCGACCCGGGCGCCCTGCGGGCCGAGCTGGAGGCGGTGCTCGCCCGCGGGTACGCCGACAACCGGGGCGAGTGGCGCTCCGACATCGCCGCCGTCGCCGCCGCCGTCCTGGGCCCCGACGGGCCGGTCGCCAGCCTCAGCGTCTCCACCCCGGCCAGCCGCATGCCGGAGGAGCTCCGCGCCGAATACGGCAAGCTCGTCACCCAGGCGGCCAGGGCCCTGGGCGAGTCGCTCGGCTGAGGCAGGCATTTCGGCTGCGGCGACGGGAAGTGATCGAGGCCGTCGCGCGGTCCCCGGCCAAGGCCCGGCGTCACCTCAACCGGTGGGGGACGGGCTCGGCGGCGGGCTGATCGGCCTGGTGGGCGACGGCGGCGCGGGCGCCGGCGTAACGGGGCCCGCCGGGGCGGACGGCAGGTTGGCGAAATGGTCGGTCCGCGTCTTGACCGGCACCGACACGCGAATGGCGTCGGCGTCCTTGAAGATGAACGTCATGGGCACCGTGTTGGCGCGCACGCCGCTGACCGTGCCGATGGGCTGGTTGCCGGTGCCGACCGGCTGGTTCGGCGGCAGCATGACCGGGCCGGCGAGCTGCACCGAGCCGCCGCCGTCGACGGTGATCCGCTCCAGCTGGACGGGCCGGGCGGAGTCGTTGACCAGCACCGCGAAGAGCGCCTCGGGAGTGCCGGCGGCGGGCGGGTCCGCGTTGCCGCGCAGGAGGAAGGCGTTGCGCAGGCTCACGCCCGCCACGTCGGCGTTGGCCCCGTCGTTCTGCGGGACCCGGTTGGCCTTGTCGAAGCCGTAGTTCGTGCAGCCGGTGGCGGCCAGGGCCACGACGATCGCGGCGGTGACGATGGGACGCATCGCGGTCCTCCTCTCGGACAGTAGTCCTCCCGCTACCCCCGAACCGCGCCCGCAACCAGGCAGGATCGCAACCTCCGGCAGGTGCGGGAAAGCCGGGATCCCCGCCATTTCCGGCTGGTGACCATCGATGATGCATCATGTACCGTCACCGTTAACGCGTGACCTACCCCAGGAGCGGTAGATGGTTGAGCAGCAAGGACTCGACGCGACAGGTCAGCAGAAGAGACGGCAACTGGTCCGGGCGGTGATCGCCTCCGCCGTAGGGACCTCGATCGAGTGGTACGACTTCTTCCTCTACGGCTTCGCCGCCAGCACCATCTTCGCGGAGCTGTTCTTCCCGACCAACGACCCGACGACCGGACTCCTGCTCGCCCTCGGCACCTATTTCGGCGGCTTCGCCGCCCGCCCCATCGGCGCGGCGATCTTCGGCCACTACGGCGACCGCATCGGACGCAAGGCCACCCTGATCATCACCCTCCTGACCATGGGCATCGCGACCGCTCTCGTGGGCCTGGTGCCCACCTACGAGCAGATCGGGATCTGGGGCGGCATCCTGCTCACCCTCCTGCGCCTGCTGCAGGGCATCAGCGTCGGCGGCGAATGGGGCGGCTCCGTCCTGCTGGCCACCGAGTGGGGCAAGACGCGCGGCGGCAAGCGCGGCTTCCTCGGCAGCTGGCCGCAGTTCGGTGTCCCCGTCGGGCTCGTGCTCGGCTACCTGGCGCTGCAGATCTTCCAGCCGCTCGACCCCTACTGGGGCTGGCGCATCCCGTTCCTGCTCAGCATCGTGATGGCGGCCGTGGGCCTGTACATCAGGCTCGGCATCCTGGAGACGCCGGTCTTCGCCAAGGTCGTCAGGGAGAACAGGGTCGAGCGCGTGCCCGTGCGCCAGGTGCTGGCCATGAACTGGCGGGAGATCGTGCTGAGCGCGCTGCTGCGCACCGGCCAGCAGGCGCCGTTCTACATCTTCACCGTCTTCATCCTCACCTACGCCACGAAGACGCTGGGCTTCCAGGCGAGCGACGTCTACACGTACGTCATCGCCGCCGGCGTCGTCTCGCTGTTCACCGTGCCGTTCTGGGGCTACATGTCCGACCTCGTGGGCCGCCGGCGGCTGTACATGATCGGCGCCGCGCTCATGGTGGTCTGGTCGTTCATCTACTGGCCGCTGCTCGACACCCGCGTCCCCGCGCTGGTCTTCCTGGCCATCGTGCTGGCCGCGCCCATCCACGACATCCAGTACGGCCCGCAGGCCACGTTCATCGCCGAGAGCTTCACCGGGCGGCTGCGCTACAGCGGCGCCTCGCTCGGCTACCAGCTCGCCTCGCTGACGGCCGGCGGCCCCGCGCCGCTGATCGCGGTCTGGTTGTACGCCACCTACCAGAGCTCGTTGTCCATCGCCATCTACATGGCGATCTGCGCCGCGATCAGCGTCGTGGCCGCGTACGCGCTGAAGGACCGCTCGCAGCAGGACTACGCCGTCGAGTACGACGAGCCGCAGCCCACGAGCAGCGGTTAGGCCAGCCGCCCGATGGCCGCCATGGTGGCGTCGAGATGGCGCAGCACGATCTCCACGGCGGCCTCGGCGCGCCGCTGCCTGAAGGCCGCCAGCAGCTCGCGATGATCGCGGTCGGCCTGCTCCCTGCGCGCCCGTTCCTGACCGCGCAGGGAGAGGCCGACGTAGACGGCGGCGCCGTCGCGCAGGCCCTTGAGGATCGCGCACAGCCGGGGCGAGCGCGCCGCGTCGCCGAAGACGGCGTGAAACTGGCGGTTGAGCTCCACCCACTGCCCCGGGTCGCGCTCCTCCTCCATGAGCTCCAGCAGCGCGGCCGCCCGGTCGAGCTCGTCGTCGGTGATGCGCTCGACGGCCTTGCGGATCGAGACCGGCTCCAGCATGCGGCGCAGCTCGTAGATCTCCCTGACCTCGGCCATGTCGAGCTCGCGGATCATCGCCCCCTTGTGGGCGTCGATCCTGATCAGGCCCTCGCCGGCCAGGTCGCGCAGGGCCTCGCGCACGGGCGTGATGCTGACCTTGAGCTGGGCGGCGACGTCGGCCTGCACGAGCCGGTAGCCGAGCGGCAGGTCGCCGCCGAGGATCGCCCGCCGGAGCGTTTCGTAGACGAAGGCGTGCGCGGTGCGCGCGGGCGGGCCGGGCTTCAGCACGACGGTCGTCACGCAAGCCACTATAAGGCGCACCTCGCCGGCGCCACCCGGCAGCTCACGGGGCCTCCGCCACCACCGGGTTGCTCAGCTCGCCCAGCCCCTCCACCGCGATGGTCATCGTGTCACCGGCCTGGACCGGGCGCACGCCGGGCGGGGTCCCGGTCATGATCACGTCGCCGGGCTCCAGGGTGGAGAACGCCGACACGTACGCGATCAGCGTGGGGATGTCGAAGATGAAGTCCCGCGTACGCCCGTCCTGGCGCACCTCACCGCTCACCGTGCAGGTGACGCGGACGTCCGACGGGTCGAAGTCGGTGTCCACCCACGGCCCCAGCGGGCAGAAGGTGTCGAAGCCCTTGCCGCGCGTCCACTGGGGGTCGCTCTTCTGGATGTCGCGGGCCGTGACGTCGTTGCCGATCGTGTAGCCGAACACCAGCGACATCGCGTCCTCGGCGGCGACCCGCCGCCCCGCGCGGCCGATCACGACGACCAGCTCCGCCTCCGGGTCGAGCCGCCCGGACAGCGACGGGTAGACGACCTCGTCCCCGGGGCCGACGATCGAGGACGGCGGCTTCAGGAAGATCAGCGGCTCCTTGGGCACCGGGTTGCCGAACTCGGCCGCGTGGTCGGCGTAGTTCCGGCCGACGCAGACGATCTTGCTCGGGGTGACGGGGGCGCGCAGGCGTAGGTCCTCGACGTTGCCCACGACCGCGCCGGGGACCAGCTCCGTGAAGGGGTCACCCTGGGCGGCGCGTACCGTTCCGTCGGGGTCGAGCACCCCCCACCGCACCGTGCCCGCGTCGTCGTACCTGATGATGCGCATCTCGCTCCTCAGCAACCGTTGTACTTGTTCGTCCAGAGGCGGCCCTCGGCCGCGTCCGCCTTCTCCTCGAGGATTTTCAGCCTGAGCATGACATCGAGCGTGCGCTGGACGACCGCCGGGTCGAAACACCCCTTGTCGGACAGCGCGGAGGACATCGCCCGCACCGTGCGCAGCACCGTCGCCCGGTCGCTGCTGCCCAGGTCGTCCATGATCTGGCCGGCCACCGCCTCCGGCTGCTGCTTGACCTTCGTGGTGGCCCGCGCCAGCACGCGGCTGAAGGCGGTGGCGGTCGCGGCGTTCTCCTCGGCCCACTGCCGCGAGGTGGCCCACGCGGTGTAGTCGAACTTGTCCAGCTCCGGCACCTCGCCCTTGGGCCCGTCGATGAGGACCACGCCGAAGCCCTTCTCGGCGGCCACATACGGCGTCGGCGGCGACAGGTGGTAGGCGTCGATCTGGCTCTTCTCCAGGGCGGCCAGCAGCGCCGACCCGCCGCCGAGCGGCACGAGCTCCACGTCGCGCTCCGGGTCGAGGCCGACCGAGCCCAGGTAGTAGCGCATGTACGTGTCGGTGGGGGAGCCCGGCGAGGTGATGCCGATCTTGAGCCCCTTGAGCGCGCCCAGCCGGTCGCGCAGCGGCGAGGCCGCGGTGACGTTCTTGCGCTCGGCGACCTCCTTGCGCATGACGAGCGTGAGCGTGACCCGGTCGAGGATGTCGTGCGCCATGACCACCGAGTCGTCGCCCGCCTTGCTCAGCTCGGCCAGGTCCTCGAACCCGACGTCGGCGTACTGGGCCTGGCCCGAGGCGAGCGCGGCGATGCTGTCGTTGCCGCTCTCCACCTCCACGATCTCGACCGTGAGCCCTTCCTTGGCGAACAGGCCGTCGTCCTGGGCGACGTACAGGGCGGAGAGGAACACGTTCGGCGCCGACGCGATCGTGATCCGCTTCGCCTCCTGGGCCGGCTCGCCGCCACCGCCGCATCCGGCGGTCACCAGGACGAGCACCGCGATCGCCGCCAACCTCATCCGAACCGACCTCCTCGACTCGCAGGGCCCTCTACACGACGTCGTCGCCGCGCAGCCTGACCTCGGGCCGCCAGCGCAGCACGCGGGACAGGGGACGCAGGGACATGGACAGGAGCAGGACGATCGCGGCCAGCACGATCGTCCCCGCGATGACCCCCGCGGTCTGGTAACGCCCGGCCGCCGCCCTGGTCAGGTAGCCGATGCCGCGGTTGGAGGCGATGAACTCCCCGACCACCGCGCCGATCATGGCCGCCGGCAGGGTGACGCGCAGGGCCGCCAGCACGTACGGCAGGGCGCCCGGCAGCAGCACCGACCGCATCGTGGCCCACCGGGTGCCGCCCATCACCCGGGTGACGTCGAGCAACCCCTGCGGCACCTGCCGGATGCCCTCGACGGTGTTGATGAAGACCACGAAGAACACGAAGTACGCGGCCAGCACGATCTTGGGCGCCAGCCCGATGCCGAACCAGAGGATGAAGACCGGCCCGAGCGCCACCGCCGGGATCGAGTACGCGATCAGGAAGTAGGGCTCCACGACCCGGTAGGCCACCCGGCGCAGCGCCAGCGGCCAGGCCAGCAGCACGGCCAGCGTCGCCCCGGAGAGGAAGCCCAGCGCGGTCGAGGTGAGCGTGAACCGCGCGTGGAACCAGAAGTCGGCCGAACCGAACCAGTCGAGCAGCCGCGCGGCCACGGCCTGCGGACTGCTGATGAAGAACGGCCGGACCAGGGTGCCGGAGACGAGGTCCCACACCACCACGGCCCCGGCCGCCGCCCCGATCCGCCCCGCCCACACGAGCGCCCGCCGCGCCCGGCGCCGCCGCGCGTGCCGCCGCCGCACCCCGTCGAGCACCTGCTCGCTCGTCGCTCCTTCGGCCGTCCGCCCGCTCATCCGTGCGGCCTGTCCGCGCACCACGGCAGCGCCCGCGCCTCCACCGCCCGGATGGCCGCGTTGACCAGCATGACCAGGGCGGCCACGACCACGATCCCGGCGAAGACGGTCGCGGTCTCGAACTGGCGCGACGAGCGCACGATCAGGAAGCCCAGCCCCTGGGTCGCCGCGATGAACTCGCCGAGGATCGCGCCGACCATGGCGCGCGAGAAGGTCAGCCGGATGCTCGCCACCACGGCGGGCGCGGCGCCGGGCAGGACGACCGTACGCACGAGCGTCGCGCCCCGGGCCCCCATCACCCGCGACACCTCGACCAGGCCGGGACTGATGCCCCGCACCCCCGCCATGGTGTTGGCCAGCACGATCAGGAACACCATCAGCGCGGCCAGCAGGATCTTCGGCAGCAGGCCGAGCCCGAACCACATGATGAACATCGGCGCGAGCGCGATCTTCGGGATGGAGTAGAACGCGGCCAGGAACGGCCCCGCTATCTCGTCCAGCACCGGCACGGCCACCAGGACCAGCGCCGCCGCCAGCCCCACCGCGATGCCGATCAGGTAGCCGGCGCCCGCCTCGCCCAGCGTCACCCCGATGTGCCCCCACAACTGCCCGTCGACGACGAGCTCCACCAGGCGGGCCGCGACCTCCGAGGGGCTGCTGACGTACCGGCGCTCGACGACCAGTGGCACGCCGAACTCCCAGATCAGCAGCAGCGCCGCGCCCAGCAGCACGATCCCGGACCGCACGAGCAGCCGCTCCCGGGCCGCGGCGGCGCGGGAGCGGGCGGCGGCCCGGCCGAGCACCCCCGCGGTGGCGGGCATCGTGGCCACGCGGGCGTCGGGGAGCGTCATGTCGCCGCGATCTCCATGCGGATGTCGTCCCACAACGCGTCGTACAGTTCCCTGAACTGCGGGAGATCGTGGATGTGGAACACGTCGCGCGGCCGGGGGAGGCCCACCTCGTACTCGCGCTTGATGCGGCCGGGGCGGCAGGTGAACGTGATGATCCGGTCACTGAGCGCGATGGCCTCGACGAGGTCGTGCGTGACGAACAGGACGGTCGGCCGCCGCAGCTCCCACAGCTTGAGCAGCTCGTCCTGGAGGATCACCCGGGTCTGCGCGTCGAGCGGGCCGAACGGCTCGTCCATGAGGACGACGTCGCTGTCGTACGCGAGCGTGCGCACGATCCCGGCCCGCTTGCGCATGCCGCCGGACAGCTCGTGCGGGTAGTGGTTCTCGAAGCCGGTCAGCCCGACCAGCTCGATGAACTCGCGGGCCCGGCGGCGCCGCTCCTCCTTGGGCACGCGGCGCAGCTCCAGGCCGTACTCGACGTTGCGTGACATCGAGCGCCACGGGAGCAGGTTGTCGTCCTGGGTGATGTAGCCGACCTCGGTGTTCACCCCGGTGACGGGCCGGCCGTGGTGCACGACCTGCCCGGCGGACGGCTGGATGAGCCCGGCCAGCAGGTTGAGCACCGTGGACTTGCCGCAGCCCGACGGGCCGACCAGGCTGATGAACTCGCCGGGGCGCGCCGCGAAGCTCACGTCCTCCAGGGCGAGCAGCGGCTGCGCGGAACGGCCTCGCGGAACGAACGCCTTGTAGACCGCCTCCAGGCGGATGGCCTCTTCGAGTGGTGCCATTCGATCAGCTCCATACCGGATACCGAAGATGGTAGACGGTCTACCGCTTAGATCAAGAGGTCAGTTCACCTCTTGAGCAGGTCGCGCAGCGCCTTGACCACCTCGGCCGGGGCCTCCTCGGCCATGAAGTGGCCGCAGGTGACCGTACGGTGGTCCAGGTTCCCGGCCCAGGCCCGCCACCGGCCGGCGGCGTCGAACCCGAGCGCCGCGCCCCAGTCCTGCTGCAGCACCGTGACGGGCATCCGCAACTTGGCGCCGGCCGCCCGGTCGGCCTCGTCGTGCTCGACGTCGACCGTGGCGGTGGCCCGGTAGTCGGCCACGATCGAGGGGACGGCCTCGCGGGACGCCTTCAGGTACGCCGCGCGCACGTCCGGGGGGATGGCGTTCGGGTCGGAGGTCCAGAGGTCGAGGAAATGGCCGAAGAACGCGTCCGCCGACGCGCCGATCATGGCCTCGGGCAGGCCCGGCGGCTGCGCCATCAGGTACAGGTGGAAGCCGACGGCGGCCGACCGGCCGTGCATGACCTCCCAGGAGTCGAGGGTCGGCAGGACGTCCAGCGCGGCCAGGTGGGTGACGACGTCCGGGTGGTCGAGCCCCGCGCGGACGGCGACCAGCGCGCCCCGGTCGTGCCCGGCCAGCGCGAACCGGTCGTGCCCCAGGGCGCGGGCCAGGGCGACGACGTCCCGGGCCATCGTGCGCTTGGAGTAGGCGTGCCCGTCGTCGGCGGGCTTGTCGCTGTCGCCGTACCCGCGCAGGTCGGGGCAGATCACGGTGTGGTCGGCGGCCAGGTCGGCGGCGACGTGCCGCCACATCAGGTGGGTCTGGGGGAAGCCGTGCAGCAGCACGACGGGGCTGCCGGTGCCGCCGACGGCGACGTTGAGCGCCACGCCGTCGGCGACGGTGACGCGGCGGCGGCTGAATCCGCTGATCCGAGGTGTCGTGTCCTTGTCCATGCGGCCAGCCTGCCGCCCGCCGATCAGCACCCGATCAGCGCCGGGTCAGCCCTGCTCACCTGGGCGGATAGGTTGGACGGCGATGGTGACATTTGGTGTGCTGGGCCCCCTGACGGCCGAGAACGAGCGCGGCCCGGTCCACCTCAAGGGGCCTCGGCACCGGGCCGTCCTGGCGCGGCTCCTGGTGGCCAAGGGGCGGGTCGTGCCGGTGTCGTGGCTGATCGGCGACCTCTGGGAGGATCCGCCTGAGGGGGCGCTGGGGGCCGTACAGACGTTCGTCGGGGCGCTCAGGAAGGCGCTCGAGCCGTCGCGCCCGCCCCGCACACCCTCCCGGCTTCTCGTCACCTCGCCCCCGGGTTACGCGCTGCGCGCCGAGGCGGTGGACGCCGCGCGGTTCGAGTCCGCCGTCGCCGCCTCGGCGCGCCTGCTGGCCGGCGGTGCCGCCGACGAGGCCCGCGCGGTGCTCGACGAGGCGCTGGGGTGGTGGCGGGGGCCGGCGTACGCGGAGTTCGCCGAGCAGGACTGGGCCAGGGGGGAGGCCGCCCGGCTGGACGAGCTGCGGCTGCTGGCCGTGGAACGCCGCGCCGAGGCGGCCTTGGCCTCGGGGCTGGCCGCCGAGTCCGTACCGGACCTGGAGGCGCACGTCTCCGGGCATCCGTTGCGGGAGGACGGGTGGCGGCTGCTGGCCCTGGCGCTGTACCGGACGGGGCGTCAGGGGGATGCGCTGGCGACGTTGCGGCGGGCCAGGCAGACGCTGCAGGCCGAGCTCGGGGTGGATCCGGGGGAGGGGTTGCGGCGGCTCGAGTCCGACATCCTCACCCACGCGCCCCACCTGTTCGAGCGTCCTGGTGAGGGGACCGAGGAGCCGGGCACGGGGCGCGGCGGCGATTCCGGGCCGGGCGTGCGCGGGGGCGAGTCCGGCGGGCCGGACGCTGCTGAGGGTGGGCTGGGGTGGGCCGGGCATCCGTTCGTCGGGCGGGTCGCGGAGCTGGCCGAGTTGGAGGGCGTCGCGGCGGAGGTCACGGCGGCGGGGCGGGCGCGGCTCGCGCTGCTGTCCGGCGCGGCGGGCGCGGGCAAGACCGCGCTGGCCGGGGCGCTGGCGCGGCGCCTGGAGGCCAAGGGCTGGAGCACGGCCTGGGGCGCCAGCCCCGAGCTCGGCGGCGCGCCGCCGGCCTGGCCCTGGACCCAGATGCGTGAACACCTCACCCCCTCCGCCGGCGCCACCCCACCCGCACCGGCGGACGGGCCCGCGCGCACCGACGCGACAGCCGGCCCGGGGGACGATCGCCTGGCCGCCCGCTTCAGGAGGCATCGCGCGATCGCCTCCTACCTGGCCGCCACCGCGGCCGGGCAGGGTCCGATCCTCCTCGTCCTCGACGACCTGCACTGGGCGGACGAGGAGACCCTGGCCCTGCTCACCACGCTGGCCACCGGCCTCGGCGCCGCACCCGTGCTCATCGTCGCGACCTACCGCTCGACCGAGATCTCCGCCGGGCTGGGGGAAGCGCTGGGCCGGGCCGCACGGGCCGAACCGGCGCGGATCTACCTGGGCGGCCTGACCGAAGCGCAGGTGGGCGAGCTGGTCCGGGCCATCACCGGCCGCGGGATGCCCGACGCCGGCGCGCGCACGATCCACGCGCGCAGCGCGGGCAACCCGTTCTTCGTCCGGGAGCTCACCCGCGTGTGGGAGAGCGAGGGCGACGCGGCGCTGCACACCGTCCCGGCCGGGGTTCGCGACGTCATCCGGCACCGCCTGGCCGCGCTCACCGACGCCGCCCGTACGCACCTCCGCCAGGCCGCGGTCCTCGGGCAGGAGGTCGATCTCGACGTGCTGATCTCCCTGTCCGGGGATTCGAACGGGGGCGAGGAGCGGGTGCTGGAGTCCGTCGAGTCCGCGCTGATCGCCGGCTTCCTGGTGGAGCAGGATGCCGACCGGCTGCGGTTCGCCCACGCGCTGGTGCACGAGACGCTGTACGACGACATCCCGCGTGCCCGCCGCGCCCGCTGGCACGCACGCGTCGCCGGGATCCTCGAACGCGCCCGGCCCGGCGACGTGGAGACCATCGCCCACCACTGCCTGCGCGCGGAGGGACGGGCGGGCGCCGCCCGCACCGCCCACTACACGCGTGCCGCGGCCGAGCGGGCGGAGCGGAGGTTCGCCCCGCACGAGGCGGTCCGGCTGTGGCGCGAGACGCTCACCGCCCTGGACCGCGCGGACGACGGCCCCCTCCCGGGCGGCGGCGTGGATGGCGGCTCGGGGTGGGCCGGGGGTGGGCCGGGGCGGCTGGAGGCGGTCATGGGGCTGGTCAGGGCGCTGGCGGTGACCGGGGAGCTGGACGAGTCGCGGCGGTACCGCGCGGAGGCGGTCGGGGCGGCCGAGGCGCTCGGTGATCCGGTGCTGACCGCCGCCGTGATCGGCTCCTTCGACGTGCCCGCCATCTGGACCTCCAACGACGACCCGGCCCTGTCGGCCGGCCTCGTCGCCGCCGCCGAGCGTACGCTGGCCGCCCTGCCCCCCGGCCACGAGAGCGAGCGCGCCCGCCTGCTCATCACCATCGCGATGGAGCGGCGCGCCGACGCCGGACGGCGGGGTGACCAGGCCGCGCGCGAGGCCGAGGCGATCGCCCGCCGCCTGGGCGACCGCACCCTGCTGGCGTACGCGCTCAACGGCCGCTACATGCAGACCTTCCACCGCGCCGGGCTGGCGCCGGAGCGGGCCGCGATCGGCGAGGAACTGCTCGGCCTGGCCGCCCACGACAGCCTGGTGACGTTCGAGGTGCTCGGGCACCTGATCCTGCTCCAGGCCCGGGCCGCGCTCGCCGACCTGGAGGCCGCCGACCGGCACGCCGCCGCGGCCGACCGGCTCGCCGCACGGTACGACCTCCCGCTGGTGGGGGTGTTCACCACCTGGTACGCCGCGCTCCGGCTGGCCGTGACGGGCGGCCCGGAGGGCGCGGCGCGCGCCGCGTACCGTGCGGCCGCCGCCCGGCTCAGCGGCACCGGCATGGCGGGGGTGGAGGAGGGCATGCTGCCGCTCGCCCTGCTCTGTCTCGACGGGGGAGACGCGGGGGCCGTGCCGGCGGAGGCGGACTGGGGGCCGTACGAGAGGTGGGCCCGTCCCCTGGTCCTGCTCGCCCGGGGCCGTCGCGAGGAGGCGCTGGCCGCCGCCCGCACCGTCCCCGACTCCCCGCGTGACCTGCTCTTCGAGGCCAGGACCTGCCTGCACGCGCTCGCCGCGATCGAGGCGGCCGACCGGCCGACGATGGAGCGCCTCTACGACCGGCTGCTGCCCGCCGAGGGGGAGCTCGCCGGCGCCGGTAGCGGGCTGGTCAGCCTCGGCCCGGTGGCGCTGTATCTCGGCCGGCTCGCCGCCGCGCTCGGATGGCGCAGCCGCGCTGCCGGACATTTCCGAAATGCGGAGGCCATGAGAGCCGGTGTCCGGTGACCGGTAACCTGCTTGTCAACGCGGGACGTCAAGACGGCCCCACGCGGGCCGCCGGCAGCGGTGTCTGTCATCGCGAGTCCCACTCCGAGTTTTCCGAAACTTTCGGGCAACTTGTCGCCCATTCCACCCCGGCAAGCTCCGGACCTGGAGCGGCTCGGCCGGCGGTGGGACCTGCAACATAGCAGTTGGCAGCACTCTTGACACGCCACAGCGGTCCCCTTATGTTGCCGCAATATTAAAGAGAACTGCTTGAAAGTTTCGGCGTCACCCCCGCGTTACACCCCCCGCTCTCGCCGCGGGCCGGCGCCGTCATAGCCCGAAGGGATGGCATGAGGGGCCAGGTACCAATCGACACAAGCTCGGCGTCCGGCGAGAGCGAGCTATGGCGGGACACGCGGCTGTCGCCCGCCGAGCGGGCCGACGCGCTCGTCCCGCTCATGACCCTTGAGGAGAAGGTCGCCCAGCTCGTGGGGGTGTGGGTCGGCGCCGACGCATCGGGGGGAGGCGTCGCCCCACACCAGACCGACATGGGTGACGGGCCCGAGTGGGAGGACGCCGTCCGGCAGGGGCTGGGCCAGCTCACGCGGCCCTTCGGGACGGCTCCGGTCGATCCCGTCGCCGGCGCCCGCTCGCTGGCGGCCTCCCAGGCCGAGATCGTCCGGGCCAGCCGGTTCGGGATCCCGGCCCAGGTGCACGAGGAGTGCCTGACGGGCTTCGCCGCCTGGCGGGCGACCGTGTACCCGGCGCCGCTGAGCTGGGGCGCCTCCTTCGACCCCGGGCTGATCGAGGAGGTGGCCGGCCGGATCGGCCGGTCCATGCGCGCCGCGGGCATCCACCAGGGCCTGGCCCCGGTGGTGGACGTGACCAGGGACTACCGCTGGGGGCGTACCGAGGAGACGATCGGCGAGGACCCGTACCTCGTCGGCACGCTCGGCGCCGCCTACGTGCGCGGCCTGGAGGCCGCCGGGATCGTCGCCACCCTCAAGCACTTCGCCGGCTACTCCGCCTCCCGCGGCGGCCGCAACCTCGCCCCCGTCCCGATGGGGCCCAGGGAGCTGGCGGACGTCGTGCTGCCGCCGTTCGAGATGGCCCTGCGCCTGGGCGGCGCCCGGTCGGTCATGCACTCGTACGCCGAGATCGACGGCGTCCCCGTGGCGGCCGACGAGAGCCTGCTCACCGGGCTGCTGCGCGACGAGTGGGGCTTCGAGGGCACCCTCGTCGCCGACTACTTCGCGGTCCGGTTCCTGGAGCGGCTGCACCGCGTCGCCGCGGACGCCGGGGAAGCGGCCGGGCTCGCGCTCAAGGCCGGGATCGACGTCGAGCTGCCCACGGTGGACACGTTCGGCGCCCCGCTCATCGAGGCGCTCAAGGCCGGGACGGTGGACGAGGCGCTGGTCGACCGGGCCCTGCGCCGCGTGCTGACGCAGAAGGCCGAGCAGGGCCTGCTCGACGAGGGCTGGCAGCCGCTGCCCGGGCCGGCCGAGGAGGTGCGGCTCGACGACGAGGAGAGCCGGGAGCTCGCCCTGCGGCTGGCCCGCGAGGCCATCGTGCTGCTGCGCAACGACGACGCCGTCCTGCCGCTGAACCCCGCGGGGAAGGTGGCGCTCATCGGTCCCGTCGCCGACGACCCGATGGCGATGCTCGGTTGCTACGCCTTCCCCAACCACGTGGGCCCGCACCCCGAGCAGGGCCTCGGGCTGGACCTGCCGACGCTGCGCGAGTCGCTCGGCCGGCTGGTCCCCGGCCTCGCCTACGCCCCGGGCTGCGCCGTCACCGGCGACGACACCTCCGGCTTCGCCGAGGCGGTCGCGCTCGCCGGGCGGAGCGACGTGTGCGTGCTCGCCGTCGGCGACCGGGCCGGGCTGTTCGGGCGCGGCACCTCCGGCGAGGGCTGCGACGCCACCGACCTGCGCCTGCCGGGCGTGCAGGCCGAGCTGGTCCGGGCGGTGCTCGCGACCGGCACCCCGGTGGTGCTGGTGCTGCTGGCCGGCCGCCCGTACGCGCTGGCGTCCGAGGTCGACGCGGCCAAGGCCGTCCTGTTCGGCTTCTTCCCCGGCCAGCGCGGCGGCCAGGCGCTGGCGGAGGTGCTGACCGGCGCGGTGAACCCGTCGGGCCGGCTGCCCGTCAGCGTGCCGCGCGACGCGGGCGGCCTGCCGGCGACGTACCTGGCGCCGCCGCTCGGCCGCCGCTCCGACGTGTCGTCGGTGGACCCGACGCCCGCGTACCCGTTCGGGCACGGCCTGAGCTACACCACGTTCGAGTGGAGCCAGGCCCGGGTCCGGGGCGACGTCGCGGAGTGGGCGGTGGACGGCGAGGTGGCCGTCGAGGTCACGGTCCGCAACACCGGGTCGCGCTCCGGCGCGGAGGTCGTCCAGCTCTACCTGCACGACCCGGTCGCGCAGACGACCAGGCCGGAGGTCCGCCTGATCGGTTACGCCCGCGTGCCGCTGGAGGCGGGAGAGGCGGCCCGGGTGACCTTCACGGTCCCGGCCGACGTCACGTCGTTCACCGGGGTCCACGGGCGCCGCATCGTCGAGCCGGGCGAGGTGGAGCTGCGGCTCGGCCGCTCCTGCGCGGCGGCCGCGGCGACGCTGCCGCTGCGCCTGACCGGTCCGGAGCGCGAGGTCGGCCACCGGCGGCACCTCCAGGCGCCGGCGCACATCGACCGCAACCCACCGGAGGGCCGAGGATGAGCACACCCGAGACGCTGGAGGTCAGCAGGCCGGCGGAGCAGGAGGCGCCACCCGCGCCCGGGCGCCGCCGGCGGCAGAGCGCCGGCTCCTGGCGCAGCGCGCTGCGCCGCGACTGGCAGCTCTACACGCTGGCGATCCTGCCGCTGCTGTTCTTCCTGATCTTCCGGTACGCCCCCATGCTGGGCAACATCATCGCCTTCCGGAAGTTCGAGCCGGGCGGCAGCATCTTCGGCGAGGAGTGGGTGGGCCTGCGCTACGTGAAGATGTTCCTGAACGACCCGACGTTCTGGAACGTGTTCACCAACACCCTGGTCCTGGGCGCGCTGACCCTGATCTTCTGCTTCCCGCTGCCGATCGTGCTGGCCCTGCTGCTCAACGAGGTCCGGCGGCGCACGCTGAAGCGGTTCCTGCAGTCGGTGTCGTACCTGCCGCACTTCCTGTCGATGGTGATCGTGGCCGGTCTCGTCATGCAGATGACGTCGATCGACGGGCCGATCAACTCGTTACTGGCCTTCGTCGGCAGCGAGAAGATCTCGTTCATGCAGGACCCGGGCTGGTTCCGGACGATCTACGTCAGCTCGGAGATCTGGCAGACGGTCGGCTGGGGCACCATCCTCTACCTCGCCGCGCTGACCACCATCGACGACCAGCTCTACGAGGCCGCCCGGATGGACGGCGCGAGCCGGTGGCGGCAGATCTGGCACGTGACGCTGCCGGGCATCCGGCCGACGGCGGTCACGCTGCTGATCCTCAACATCGGCACGTTCATGGCGGTGGGCTTCGAGAAGGTCTTCCTGCTGTACAACCCGCTGACGTACCCGACCGCCGACGTGATCTCCACGTACCTGTACCGGATGGGCCTGGAGGCCAGCAACTTCAGCTACGCCGCGGCCATCGGCCTGTTCGAGGCGCTGGTCGGCCTGGTCCTGATCCTCTCGGCCAATGTGATCTCCCGCCGCACAGTTGGGACGAGCCTGTGGTGACAACGCACGAGATGACCCGCGGCTACCGCGTCTTCCAGTGGTTCAACGGGGTCGCCCTGACCCTCGTCGTGGTGGTGACGCTCTATCCGTTCGTCAACATCCTGGCCCGCTCGTTCAGCTCCCAGACCGCCATCAGCGCGGGCGAGGTGAACCTCCTTCCCAAGGGGTTCAACCTGACGACGTACAAGATCGTGGCGTCGGACCCGATGTTCTGGACGAACTACCGCAACACGGTGGTGTACACCGTCGTCGCGACGCTCATCGCGATGGTGATGACGACGTGTTACGCGTACGTGCTGTCCAAGAAGCAGCTCAAGGGCCGCAAGTTCCTCGTCGGCGTCGCGGTCTTCACCATGTTCTTCTCCGGCGGCCTGATCCCGAACTACGTGCTGATCAGCGGCCTGGGCCTGAAGAACTCGATCTGGGCCATCGTCCTGCCCAACGCCATCAGCGTGTTCAACCTCCTGGTCATGAAGGCCTTCTTCGAGAGCCTGCCGCAGGACCTGGAGGAGGCCGCCGCCATCGACGGCCTGAACACCTACGGCATCCTGTGGCGGATCGTGCTGCCGCTGTCGAAGGCGGTCATCGCCACGATGATCCTCTTCTACGCGGTCTCGTTCTGGAACTCCTGGTTCGCGGCGTTCCTGTACATGAACGAGTCGGACATGTTCCCGGTGACGGTCTATTTGCGCAACCTCATCGCCGGAGCCACCGGTGCCGACTCCTTCGGCGCGGCGGCCGCGGAAGTGACGCAGGTGGGGGCCAACATCCAGGCGGTGACGATCGTCCTCACCGTCCTGCCGATCCTGGTCATCTACCCGTTCGTCCAGCGGTACTTCGTCTCCGGCGTCATGCTCGGCGCGGTCAAGGGCTGACCTCCCGGCGCCTCACAAACCCCAGCAGAATCACGGGAAAGGATTCCCCCCATGCGCGAAATCTCGCGGCGTCAGGCGATCATCGGTCTCGGTGCCTTCGCCTCCCTCGCCCTGACCGCCTGCGGCAGCGAGAGCGAGACCCCGGCGAAGGCCACGGACGCGGCCAACAAGGCGGGCTCGATGGCGGGCTACGGCGTCGGCCAGCAGTTCAAGGCCACCGAGCCGCTGTCGTTCGACGTGCTCTACAACAACCACTCGTTCTACCCGAACAAGGCCGACTGGCTGTTCTGGCAGGAGCTGACCAAGCGGACCAACGTCACGATCAAGCCGATCGAGGTGCCGCTCAGCGACTACGAGAAGAAGCGCAGCCTGCTCATCGCGTCCGGCGACGCCCCGCTGATCATTCCGAAGACCTACCACCCGCAGGAGGAGGCGTTCGTCTCCTCCGGGGCCATCCTGCCGGTCAGCGACTACTTCCACCTGATGCCCAACTTCCAGGAGAAGGTCGCCAAGTGGCAGCTCCAGCCCGAGCTTAACTCGATCATGCAGACCGACGGCAAGATCTACCTGCTGCCCGGCCTGCACGAGGCCGCCTGGGCCGACTACTCCTTCGCGGTGCGGACCGACATCCTGGAGAAGCTCAAGCTGGAAGTCCCCAAGACGCTGGACGACTTCTACAACATGCTCAAGGCGATGAAGGCCGAGTACCCGGACCTCTACCCGATGACCGACCGGTGGGGCGTGCCCACGCCGGGCGGCAACCTGATCAAGCTCATCGCCCAGGCGTTCGGCAGCAAGGGCGGCTGGGAGTACCAGCACGCGATGTTCGACGCCGCCCAGGGCAAGTTCGTCTACACAGGCGCCATGCCGGGATACAAGCAGGCGATCGAGTACCTCAACAAGCTGGTGAAGGAGAAGCTGCTCGACCCCGAGAGCTTCACCCAGCAGGACGAGGCCGCCAAGCAGAAGTTCATCTCGGGCAAGTCCTTCGTGATCAGCACCAACGCGCAGGTCCTGATCAACGACTACCGGGCGGCGCTGACCGAGAACGACAAGGACGCCAAGATCGTCAAGATCCCGGTGCCGCTCGGCCCGGCGGGCGAGTTCAAGTTCGCCACCCGCCTGGAGAACGGCATCATGATCTCCAAGAAGGCCACGGAGAACAAGAACTTCGTCGCCATGATGCAGTTCATCGACTGGCTCTGGTACTCCGAGGCCGGCATGGAGTTCGCCAAGTGGGGCGTCGAGGGCACCACGTTCACCAAGGACTCCTCCGGCAAGTACAAGCTGGCCGATGACGTCGACTACGTCGGCCTCAACCCCGGCGCCCCCAAGCACCTGCAGAAGGACTTCGGCTTCGGCAACGGCGTGTTCGCCTACGGCGGCCCCACCAAACTGCTCCAGTCCACGTTCTCGGACGAGGAGATGGAGTTCCAGAACGTGATGAACACCAGGAAGCAGTGGCCGGTCGAGCCAGCCGCCCCGCTCAGCGAGGAGGAGCGCGAGCAGGCCTCCATGTGGGAGACGCCGCTGAAGGACCACGTCACCCAGAACACGCTCAAGTTCATCCTCGGCGAGCGCGACCTCGGCGAGTGGGACGCCTACGTCAAGGAGCTCGAGGCCAAGAGCTCGACCCAGTACGTCAACCTGATCAACACCGCCTACGAGCGGTTCAAGAAGGCACACGGCAGCTGATTTCCCGCAGGCCGGGCCGTCCCCTCCTGCCGGGGCGGCCCGGCCGTCTCTTTCAAGGATCGATCCATGCGCAACCTCGTACCCGGCGAGCCCTCCGGGCGGCTGTCCGACGCCTGGCGCTTCTGCGTCGGCACGGGACGCTTCGAGCTCGCGCTGCGGCGCGACTACCAGGACTCGCTGGCGCTGGTCCAGCGGGACATCGGCTTCCGGCACATCCGCGGCCACGGCCTGCTGAGCGACGGCGTGGGCGTCCACCGGCCCTACGAGTACGGGGGCGCCCGCCACGTCCGGCACTCTTTCACGTACGTGGACCAGGTGGTCGACGCCTACCTGGAGCTCGGCATCCAGCCCTTCGTAGAGCTGGGCTTCATGCCCTCGGGGCTGGCCTCCGGCGAGCAGACCGTGTTCTGGTGGCGCGGCAACGTCACCCCGCCGAGCTCGTGGCAGGAGTGGGCCGAGCTGGTCCGGGCCACCGTGACCCACCTCATCGACCGGTACGGCCTCGACCAGGTGCGCCGCTGGCCGATCGAGGTCTGGAACGAGCCCAACCTCAAGGAGTTCTGGCAGGGCGCCGACGAGGCCGCCTACCACCGCCTGTACGAGGTCACCGCCCGCACGATCAAGGACGTGGACGCGTCGCTGCAGGTCGGCGGCCCGTCCATCTCGCCTGGCTCCGACGAGTGGATGCCGCGCTTCGCCGACTTCGTCACCGCCCGCGACGTGCCGGTCGACTTCGTCAGCCGGCACGCCTACACCTCGGGCCCGGCCCAGCACGTGCCGTTCGGCGTGCACCAGACCATGAGGCCCGCCGCCGAGCTGCTGGAGCAGTTCGCCACCCCGCGCCGCCAGCTCCGCGGCGGCCCGCTGGCGGACCTGCCCGTGCACATCACGGAGTTCAACTCCTCCTACCGCCCCGACAACCCCGTCCACGACACGGCCTTCAACGCCGCCTACCTCGCGCCCGTCCTGGCCGCCGGGGGCGAGCTGGTGGACTCCTTCTCGTACTGGACCTTCAGCGACATGTTCGAGGAGGTCGGGATCCCGACCTCGATCTTCCACGGCGGCTTCGGCCTGCTCACCCACCGCCAGATCAAGAAGCCCACCTACCACCTGTACGCCTTCATGGCCCGCATGGGCGACCAGCTCCTGACCAGGGGCGAGGACCACCTGGTCACCCGGAACGACACCGGCCGGGTCACCGTGCTGGCCTGGGCGCCGGTGGACGTCACCGGCGGGCCCGCCGTCGCCGGTCACACCGTGCGCCTGTCGATCCCGATGGCGGCGGACTCGGCCTTCATGCTGCGCTCGTCGGTGAGCGAGGAGATGGGCAACGCCTGGGCAGCCTGGTGCGAGATGGGACGTCCCCGGTCACCACACCCCAGACAGCTCGATATCCTCCGGGAAGCGGCGGAACCGGTCCGCCGCCACCGGAACCTGCCCGTCGCCGGCGGGTCGCTCGATCTCGACCTGTCGCTCGACCGCCACGAGGTGACGCTGGTCGAGCTGACGCCGGTGGCGGACGAGACCCCGCCGTGGTGGGACGACAGCCGGATACTCGGCCTGGGAGAGGGCGCGCGATGAGCGGCGGGCGGCTGCCCGGCCCGGAGGAGGACGCGGGATGAGCGACGTCGGAGCGGCACGGCAGTTCGGCACGGGGCCGCTCTCACGGGCCTCCGCGCTGATCTACACCCTGCTGACCGTCGAGCTGCTGGTCCTGCTCACGGCCGTGCCCGGCCTGGTGGGGCTCGTCCTGCTCGACCGGCACGCCAGCAACGTCCCCCTGATGGCCGCGTGCCTGCTCCCGGCCGGCCCGGCGATCTCCGCCGCCCTCTACGCGCTGCGCCACCGCCGCCGCGAGCTGACGGAGCTGCGCCCGGCGGCGGCGTTCTGGCGCGGTTACCGGGCCAACTTCGGCGGGGTCATGAAGATCTGGGTGCCCTGGCTGCTGTTGCTGACCGTGCTCGGGACCAACCTGGGCAACTTCTCCGCCGCCGGCGTCCCCGGCTGGTGGGCGGTGCTGCAGGTCGTCATCGCGGCCGGCTCGACGCTCTGGGTGGCCAACGCGCTGGTCGTCACGTCGCTGTTCGCGTTCAGGGCGGTGGACGTGGCCCGGCTGGCCGCCTGGTCGCTCGGCCGCTTCCCCGCCGCCACCCTGGCCAACGCCTGCCTGCTCGTCGTGGCGGGCGGCGTCACGCTGATCGCCTCCGAGGCGGTGCTGTCCCTGCTGGCCTCGGTGCTCGTGGCGACGCTCCTGTGGAACAGCCGCTCGATGATCACCGAGGTCCAGCAGAGGTTCACGCGTCAGTAGATGCGCCGCCCGCGGGCGTCGGGCACCCCCGACTTGCGCAGGAAATAGCTGTTGACCTGGTCGCGCCACTCCTCCGCGGAGCGGACCTGCTCGTCGAGCCGCTCCCGCACCCGCTCGTGCAGCGCCGGGTCCACCTCGCCCGCCAGCTTCTCCCACAGCAGCCGGATCCCGGCCGCCTCCTCGGCCCCCGCGAAGTGGGTGTCGTAGATGTGCTGGACGACGGTCGTGCCGCTGCGCAGCACGTGCTCGTACGGCACGTGGTGGAAGAACAGCAGCAGCTCGTCCGGGCAGTCGGCGAGCGACTCGTAGACCTCCGACCACGGCGCCGGGTACTGCCCCGTGAAGCCGGTGCCCGAGGCGCGGGTGCGGTCCACGCCGACGCCGTCGCGGTCGGCGAAGTGGTAGGTGCCCCACGGCGTGTACTCGTATCCGTCCACGTCGGGGCCGTAGTGGTGGCCGGGGCGGACCATGAAGCCGACGCCGAGCGGGGCCGTGTAGCGCTCGTACGTCCGCCAGGAGCCGTCCATCATCCGGTGCAGCGTGCTCCGCACCGCCCTGCCCGTCTTCTCTGGGCCCGTCTCTGGGCCTACCTCTGGGAACGTCAGGCCGATCCACTCGTCGAGGATCGCGGCCGGGTCGAGCCGCGGCGCCCAGGCGAGCCGGCCGAACGCGTACAGGTTCGCCTGGGCCAGCGGGTGCCCGGTCCAGTACGGGTCGTCGCCCACGTTGGACACCGCGACCAGGCCGCCATCGCCGGCCACCTCCGCCACCGTGCGGCCCTCGGGCCCCCAGAAGCGGAACCCGAGCACCTCGCTCCACATCGGGGCCAGGTAGCACACGTGCCGCTGCTGGCCGGTGTACTCCTGCGTCACCTGCAGCTCCACCGCCAGGCGGGTGCCCGGCATCGCCGCGATCACCGGTGACACCGGCTCGCGCACCTGGAAGTCCATGGGGCCGTACTTGACCTGGAGGATCGCGTTGTCCCTGAACTGCCCGTCGAGCGGGGCGAAGTGGTCGTGGGCCGCGCGGGCCCGGTCGGTGGAGCGGTCGCGCCAGTCCTGCCGGTGGTTGTAGACGAAAGCGCGCCAGTGCACGACCCCGCCGTGCGGCGCCAGGGCGTCGGCGAGCATGTTGGCGCCGTCGGCGTGGCTGCGCGCGTACGCGAACGGGCCCGGCTGCCCCTCCGAGTCGGCCTTCACCACGTAACCGCCGAAGTCGGGGATCGTCGCGTACACCCGCTCGGTCGTCCGCGCCCACCACTCCCGCACGCCCTCGTCCAGCGGGTCGGCGCTGTCCAGCCCGCCGAGCGCGATGGGGGAGGCGAAGTTGACCGACAGGTGCACGCGGATGCCGTACGGGCGCAGCTCCGCCGCGATCGCGGCCACCTCGCCGAGCCGGTCGGTCAGCAGGCGGGCCTCGGCGGCGTGCACGTTGACGTTGTTCACCGCGACCGCGTTGATCCCGGTCGCGGCCAGCAGGCGCCCGTAGGCCCGCACCCGGGTCAGGTCCGCCCGCAGCACACCGTCGTGCCAGAAGATCGACCCGCCCGAGTAACCGCGCTCGACCTGGCCCATCACCGGATGCACGTCGATGTTGTCCCAGTGGTCCAGCATGCGCCGCCGCAACGCCGGCCGGTGCGCCTCGGCCGGCCGCTCCGCGCCGAACGCCGCCTCGCCGAGCCGGACCACCTCGAACCACCCGTACAGCAGCCCGGCCGGGTCGTCGGCGAGCACCACCGTGACACCGTCCAGGCGGCCCAGCACGAAGCCCTCAGGACCGGCCGCCGGCCCCCTGACCGCCGCCACGGCGGGCGGCAACGGGCCGGCCGACGACAGCGCGAGCACGAGGTCGCACGCCTCTCCCGGCGCGGCCACCCCGCCGCCGTACCGCTCGCAGGCGTCCGCCACCTCGGCCCGCACGGTCGCGGCGAGCGCGGAGTCGTCGCCGAGCACGAGAGTGCGGCGCGAACCGATCGCGCGGAACGCCTCGGGGGGCAGCCAGGCCGGATGGACGCCGGTCAGATGGGGAATGGTCACGGGGGCTCCTTAAATCTCTCCGGAGCGAATCTACCGGTGCCCGCCGAGCAGCCCTTATGGGGTCGCGCTGCGGGGAGGACGTCGCGGCAGGAGCGTCGGAGGAGCCGGTCCGGGCGCCTCCCGCGGCAGCGCATCCACCGGTCGCCTCGCCGTGGCGGCCGGGAAGGCGGGCTGCCCGGCGGGCGCTACTTGCGGGCCTGGCCCGGCGGGGTGGCCGGCGGCTGGGCGGCGTGCTCGTCGGCGTGCTCGTTCACGGGCTCGTTCACGGGCCCGTCGGTCCTGCCCCCGAGCCCCGGCGGCTCGCGCGTCTGGCCGGGCGGGGTGTGCTCGGAGGTGGGGCCCGGCTCCGGCGCCGTGGTCCTGGTGGGGCGGGGCGTCGGTCTCCTGGTCGGAGGCGGGGTCTTGGGGGCGGCCTTCGACACCACCCGCGGCGGCGACGTGCGGCCGGCGACGGGCGGCACGTCCCGCGTACCCCGCAGGGGCGCGGGGGTGGGGGTCGGGGTGGGCTCGGGGGTGGCCGGCGGGGCCGAGGTCCCCGGGACGGTGGCGCGGCGAGGAGGGGCCGGATGCTCGACCGGCGAGGTGGCCGGGCGCGGGCTGAGGGCCGCCACCGGCCGCCGCGCGCGCTCCTTGTCACCTTCCGGGACAGGCAGCGCGTCGAGGG
This sequence comes from Nonomuraea sp. MTCD27, assembly GCF_041950495.1. Taxonomy (NCBI): domain Bacteria; kingdom Bacillati; phylum Actinomycetota; class Actinomycetes; order Streptosporangiales; family Streptosporangiaceae; genus Nonomuraea; species Nonomuraea sp. MTCD27. The sequence continues at coordinate 28,717 of NZ_JBGNUW010000006.1, read as the reverse complement.
TGGGGGAGCTGCCGGGGATGGCGATCAGCAGGCCGGCGAGAACCAGGTGGAGGAGGCCGGCCAGCACCGTGGAGATCCGTAACGCCTGACCCCTGCGCTCACTGGACTGCGACGTACGCATTCCTGCCGGTCCCATGCGGGGGTCCTCCTGGGGGGTGAGGAAGGGGCGAACCTTTTTGATCTAGACATGGATGCCCACGACGGTCAACCCCGTAAACGTCCGGCACGTCACCGCGAGGCGGCCTCCCGGCGGGCACGAAGGCGGGCGCGATACCAGAGCAGGATCCCCACCCCGCCCGCCAGCAGCGCCCAGCCGATCGGCCGGGCGACCGCGAGATACGTGCCCGTGGGCAGCCGCACCGCCAGGACGAGCATGACCAGCGCGTGGATCGCCAGCGTGCCGCCGAGGATCGTGGTCAGCACGGCCGCGACGCGGCGGATGTCGGGCCGGCGCAGCATGGCCGCCGCCGCGGGGTTCCGCCGCGCCACCCGGCGCAGCGCCACCAGGTACAGCGGCCGGCCCACGACCACGGAGACCAGCCCGGCCACGCCCAGCGGCCCGGTCAGCACCGCCTCGTGCAGCTTCAGCACCAGCGGGTTCCCGCCGCTGAGCAGCAGCGCCAGCAGGGCCACGCCGTACCCGAGCACGGCGACCACGCCGATCGGGTCGATCCGCCGCCGTGCGGCGAACACGGCGGCGGTGCAGGCCACGGGGATGCCCGCCGCGATGGCCAGCGCCGTGGCGTCGGATCCGGCGTACGGGCGGACCAGCGCGTACGCGGCCAGCGGCACCAGCCCGTTCAGCACCCCGCTCGCCACCATCCGCCACACCCGTGCTCCGGCGCGCTTCCCGTGCGACATCGACGACGCTCCCTCGGTCAGGACTCATGCGAACCCCTCCAAGGTGGCGCGGCCGGGCCCGCCGGACCTCGGACCCGGGGTGGATCTTCCCCGTTCTCCACCCGCGGGTGGAGAACGCCTCCCGGCCGGAAGCGGGTGGAGAGCGCCTCCCGGCGGGAAGCGAATCGTGCCGGACCGGCCGGAACCGCCTGCGCTATGATCACACCGACGACGACCTGGAACGATCCCCACCCCGCCCGTCGTCGCCGCTCACGGGACACGAGGAACGATGTCGAGCATCAAAGAGGTCGCCCGGCTCGCCGGGGTCTCCGTCGGCACCGTGAGCAACGTGCTCAACCGGCCCGAGATGGTGGCCCCCGACACCCTGCGCCGCGTGCGGGAGGCGATCGAGCGGCTCGGCTACGTGCGCAACGGCTCCGCCCGGCAGCTGCGCGCCGGCCGGAGCCGCACCATCGGGGTGGTCGCGCTCGACCTGGCCAACCCGTTCTTCATCGACGTCCTGCGCGGCGTCGAGACCGTCGCCCAGCGCTCGGAGCTGACCGTGATGGTCTTCAACAGCAACAAGGACGCCGCCCGCGAGGCGGGGCTGCTGGAGACGTTCGAGGAGCAGCGCCCGCTCGGCGTGCTGATCACGCCGGTCAACGACAGCGGCGAGGAGGAGCGGCTGAGCCGGCTCATCGCGCGCGGCATCCCGGTGGTGCGGTTCGACAGCTCGGCCCGCCACAGCCACGGCTGCGCCGTCGCGGTGGACGACGTGCTCGGCGGGCGGCTGGCCGGCCTGCACTTACGCGAGCGGGGACACCGCCACATCGCCTTCGCGGGCGGCCCGTTCACCGTCCGCCAGGTGCGCGAGCGGCACGACGGCCTGGCCGCCGTGCTCGGCCCCCACGACACCATGACCGTCATCCGCCTGCCCGACCTCACCGTCGCCACCGGCCGCGCCGTCGGCAAGGAGATCGCCGACCTGCCCCCCGCCGAGCGGCCCACCGCGGTCTTCTGCGCCAACGACCTGGTCGCGATCGGGGTGCTGCAGGAGATGACCCTGCGCGGCCTGCGGGTTCCGGCCGACCTGGCCATCCTCGGCTACGACGACATCGACTTCGCCGCGGCGGCCGCGGTGCCGCTGTCGTCGATCCGGCAGCCGCGCGAGCAGCTCGGCCACACCGCCGCCACGCTCCTGCTGGAGGAGGCCAACCAGCCCGCCGGGCACGAGCACCGCCAGGTCATCTTCCAGCCCGATTTGATGGCCCGCACCTCGACCGCAGCGCCCGTGCCCGCGGCGCCCTGACCGTCACCCTCCGACCGTCACCCTCCGACCGTCACCCTTCCACCATCACCCGCATTCGTGCCCGTGGTGCGCGGGGACGTCCAGCGTCGGGTTGCGGTCGAAGAAGCCGACCGGCTTGAGCCGGAAACCCGCGTGGTCCACCGGCATGATCGGCCACTCCTCGGGCCGGGGCGCGTGGGTGAACCCGAAGACGTGCCAGACGACCAGCGGGCGGCCGTCGAGGTCGCGGTCGGCGGCGGCGAACGCGGGCAGCCCCGCGCCGCCCGGGTGCTGGTTGACGAAGTCGCCGGCCGGGTAGCGCTCGGCCGGGTCGTACGCGGTGACCCACAGGTGCCGGGTGGCGAACGCGGCCCGCGCGGCGATGGAGGAGCCCGGGTCGGCCAGCAGCAGCGGCTTGCCCTCGGGGTGGAGCGCGTACGCCACCGGGTCGCCGAGCGCGTTGCGCGAGCCCGGGTTCGTGATGTGCCAGGCCCGGTTGACGCTTCCGTCGGCCACCCGCTGCGCCTGGCTCTCCCTGGTCAGCGGCGTCCTGCGGTAGGTGAAGGCGTTCCCGCGCGGGTTGCCGTCGCCCATGGGGACGCGGGCGACGTCGACCTCCTCCACCCGGTTGGCCGGCCCGTCCACCGCCATGTCCAGGCGCGCGCAGAACAGGTGCTGGTGGTACGGCGCCGCCAGGCCCGGCGCGACCTGCGCCGCGTACGCGGACCCGCCGTCGGGGTAGGCCGCGGTGAACAGCACACCGGTGGCCTTGACCTCGAACTCGATGACGCCGTCGAGGTAGAGGTACCAGTAGAAGCCGTAGTCGTAGTTGCCGACGGTGGTGAAGAAGGACAGCACCATGCGGCGCTGCCGCCGGACCTCCGACGAGTGCGCCCACAGGTCCGTGTGCTTCCACAGGATGCCGTGGTCCTCCTCGTGCAGGCAGATCGCGTTCGGCAGCGTGCGCGGGGCGCCGTGCGCGTCGGCGACCACGGCGTCGAGGTAGGTGATCTCGCCCACGCAGTCGCAGCCGCGCTCCAGGGAGTTGGCGTACTGGCCGATCAGGTACTCACCGGTGTCGAAATAGTTCTGCCAGGAGCGCACCGGGGACGGGTCGGCGTACGGGACCACCATCTCGGCGATCGAGGCGCGGTCGACGATCGGGCGGCGGCGGCCCGTGTCCCTGTCGTCGAAGGCGATCTGGTGCAGGATCAGCCCCTCGCGGGCGTCGAAGCCGATGCGCAACGACCAGTTCTCCCAGCGCAGCAGGTTCCCCTCCAGGGTGAAGCTGGGGCCCTCCGGCTGGGTGATCTCGATGGGCCGCTGCGTGGTGCGCGGGGGGCCGGTGACGGCGGGGTCGTCGAAGTTGCCCGACACGGCCGGCACCGGGACCGGGCCGTGGTCGATGACCTGGTCCACGGAGCGGTTGAGGACGTCCACGTACGCGAGGAGCCCGTCCACCGGGTGCGCCCAGACGTGGTCCTTCTCGTGCTCCTGCACGAAGGCGAGCCCGCGCAGGATGCGGCGGCCGGCCTCGCCCGGGTACTCGTCCGCGTACACGCCCGCCGACAGCGGGCACACCCGGACCCGGGAGACGTCCAGGCCCCGGCTCTTCAGCGCGGCGATCCACCGCTCGTCGGTGGACAGGATCTCCTCGACCACCGCGAACTCCGCGTCCAGCACGGGAGGCTGGCCGTCGGTCGCCGGGTCCAGCGCGCGGTCGGAGTCGACCGCCTCCCGGGTGATGGAGACGATCACGTCGCGGGGGGCGGCCCCGCCGACGTCGAGCAGCAGGACCCGGGCCCGGCGGTCGACCGGGTCCCCGGGCGTGTGGGCGCGCAGCGCGTCCTTGGCCGGCTCCTCCAGACCGGCGTACGCGACGCGGGTGGTCTCCTTGACCAGCCCGGAGGCGGTCAGCACGGCATGGGCGGCGGTGAGCTCGGCGGGCGTCAGCGGGTCGAGCGGGTGCGGGGTGGCGGTCATGGCTTCTCCCTCGGACGGGGGGGGGGTACGCCCGCCAGCGAACACCACGGGGATCCCGATTTCCAGGGCCCGGCCGCGTACGAGATCGGCAACCGATTGTCTTCGCCGCCGTTCGGTGTTACACATGCGGGAGTCAACCCTCTTGTCAGCACCAAGCACCCTCAGCGCGCCTCTTTCCAGGAGTGGCGATGTCGCACGGTCCCGGGCGGGTAGCAAGGCTCAGCGGGTTCGTGGCCGCGGTCGCGGCCGTGCTCGTTCCGTTCCTGACGGCGGTGCCGGCGGGCGCCGCGCGGGCGGAGGTGGACGTCCACCGCTACCTCGAGGATCCCGGGATGGTCGCGGAGGGGCAGCAGGCCCCGCACACCGTGCTGCGGCCGTACGCCGACGCCCGCTCGGCCACCCGCTCGGTCGGCGCCGACATCACCGAGCACGACGCCCGCTCGCCCTGGATCGCCACCCTCAACGGCGACTGGCGGCTGCACCTCGCCCAGCGGCCCGAGGAGGTGCCGGAGGGCTTCCACGCCGCCGGCCACGACGTGTCGCGCTGGCCGACGGCCAAGGTGCCGCACACCTGGCAGTCCGACTTCACCGACCACCCGATGTTCCGCAACATCACCGAGGAGGTCTGGCCGGACGACCCGCCCAGGGTGCCCCGCGACGTGAACCCGACCGGCGCGTACGTCCGCCAGATCGACGTCCCCGGCACCTGGTCCGGGCGGCGGGTGTTCCTCCGGTTCGAGGGCGTCACCAGCGGCTACTTCGTCTGGGTCAACGGCGAGTACGTCGGCTACGACCAGGGCGGCTACACCCCGGCCGAGTTCGAGGTGACCGAGGCCCTGCGGCCGGGGGCGAACCGGGTGGCCGTGCAGGTGCACCGGTGGGGGGCGGGGTCGTACCTGGAGGACTACGACCAGTGGCGCTACAGCGGCATCTTCCGCGACGTCTGGATGTACGCCACCCCGCGGACATTCCTGCGCGACGCCTACGTCACCACCGACCTGGACGACCGCTACCGCGACGCCACGCTCACCGCGCGCGTCCAGGTGGCGGGCGCGGCCAAGGGCCACAGCGTGCGCGGCACGCTGACCGACCCGCGCGGCAGGCAGATCGCCACGGTCACGCAGCCGGTGGACGGCTCCGGCGGCGCCACCCTCACCGCGCAGGTGAGCGACCCGGCCAAGTGGAGCGCCGACTCACCCACGCTGTACGCCCTCGCCCTGGAGCTGCTCGGCCCCGACGGCAGGCCGCTGCACGCCACCGCCCAGGCGGTCGGCTTCCGCGAGGTGGAGGTGCGCGACCGCCAGGTGCTCGTCAACGGCGAGCGCATCCTCATCAAGGGCACCAACCGCGCCGAGACCGACCCCGACACCGGCCGCCACGTCACCCGCGCGGCCCAGCGGCGCGACGTGGAGCTCATGAAGAGCCTGCACATCAACGCCGTCCGCACCTCCCACTACCCCTCCGACCCCTACCTGTACGACCTCGCCGACCGGTACGGCCTGTGGATCGCCGACGAGGTCGACATCGAGACCCACTCGCGCGAGTCGTGCCCGCGCAACTGCCTGGCCGACCGGCCCGAGTGGCAGGCCGCCTTCGCCGACCGCTTCCGCGCGATGGTCGTCAGGGACAGGAACCACCCCAGCGTCATCATCTGGGACACCGGCAACGAGGCCGGGCTCGGGGCCGCGCATTACGCGATGGCCGAGTGGGCCGACGCCAACGAGCCCACCCGGCTGCTCTACCACCAGTCCAACAGCCCCAACGGCGACGCCCCGTACGCCGACGTGTGGGGCCCGCGCTACCCCACTCCCGGCTACGTGGACTCCATCGGCAGGACCACCACGCGCCCGGTCGTGTTCGGCGAGTACGCCCACGCGATGGGCAACAGCCTGGGCAACTTCGACCGGTTCTGGGAGCTGATCCGCCGCTACCCGTCCCTGCAGGGCGGCTTCATCTGGGACTGGGCCGAGGCCAACCTGCGCCAGCCGCTGGTGCTCACGCCCGACTCCTCCCGCAACCGGATCCAGACCTTCCTCGTCGGCAAGCCCCGCGCCGTCCAGGGCCGGCGCGGCCAGGCCGTCGAGCTGTCCAGCCTGGACGACTTCGTCGACGTCTTCAGGGACCGCCGGCTGGACCTCACCGGCGAGGCCGTCACCCTGGACGCCTGGGTCAAGCCCGGCCAGTGGGCGGGCAGCTTCCCCATCGTGACCAAGGGGCGGGCGTACGCGCTGCAGATGCGCGACTCGGGGACGCTGGAGTTCGGAGTCACGACCGGCGCGGGCTGGAAGGCCGTCGCCGCCGCTGTGCCCGCCGGCTGGTACGGCGCCTGGCACCGCGTCACCGGCTCCTACGACGGCACGCAGCTGCGCCTGTCCGTCGACGGGCAGCAGGTCGCGACCGCCGCGCAGACGGGCGCCCTCGCCCCCGGCCTGTACGAGGTCAACGTCGGCCGCAACGCCGAGACCCAGCAGGACAACACGCCCACGAGGCTGGCCCGCGGCGTTATCGACGACGTCCGCGTGTACGCCGCCGCGCCGCCGTCCGGCGACCCGGTCCTGGCCCTCGACTTCGACCGGTACGAGCGGCGCGGCGACTTCCTCAGCCTCGGCCTGAGCCTGTCCGGCACGGACGGCCTGGTCGGCTCCGACCGCTACCTCCAGCCGGAGACGACCGAGATGGCCTGGGCGCACGCCCCCGTCCGGTTCACCTCCGCCGACCCGGCGACCGGCAAGGTACGCGTGCACAACGAGCAGCCGGCCGGCGCGCTCCACGTCAAGGTGCGCTGGTCGCTGGAGGAGGTCGACCGCACGCTCCGGTCGGGCACCCGCGACCTGCGGCTGGACCCGGGCGGCAGCGCCGACCTCGACCTCGGTGCCGCGCCGGCCAACCCCCGGGACCGGCAGCGCTGGCTGAACGTCGAGGCCGTGGCCGCCGACCCGCCCCGATGGGCGCCCAAGGGCTGGCGGCACGGCTGGCAGCAGTTCGCCGCCGGCGGGCGCGTGGTGCCCGGCATCGCCCAGCCGCCCGCCGGGACGCCCGAGCTGCGCCGCGACGGCGACACGGTCACCGTCTCCGGCCAGGGCTGGCGCTATCGGTTCGAGGGTGGCGCCCTGACCTCGATGAGCTCCGGGGGCCGCGAGCTGCTGCGCGCCGGTCCCCGGCTGGACGTCTACCGCCCGCCCACCAGCAACGAGACCTACGACTGGGGCACCGCCGACCGCGACGTGTGGCACCGGGCGGGGCTCGACCGGCTGCGTACGCGGGTCACCGCCGTGCGGGCGGACCTGGACGGTGACGCCGCGGTCGTGGAGGTCACCGGGACGGCCGCCGCGCCCGGCATGGAGAGCCTGCTGTCGTTCGAGGAGAGCCTGACGTACCGGGTCGACGGCCGGGGCACCATCACCCTGCGGCACCGGGTGGTCCCGAGCGGCTCCCGCCTGACCACGCTGCCGTACCTGCCCCGGGTCGGCGTACAGGTCCGGGTGCCGGACTCGATGCGCGAGCTCGCCTACTACGGCAAGGGCCCGCACGAGACGTACAACGACCGCGCCGGCGGCGCCTTCACCGGCGTCTGGCGGGGTGACGTCGACGACGAGTACGTGCGCTACTCCCGTCCCCAGGCCCACGGCAACCACACCGGGTCCCGCTGGATCACGCTCAACGACGGCCGCGCCGGGCTGCTCGTCGGCCGCTCGGACGGCGGCATCGACGTCAGCGCCACCCGGTACGACGAGCTGGACCGCGCTGAGTACGACTTCCAGCTCCCCCTCGTCCGCAACGACGGCTGGATCACCCTGCACGCCGCGATCGGCGAGACCGGCATGGGGGAGACCCCCAACTCGGTGCTGGACGAGTACCGCGTGCCCGCCACCAAGACCCAGGACTACACGCTGACGCTGCGCCCCCTCACCGCCAAGGAGGTACGGGCCGGCGGCGTGGTCGACTCCGACGCCACCGCGCCCTGCTCGCCCGGCGTCACCGCGACCGGCGACGGGAACGCGGAGCCCGGCGCGCCCGAGCGGATCACCGTGACCGTCGAGGCCACCTGCGCCGACGGGCTGACCGGCGCGCGCGCCACCCTGGCCGCGCCGCGGGGCTGGACGGTGACGCCCGCCACGGCCGACCTCGGCCGGGTCGCCCAGGGCACGCCCGCCGAGGCCGCCTTCACGGTCACCCCGCCGGCGGACGCCGACTTCGGCGAGCACGAGCTGACCGCCACGGTCACGGCCACCTCCGCGGGCTTCCCGGTCACCGCCCGCGCCACGACGACCCTGCGCACCCCGCTGCCCGCGGGCGGCGTCTGGGTCAGCGACCTGCCGTTCACGGCGGCGGAGAACGGCTGGGGGCCGGTGGAGCGCGACCGGAGCAACGGCGAGCAGCCGGCCGGCGACGGCCGGACGTTGTCCATCGGCGGCCGGACGTACGAGAAGGGCATCGGCGCCCACGCCCCCTCACGCATCGCCGTCGACCTCGGCGGGCGGTGCACGACCTTCCGGGCCGACGTCGGGGTGGACGACGAGATGGGCGGGAGCGGGTCCGTCGCCTTCGAGGTGTGGGTGGACGGGCAGCGGCGGGCCGCCTCCGGCGTACTGACGGGGGCGGGCGGGGCGGAACCGCTGTCGGCCGACGTCGCGGGCGGCGCGCTGCTGGAGCTGCGTGTCACGGACGGCGGCGACGGCAACGGCGCCGACCACGCCGACTGGGCCGCCGCCCGCCTCACCTGCCCCCCAGCCCCCTGACCCGCCCCCCTCCAGCTTCCGGACCTCCCTGCCGGAACGGGATGGGGCGACGGTTCAGGACCCGATGCGGACGGGGAGGGTGCGCGGGCCGCGCACCTGGCCGGTGGACCAGGTCACCGCCCCCGGGTCGGCCAGGCCGAACACCGGGACCCGCTCCAGCCAAACCTCCAGCGCGATCCGCAGCTCCATCCGCGCCAGGTGCGACCCCAGGCACCGGTGGATCCCCAGCCCGAACGCCGCGTGCCGGTTCACCTCCCGGTCGATGACCACCTCACCGGCCCGGTCGAACTGCTCCGGGTCCCGGTTGCCCGCCGGGAACGACAGCAGCACCCAGTCGTCCGCCTTCATGTCCACGCCGTTCCACCGCATGTCCTCCTTGACCAGCCGGGCCATCGTGACCGGCGCATAGGCCCGCAGGAACTCCTCCATCGCCGTCGGCAGCAGCCCCGGCTCGGCCACCAGCCGCTCCCGGTCGGCCGGAGTCCTGGCCAGGTGCCAGAGCGAGGCGCCGATCGCGCTCCACGTCGTGTCGATGCCCGCGATGAGCAGCAGCGCCATCGTGCCCGCCACGTGGGCCGCCTCGAGCTTGCGGCCGCCCAGCTCGGCGTCCACGAGATAGGTGGTCAGGTCGTCGCGCGGATGGTCCACGTGGTCGCGGATCTGGGCGAGCAGGTAGTCGAACAGCTCGTCCATGTTCGCCATCCGCTCCTCGGGCGGCAGGTTGACGCCTTCGAGCACGTGCTCGATGAACGTGCGGAACCGCGGGCCGTCCTCCGGCGGGAAGCCGAGGAGGTCGGCGATCACCCGCGTGGGGATGTGCTGGGCGTAGTCGCGGGCGGCGTCCACGACCTCCTGCCCCTCTAACGCGTCGATCAGCTCGTGGCAGAACGCCCGCGTCGCCGCCTCCCGCCTGGCCACCGCGGTCTTGGTGAAGGCCGGGAGCAGCAGCTTGCGCGCGTGGTGGTGGAACGGCGGGTCGGACGAGATCGGCGGCGAGCTGCCCATCGGCGCCAGCTCGACCGGCGGGCGGAAGTTGCTCATGATGATCGCCCGCGAGGAGAACCGCTCGGTGTCGTACGCGATCGCCGCCACGTCCTCGTAGCGGGTCGGCAGCCACCCGCCGCCGAACCGCCCGGTGTGCGCGATCGGGCAGCGCTCCCGCAGGTCGTCGATGATGGGGTACGGGTCGGCGGCCCACTCCGGCTCGAGATGGGAGAAGTCCATCGCCCAGTCCGAGACCGGGCCGGTGACGATCGGGCTGCGGATGCCGGCGAGCTCGTCGTCCCCGGGCTCGCGGGAGCGCTCGATGAAGCGGTCGTCCACCGTCATGTCAGACCCCCTCGCCCGTGTCGATCGCGTGCTCGGGGCAGTTGGCCACCGCCAGGCGCGCCGCCCGCTCCTGGCCCGGCGCCACGAGGCCGTCCCCGAGCACCTGCCCGTAGCCCTCGTCGTCCTCGCCGAACAGCTCTGGCGCCAGGTCGTAACAGCGGCCGTGCCCTTGGCACCGCTCGGAGTTGATCTGGAGTTTCACGGTGTTGCCTCCGTTTGTGCGGTGGTGTCGGCAGGGGCGAGAGCGGTGATGACCCGGGAGAGCAGCGCGGCCCACTCCTCGTCGTCCACCGGATGCAGGTCCGGGGTGACGAGGGCGCTGCCCATCGCGAGCAGAAGACAGAAGTGCGCGAGCGCGTCCGGCGACAGCCCGGTGTCGACCTCGCCATCGCCCTGGGCGACGCGTACGAGGCCGGCGATCCATCCGGCCCGCTCACCGATGTAGTCGCGCATCGGCCCGGCCACGTCCTCGTCCCGGCGGGCCGCGACCAGCGCCTCGACGATGAGGTACCCCTGCGCCTCGCGGCGCCGCGGCAACCCGCGGCCGAGGGCGAGCAGCAACTCGGTGGCCGACCGGTCGGGGTCGGCGGCGAACAGGCTGGCCAGCAGGCGCCGCCCGTGCGCCCGCAGCGCGGCCACGAGCAGGTCAGCCTTGGAGCCGAAGTGCGCGTACAGGGCGCCGTTGCTCACCCCGGCCGCCGCGGCGATGTCCGCCACGCGCGTGCCGTCGTACCCCCGTTCGGCGAACGCGTCGGCGGCGGCGCGCAGCAACCGCTCGCGGGTCTCGGCTGCGGTGACTCCGGCGATGCGTCCCATGAACGAATTTAAAAAGTCATTCATTTGAATCGTCAAGATACCTGGCCCAAGCCAATGGACTCCATGCTGAGCCGTGACACGTTGGAACCTGGCCACGGTTGTCGGCACGCCCGGGGACGGACCCGTTCGGGTCACTCCCCCCCCGGCGACAATAGGCAGATGCAGGATTTATCGACCAAAGCTGTCCTGGGGCGTGCGGCCCTCGTCGGGTTGGTGACGGGCATCCCCACGGCCACCATCTGGGCGGACATGCACGGGGAAGACCTCGACGGGGCCAACCTCCAGCCGGCCCTGTTCCTCCTGGCGATAGTCCTGGGTACGGTGGGCGCTCGGCTGGCCGGGCTGCCGCACTGGGGCGGGGTCGGTCTGGTCGGGGGCTCGGCGACCTGGTTGCTCATTGATGCCCTCGCGGTGCTGGTGCCGGTGCCGGAACTGTTCGGCCCTCTACCGGCCCTTGTCATCCCGGTCTACGTGGTCGGTGGTGCTGTCGGCCTCGCCCTGTCGGCGTGGTCGTTCATGGCGCCCCATCGCTGGTGGGCGGTAGCCCTGACCGGAGTCGTGCCCCTCGGATCCTGGGGCGCGGCGCAGTACAAGCCGCAGATCCTGGCTTGGTCGGAGATCCGCGACTTCGAAAAGGCCGGCGTGCCGCTGATCGCTCCGACGATCGAGGGTTACCGGCTGGTCCACGTGGGTCTCCATCCAGCCGGGAAGAAGGAGCCGGAACCGTCCACCTGGCTGGAGTACTGGCGGGACGCCACGCCGAATCGGGCATTCTCCGAGATCCAGGTCACGGTCTGGCCCGCCGCGGCCGGAAACCCGCGGGATTCCTGCTTGGCGGTCACCGAGGACTTCGGAGTTCCGCTGCGCTGCAAATCGCTCCCGGGAGACCGATGGGTCCGGACCGGTGCCGAGTCCTCCTGGGTCACCGTCTTCGCCAGGTCGGGCGATGCGCTGGTCATGCTCAACGGTTCGAGTATCGCTGAGGCTGACCTGGTGGCGGTGCTGTCCACCTTCCGTCCCGTCTCGGCCGTCGAACTTGCCATGGTCACGTGACCGGCAGGAGTACGGCGGCGCCTGGCTCGGCATTGCGCCTTCACCGCGGAGATGGCGGACTGCGCTTGAGTCGGCGAGCTCCGCGCGTTCCCTGGCGGGGACGGGCTGCTTCGGCCGGCTCGATCTGCTGCGTCTTCGCTGGTGAGGGCAAGGCGGCGATGTCCGCCGGTTGAAGCGCTCAGTCACGGCAAACGGGCCATATGTCTGTGCCGCCGAAACTACTGGGCCACAATGGCCCGCATGCCCACCATGCCGGAAGATCACGTTGAGACTGCACATCCGTCCCGATTCAACGACTACGACAGCATCGCCGAGGGGTACACGGCCGAGAACGAGACCAGCCTCCTGAACGCGTACTACGAGCGTCCCGCGATGCTGGAACTCGCCGGGGACGTGACCGGCCGGCGCATCCTCGACGCCGGCTGCGGCTCGGGCCCCCTGTTCGCCGAGCTGCGCGATCGAGGCGCCATCGTCACCGGCATCGACGCGAGCGCCGGGATGCTGGAGATGGCCCGACAGCGGCTGGGCACCGACGCAGACCTGCGGGTCGCCGACCTGGCCAGCCCGCTGCCCTTCCCCGACGACACCTTCGACGACGTCATCGCGTCGCTGGTGCTGCACTACCTGGAAGACTGGGAACCGACACTGGCCGAGCTTCGACGCGTGCTGAAGCCTGGCGGCCGACTCCTCGTCTCGGTCGAGCATCCTTTCTGCATCACCCTCTGGCAGCACATGGCCGGGAAAAAGCCCAAGTACTTCGAGACCCGTATCCGGACCGATGAATGGACCATGGGTGGGCAGACCGCCCAGATGCGCTTCTGGGACCGGCCGCTGCACGCGATGACCGAGGCCTTCACCGCGGCTGGCTTTCGCATCAGCGTCATCAGCGAACCGCCGTTTGTGCCGGAGGCCCGCGAACTGTTCCCCGAGGAGTTCCGCGAGATCACCGGCACGAGGTTCCTGAGCTTCCTGTTCTTCGTTCTAGAAGCCGGCTGACGGCGCCTCGCGGACCCGGTGGTACCCGGGCGGGTACCACCGGGCCTGCCGCATGAGCCATATCGGTGGCCGTTCGGTACGCCCTCCGACCCGGTCAGCAGGCTCGAACCCCTGGCCAGGAGCCGTTGCCATTCATCAGCGCACTTCCGGACGACCTCACCGCACTCAGGTGATGCCGCGTCTGGCCAGGTCAAGACGGCCGCGCACACCGAGTTTGCGGTAGATCCGGGTGAGGTTCGCCTCGACCGTCTTGACGCTGATCATCATCGTGGCGGCGATCTCCGCGTTGGTGCCGCCGAGGATGACCAGTTCGGCGACCCGCTTCTCGGCCGGAGTGAGGACGCCGTCGCCGGCGTGGGTGAGACGAGCCTGCTGGGTGGCCGCCAGGTCCGCCCAGCATCGGGCTCCAAGGCCGACGAAGAGCGCGGTGGCCTCGTTCAGGGTGCGGGCCGCCGCGCGGCGCAGGCGGCCGCGGCGTTGCGCCGTGCCGAGCACCAGCAGGCACCGGCCGAGCTCCAACGGCAGGCCGCGGTCGCGGGCTTCGGCCGCCGCGTCCGTGGCCGCCTCGGCCGCCGGCGCCGTGTCGATGACGGACTCGATGGGTCTGTCCAGGCGACGAGGAGCCGCTTCGCCGGGCGGGGATCGTTTCATGGCCTGCGGGTCAGGTCGCCGCCAGCGCTTCCGTCGGGGCCAGCCGGGAGGCGCGGATCGCCGGGTACAAGCCCGCGACGGCGCCGATCAGCACGGTCGCGCCGACTCCGCCGGCGAGGACCCACAACGGTACGACCGTGGGCCACTGCTGGGTCGTGGCGTAGGTTCCGGTCACCAGGAAGCCCAGCAGCGCGCCGGCCGCCCCGCCGATCAGCGACAGCAGCAGCGACTCCGCGACGAACTGCGTTCGGACCTGGCCCTTCGTGGCGCCGAGCGCCCGGCGCAGGCCGATCTCCGAACGGCGTTCCAGCACCGAGATGACCATCGTGTTGGCGACCCCGATCCCGCCCACGAGCAGCGCGACCGACCCCAGCCCGAGCAGCAGCGAGGTGAACGTCGCGTTCGTGGCGCGGCGCAGGCTCAGCACGTCGGACGGCCTCGACACGTCCACCTCGTTCGGCGCCGACGGGTCGGCCGTGGCCGCGAGCACCTCGCGCACCGCCTCGACCTGCGATTCCGTCGACCGCGTGTAAACCGTCGTCGGGTGCCCGTCGAAGGCCAGGTACGTCGTGGCCGCCGGCCATCCCATGATCACCGACGTGTCGAGCTCCGGCGCCAGCGTCACCTTCCGCAGCACGCCGACCACGACCCACGACCGGCCGCCGATGTAGACGGTGGGACCGTCCCCCAGCCGCTCGGCCGCTGTCGCGCCGAGCACCACCGCCGGGTACCGTTCGGTCGCCGCGTTGATCCAGACTCCCTGGCCGAGCTCGGCGCCGACCGTGGTGAGCAGATCGAGCTTGGCCGCGACCACGGACAGGCCGCCGGTCTGCGCCGCCGGGATGCGGTCGTTGCGGTAGGCGTGCACGTTGCCGACCACGCCGGTCGCCGTGGCCGATCGCACCGGGCCGATCCGCCTGATCATCGCTACCGACTCGTCAGGCAGTGTGGCCGGCCGGCCGAACATCGTCCTGCCGGGTGACACGGTCAACATGTCGGTGCCGAGCTTCGCGAGTTTCCGGTCGAGGTCGGCATGGCTGGAGGCGGAGATCCCCACCACCGCGATCATCGCCGCGATCCCGATCGCGATGCCCAGCGCCGAGAGCACGGCGCGCAGCGGACGCGAACGCAGACCGTACCCGCCCAGCCGGATCAGGTCCGACAGGCGCAGCCGGGCGGGCCGCAGGGCGTTCTCGGCCCGTTCGCGGTCGCCAGTGGGAACGCTCCGGCGGCGCTCGTCGACCGGATCGGGGGAGCTGGGCAGGGCGGTCGGACGCGACATCTCAGACCACCTGCCCGTCGCGCATCCGCACCTGCCGCGGCAGGCTGTCGGCGATCTCCCGGTCGTGCGTGATGACCAGAATGGTCGTGCCCGCCTCGTGCAGCTCGTGCAGCAGCTCCATCACCCCGGCGCCGGAGACCGAGTCCAGGTTGCCGGTCGGCTCGTCGGCGAGCAGCAGCGGTGGATCGCCCGCGACGGCGCGGGCGATGGCGACCCGCTGCCGCTCGCCGCCGGAGAGCTGGTGCGGGCGGTGGGTCAGCCGCGCACCCAGTCCGACACGCGTCAGCGCGGCCTCGGCACGCTGCTCGCGATCCCGCTTGCCCGCGCCGGTGTAGAGCAGGCCGTCGGCGACGTTGCCCAGCGCGTCCCGTCCCGGCGCGAGATGGAACTGCTGGAACACGAAACCGACTCGCCGGGAGCGCAGCGCGGACAGCTGCCGGTCGGACAGCGACGCCACGTCGTACCCGTCGATGCGCACGGTGCCCGACGACGGGCGGTCCAGCGTGCCGATCAGGTTCAGCATCGTGGACTTGCCGGACCCGGACGGTCCGACGATCGCCAGCAGCTCGCCGTAGCCGACGACCATGTCCACCGAACGCAGCGCGGCGACCCCACCGGGATAGCTCTTGCTGACATGGGCGAGCTCGATCACGGGGTGACCGACCGCGCCGTCCGCGGTGGTCACGACGGCATCGCCACCTTCATGCCCGCCTCGAGTCCGGACCCGGTGATCTCCACCTTGCCGTCGGCGAACAGCCCGGTCTCCACCGCCACGAAACGCGTCCCGCCTGCCTCGACGAGCTGCACCCCGTACCCGCCCTCGGCGAGCGCGACCAGCGCGGCCACCGGAACCGCCAGCACGTTCGGACGCCGCCCGGCGGTGAAGGCGACGCTGACGGCCGCCATGCCCTGGCTCTTGACGTCGTCGTCGAAGCCGATCGTCGCCTGGAACTTCGTGGTGTTCGACTGGCCGTCGTCGGCCTTGGTCACGATCGTCGCCACCTTTTCGATCTTCCCCGGGACGACCTTCCCCTCCGAGAGTTCGATCCGCACCGCGGCTCCCTGCTTGGCCAGCCGTCCCGAGCTCGCGTCCAGTACGACCGTGGCCAGCGGCGAGGTGCCGGTGACCTGCTCGATCTCGGTGCCCGGCCCGACCACCGCTCCTCTCTGCAGGCTCAGCGAGTCCACCCGGACCCTGCCGTCGGCGTACACGATCTGGCCCGGCTCGACCATGCCCGTCTCCCTGATCCCGAGATCGTCCTGCCAGTCCTTGACCACGGAGGCGGTCGCCCAGCTGTAGGTGCTGTCCGGGGTGAAGCCCCGGTAGCCGAGCGCCCACAGGTTCTGCTCGAACTGCTTGACGTCGGCACCCTTGACGCCCGTCTTCAGCGTGCGGTACGGCGGCAGCGACCCGTACAGCAGGGTGACCGGCTTGTCGTCGAGGCGGAAGATCGCCTTCCCGCGGGAGATCGTCGTGCCCTCCGCGGGCAGCGCGGTGATCGTGCCGCTGCCCCGTGACGAGATCGTCGTGCTGTCGCCGTGAGCCAGGACGCCGTCATGGCTCTCCCGGTCGACCAGCGTCTGCTTGGTGATCTCGGCGGTGGCCGCCGGCGTGCCGCCGGTCGAACGGGGGCTGTCGTCCGGATCCGGCAGGTTGAAGGCCGTGACCGCGGCGGCGACCGTGCCGACCGCCAGCGCACCGGCCACCACGCCCACCGTGCGCCGTGTGCCCATCACCTGTCCTTACCGGTCGGGAAGTACTTCTGGCACTCCTGCTGCGCCTTCTTGACCGTCGGGTCCCCGGGCGAGATCCCGGACTTCTCGTCGATGCGCACGTTGCCGTTCGCGTCGGGGTCGGGGTAGTTCGTGACTCCGTGCTCCCGCATGCACTGCGACGCCCGCCGCATCTTGGCGATGCCCTCGGCGTCGGTGCGGCCCGGCTTGCCGCCGTGGGGGCTGTACTTCTTGCACGCCTCCTCGGCGGCCTCGACCTTCTTGCGGTCGGTGCCCTCGGGCTCGCTCACCACCAGACCGCCGTCCGGCTGCGGGTCGGGGAACCACGTGATGCCCTGCTCGCGCATGCACCGGGAGAACCTGATGGGCGAGGCCTCGCTGTCACCGCCCGCGCCCGCGGTGCTCCGGGCGCTGGGACCGGCCGTGGCGACCGTCGGCTCCGCATCCTGGGCGCAACCCGTCGCTCCCCATGCGAGCGCCAGTGTGACCGCGGAGATGGCCAACAGGGGACGCCGCCTTTTCGTCATCGTCGTCATGCGTCTTTTTCTACGCGCCGGCCGGTTACACCACGGGCACAAAAAGGGCGGCCAACCGCTCGAACGAAAAAATGGCCGCCACCAGGGCGAATGTGAAAAGGGTCGGAAGCTACCCGGATATCGCCGGTGACTTTTCCGCCGGGAAATCCACCCGGATCGCGAGGCCGCCCTCCGGCCGGGCGCGCACGCTCAGGCCGGCCGAGTGCGCCACGGCGATCGACCGCACGATGGACAGCCCCAGGCCGTGGTGACCGTCGTCCGCCGTGCGGTCGAGCCGCTGGAACGGGTCGAGCAACCGGTCCACCATCTCCGGCGGGACCGGTGGCCCGGTGTTGGTCACCGACAGGAAGCTGTCCGCGCCCGCCATGCCGGTTTCGACCTCCATCCAGCCGTCCGGGACGTTGTGACTCATCGCGTTGTCCACCAGGTTGGCCACCAGCCGCTCGACGAGGGCGGGATCACCGGTGACCCGCGCCGGTCGGGCTCGTACCACGACGGCCAGGCCCTGCTCGCACGCCCTCGGCCGGGTGGCGCGCAGCACGCTGCCGGCGAGCTCTGACAGGTCCACGCTCTCCAGCCGGTCCAGGCCGCGTTCGCTGGTGGCCAGCACCAGCAGCGACTCCAGGAGCCGGGCCTGCTGCTCGCTGACGACCACCAGGTCCTCGAAGCGCGCCCGGTACGACTCCACCGTCGCGTCCGGATCGAGCACGGCCTCCTCCAGCAGGGCGTGCTCCAGCGTCAACGGCGTCCGCAGCTCGTGTGCGGCGTTGGCGACGAACCGCCTGTGCGAGTCGAGCGCCGTCTCCAGCCGGCCGAGCAACCCGTCCACGGTGTCCGCGAGGTCCTTGAGCTCGTCACGCGGCCCGGTGAAGGCCAGCCGCTCCTGCACGTTCCGCGCCGAGATGAGCTGGATGCTGTCGGTCATGGTCCGCAATGGCCGTAGCACCCGCCCGGCCACCAGCCAGCCCAGCGCTGCCGAGAGGACCGACATGATCGCCAGGGCGATGCCCGACTTCACGAGCAGCTGGTGCCCGAACTCCTCGTGTTGCTGCACGGCCTGCTGCTGGGCCGCCTCGACGAGGCCGCGTTCCGTTTCGGTCAGCGGGGGGCTCTCGGGCACGCCGTGGCCCACGATGACGTCGCTGACGCTCCGATCGCCGGAGGGGGACGAGCTGGAGGTGGACATCCGGACGCCCCACCCGCTCTGGGTGACGAGAAGATAGGTGATGGCCAGCAGGACGGCGCCGGAGAGCAGGAACAGCACGCTGTACAGCAGGGTGAGCCGCAGACGGACCCGTATGCCGGAGATCCTGGCCGTCAGGCTCATGAGAGATCCCATCCGTTCAGATGCGATAGCCCGCTCGGGGCACGGTCTCGATGACCGGTGGCTCACCGAGCTTCGACCTGAGGCGGTTCATCGTGGCCTTGACCGTCGTGGTGAACGGGTCGGCGGCCTCGTCCCACACCCGTTCCAGCAGCTCCTCGGCGGAGACGACCCGGCCTCGCTCGGTGAGCAGGTATTCCAGCACGGCCAGTTCCTTGGGGTTGAGCGGTAGCCGGGCCCCGGCCCGGGTCGCCAGCCGCCGGGCCGGATCGAGCACCAGGTCACCGTGGACGAGGACGGGCGGCACAGCGGTCCGGGACCGCCGGCCGAGCGCACGGATGCGCGCCACCAGCTCGGGGTAGGCGAACGGTTTCGGCAGATAGTCGTCGGCCCCGATGGTGAGCCCCGCCACCCGGTCGGCGAGGGTCCCGGCCGCGGTCAACATCAGCACCCGGGTACGCCGCGGCTCGCGCATCAGCTGCCGGCACACATCGTCGCCGTGCAGGCCCGGCAGGTCGCGGTCGAGGACCATCACGTCGTAGTCCACCTCGGTGGTGCGGTCGAGCGCCGCCGTCCCGTCGTACACGACGTCCACCGCCATGCCCTCGCGCCGCAACACCCGCGCCACCGAGTCGGCCAGCCGCGCATGATCCTCGACCACCAGGACCCTCATCCGCCCTTTTCCCGTCTGTCCGACCGCGACACCGTTCCGGAGCGGAAGGCTACCGGCACGCCAGTCACACGGTCGTCACAGCGGCTCCGGCGTCGTCGTCAGGGGGCGCACATGAGCCGTTCGGCCGCGGCGATGGCGTCGGCCGGTCGGCCGGAAGCCAGCTGGACGACCACCTCCGTCTCACCGTCCGCGCTGCTCATCGCCATCCCGCTGTAGCCGAAGATCCACCCGGAATGGCTGAAGACGCGCCGTCCGCAGCCGAGCGTCCCGGCGAAGATTCCGAAGCCGCCGGACCGCAGCCGCCTGCCCACCTCCTGGCTGAACACCCAGTGGTAGAAGCTCGACACGTCGGCCGCGGTCGAGATCAGCCCGCCCGCGGTCCAAAAGATCGACGAGTCCAGCTCGGCGTTGTCCACTCCGTCGGTGTGCTTTCCGTGCGCGAGATCCTTGGGCAGGTCGTCGGCGGGCAGCTCGGTCGCGGTCAGGCCGTGCGGGCCCGTGATGCGCTCGCTCAGCAGCTCCCGGTACGGCTTGCGGGACACCTTCTCCAGGATCAGGCCGAGCAGGATGAAGTTGGTGTTGGAATAGCCCTGCGCCTCTTTATCCGCATATTTCAGCAGTTCTCGGGGTGGCCAGTGCCGGAGGTGGGCGCCGTCGCCCAGGTCCTTCAGGAAACGCTCGTCACGCAGGTAGTCGGAGATGCCGCTGGTGTGCCGGAGCAGGTCCGCCACGGTCGCCTTCGTCCTGATGACACCCGGCAGCAGTTCGTCCACCCGGTCGGTGAGGGCCAGCCGCCCCTCCTCCACCTGCTGCAGAACGAGCGTCGCGGTGAACGTCTTGGTGATGCTCGCGATCCTGAAGCGATGATCCGTCCGCATCGGCACCCCCGTGTCCGCCTGCCCGGCCGCCGCCTGCCACGTCCGATCGCCCTTCCTGACGTGCACCACCGCGCCCGACGATCCGGCCTCGACCAGCCGCGTGGCCTCGGCCTGCACGCCTGGCGCCGGTGAGGGCCGTACGGACGGCAGCCCCGGGGCGGCGGAGCCGCACGCGACCGCGCAGAGCAGGGCCAACAGGGCTGTGATCCGCATGACTTGATAGTGCGGTCCGAACTCCTCGCGGGGAAGGGCCGGCGGGCGGCGGGGGCCGTTCAGGGGTGGCCTCAGGGTTGTCCCGGATGGCCGCGGGCCCCGGCTCAGTCGATCATGGGCGGAAGACGTCGATCATGGGCGGAGGACAAGGGCCGCGGGCGTCGCGCTGTACTTCCTGCTGCTGTTCGCGCATTTTCCTATCGACAGGATCAGTCTGTGACTCGCTCCGCCGAGCCTTCCCGTCCCGAGGTGCCGGATCCGGTGCCGCCCGCCGGGCCGGGGTTCCCCGTGGTCCTTCAGCATGTCTCCAAGTCGTTCGGCACGGGTCCCACCTCGGTGACCGCGCTGCGCGACGTCTCCATGGCCTTCCCGCACGCCACCTTCACCGCGCTGATGGGCCCTTCCGGGTCGGGAAAGAGCACGTTCATGCACTGTGCGGCCGGTCTGGAACGGCCGGATGCCGGAGCGGTTCTCCTCGCGGGGGTGGACATCGCGAAGCTGTCCGAGAACCGGCTGACCGTGTTCCGGCGGGAGAGCATCGGGTTCGTGTTCCAGTCGTTCAATCTCCTCCCGTCGCTCACCGCCCGGCAGAACATCACGCTCCCTTTCCTGCTCAACGGCGGACGGGCGGACGCGAAATGGGTCGACGAGATCGCTGAGCGGGTGGGTCTCGCGGAGCGGATGCATCATCTTCCCGCCGAGCTGTCCGGCGGACAGCAGCAGCGGGTGTCCATCGCCAGGGCGCTGGTCACCCGCCCGCAAGTGATCTTCGCCGACGAGCCGACCGGGGCACTCGACACCCGGGCGGGGCGCGACGTTCTCCGCCTGCTCAGGGAGGCCGTGGACGTGTTCGGCCGGACCCTGGTCATGGTCACGCACGATCCACGGGCCGCCGCGTACGCCGACCGGGTCGTCTTCCTCGTCGACGGCGGCATCGTGGACGAGATGACCGCTCCGACGGCCGAGCGGACCGCGGCGTGGTTGTCCCGGCTGGAGGCGTGAGCCGTGTTGCGTCTCGCGCTGAGAACCGCCCGCACCCGCAAGGCCGGCTTCGTGGGCTCGCTGCTGGCCGTCGTGCTCGCCGTGACCGTCATCACCACGGGAGGCTTCCTGCTGCAGGCCGCCGTGACCGGGGACGGGGGGACCGATCGGTTCCACGCCGCCGCCCTGGTCGTCGTCGGCGACCCGCACGTGTCCGTGGCGCCCGCGGACAGCCGGGCCTGGGACGTCGGAGCCGATCCCGTCGGTGACACGCTGCCGCCTCCGCCGCTTCCCCTCGAGGTCGCCCATCGGGTCGCACAGGTGACCGGCGTACGCGACGTCGTGACCGACGTCTCGTTCTACAGCCAGGTCGTCAAGGTGGGCGGGCCGTCGAGCGGCGTGCGGGCAGGCGGCGCCATCCGGGGGCACGGCTGGAGCAGTGCCCGGCTGACGCCGTACCGGCTGCGGGCGGGACACGCGCCCGCCGCGCCCGACGAGCTCGTCCTGGACGGCGGCGTCGCCGTCCGTACCGGCCTCGGCGTCGGGGACGCGGCGGACGTCGTCACGGCGGCCGACGGCACGCGCCGCTACCGGGTGGCCGGTGTCGCGGATCCGGGAGTGCCCGGGTCGCTCCACCCCGCCGTCTTCTTCACCGACCAAACTGCTGCGCGCCTGTCCGGAGAGCCCGCCCGGGCCGCCGCGGTGGCCGTGTTCGCCCAGCCGGGAGCGGACGTCGCGCAGCTGGCCGCGCGCGTCCGGAAGGCCGCCGGGGACGGGACCCTGGTGCTCAGCGACACCTCCCGCGCGGAACCGTCCGTCGATTCCGGCGCGTACGTCACGGCGGCCGCGTTCCTCGGCATCATGAGCGCGGTGGCGGGATTCGTCGCGATCTTCGTGGTCGCCGGAACCTTCGCCCTCCTCATCACGCAGCGGCATCGGGAGATGGCGCTGCTGCGGGCGGTGGGTGCCACCGGCCGGCAGATCCGCCGCATGATCGCCGCGGAGGCTCTCGTGGTCTCCGTGGTGGCCGTGGCGGCGGGTGTGCCGGGCGGGCTGGCACTGTCCCGGCCGCTCGCCGGCCTGCTGGTGTCCTTGGGGGTGGCCCCCGCGGGCTTCCGCCCCGTCTACGGGATCGTCCCGGTGGTCGTGGCGGCGGTGGTGGGGATCGGCCTCACCCAGCTGGCCGCCCTCTCGGCGGGAGGACGCGCCGCGCGGGTACGCCCGACCGAGGCGCTGCGTGAGGCGGCGGTCCCGGTCAGGCGCCTGTCCCGGCCGCGGCTGCTCGCCGGTGCCGGCTTCCTGGTGCTGAGCGTGTTCGTCGTCCTCAACAGCATCGCGACCGGCGGGGCCAAGGGATCGGGCGATGCCTTCGTGGTCGTGTTCACCCTCATGATCACGGTTACGCTGCTCGGGCCGTTGATCATCGTGCCGGTGGTCCGCCTGGTCGCACCGCTGATCCTCGCCCTGGGGCGAGGAGCCGGGGCCCTCGCCGCCCACAACGTCAGAGCCGACCCACGGCGGATCGCCTCGGCGAGCATTCCGATCACCCTGGCTGTGACGTTCACCTGCGTCATGATCTTCATGCCGCTGACCATGCAGATGATCAGCCTCCAGGAGAGCCGGCTGCGTGTCCGGGCCGATCACGTGCTCGCCTCGGCGGACGGGCAGGGCCTGCCTCCCGCCGTCACCCGGGACGCCGCCCGCCTCCCCGGTGTGACCGCCGTCGCGGCGACGACCCCGATCCCGGTGCGCCTCGGCATGGGAGCCGGTGGTCCTGTTCAGACCCGCACCCTCATGGCGCTCGCCGTCGCACCCGCCGGGCTGGCGGCGCTGCTGGATCTCGACGTGCGCCACGGCGACCTCGACGCGCTCGTCGGCGACAGCATCGCGGCGAGTTCGGACGCGGCCGGGGAGAACGGCTGGCAGGTGGGCGACACGTTGCCGGTGGCGCTGCCGGACGGCACCCGTAAAGACCTGCGGCTCGTGGCCACTTACGGTCGGAGCCTCGGCCTGAGCGACGTGCTCGTCCCCGCCGCCCTGGCCACCCGCCACGCACCCGGAGCGCTCGCGGCGGCGGTCTACGTCGAGGGCGACGACTCGCTGACGCGAGACAGGCTCGGCGCGCTCGCGGAGCACCATCCCACGCTGGTCGCGTTCTCCCGGGAGGCCTACCTCGCGGAGGCCGGGAAGGGCGGTGACTCCCAGACCACCGCCGTCTACGTGTTCATCATGCTCATCGGCCTCTATACGGCGATATCCGTGGTGAACACGCTGGCCGCGGCGACGGCCGCCCGGAGCCGCGAGTTCGCGGCGCTGCGACTCGCGGGATCGACGCGGCGTCAGGTGCTGACGATGATCGGAACGGAGGCCGCGATCACCGTGGCCATCGCGGTCTTCCTCGGCACGCTCATCGCCGCGACCACGCTGGTGACCTCCAGCCTGGCGCTCACCGGAACCCCCGCGTTCGCCGCCCCGCCGCTCGTCTACCTGACCATCGTCGCGCTCGCGGCCGTCCTGGGCCTGGTCGCGACCCTCCTGCCGGCCCGGTCGGCATTGCGGCGGAGCGCCATCTCGGTCATCGCCGCCCGCGAGTGACCGCCGCCGCCACGGCCCGGCCGGCCGGGCCGGGGCGCCGCGGCCGGCATCGTGCCTGGGGTAATTTGGACATCTACTTAGTTATGCGAATATAATCGTTATATGCATATAACCAGACGGGTGTCCGCCTCGCCCGCGTCGACCACCGGACTCGGCCCCCGCCGGCGGATGCTCGTCCTGGCCATCTGCTGCATGAGCCTGTTCATCGTCGGCCTGGACAACACGATCGTGAACATCGCGCTGCCCGCCATCCGCCGTGACCTGAACGCCTCCGTCTCCGGCCTGCAGTGGATCATCGACGCCTACACGGTGGTGCTGGCGAGCCTGCTCATGCTGGCCGGCTCGACCGGGGACCGGGTCGGCCGGCGCCGTACGTTCCAGACGGGCCTGGTGCTGTTCACGCTTGGCTCGCTCATGTGCTCGCTCGCGCCCAGCCTGGGCTGGCTGATCGCGGCGCGGGCGCTGCAGGCCGTCGGCGGCTCCATGCTCAACCCGGTCGCCATGTCGATCATCACGAACACCTTCACCGAGCCGCGCGAGCGGGCGCGGGCCATCGGCGTGTGGGGCGGGGTGGTCGGCGTCAGCATGGCGCTGGGCCCGCTGGTCGGCGGCTCGCTGGTGGACTCGGTCGGCTGGCAGGCGATCTTCTGGATCAACATCCCGGTGGGGGTGGCCGCGTTCGTGCTGTGCGCGCTGTTCGTGCCGGAGTCGCGCGCGCCGCGCCCGCGCCGGGTGGACCCGATCGGGCAGGTGCTGGTCATCGTGGCGCTGGCCACCATGACGTACGCCTTCATCGAGGCGCCGGAGGCCGGCTGGAGCTCGCCGCGGACGCTGGGCTGCTTCGCGGTCGCGGCGCTGGCGCTGGCCTGCCTGGTGCCGTACGAGCTGCGCCGCGCCGAGCCCCTGATCGACCTGCGCTTCTTCCGCAGCGCGCCGTTCTCGGGGGCCACCGTCATCGCCGTGTGCGCGTTCGCCGCGCTGGGCGGGTTCCTGTTCGTCAACACCCTCTACCTTCAGGACGTGCTGGGCCTGTCCGCCCTGCACGCCGGGCTCTACACGGTGCCCATGGCCGCGCTGACCGTGGTCTGCGCGCCGCTGTCGGGCCGGATCGTCGCGAACGCCGGGACCCGCGTGCCGCTGGTGCTGGCCGGGGCCACCATGGCGGCCAGCGGGCTGATCATGACGGGGCTCGCGGCGGACACGCCCACCTGGCGGCTCATGGCCGCGTACGTGCTGTTCGGGCTGGGCTTCGGCATGGTGAACGCGCCGATCACCAACACCGCCGTGTCCGGCATGCCGCGCGCCCAGGCCGGGGTGGCCGCGGCCGTGGCCTCCACCAGCCGCCAGATCGGGCAGTCGCTCGGCGTCGCGGTCAT
The DNA here is from genome assembly GCF_041950495.1 of Nonomuraea sp. MTCD27. Classification (NCBI taxonomy): domain Bacteria; kingdom Bacillati; phylum Actinomycetota; class Actinomycetes; order Streptosporangiales; family Streptosporangiaceae; genus Nonomuraea; species Nonomuraea sp. MTCD27. The sequence continues at coordinate 3,430 of NZ_JBGNUW010000006.1, read as the reverse complement.
CGGCTCGCTGGTCACCTCGGCGGTGTCCGGCTCGTTCGCCACCGGGTTCCCGGCGGCCAGCCGCGTCGGCTGGTGGATCATCGTCGGGTGCGGGGCGGCCGTCGTACTGCTCGGTATCCTGACCACGACCGGCTGGGCCCATGGCAGCGCCGCCCGCACCGCTGAACGCCTCGCCCACGCTCCCGACAGAACGGCGGACACCCCATGAGCGATGCCCTCGACCAGGAGGCGGTGGCCCGCGTCTGGGCCGGCATGTACGACCTCGTCCTGCGGCAGGAGGACCGCCGCAAGGAGGTGGCCGAGACGCTCGGCATGAGCTTCTTCCGGGTCAAGGCGCTGCGTCACCTGCTGGCCGGGCCGATGACCATGCGGGAGCTGACCGCCGACCTGTCCACCGACAAGCCGTACACCACGCTGATGGTGGACGACCTGGAGCAGCGCGGCTACGTGACCCGCAGCGTCTCCCCGGACGACCGCCGCAGCAAGATCGTCGCCCTCACCCCGGCGGGCAGGGCCGCCGCCGAGGAGGCCGAGCGCATCCTGGCCCGCCCGCCGCGCTCCCTGCTCGCCCTGGACCCCGGCGACCTGGCCGACCTCGACCGCATCATCGCCGGGCTCCGCGCCCCGGAGGAGTCCGCGCGAAGGTCATGAGCCAGCGGCGCCCCATACGGGATCCACGTGGGAGAAGTCGGTCGCCCAGTCCGAGACCGGGTCGGTCACGGTCTCGCTGAAGGTGCCGAGCACCCGGTTCCTGCGCTCCTCGTCAAGGCCTTGGCCGAAGCGGTCCTCCACGGTCATCGCAGCAGCTCCGTCTCTGACGTCGAGTTGTGGCACCGCGTCCCGTGCGGCGGTCGGAAGGCGGATCGCGAAAACCGTTCGGCGCGGGAGCCGGTCGCGTCCTAGCATGCGGACGCGTGGACAGAAGACGGCGCAGACTGCGCGAGATCGCGGACGCCAACGCGGAGATCGTCGACACGGGCGGGTACACGACCGGCGACGGCGATCTCGTCGTCGTGGGACCGGCGCTGAAGGCGGCGATCGACGGCACCGTGAGTTACGCGCCCGACGCGCGCTTCGACCCGCCCGCTCCGCGGCCCGGCCTGCGCACGTCCTTCGAGGTGACCGCCGAGGGCAGCCTCCAGGCCGCCCGGCGGCTGCACCTCGACCCGGGCGGGGAGGGACGCGTCGCGGTGCTCAACTTCGCCTCGGCCCGCAACCCGGGCGGCGGCTACCTCGGAGGGGCCACGGCCCAGGAGGAGGACCTGTGCCGGCACAGCCTCCTGTACCCCTGCCTGCTCCAGGCCCCCGACTACTACGCCGCGCACCGCGCCGCCACCGACCTGCTCTACAGCCACCGCGTCATCTGGTCCCCCGACGTGCCCGTGCACCGGGGCGACGACGGGCGGCTGCTGCGGGAGCCGTACCCGGTGTCGTTCCTGACCTCCCCGGCGCCCAACGCCGGGCAGGTGCTGCGCCGCGACCCCGGCCGGGGCGAGAGCGTCCTGCGGGCGCTGCGCGAGCGCGCCGGGCGCGTGCTGGCCGTGGCCGCCCACCACGGCGCGCGCCGGCTCGTGCTCGGGGCCTGGGGCTGCGGGGTGTTCCGCAACGACCCGCGCGAGGTGGCCGGGGCCTTCCACGAGCACCTCACGGGTGCGTACGCGGCGGTGTTCGACCAGGTGGTGTTCGCGGTGTGGGACCGAACGCCGGAGTCCGCGAACCGGGCCGCCTTCGCCGACCGCTTCGCGTGACACGATCTCGGGGTGGAGGCATGTCCGGGTTTCATCTAGTCTGAACGCGCGAGGGGAGTACTTCGCAAGAGTCGGCCCGGTCAGTACGGACGTCCCGCGCGTCCCCGGACGGCTGCCCGCATGGGTGAAGGAGACCTCGAACGGGATAAGTGCGTTCGAGGGAGGTTTCCCATGTCCGCGGGGACGTTTTCGCATGCCGTCGAGCTGCGTACCATCGCTTCTCCGGCTCTCTGGTCCATCACGGTGGCGGTTCTGGTGCTGCTGCTGTTGCTGGACCTGCTGCTCACCCGCCGTCAGCGCGAGGAGCGCATCCGGGACGCGGTGGGCTGGTCGGTCTTCTACCTGCTGCTACCGGTGATCTTCGGGGTCTACCTGTGGCTGGACTTCGGTGGGGGCACGGCGGTGGAGTTCTTCACCGGGTTCGTGGTGGAGAAGTCGCTGTCGGTCGACAACCTGTTCGTCTTCATGTTGCTGCTGTCCGCGTTCGCGGTGCCGTCGGCGCTGGCCAGGCGGGTGCTGCTGTACGGCATCGTCGGGGCACTGGTGCTACGCGTGATCTTCATCGCGCTGGGCGCCGCCGCGCTGCAGAGCGGCACGTGGGCGTTCCTGCTGTTCGGGGCGATCCTGATCGTCACCGCCGGCAAGATCCTCAAGGACGTGCTGGCCGGGAGCGAGCAGGAGGTGGACATCTCCTCCATGCGCACGGTCCGGCTGGTACGGCGCTTCATGCCGGTCACCGAGGACTACCGGGGTTCCCGGCTGCTCGTCCGTGAGAAGGGCCGGCTGGCGCTCACCCCGCTGGCGCTGGCGGCGGTCGCGATCCTGGCCACGGACATCGTCTTCGCCGTGGACTCCGTACCGGCCGTGTACGGCGTCACCGAGGACCCGTTCCTCGTCTTCGCCACCAACGCCTTCGCCCTGCTGGGCCTGCGGGCGCTGTACTTCGTGCTCCAGGGCGTGCTGACCAAGCTGCGCCACCTGAACCACGGGCTCAGCGTCATCCTGGCCTTCATCGGGGTCAAGCTGATCCTGCACTGGGGGCACGGCGTCTGGCCGCAGCTCCCGGAGATCCCCACCCTGGCCTCGCTCGCGGTCATCGTGTTCGTGCTGGTCACGGTCACCATCACCAGCCTGATGGCCAACCGCCGGGACCGCCTCCGGGCGGCCGCGGCCGGGGCGAGCCGCCCGGAACCGGTTCCGGAACCGGTCCCGGAACCGGCCAAGGACTAGCGCCGGGCCCGGCCCTCCGCACGTCACCGCGCCTGCCCGCGCTGTCCCTTCCGAGGGAGGAGCGGCGTGCGGTGGGAGGTCCGCAGGCGGTCAGCCTGCGGACACGCGGCACCCGCGGAAAGCCGGGCGGCTCCGGCGCGGTCAGTGGGAGGCGCGGGCCTGGAGGAGGTCGGCCAGGACGTGGAGCAGGGCCGCCGACGTGGTGGCCGAGGTGATGGCCTGCTCCTCGATCAGCCCCTGGACGCGCAGCATCGGCACCCACTCCGCCCGCTCGCGCTCGTCCTCCCCGTCCGGGAGGACGAGGCGGGCGGCGGGGTCGGCAGGGCCGGCCGGGTCGGCGGGGCCGGCCGGGTCGGCGGCGCCGGGCCCGCTGGGGTCGGGGAGCGCGGCGGGGCCGGAGTGCGGGGTGTCGGAGTGCGTGGGGCCGGAGTGCGTGGGGGCGGAGGGGGTGG